>CAZCYQ010000065.1:0-16466 GCA_964503085.1 uncultured Rhodothermaceae bacterium | reverse complement strand
GTTTGTGGTGGCGGGAGGTAGGTTTTTGGAAGAGTTCAGCGAGGTCAGTCATTTAGACAATGGCGGTTAGTAATTACAATCACTAAACTAATAATAAAAAGGGAGAAAAACAACCCCAAAGCATCCAGGGCAACAATCCCTTGAAATGCGGGCTCATATCGGCAAAAGTGATGAAAACTGAGCAGTAAGTTGCTCTTGAAGGCGAGACGGGGGGCTTTCTATACTGTACAAGTAATAGTGACTATAAACACAAGAACAATACTAATGGTGACAATTATATCAGAAACAGACACAAATATGCCGAAATATGGTGAATTTCGGCCCGCTACCTGCACTCTGCTATCTTGGTTGGGAATTCAGGCTAGTTCCACATCGGGCATGAAGGTTTACACGCTGGGGACTCCAAGAGAATGTTGACTGACAGCAGAAAAGATAGAAAGCCGGGCTTCTATACCGAGCGCACTGCAGGATAGTGGCTGTAAGTCAAAGGACAAATTGTGCGTCTGCGCTGCCTAGCGTAACATTTTCCACCGATCCAACGCGGTCGCGGTCAAAGGGGCGGGAAACGCGAATATAGTTGTCCGTATAGCCCTGTATAGTATCTGATTTTACATTGCGTTCCCAGAGAACCGGGCGCATTTGTCCACGGAATTGCTCTCTGAATATATGTCGCTTACGGTCAGAGAGCGCACGCAGAGTTCGATTGCGCAATCTGCGTTCAGGCAGGGGGACTGCGCGATGTATCTGATTTACAGAGGCCGTGTCTGGACGCTCCGAGTACGTGAACACATGCAGATACGTTACCGGGAGATTTGCCAGGAAAGTATGCGTGTCAGTAAAATATTCGGCGGTTTCTGCTGGAAAACCTACTATGACATCTGCGCCAATACTTGCCTCAGGCATACGTTCTCGAATGTAATCTACCCGATGTGAGTATACTTCCCGACGGTAACGTCGTCGCATTGCTCCGAGCACCTTGTCATTGCCACTCTGTAGAGGTATGTGAAAGTGGGGCACCATTACCGGAGTATCTGCAATAAAGTCAATGATATCGTTCGTGAGCAAGTTGGGCTCAATTGAAGATATACGGTAGCGAAGTATCCCATCAACTTTTGCTAGTCGACAGAGCAGATCAAGAAGCTGTGGGCCGGCATTTTCATCCAGGCTGCCTTTGCCATACAAGCCTATGTTCACGCCGGTAAGAATGATCTCTTTTACACCGCGTTGTGCCAGTGATTCAGCCTGCGTGACGATTTCATCGGGCGAGGCAGATCTGCTTTTGCCACGTGCCATAGGGATGGTGCAGAATGAGCAGGTGTAGTCACACCCATCTTGGATCTTCAAAAACGCACGCGTGCGGTCATCGGATAAAAGCGCAGGTGCAAAAGAGGTGTGCGTGCCCGTACAAGAAACATTGATCTGCGTATGCGCTTTTGGAACGAAGTCATCAATCAGATCAAAAATGCGTGCTTTCTCTGCGTTGCCAAGCACCGCGCTGACTCCCTCAATGGAGGCAACTTCGTGCGGGCGCAGCTGTGCATAACATCCAGTCACTACGATGAATGCATGAGGGTTCAGTCGATGAATACGGCGGATAATCTGTCGGCATTTTCGATCCGCTTCTGCCGTGACTGAGCAGGTATTGATTACCGAAATGTCACAGGAGTCTCGCTGATCCACAGTCTCATATCCTCGTGCTTCAAATTCTCGTCGGAGGTTACTGGTTTCTGCAAAGTTTAGTTTGCAGCCAAGTGTATGAAAAGAGACGCGTCCCATAGGGAAAGGTTAGGGAATCAAATATTTACAGGTAGCAGGTTTGGTTGTATCCCCGAATATTACTGGTCGTCTGATGAGATAGGTTTCCGCTCATTCCCGAGGTCGTACCGTTCTCTTAGCAGGATGTTATACATGTTCCACCGAAATTGTTGTCCTAGTTGGACGTAATCGCGTCCGGGATTCTGGCGGATTAACTACTAAAGGGCAGTTTAATTGTCAATATCAGCACATTTTTCATTGCTAAAACTTGTTCTGGCTAGTTGGGGAAACAGGGCAACATTTGGCAACAGCTTGTACATGTTTTATGTCTGCGGGAGTGTAGCTGGTTCCTCCAATTCTGCCAGATCAACGGGAAGTGCAATATCTTAGGGGCGTGGGGATGTAGGTTAGATCAATTGAAGAGGGTTCGGGTTCATGCGTTTGACAAGTTTTGGGGATTTCATCCCGGGCGAGTTGCTATGATTGCGCAGGAAGGATGGCCTTTCGTTGCTGCTGCGTTTGTTATCGGATTGATCTTAGCCGGGCTGACACTCGTCATTCCCGGTGTACCGGGGTGGCTTGAGCTTGGTTTAACCCCGCTCTTTGCTCCGGGCACAGGCCTCTTTGTTGCATACTTCTTTCGTGATCCAGAGCGTACACCCCCGCCTGATTTCGAATCACTGATCCTGGCGCCGGCAGATGGTAAAATAGTCGAGATTGTACGGGAGTATGAGCCGCTGTTTATAAAGGGCCCGGCCTGGAGGATTTCGATTTTCCTTTCGGTTCTTGATGTTCACGTTAATCGTGTTCCGATTAGTGGCACCATAAATTACGTAGCGTATAAGCCGGGAGAGTTTCGCGTGGCCTGGCATCCTAAGGCATCTACGTTGAATGAACAGTCCCAAATAGGCTTAGTACATGACTCCGGCCAAAGGATTTTATTTAAGCAAATTGCGGGTAGTTTGGCGCGTCGTATTGTGTACAGGCTTGCGTGTGGAGATCAGGTTCAGGCAGGAGAACGGTTCGGGTTGATTCGATTTGGGTCTCGAATGGATGTATTGACAGCTGCAGATACGGTGCTTGAAGTGCAGGTTGGTGAGCGAGTTCGTGCCGGTGTAAGTGTGCTTGGAGCGGTTACTTCCAATGAACATATTTGCACACAAACGGGCATTCCAGATACACTAGATGCCGCGAAGCAGACCACCGATGGACAATAAAAACACTATTGCTTCTCCCCGGCGTTTATTATCTGGCCGCACAGGTGGTTTTCGACAGAGAAGAGGGGCTGGCAATAAGGCGCGCGTGGCGGTTCCGTCGTTTTTCACGCTCATGAACCTGTTCTGTGGGTTTGTAGCAATCACCCAGATACATCAATCGCAGTTTGTATATGCCTGCTATCTGATTATTCTGGCGGGCCTGTTTGATTTGCTTGATGGGATGACTGCGCGCTTGACACGTGGGCAGAGCCTATTTGGTGCAGAGTTGGATTCTTTATGTGATGTCGTCTCGTTTGGTGTGGCTCCGTCCTACTTGATTTATGCACGAATGCTGGAAGAAAGCGGGACACTGGGATTAATCATAAGCGCCTTGCCGGTCATGTGTTGCGCTGTGCGTCTGGCCCGGTTCAATGTGCTGTTTTCTGAGGAGAAGAAACTTGATTTTGAGGGATTACCGGTTCCGGTTCAGGCGTACTGTATAATAGCGATTGTGCTCAATATTGATCAGGAGGCCTGGTTATTAAGGGCAGGTTTACTGGATACGGCATCAATGATCCCCATTGTAGTCGTTCTTTCTTTGTTGATGGTATCCGTCATTCGTTTTGACGGAGTTCCAAGGATTTCATTTGACTACTTGCACCAGTATCCCGTCGCTTCCGGTGCTTACTTGTTATCGGTGCTGGCTATCCTGTTTATCCCTTATTCGGGATTATTGTTGACGCTCTTGGTTTATATTCTGGTCGGGCTTACACGCGCAACAATACGGTCTATTCGAACATTGGTAAACTTGCCCAGATAACGACAGCGAGTAATAGGATCTGACGAATCTACACCAAACACTCAAACCAAATAGTATGTACACAGCATTTATTACAGTTACGCTGCGCCCGGCCATATTGGATCCACAGGGAAAGGCCACACATCATGCGTTGCAGAATCTGGGCTTTGATCAGATAAAGTCCGTTCGTATTGGGAAGTACATGGAGTTGCAGGTTTCTGCAGATACGAAGGAAGATGCCGAGGTAGCGGTACGTTCCGCTTGTGACAAACTCCTTGCGAATGTGGTTATGGAAGATTATACCGTTCGCATTGAACCAGCCGAATGATCAAGAGATGAAGGGATTCGGACAATCTTCCACGGTGAAAGACGTCCAGAGTCTGGGAAGTTAGCTTGTTCAATGACACTCCAAAGAGTCATCGCATTGGCTACGAGTTGCAAAAAGTAGTCCGCAGGATAGAATAGTCGGTTGGGGGAGCATGCGATGCCGGTATGCAACGTGATATTGACCGCGCGGATACCCCTGTAACCATACGTCGGGGCTAATTGGTTGCTTTCTTAGGCCAGATGGCGTGCGCTCAGACAGAATGTTGCAGGATGTGCCAAGTGGGAATTTGGCTGCGGAGGTTTCTCCGTTTGATGTCTCCGCCCACGCTCTTCTCCGGCTGCGAAAATGTCTTTGTCACGTATCTACAGTCTACGAGAGGAGCTATTGCCGCCTATTCGGTTATACTAAATCCACACTCAGGCCAACCTCTGGCGAAAACGCGCAATACGACTTTCCAGGCCGAGCCCTGATTTTTCGCGTGCGATCAGTAAGCTATTATGCTGATGAAACAGGTCAACGGAAATCAGTTGAGAAATTTATAGCTGAACTTGATGAGAAGCACATTTACGGGAGGCAGATCAAATGTGTCTGTCAGCTGGCTTGAGGTTGACTGGTCGAAAGGGGAGTCCCCCACTACATTGAATATATCCGCGTCATCCCTACCCGAGCGGGACTGCGTCCAAACTAGATACAGTACAGATCCCGGGCGGTATTCCCAGCGCAGCACCGTATTCGTCTGGAATCGACTGAAAGCAAAGTCGTACTGCTTCGGCCAGGCTGCAATAGGTACGAGTGTATCTCGATCTTGGAGAAGCGAAAAGTCATCGTATTGCCCACGAGCCGCAAAGAGTTGGCCGTAGAACTGAATAGCTAGGGTGGGGGAGAGTGTGATGCCGGTACGTACTGTGATATCGGCGGCACGTGTATTTCGGTGGCCATATACCGGGACAAAATGGTTGCTTTCCTGGTCCCAGGGCGTCCGCTCAGACAAGATATTATTTAGTGTAGCATCAGAGGCCATCGGCCGCCAGGTCTCTATGTCTGATGGTTCCGTGCCACTGTCTTCACCAATTTGCCAAAAGGATTCTTCCTGCGAATCCGCAATTAGCGAGAATGCTTCATTTGCCGCCCATTCGGTGGTATTGAATTCACGCTCAAGGCCAACCTCCAGCGATAAGTTCAGCTTCGGAGTTGCAACCCATTCAAGTTCTAGGCTGGAACCGAGCGCCCGCCCTCCGTCTCCGTAGATCACAGTCTGGAGTTCAGGCTGGAGCATCCATTCGCGGCGGGTATCAGTGGTGTAACCGATTTCAAATTCGTATTCCCGCGGGCGTGCCCGTGCATCCAGGCCTCTTGTTTCGAACTCGTTGTAGCCGCCAAACAGATAGTCGGATTGAATGCCAAGTTCTATCTCGCTGTAACCGTGTGTTGTCCAGTCAGAGCGAAAGAAAATGCCTATACCATCATGGAGTTGCTTGTCGTACGAGAAACCGCCTCCCCCGAAGACGAAGAAGGAAGCACGTCGGAACGGCCCAAATGGTTGACCTGCGTTGACTTGATGGAATACGCCTCCGGATAAATTGACGTAATTATCCTGACGCAGGCGTCCAATGTCATTCGGGTTATACCCGTTGCTGATAACAGCAAGGTCAGCAGAGTAATTCCATATGCTACGCTGTCGATCCAGACTTGCCGTTAATGCAAAGCCCTGTTCCAGATCATCATCGCGCACGCGATGTGCAGCACTCAACTGTCCCGACAAACTATACCGGTTATCTGCAAATCGGATATCCCAGTCTGCGCCACCCGTATAACTTCGGCCACCCCGATTATCATCGTAAAACGTCGCGATGCCGCCAAAACTGGAAAGACTTCCAAGCCGCTGGAGCACGCGGCCAACCCCGTAATGATTCTCTGGATTAAAATTATCTCCGGTGGAGGCTCCGAAGAATCCAAAATCAAGACCCCTCTCGGTCCGCCCGGAGAGTTTGGTTGCGCCCAGTACAGGGGCCCGTGAGCCGATGCGCCGCGTATACAAGAGTGAACCACCCCGTACGACGTCATAGTTGAACACGGCGATCCCTTCAGTAAAGAATGGACGCTTTTCGGGGAAGAAGGTCTCGAAAGCTGTTAGGTTCAGTTCTGCCGGATCCGCTTCAACCTGCCCAAAATCTGGGTTGATGGTTGCATCAAGGGTAATGTTGGACGAGAGTCCGACCTTAAAGTCGGCCCCGACATCTCCTGAAAAAGAGGAAGATCCAGCTTCCGAATCGCGGGTGGAATTGCCCACGGTGTATGGAGTAACCTGTATGTTACGACGGGGCCGAATTTCTATGATACCTTCTAAGGTACCATATTGGGCAACCGTACCGCTGCTTCTTTCTGCTCTCGGAATCAGAACCCAGTCGGATACTTCTCCAAGGCGAGGAATTACACGTCTGAAATTGATACCCCAACGCTGGTTTGGTGTATCAGAGAAGCGGAGCATGGTAAACGGTATGCGCATCTCTACAATCCATCCCTCCTCGGTGCGGCGGACCGCACTCTTCCATACTGCATTCCAGGAGGTGTCGAAGTCAAACCCACCACCCCCGCGAAATCGGTTCCCGGTATAGACTCCATCCGCCTGCACTCCGGCGGCGTTCACAGCAAAATTATACGCTGTTTTTCGGTCGAAATAGGAATCAATGGACGCAATGAACCAATCTGCCTGGTTGAATTCATCCCGACGGCCAAGGACGCGTCGGATCCCCTCGGGTTCGGTATCACGAAGAGTTGCGCTGATAAAAAGCTGGCTTTGCCCGTAGAGAATGCGAACCTCGGTCTGTTGCGTGGCGGGTTCTCCCTCGTTGGGCGAGTATTGCGTAAAGTTTGTAGCCACAGCGGCACTCAGCCACGCTTCTTCATCAAGTATGCCATCTATATTGATCTCCTCGGATGCGTACGATGCCGAAAGGACACAATCCTCGGGGCAGGGCGTATCGGTTGGCACATATAGTGCTGTTCCCAGCACAAAGATTGTCAATGCAAATTGCATTCAAAAAGGCTGTCGCGGTTAGATTATTTGGAGGTATAACGTCAAACTAGCGCAGTTGTACTCTTTCTTTCCTAGTCGGTTACGAAACAGTACATCAAAGCACCACTGTCAAGTTAAACCGAGGCCTGTGTTGCACAAGTAAAGTTGACCACAAAAGTCCGCAGATTTCAACATTGCGGTAACAAGGATATCATCCTAGAGAGAGCCAAACAATAAGTGCGCATCCAAGAGTAGACGTATCCAAGATCGTATTTATTCCGCATAATGCAGTTTGAGCGAATCATATCGGCAGGACATAAGTGGAAATCCCAGATGATTGCAAGGCAGCGGGTACAAATCAAATGACCGTCAGGGTAGCTACAGGCTACCGCTCACGTAGTCCTTTGCCGTCTAAGATGTTTTGCCGGCATCTTTCGATTCGTGCGGTGCGTGTCTTTGATCGCTTAGCATCGGAGAAGTGCATAATGTAACCGCGCTGTCGCCCGGGTGAAAGTTTATTGAAGGCAGTTCGATAATCAGGGTCTGCGTGAAACGTTTCGCCAAGTTCTTCGGGGTATTTGAATTCGTTCTGTAGTTCCACTATAAGGCGGTTTTTTCAATTTCGATTGCCTCTTCGACATAGGCCTTGATGCTTTGTGCCGCAGTCAGGATGTCCTCAGCGTTTGAAAAGCATATCAGGTATCCGGCCCTTGAATGAATTCCCTGTGGTTCGAGAAGGTCGTCGGGATCTTTCAGTAGTACACACTTGAAGAACAGGAGTGAGAGGAAGCTGGCCATTCTCTGGATGATGCAAATATTCTGGCCGTTATACGTGTAGCACGGGCTTCTCCATTTCATCTCCTCGGTAAGATTGCATTCCAGAAGGATCTCTCTCAGCAAATTTGCTTCTGCCACCCAGTTTTTGGCGTTACTGAATAATTTGTTGACCTGGGGGTTTTTGGTCATTTTGCTGACTGTTTATACATCTTTGTTAAAGTGGAGGGTGCTGTCACACCTTCCGGGTATGTGGCGGCCTGAACATCATGAGACCGCTGATAAGAGTGCTCACATTGTGGAGAAGAGTAGTTCAAGAACAAGATTGATTTATGCGAAGAATTGGGGGCGATTCCGCCGTTACCGCTGCCTGAACAGCTCTTAGGGGAGGCATAAGCTTCCTTTTATCCTCTGACTTTATCCTATTGACGCGGCGATCCTAGGGAATCGTTTCAAATCGTGTGCTGCACACACCTTCTGCGGTCCTTTCAAATGCATACTTCCCGAGCCAGGCCACCGCTTCATATAGCCAAAGGATCGTTCCACTACCCAACGCTTGCGATGGCTCTAGCCGTTCTCCGCAGATTGGGCAGCACTCGTTGGGCGGTTAAGATAGCCCCTTGTGCATGATGCGTGACGGGCCACTATACGCAGTTAAATATTCATCATTCGTTCTACTTTTATGCCCCTTGTCCGCCAATGCTTCCAGGCGGTGCTTCGTACGTACCCTCTTGACAACAGGCACTAAGCTCTTACTGTCATGTGCGCTCGCCGACGCGGTATGCACCCCCACAATCCTCCTCGCCTTGTCCGACCCGATGTGTTTCTTATAGCCGTAGATCGTCTTGTTGCGCTTCTTGACCCAGCCACCCTAATGATCTGCATTCGTGTACGTCTGCAGCTTTGCGCACGATGAACGGCTTCTACACGAACATCCTTCCCGCGGCGTTCCTTACGATCCTCGGCGACCTTCACATGACCACCTCCCTTTGGCAGGACATAGGTGGAGATGCTAAATAATTGCGAGGTCGCGGGCGCCAATCAAATGACTTTCAAGGATTGCGACGGGTCACCGTTCAAGTAGTCCTTTCCCGTCAAAGATTTTTTGCCGGAATCTTTCAATGCGTGCGGCGCGTGTTTCGGACTTTTTGGCATTGGAGAAATGCATAATGTAACCACGTTGTCGCCCAGGTGAAAGGTTATTGAAGGCACTTCGGAAATCTGGGTCTGCGTCAAACTTTTCGACAAGTTCTCCGGGGTATTTAAAGTCGTTCTGCGGTTCTACTTTCAAACCGGCTTGTTCAATCTCAATTGCCTCCTGAACATAGGCCTTGATGCTTTTTGCCGCGGTCAGGACATCCTCAACGTTGGTGAAGCGCATCCGGTACCCAACTCTTGAATGAGGTCCCTGGGGTTCGAGAAGGTCATCGGGATCTTTCAGTAGTGCACCCTTGAAGAACAGTAGTGAGAGGAAGCCGGCCATTCTTTGGATGATGCAAATATTCTTTCCGTTATGAATATAGCACGGGCTTCTCCACTTGATCTCCTCGGTCAGATCGCATTCCAGGAGGATCTCTCTCAGCAAATTCGCTTCTCCCACCCAGTTTTTGGCGTTGCTAAATAACTTATCGGCTTTGGGATTTTTGGTCATTTTGGTTGCTGGTTTTATATCTTTGGTCGGCAATCATACCCTAAGATATATTGCAAGTATATCTAAGATCAATTCAAGTGCTATGTTGTCCGTGAGCATATGGCGGTTTCAAACACCAACAAAATTCGGAGTATCATTATTGTTTATGGGAGGAAAATCAGCACGGAAATTAACGAGTTTGATAGGGTGTGTAGTGCTTCTCCTCTGTTTTATTGCAATCCCCCATACAAGTGCGCAACGAATTGAAGGGAGTTCAACTGAATCTGATTGGGAGGGTCTGAAAGCGCTATATACTGCTACCGGTGGTGAGAACTGGAAAAACAATTCGGGTTGGAACGTAAATCGCGAATACCCTCCCGCGCCAGATAGTTTGGCTGAATGGTATGGTGTAACGCTTTCAGATGGGCGAGTTGTCGAATTAGATCTTTCTGACAATGGATTAACTGGATACCTTCCAGTTGAATTGGGTTCTCTCTCGAGTCTCCAGATCCTTGATCTCAAGCAAAATGAAATTTCTGGGCCAATCGGACCATGGATCAAGGAGCTCACGGCGCTTGTCAAGCTTCGTCTCCAAAAGAATCGTCTAACCGGTCAGATACCTGATGGACTCGGGGAATTAATTCAGCTTGAATACCTGAATCTTCGTGGGAACCAACTGCAAGGTGTCGTGCCAGAAAGCTTGGAGAAGTTACAGGAATTACGGGGCTTATGGCTGCATGCAAATCAGTTATCCGGTTCAATTCCCGAAGGCATCATACGGCTTCCAAATTTGGGGTGGCTGTGGCTCGGAGAAAATCCAGATCTGTCAGGAGTAATCAACTTGTCGGATTCGGAACGAGCAACATTGATTGATTTCTATCTCGGAGAAACAGGTCTCTGCGTTGATCAAACGAATTTAAAGATAGATGAAGACCCTGAATGGGGGCTAAAGATTTCAGAATATGCCTGTTTGCTAGCAGAAGAATGGGACGCACTCGAGAAGCTATTTGGGGCAACGAGCGGCGACACGTGGATTAATAGAACCGGTTGGAATTTTGAAAGCCGAGCAAAGGCGAAAACAGTAGGGGAATGGTATGGTGTTTCCGTGGAGGGTGGATATATTCGTATGCTGCAACTTGATCGGAATCACCTTGACGGGTTCCTGCCTCCCGAACTAGGTTCATTGACTAGGCTTGAGCTCTTGAGTGTGGACGGAAATCCACTGCGTAGGGCCATTCCTGAAGGGCTTTTTCTACTTGGGGGTCTCAAGGTTTTTTCGGCAGCCGAGACTGAACTTTGTATTCCAACTACCACGACAGCACAATTGTGGCTGGAGGAGGTTCCTACGGTGATCGGGCTCGGAATATGTAGCGATCTTGAAACGGTTTCTCCTGACAGTGGTCCAGGACGACAGGTACCTCTCCCCCTTTGGCTTGTTATAGGTTTCGGTGTGCTAGGGACCCTTTGGGCAGGTATAGCCTTGGTCGCAGTTTTAGCAAAAACTAGAAGAGCCAAGAAAGCTGGGACGGATCTTGACGAAATCGATCAGATGACAGATCCATTGATGACCATTGAACGGCGGCTGGGTGAATTGACGGAGACGACCGATTCTATGTTAACCCTAACTCAGCAGTATTATGATCAGAATGAAACCGCCAAGAATTTCTCTTCGGCCCTCAAGAGCTTGCGCGGTGCACTAGACGAACGAGACCAAGAGATCAAACGCCTGAGGCGAGGCTATGATAACGCGGTATTTAGTAAATTTGTCGCTCGCTTCATTCGAGTAGATCAGGCAGTGCAGTATTTCATGAAGCATGCAGAGGATTCCTCAAATGACCTGGAATCTATTCATTCCCTTTTGGAGGATGCCTTGCTGGAATGTGATGTGCAGCCATTTAGTCCAGAGATAGGAAGTGATTATCGTTCAGCGTTCGGAGTTGCAGAATATCCAAAGATATTGACCACTAACATCCGCGAGGATGATTGCCGGATCGCTGAAATTCTGGAACCAGGCTATGTTATGCAGGGCGGTAAGGAAAAAGAAGTTCTGATTCCTGCACGTGTTGCCATTTATAGATTTAAACTTGAAAGTAGTCCATGAAATCGGTCGTAGGAATTGACCTGGGTACAACGTACTCGGCGGTAGCCCAATTTGACGAATTTGGTAGGCCTGTTATGGTTCCGGATCAGGATGGAAAATATCTTTTGCCCTCTTGTGTTGCTCTCATACATGACGAGTGGAGGGTCGGATTTGATGCCTGGGGACAGTCGGCGGCAGATTACGATATGGATCAAAAATCTTCCGCCGCGCGCTTTAAGCGTGAAATGGGAACCTCCAAGCAGTATCTGATCGGCACGCACAGTTTAACCCCGGTGGCATTGAGTAGTCATGTTCTGAAATCTCTGGCGGCCTATGCCGTAGAAGCTGTAGGACCTATTGCACCAGTTGTGATCACAGTACCAGCAAATTTTAGTAATGAGGCCAGGCAGGCGACCATTGGTGCCGCCGAGGCAGCGGGACTAGAACTCGCTAATATCATTAACGAACCTACTGCAGCCGCTCTTTACTATGCCTATTCTGGCAAACTGAACCAAGCTGGAATTTATGCTGTGTTTGACTTGGGAGGTGGAACCTTTGATATTACTATTGCTGAATTTGATGGAAAATCCGTAGATGTGATTTGGAGTGACGGTATTGCTAGGTTAGGAGGTATGGATTTTGATGAGGCGTTGCAGATTTTGGTGAAAGAAAAGTATGAGATGGTGACGGGGGAAGAGATTTCCACAAAGAGTATGAGTTATGAAGGCTTTGACTTACGTAGAATCCAGGATCTGAAACACTCACTATCACGACGGGAGAAAGTTAGTATTTTTGTCAAGGGACAAATCATAGAAGTGACGAGGGGGGAGTTTGAATCAAGAATCTCCAATTTTGTGACGCAGATTTACCTGTGTTGCGAGAATGCGCTTGATGGAGCAGGGTTTGGAGCACATGCTTTGGATGGCGTAATTCTCGCTGGGGGCAGCACACGAATTCCCATGATTCAACAGTGTGTACGGAGCGTTTATGGCAAAGAACCACTGAGCATTGCCAATGTAGATGAGGTGGTGGCGTTGGGGGCTGCATTATACGCTGGTCATAGAAGTGATCAGGACGTGCTCACGAAACTTCAACAGGTCTCGGCAGCCGAGTTGACTGTGCAGGACGTGGCCAATAAACATTTTGGTACCAAGGCTCTGGAAGAGGACGAGTACTCGGGTAGAATGGCACTAACAAACTCAATCATTATCAGAAAGGGGACGCCGATTCCCTGTTCAAAGACGGAGCCGTACTTCACAAGTATATATAATCAGACGCAGGTGGAGTGTAGTATCACTGAATGTGATCATGAGGAGACGAATTTAGACTCGCAATTTGTTAGAGTCATTGGGGAGGGCACACTAGAATTGCCCCCAGAAAGGCCTCCTGGGCTGGAGATCCGCGTTACGTACAAGTATGATGTCAATCAAATTATGCATTGCCATTTCGAGGATGTTGAATCAGGAGAAATGAAAGAGATCACCGTTGATCTCATGAAAGGTGCCGCCTGAAGAAGATTATACGAGACGCACAATTGATAGAGACGCCATCACTCAACCCGAACAATTAGGCGAATAACAAAATGTCACATTCTCAGGAAAGGGGTTCTCTGCGGCTTCGGGTCCATACTATGAGCCTAGATGGGTACACCGTCAAAAAAATTGATGTAAAGGGGGTCTTTCCGAAGTGTGCATTGTACGAGGATGTTGATTTTTCAGTGTCCGTATTTGATTGCGAAGACGGTGGCCTTCATCCCATTCTGTCAGCCGAAACCGAATTTCAGGAACCGGGTACGTTGGTGTACGAATCACGTGTGAATGTTGGGGAGGTTCTTCCGCACAACAAGAAGGTTAGTCACTGGAGGCCCGCTGCGGTCCTTGTTCCAGATGCTTCGTTGGGCCCTTATGGGGGGGAAAGGGAACTCGTGGCTATCGTACGACTCATAAATACGGATTCTAACGTATACGTAGAGGCTGGAAGGGTTGTTGAGGGAGACGAAGGAGTCATGTGGGTAGGTGAAGTCAAATTCAAGTGTATGTTACCCTACGAGGGGTACTTCAGGCTTGCGAAAGAGCGCCGGAGAATTCAATCAATGATCATCAGGTTAGCGGCTGCCGTTGCGTTCGCAGATGGATCGCTGAATTCTGAAGAAATTGGAATTCTCAAAAGAAAAACACTCTGGTGGATTAGGAACTCGGAAATTCAGTTTGATGGTCTGAGTAAAAAACAACGATCAAGTTCTTATAGGGGAATGATGAAGCGTGCACTCAATAGAGCGGGGGAGAATGGGATCAATACGACTCGGCTGTTAAAGAACCTGCGCAACAGCGCAGATCAAGAACTCTGGCGCGAGACACTTGAACTCTGCTATGAGCTGATAGCTGTTAATGGGGCTGTTCATGCGAGTCAGCTACATCTTCTGCGTGAGATAAGCAACAGTTCAGGGCTTTATCCGGAAGAACTCGCGGAGGTGCGAGATAAATATGCTGTTGCCCTCGTGGCTGAGCCTATGGTTGAGGTGCCGGTGGAGGAATTGCTCGGAATTGATCCGAGTTGGGATCAGGCAAGAACAAGGATGCATCTTAGATTGGAGTACAAAAAATGGAATGGCCGACTCAATACGATCCCTGAGGGAAAGTCTCGCGAGAATGCTCAGAGGACACTTGATATGATCGGGGAAGCATACAAGAAGTTTACATTCCCTCAACCTGAGCCGCAGGTAGCGGATGAAGGCGACCAGGTTTCACGGGTGGCCGCTAGAAGCGGCCAAAGCTCAAAGTCAATTTCCATGGATGACCAAGCTTCCGAGACAGATCATTATATGATGCAGTTAGATCTATTTGAAGACTGGGAATAACCCAGTCCTGGTTTCCGGCATCTGATTTGCGTCTTCCCCGAACAGGGAGTTATGAAGAAGATGCCTTTACATCTTCCAGATATGTGGCGGCCCGGACATCGTGTAAATCGCGTTTCATGCAGCCCAATCGTTGTCTTGCCAAATTTCTCACTCTAGCTTGCGAGCAACGCGCTGGCACGCGGCCACGGCCAATGCGTCTGCACGGTTGTTGAGTTTGTTGCTGGCGTGGGCTTTGACCTTGATCCACCGAACTTCATGTTTTTGGGCTTCGCTCCACAGGTCCTTCCACAGGTCCTGATTTTTTACCGGCTGCTTATTTGAAGTCAACCATCCGTTGGAATGCCAGCGATTAAGCCATCCGTCCGTGAATGCGCGCCTGAGATATTGGCTGTCCGTGTGAAGCTGCACGGCACACGGCTCTTTTAGCAACTGCAGCGCCTTGAGTGCTGCAGTTATTTCCATTCGATTGTTTGTGGTTCGGGGTGACCCACCCGTAACAACGCGTTCTTTTTTATTATAGCAAAGGATTGCGGCCCAGCCGCCTCTGCCAGGATTACCTTCACAACTACCGTCGGTGTAGATCGTTACTTTCTTCATTAACGGGTTTTATTGATGCGATTTGTAGATCAAGTTACTATTCACGCAAGAAGCGGCCCCGGAGGCGCTGGTTGTGTGGCTTTCCGGCGAGAAAAATACGTTCCTAAAGGTGGTCCAGCGGGCGGCAATGGTGGTCGGGGTGGTTCAGTGATCTTAATGGCGGATAAACATCTTTATACGCTTTTAGATCTGCGTTATAATCCACATCAGCGAGCGCCCGGGGGTGAAGCGGGGCAGGGTAATAATCGTGCGGGCAAAAATGGCCGGGACCTGATTTTGCGCGTACCCTGCGGCACTATGGCACGGTTGTCTGAGGATGGCACGCTCCTGGGAGAGGTCCTGACACACGGTGACCAACTTATGCTAGTTGAAGGGGGGCGGGGTGGCAAGGGAAATACTTTTTTCAAGTCTGCGACACGCCAGTTACCCCGATATGCTCAACCCGGAGAGCCGGGCGAAGAAAAGTCTGTTTTACTGGAACTCAAGATGCTGGCCGATGTCGGATTGGTTGGGTTTCCGAATGCGGGAAAAAGTACGCTGGTGGCCTCGGTTTCCTCTGCCCGCCCCAAGATAGCTGACTACCCATTCACGACGCTTGTGCCAAGCCCCGGAGTTGTCAGGGTAGAGGACTACGAATCGTTTGTCATTGCTGATATCCCCGGTATTATCACGGGGGCTAGCAAAGGCAAAGGACTCGGGCTACGTTTTTTGAGACATATTGAACGTAATGCGGTGCTTCTGTTTGTAATCCCGGTTACATCAGAGGACATTCTTGCTGAATTCGTGGACTTGATGCGGGAATTGAACAACTATGATCCCAAACTCTCAGATAAGCGTAGATTTATTGCGTTGTCCAAGGCAGATTTGATCCCCAAGGAAGACTATGCGGATTGTCTTGAGCGTGCCCGTGCCAAATTTGAAACCAACGAGACGGTGTTTTTGATTAGCGCAGTGACCGGTTTTGGATTAGAGACGCTCAAATACGAGCTGTGGAATTCTGTTCAGGAGGTGCGCCTAGAAGATGGATGATCAGAAAGAAAACACGCTTGTTGCGGATGCCAGCCAGCGCCTGGATGTAAGCTTGTCCTGTATCCCGGATATAGGATCGCGAAGCCAGGCACAGAAAGCAATCCGCGCTGGCAATGTTACCGTTGATGGTAAGGTGAGAATACGGCCTTCCTATCCGGTTGTGCCTGGTGCAGTGATCAGGTGGAAAGTACCTGTTGTACAGGTAACGCAGATCTTGCCACAGGCACTGCCCATTGATGTGGTATATGAGGATGAGAGTGTGCTCGTAATCAACAAGTCGGCACGAATGCCTGTTCATCCGGGAGCAGGCAGGCATTCGGGGACCCTGGTTAATGCAGTTTTGCATCATGTGAATGCAACACTCCCACACGCACCGGACGAAGCAAATCGTCCAGGGATACATCA
>CAZCYQ010000064.1:2442-16788 GCA_964503085.1 uncultured Rhodothermaceae bacterium | reverse complement strand
CCCACACTCACCGGACTAAGCATTTCGTCCAGGGATTGTTCATCGACTGGATATGGACACGACGGGCTTGTTAGTCGTTGCCAAAAACGATGCGGCGCATCGTGCGTTACAGTCTCAGTTTAAAGCCCGGACTGTTACCAGGTATTATACCGGGATTGTGTGGGGCATCCCTGATCCACGGACGGGGATGATAAATGCACCTATTGGCAGGTCCAGGCGTAACCGAACCCGGATGTCGGTGCATTCCGGGGGACGTCAGGCATTGACACACTATGAAACGCGCGAAATACTGGGAGTGACCGCTGTGGTGCAATTTAGGCTAAGTACGGGGCGAACCCATCAAATCAGGGTTCATGCGAGCCATATAGGGCACCCGCTCGTTGGAGACACTGTCTATGGGGGCGCCACAATCAAACGCGGCACAGTCACGGCAAAGAGGCGGGCTTTCTTTACGAATATTTTTAACGTGCTGGATCGTCAGGCGCTGCACGCGCAATCGTTGGGCTTTATTCATCCGGATTCTGGAGAGGTTATGGAGTTTGTTACAGATTTGCCGGAGGACATGGTTTGGGCAATTGAACAGTTACGCAAAGATCCGGCAGTTTTTCGCGGCTGAGCAACCAGGTAAATTCAGTGAAAGGTACTTTTCAAACAATAGAGGGGACAAGCGATCTGCTGTCTGGGGCACAACGACCTCTCGTACGCATTGAGGTTTGGCGTCACGTAGAACATGTTATCCATACAGTCATGCACAGACACGGGTTTGCAGAAATCCGAACCCCTGTCCTGGAACCCACTGGATTGGTTGCTCGAGGTATAGGTGAACTCACGGATATTGTCTCCAAGGAGATGTTTACGTTCGAACGTGGGGATACCAGTTATGTATTGCGTCCAGAGTTGACGGCTCCCATCATGCGCGCATATCTGCAGCATCACATGGAACAGAAGCCCGGGGTTCAGCGGCTGTACTATATCGGGCCATGTTTCAGAGCTGAGCGCCCTCAGAAGGGACGATATCGGCAATTCCATCAGTTTGGCGCGGAAATCATCGGAACGGACGATCCGAGAGCAGATGCCGAGGTCATTGCCGTGATGATGGATATTTACCGAACTCTAGAGCTCACTGAAACACAACTTCGCATAAATACGCTTGGAGACGCCGAGACCAGACCCAGATTCCGCGAGGCCCTGGTAAAGTACCTAACCCCACATAGGGAGGCACTCATGAAAATCAGCCGCGAACGGCTTTCGCGCAACCCACTTCGAATTCTGGATACCAAAGTTGAGGCAGAGCGCGTTCTCCTCGAGGATGCTCCACGCTTACTGGACTATATCGACGAGGACAGCCGGGGCAGTTACGAAGCACTCAAAGGGCTCCTGCAGTCTCTGTCAATTTCATTTGTGGAGGATCCAATGCTGGTGCGTGGATTGGATTACTATACACAGACCGCTTTTGAGCTGGAGCATGCCGGAATAGGAGCACAAAGTGCATTGGCAGGTGGGGGACGATACGACCTGTTAGCTCCTGCGATAGGGGCATCACACCCTGTACCGGCAGTTGGTTTCGCCGCGGGAATGGAGCGTCTCATCCTGGCGTTGGAAGCATCTGAGCTATTGATGCCCGAAGAACATCCATTTGACGTCTGGATGATTGCACTGGGAGAAACGGCAGGCCGGGAGGCTTTTCTGTTATTGCAGACGCTGCGCGCAGCCGGTTTACGCGTGGGAATGGAGCTAGGCTACCGTTCAATGAATGCGCAGATGCGCCTAGCCAACCGTGCAAGTGCAAAACAAGTTGTCATTTTGGCGGACCGTGAGTTAGAGGCGGAACTTGCAACAGTAATAGATATGGGGACTGGTGAGCAGTCATTGGTTCCTCTAGCCCGAGTCGCCGACAACCTGATCAAAAAACAGAACTAGACTATGTATCCACGCGTCCTTGAAATTCCATTGCCAAGTGAGTTTATGGGTAGCGATACGCTTACCATCTATTCGTTTTGTGCGATGATGGCGATTGCTTTTTTGGTGGCTGCCTGGCTGATGCAACGTGAATTGGACAGACTGTTTAGCGAAGGACAGATCGGACCAGTACGTATTCCCTCAAAGAAAAAAGGCCACAAGCAACGTATTGTAGAAGCAAGTCCGGCAGCGCTGGTAGGCACGGTGACCGTAATTGCTGTTGTAGCCGGGATTGTAGGTGCAAAGATCTTTCATATTCTGGAGAACTGGGGAGATTTTGTAGCAGATCCTCGGGGAATGCTTTTCTCCCAGGGAGGACTCACATTTTATGGCGGGCTGCTATTTGCTGCAGTAGGAATTATCTGGTATGTACGAAAGCATAAAGTAAATCTACCGCTCTTTGCGGATGTCACGATGCCGACTGTAATGCTGGCTTATGGAATTGGACGTATTGGCTGTCACCTTGCTGGTGATGGTGACTGGGGGATTCCCGCAAATGTGGAAGCCAAGCCGGGTTTTTTACCAGATTGGCTCTGGAGTGAAACCTATCCGAACAATATAATCGGGGTAACCTTACCTGAATCGGGAGTCTACCCAACCTCAATTTATGAATTTCTCATGGCGGCAGCATTGTTTGCCGTGCTCTGGAGCTTGCGCAGACATCCATTCAGGACTGGATGGTTGTCATTTTTGACCGTGCTGTTTTTTGGAGTAGAACGCCTTTTGATTGAGCAGATCCGGGTCAATAATGTTTTTGAATTCCTTGGAATGGAAGTCACGCAGGCGGAGGTGATTTCGGTGATTATGATTGTTCTGGGGATCGCAGGGTTGATTTTTACCACCCGGCGTAGATCGCAATGATCCAGACCATTGCGCCGCAGTCACTCGGTGGTTGGCTAAGGGAGGCAGATCGGTGCGTGAGCGCCTGGGAGGCGCGCTGGGGGGCCTATGAAACGCATTCGTCGCTCCGCGTAGAGCACGAGACACTCAGTAAAGCTTACGAGACCTACGTAGATCGTCTTGCAGGCAATTACCCCTTCTTCCATCCCCGCTACGCCGGACAGATGCTCAAGCCGCCTCATCCAGTTGCAGTCCTTGGATACTTAACGGCCATGCGGATTAATCCCAACAACCACGCGCTTGACGGGGGACCACCAACCGCAGCTATGGAAAAGGAAGTTGTGGTTGAGATGGCCAGGATGTTTGAGTTTCCAGAGGAATCATTGGGACACTTGACCAGCAGCGGGACGATTGCCAATCTGGAGGCACTCTTTGTCAGTCGAGAGGAACACCCAAGCAAAGAAGTTGCTGTCAGTCAGGAAGCGCATTATACACATACCCGCATGGGGCATGTACTTGGTATGCCCGTACGGAGCGTTGCCGCAGATACGTACGGACGAATGGACCTGGATGCGCTTGAAGAATTGCTTCGGTCACAGGCGATTGGAACCGTAGTGCTTACCGCAGGCACCACCGGCACAGGGGCGGTAGATCCCATTGCTGAAGCCGTGACGCTGTGTCGACAGTATGGCGCTCGTATTCACATAGATGCTGCATATGGCGGTTTCTTTAGGTTGCTGAGCAATACCGGGATGCTGTCTACCGAGGTCGGACGAAATTTGGACGCCATCAAAGAAGCTGATTCAATTGTTCTGGATCCGCATAAGCATGGGTTGCAGCCCTACGGCTGTGGCTGTATACTGTACAGCGATCCTACGATGGCGAGGCATTATTTGCATGATTCGCCCTATACATACTTTACGAGCGATGAACTACATCTTGGCGAAATCAGCCTGGAATGCTCACGTGCAGGCGCAGCAGCCGGCGCTTTGTGGCTAACCCTTCAGTTGCTGCCCTTATCGGCGGAAGAGGGACTCGGACCAGTGTTGTCTGCGTGCAGAGAGGCTGCACAGCGTTGGAACATCGCACTGGGCGATACGCCGCTAATAAGTTGGGGCGAGCCGGATTTGGACATCGTCTGTTACTTTCCCGCAGTCAAGCCCAGTTCAGTAAGCGGGATAGACCGGGCCTCCCAGTCCCTGTTTGAGCGCGCAATGGCACCCAGTCCAAACCCGGTATTTCTGAGTGTACTTCGCACACGCTCGGAAGACTTACTCGCCCGTGTGCCCGATTTGTCTGTTGATCAGGATAGCGCCCGGATTCTCAGAAGTGTACTCATGCGGCCGGAGCAGGCCGTTCATGCGGAATCGCTGGTGGATCGTTTGGTAACATTTGTACAGGCTGATGCTGGCTGATACTTCACTGGTCATTGTTGGTCGCAATGCCGTTCGAGAGGCTTTGGAACGTAACCCGGCGTCGCTGGAAAAGGTATGTCTTCAGCCGGATGCTCGCGGGTTAAACAGAATCCGTAAGCTGGCTTCCAGGGCGGGAGTGCCTGTTCGAATACTTCCCATGGACAGGCTTAGAATCCTGGCAGGCAAAGTACCTCACCAAGGAGTTGTGGCTATACGGGCAGCGTTCAAGTATGCTGATTATTCGGAAATGCTGGCGGCTATTGCGCCAAATCTTGATGCTGTGCAAGCAAATCGTCCTCGACTGTTGCTGCTGGATGGTATTGAGGATCCCCGCAATTTTGGTGCTGCGGTTCGTTCAGCCGCAGCGTTTGGTGTACAGGGCGTGATTGTATGCTCTCATCATATGGCCCCGGTAAGCACGGCGATGGTCAAGGCCAGTAGCGGTACGGCTACACGAGTGCCAATTGCCCGTGTTGAACGATTGGCGGATGTGATCCCCGAGTTGAAGGAGCGTGGTTACTTTGTGTATGGTACTGCCGCAAATGCAGGACGGTCGGCCTGGGATGTAAACTGGAAGTGTCCCATAGCCTTGGTGGTTGGGAGCGAAAATCGGGGTCTGTATCCAGATACCGAGCGGGTCTGCGATAGCTTGATTGCGATTCCGTTAGAGGGTGATGTGGAGTCATTAAATGTGTCGGTTGCAACCGGCATCCTGTTGGCATTGGCTTCTCAGCCAGCCCGTATCAAAGCTGGCTAAACTTATCTGATCTATGTATGGGAATTGACTCCATGTCCATAAGAGTTCAGACGGCAGACAAGTCAAGAAACTTTGTGCTGGGCGGAGCTTGGACCGGAGGGCTTCCAAATTAGCATCAATGCTCCGGCTGTGAGGTAGAGGATTAACTGTGCACCATGAACAAAAACGGCATAAGCTGCTGCATCTGACTGAGCGATGCCGTAAACGGCGGTTAACGTCAGAATGGTGATAACGTGAAACGTGCCTGCTCCACCCGGTGTAGGGATCACCATCCCCAGAACACCAATGAACATGATAGCCAAGCCATCCCAGTAGGTTAAGCTGCCCGCTGATTGTAAATCAAACATCAGGATCGGGATGTAGGCCATAAGACCATAGGTCAACCACATCAGAGCAGTTGTCCACACGAGGCGCCAGCGTTCGGGCGTACGGACAATCGTTTTGATCCCGTCTACAAATGCGGTGATCATCGATAACAACCTGGTGCGAAGCATGGAGGCGGCATTTGATCGTAGTCCAAAGTAGATCACGATTGCAAGAATCAGGCAGCAGATGCCAATCCAGCCCCACGGCAGCAGTGGCAATGTGACCAACTCGAACATGGATTGTAGGCGACCACGAAGAAATAACGAGGTGATAATCAGGCCCAATCCAAGGACGAGTACATCCGCAATGCGTTCAATAGTAACAGTGCCCAGCACGGCGGGGAGAGACAGACGGTGCCGGGTTGACAAGTGTGTGCATCGGGCGATCTCACCAACGCGTGGCAGTGCGTAATTCACCATGTAGCTGATTATTACGGATGCAAACAGCTCCGATGTGGGAATCCGGGAGCTTGAATCGTTGGGTATAGCTGCCACCAGGGCCTGCCATCTATAAGCGCGAATCCAATGGCTGAACAGGGTCGCACCAACAACTGGAATGATCCAGATATAGTGTGCAGAGCGTATAGCTTCCGCGAAGGCTGCCAAATCTACGCCGCGCAGAGATAGCCATATCAGGAATACTGCCACGAGAATGGACAGCAGGCGCAGCGCCAACGTGCGTAATCTGATTGGATAGGTCACGATCGAAGGTCTATGACTTCTACGTCCTCGGGAAGCGTGAATTCAAACGTCTCAGGGGGAAGAGGTACGCCTATACGCACATCCGTCAGTTCAATTTCCGTGCGTGTATTATCCTGATCCAAAGCGACCAGTCGTGTTACAACACGATCATTCGCCCTCAGCCACAATGTAAGCGAGCTGATTAAAAAATTCTCTTCGGCAGGATGTAGTTCGAGACGGAAATATGGGATGCCACTCAGTGTCTCACGAGTGTATGTATGGGCACGGTATAGTTTCTCGTAAGAATGAAATAATGCACCGGGAGAATAGGCCAGATCATTTTCTTCGACAGTAGTGATGAGGACCTGCTGATCCTCTGGGCGATAGATCCATACCTCGTCACCACGCCCGATTATGGTTTCGAACAGTGTTTCAATGCGATACTGATCCCCTGAAAGTTGGACACTGCCGGTCAATGTCTGTGATCCCTCCCATAGTTCGGAGGATAGTTTGTGCACAAAAGATGCCTCCACGGTGCCTTGATATAGGGAAACGACCTCTCCTAGTAGCGACTCAGGTGAAAGTACCTGTGCAGGAGTGTTCGGGGAGAATGAGATGGCATATCCAAAAAGGACCAGTACCACTCTTGAAGCATAGCTGACCATGGCCACTCGTACGGTTATTTGGGGGATCATGTTCAGTGAGCAACGTGATCTTATCTTGGGGAGTGATTGGGGGTATGTCCAATCAGGTAGAGCCTTATGACATGTCAACATTAGAGTCTGAGTATTCATCTGTGTGATCCGGATGAGCCTGAATTTAAGTTTTGTTAGTGGAGGTCAGACGGGCGTGGATCGCGCGACACTTGACGTGGCCATGAAGTGGAGGCTTTCCTATCACGGTTGGTGTCCTGCGGGGCGTTGGGCAGAGGATGGCAGAATTCCTGATCAATATGTTCTTCAGGTAACCCCGCAAGCCGACCCGGCACAGCGTACGGTCTGGAATGTACGTGACAGCGATGCGTTGCTTATTCTGGGCGAGCTCCCGAGATCTGAAGGTACGCTGCTTGCTCAGCGTACCGCCGAAGAACTCGGACGCCCTATTCATCATGCTTTGCCGGAGGAGCATGCTGATACGACATGTAAGTGGTTAAAGCATTTTGGTAGTAGCTGTACACTGAATGTGGCGGGACCGCGTGAAAGTGAGCAACCCGGGATATATAAGACCGCTTTCGTCTTCTTGGAGGCACTGGTCGAGTGCTATTTCGCGGCAGAAAGGAGTGCATCCTGAAGTGCGTCAATATCTGCAGTATTGTTGTAGACGTTTGGTGACACACGTATCGCATCACCACGCAGGGAGACGGAAATGTTTCGTTGAGTCAGCGTATTCAGCAGTTGTTGGCGGTCAACATGGGCGGGTACGCTGACCCCAAACAAATGGGGCCGATACGGACCAGCAATACCATAGCCTCTATTCTGTGCAGAGGGCAGAAATTCAGCGATGAGACTTGCACAATAGTTCTGAATACGCTCCGGCTGCCATTCAATCACCTGTTCGAGACCTTTGATCATCATCGCCGTTTGAGCGAAGCTTGTAGTTTGCCCCCTGTCATATCGAATAGCTCCTGGGCGATACTGGTTCGTGTAGTTTAGCAGCCCGTCAAAATTTTCACTGCCTTGACGTGTGATCCAGCTTTCTTCCAATGGAATGCCATCAAGGAACCTTTCGCCCACATACAGGAGCCCGGTTCCATAGGGTCCCATGAGCCACTTGTAGCCGGCGCATACCAGAGCGTCTGGTTGAATCTCTCGTACGTCAAAGGGAAGCGCCCCTATGGATTGCGTGCCGTCAATAATGAGTGCTGCTCCCACATCCCGGGCTCTTCTTCCTATGGCCTTTACATCAAATAGTATCCCGTCAGTCCAGTGCACGATTCCCATTGCCACAACTGAAGTACGATAGTCAATGGACTCAAGCACTCTCTGGGTCCAATTAGCACCATGGCCCTCCACCATGCGCATAGCAGCTCCGGTACTCTCTGCCAATCTGTGCCAGCTGTAAACATTGCTAGGAAACTGTCCTTTTATGAGGACTAGGTTGTCGCCGTAGCCAACTTTGATATTACGGGCAATCGCTGCAACGCCATAGGAAGTAGCGGGAATGAGTGCCACATGATCAGCCCTTCCGTTAATAAGGCTGGCGAAGAGTGCACGTATCCTGTCTGCACTCTCAAAGAACATGGCGGGCGTAATTTGGGCGGGATCCCGCTTAAATCTAAGAGCATCAATTCCTGCTGCCTCCACGCTGCGCATGAGTGGAGAGAAGTATGCACAATTCAGGTAATGGTGTTCAGATGGCAGGAAAAATTTTTCACGTTGGCACGTCAGCATTTGTTTGGGGTGTGCGGAATAAACCGGTTAGGAGTTGTACCTTTCCGAAGTTAATTACTTATTAATGGAATGGTAAACATAAGGTTTTCGGTTCTTCTAGGTGCACTGGTTGTCTCTGGTTTGGCGGGGTGTGCGCAACTTGACAGAGGTTCTGAAGATGAGCCCCCTGAGTTGGTTTTACCCGAGGGATTTCGGTCGGAAGTCCTGTATAGTCCCATGAAAGTGGATTCAAGTTCCTGGGTCTCGCTGGCCACAGACGGGAAGGGGGGCTTGTTCGCATCGGACCAGTACGGAGCGCTCTATCATGTGAGCGTACCTCCAATCGGTAGCGATCCTGAGGATACTGAAGTCACGAAGCTGGACCTGGAATTGGGGCATGCACAGGGATTATTGTGGGCCTTCAACAGCTTATATGTTGTCGTTAACAGCGAGGAGGGCGTTTCCGGACACAGTAGTGGACTTTATCGGGTCACTGATTCGGACGGTGACGCGGTCTTGGACAGTGTGCACGCTTTGACCCATTTTGAGGGTTGGGGGGAGCATGGGCCTCATGGGGTGGTCCTTGGGCCAGATGGTGTGTCATTATATCTAGTGGCAGGTAATCATACGGAGTTACCGGAGACGTATGATGCTGTTGTGCCTCCTGTATGGCAAACGGATCAGCTACTTCCTTCTCTCCGTGATCCACGGGGGCATGCAGCCGATCGTCAGCCGCCGGGTGGATGGGTCGTGCGAACTGACTCGTTGGCGTCCAAACTAGAGCTCATCAGTGTTGGATATCGCAATTCATACGATCTTGCATTTTCTGCGGATGGGGAGCTCTTCACATTCGATTCAGACATGGAATGGGATCTGGGGATGCCGTGGTACAGGCCTATTCGTGTGCTGCATGTGACCAGCGGAAGTGAGTTTGGATGGCGCACGGGATCAGGCAAATGGGCAGAATACTATCCAGACAACTTGCCGGCCGTTGCAGAAATCGGACAGGGAAGCCCAACTGGTGTTGTATCAGGCAAGGATGCAGCGTTTCCGCGAAAATACCGTCAGGGACTTTTTATTTTTGACTGGAGTTTCGGGACAATTTATCATGTGACCCTCAAGGCACGCGGGGGTACGTATACCGGAACTGTCCAGGAGTTTTTGAGCGGAGTCCCTCTACCAGTCACAGATGGTGTGATCGGAGATGACGGTGCACTGTACTTTGCGACAGGTGGACGTCGGCTCAATTCTTTTCTTTTCCGGGTGTATCACGATCCTCCTGTAGACGCAGTAGGCGGTTCTGTTTTGCCATCTTCTTCTCAGCAGATGCATCGTCGTTCGCTGGAAGCTTTGCATGTTGAGGAACCGGGTATTGACGCGCTGTCCATTGCCTGGCCGTACTTGAATCATGGTGACCGTTTTGTGCGATATGCTGCGAGAATTGCTGTAGAACATCAGGCGTTGGAGTCTTGGCAATCTGACGCTTTGCGCGAGCAGGACCCGATTCGTAGAATTCATGCTGCCATAGCTCTGGCGCGACACGCTGATCCGAGCTTGGGTCCAAGGATTTTACAAGGGCTGCTTGCTATTGACGCGGTTCAACTTTCGCGGGACCAGGAACTGGATCTGTTGCGGGCAGTGGGGCTTGTCATCATCCGGATGGGACCACCCGAGGGCGAACTTCGCACTGAACTCATTGATCGACTTGACGAGTATTACCCCTCCTGGGATGAAGCTCTTAATCGGGAGTACGAGCGTTTATTGTCTGTCTTGCAGGCACCCGGTTTGGTTGATCAAATGATGTCCAGATTGCACGAGTTAAGTGAGACCGGCCCAGGAAAGGCCTTTCTGATCTCGGGTGAGATTGCCGAGCGGAGCGAACAGTACGGAGAGGCCATTACGGAGATGCGGGCAAACCCACCCAGTCCAGAGGAGATTGAGCTTGTGATGAACCTCCGTGTCCAGAAGTCTGGATGGACAATGGAGCAACGGAAAGAATACTTCACATGGTTCCATGATGCTATGCGCCGGAGTGGGGGTGCAAGTTATGTGGGTTTCCTTGAGGATATTCGTTCGGATGCGGCGGAGCTTCTGACTGAGGAAGAGGCGGAAGCCCTGGCTGGACTCGTAGATGCATCCCCGCCGGGGCAATCCCTGGCGGATTTACCAAAACCGGAGGGTCCCGGAAGAACATGGAATAGGCAGGAATTGAATTTAATGCTTAATGATGCGTTGGGGGAGACACGAGACTTTAGTCAGGGTGAGACCATGTACGCGGCGGCTTTGTGCGGGACATGTCACAGGATGGGGACGGCAGGGGGTAGTATTGGGCCGGATTTGACTGGAATCGGATCAAGGTTCTCGCGGCACGAGATACTGGAGGCTATTGACTCCCCGAGCGATGAAATCAGTGATCAGTACGAAGCGTCCGTGCTCACCACGAACGATAATACGGTTATTGTAGGAAGGATCCTGCGTGAAGAAGATGGCATGGTGTACGTCAATCAGAATCCCTACGATCCGTCGCAGGAATTAGGTATTGATGCGTCAGAGGTGCTCTCGCGCGAAGTATCTCCTGTATCTACGATGCCATCCAGGCTCCTGGATAAATTGAACGAGGACGAAGTAGCTGATCTGCTGGCTTACCTTATGAGTGGGGCGGATCCTGAACACAAGTGCTTTACAGGGGAGGAGGGATGTCAGACCAAAGATGAAGATGAATGAGGACATGTTCAGCTGAAATAGGAGATTCCGAAGTATGGTGCTGTTTGGATGTGAAATGCCAATAACTCCGCCGCATGGTGGTGTGAAAGGCCTACACGATGCAGTAGAGTGCTAAACAGAACGGCGAAAAGCGTTTTCCTTGGAGGTCGTCAACGTTACCCGGAAAGGGACGCCGACTGTACAAACGTATTTACAAATTGAGACAAGCCACACCGCGACAAACTCCCAAGTTGCGGGCAATCGAGCGGCGAAACAACTTGGATGCAATTCGCAGTTCTAGAATACACCTGACCTTTCTCATCAATAGGCGTTTTGGAGGCATAGCTCATAGGATTTGGGGAAACCAATAACTTATGGAGAACCCTACCTGGATTACGTGAAAACCAACTGCTTACAGACCTGATAAATGCGCGTCAATGCGCAAAATACCGGCTTGTTGGATGGCTGACTTCAGTTGGAGTACGCACATGAGGTACAACCTAGCACGAATTAATAAAAACATATCCAATATTGGTCAATATATAATAGAGAAAGAACATTACTGACGGATAATTTCTTTGAGTCGTTTCTAAATTTCAGGTAATTAGTAAGGGACTCGTCTATGGCGTTGTTTTTTCTTACTTGTCCAGGGCAGTGCCCATTTCTTCTTGGATGGCACAAACACTTGTGAATCATGATCAGGGGATTTACTTCCATTGTTGTTTTAATCACTCTGATTGGCTTTTCTTTCGGAGCAGCCAATGCTCAGGAATTGAATTCCGGTCAGACAACGCAGGACTCGGGCACGCTTCTGGCCCTTACGGTTGAGGGCCAGAAGCATACGGGGAACGCTCAAAATGTAGTCGCAGTGTTAAAGGTGACGGTGACGGGTGATGTAGGGACTGCGAACGAAGCGCGCCCGGAGTTGCCCGAGGAACTGTCCGTGCAGGGTAGCTATCCCAACCCGTTCCGCACGGCAACGAGTATTGTATATAATCTGCCAGCGTCAGCACAGGTAAATGCCGAGGTATTCGACATACTCGGTCGTGTAGTCTACACAACCCCGCTGGAGCAGGTCGAAGCGGGGTGGGGTCACAGTTTGTCACTGGATTTGTCCACAACGAGTTCCGGCCTGTACATCTACCGCGTCAATGCGGAGACCGCATCAGGGATACTTACAATAACTGGTCGCATGATCCAAGTTCGATAGTCCCCTGAGAAATCTTTTTGTCTATAAAAAAGATTGTGTCGTTAGGCCATGAGAGTTTTTGCATTAGCACTATTATTTTCGGCCTATTGTCTGTCTCCTTTGACACTTTTTGCACAAAGATTGTCAATTACTCCGGCACCGGTGACGATTGTGGAGGGGAAATCCGAGGATATTATGGTAGTACTGTCGTCGCAGCCGACGGGAGACGTAACGATAACCATTGTAACGCGAAGTGGAGCAGATATCAGACTGGACAGGAGCGAACTGATCTTTACGCCTTCAAACTGGAATCAGCCGCAGAAAGTGACGATCATGGCGGATCGGAACGCGGATCTTTCGGATAACGACAGGGCGCTGATTTTGATTGCGAGCGGAGGCGGCTATGTCGGGAGTGGGGTCACGGTTAGTCCATATGTAGCGTTGATCCAGTCACCCGGCGAGACGCTGCAACTCAATGCGGTATTTCGGGACCAAGATGGTAACGACGTGACGGGTGTGGTCTTGGAATGGTCGAGTGAAGACTCCACCATTGCCGTGGTAGATTCAACCGGCATGATCACCGCTGTCAGTCCTGGCATAACCACGGTCGTAGCTGCATTTGCCACTGCCGAAGGGACGGCAACAGCCTGGGTTGGTTATCCCAGCGAATTCAAGACTTTCCCCGGACTCAGGATCGAAAACGATGGCTCCATAACACTCAAGACGGGAAACACTACGCTGACCGCTGGCATGGCTGAGTGTCTGACTGGCGGTGACACATTTAACGGGAATAGGTTTGACTATCACTGGACGGCTTGGCAGGGAGACACGGGCTCGGGCTGGGCGGAGGTACCGGGTACGAAGCGGACCAACAACAAGCTGTGCGGCTACGACGTGGCTGCAGCTGCCCCCGGTACGTACCGGCTGGTGGGCGACATGACGCTCGCCGGGGTGCTGGACAACTATAAGAGCGAAAACGTAGTGGGCGGAGGCAACCGGCCGCCTGTGCCGGTGGGTACAATTTCGGCCAGGTCGGTGAATGTAGGCGACGATGTCAGCGTGGATGATGTGTCGTCGTACTTTAGCGACTCGGACGGAGATGCACTCACCTATACGGCCACATCGTCGGATCCGAGCCTGGCGACAGTCAGCGTCTCGGGGTCCACGGTCACTGTGACGGGCGTAGCCGAAGGCAGCGCAACCATTACGGTGACGGCCATGGATCCGGGTGGCCTCTCCACCACGCAGTCATTTGATGTCACCATTCAAGTTAACCAGTCGCCTGTGCCGGTGGGTACCATTTCGGACAGGTCGGTGAATGTGGGCGACGATGTCAGCGTGGATGATGTATCGTCGTATTTTAGCGATCCAGACGGGGATGCACTCACCTATACGGCGAGATCGTCGGATCCGAGCTTGGCGACAGTCAGTGTCTCGGGCCCTACGGTCACCGTGACCGGTGTAGCCGAAGGCAGCGCAGCTATTACGGTGACGGCCACAGATCCGGGTGGCCTCTCCGCCACGCAGTCATTTGATGTCACCATTAAAGTTAACCAGTCGCCAGTGCCAGTGGGCACCATTTCGGACAGGTCAGTGTATGTGGGCGACGATGTCAGCGTGGATGATGTATCGTTGTATTTTAGCGATCCAGACGGGGATGCACTCACTTATACGGCCACATCGTCGGATCCGAATCTTGCGACAGTCAGCGTCTCGGGCTCCACGCTCACCGTGACCGGTGCGGCCGAAGGCAGCGCAACTATTACGGTGACAGTCACGGATCCAGGTGACCTCTCCGCCACGCAGTCATTTGATGTCACCATTCAAGTTAACCAGCCGCCTGCGGCAGTGGGTACTATTTCGGACAGGTCGGTGAATGTGGGCGACGAGGTTAGCGTAGATGATGTATCGTTGTATTTTAGCGATCCAGACGGGGATGCACTTACCTACACGGCCACATCGTCTGATCCGAGCCTGGCGACAGTCAGCGTCTCAGGCTCCACGGTCACCGTTACCGGTGTAGCCGAAGGCAGCGCAACCATTACGGTGACGGCCACGGATCCGCGTG
>CAZCYQ010000064.1:0-2342 GCA_964503085.1 uncultured Rhodothermaceae bacterium | reverse complement strand
ACCGGTGTAGCCGAAGGCAGCGCAACCATTACGGTGACGGCCACGGATCCGCGTGGTCTCTCCGCCACGCAGTCATTTGATGTCACCATTAAAGTTAACCAGTCGCCTGCGGCGGTGGGTACTATTTCGGACCGGTCGGTGAAGGTGGGCGGCGAGGTTAGCGTGGATGATGTATCGTCGTATTTTAGCGATCCAGACAGGGATGCACTCACCTATACTGCCACATCGTCTGATCCGAGCCTGGCGACAGTCAGCGTCTCGGGCTCCACGGTCACCGTGACCGGTGTAGCCGAAGGCAGCGCAACCATTGCGGTGACGGCCACGGATCCGGGTGGCCTCTCCGCCACGCAGTCATTTGATGTCACCATTCAAGTTAACCAGTCGCCTGTGGCGGTGGGGACCATTTCGGCTAGGTCGGTGCATGTGGGCGACGAGGTTAGCGTGGATGATGTGTCGCCGTATTTTAGTGACCCGGACAGCGACGTTCTCACCTATACGGCCGCATCGTCGGATCCGAGCCTGGCGACAGTCAGCGTCTCAGGCTCCACGGTCACCGTGACCGGTGTAGCCGAAGGCAGCCTAACAATCACGGTGACCGCCATGGATCCGGGTGGCCTGGACGCGTCGCATAGTTTGGACGTGACGGTGACGGTGCCGAACCGGGCACCTATGGCGATTGGCACGATCTCCGATATCTCGGTGAATGCGGGTGAGACCTCTACGGTTGACGTGGCCTCGAACTTCACGGATCCCGACGGGGACAATCTGAGTTTTGCTGCCTCGTCGTCCAACATTGCGGCGGCGACCGTGACGATTTCCGGGAGCGTGGCTACGGTAAGCGCGGTGGCTGCGGGCTTGGCCACGATCATAGTGACGGCAACCGATCCAGGTGGATTGGAAGCGTCGCATAGCTTTGAAGTGACGGTGACGGAGCCTGGTTTCAATATCGAACTCTACTTCACCGAGACGGTGTCGGCCTCCGCACGTATGGTTATCGAAGCGGCCAGTAGCCACTGGGAGTCGATCCTGGCGGGCACGGAGGCGGACGACCGCACCTACGATAGGCCGCTTACTTGCGATGGCATAACGCTCACCCCCAATCCCACCAAGACCATTGACGATCTGCTGATCCTCGTTGACAGCCGTCCGATAGACGGTCCGGGTGGCACGGCCGCTTTTGCCGGCCCTTGCTGGATCCGCAGTTCAACAAACTTTCCGATATATGGCGCCATTGTCTTCGACAGCGACCAAATCGATGCACTGCCGGAAACGACCGGGTTGTACGATGTCGCCTTGCACGAGATTGCCCATGTCCTGGGCATCGGCACCCTTTGGTATGTCACGAATCCTTCCTCTGATGTTGGGCCCGAGATGGACGCGGACACGCATTTCCCCGGCGCCGAGGCAGTCTCTGCCTTCAATTCCGCCGGTGGCAGCGGCTATTTAGACGGAAAGGTACCCGTCGAGAATGGCGGGGACAACAGCCATTGGCGCCATTCCGTTTTCCCGGATGAGCTAATGGCGCCCGTCATATTCGTAAACCATTCCAGTCCACTGAGTGCGATCTCGATCCAAGTCCTCGCCGATCTCGGCTATACGGTAGACGCTAGCTTGGCCGATGCATATACGGTGTCTGTGTCAACGGATCCACCGCTTGGAGAGGTCGTCGAGGACCTCGGCCCCGCGACCTACCTCGGCAACGATGTTCCGCGGACCCCAATCACCTTTGTCGATGAAGACGATCGCGTCGTGCGCGTGATAGTGCCCCGCTGATGCCGCCCACGCTCACCGCCGTCGGCATGGGGTCAAAAATCTGGATAACTTGATTTGCTCTCTACGTCATGGCGCTCCTCCATATAGGCGCCGCGGAGGCTGACCAGTCCACGGAGCCGCCACCGACGAGTTGTCAAGCGGTCTGGTAGGATGCGGAGTGTCCGAGCGGGAGCACTCCAACGGCCGACGCCAAATGCTTTGAGGTGACAGAGTATCGGTTCGCCCACAAGCTCGACCGTCGGGCACGACCGGGCAAGGATCCGGGATCCGCTCGTCTCACCTGGCCGTTGGCCTTCCCGCACGGGATTCATGGACCGGGAGCAACCCAGTGGGAGGGTGGGTGGAGACTCAGGTCTGGAATCGGATAGCAGGTTCCATTAAGGGGCGAAATACGCGTCTGTCACGCGAAAGCTAAATCAGGAAAAGGCGTATTTATATCCAAACATTGTGGGTTTTGGCCTGCGATCTGTACTCGGTAATTATGGCTAGGTATTCAGGATAGTTGCATTCGCGACTAGCCTGAATTCCCGCGGTCATTTTCTCATGTGAGAATTATGGTCGTTTCGAGA
>CAZCYQ010000063.1:0-17277 GCA_964503085.1 uncultured Rhodothermaceae bacterium | reverse complement strand
ATGCCCGCAAATTAGCCGAAATCTCGTTGCAACAATTGAGTTTTGCAAGAGGCTCCCAATTGTCAGACATAGGTGTTTTCTCAGATAGCGCAGGAAAGTTGTCCACAAACCACCAGATACGTTTACTATGTGAAGTTTTTTGAATTTTAAAGCTTACATACTAGTTGGGGCTGTGGATTTGTGAATAACTCAAAGTCGGCCTTTAATAGGTTGGAGTAATTACAGCAAAATAGGTGAGATCTCCCCTCAAGTAGCTGCATACATCAATTTTGAGTCTGTGAATAAGACGTGAATAATCGCAACTATATCCACAAGTCTGAAGTTGGCAGCTGGCGTGCTGAAAATAAATCCAATGGATGTAACAATTTATCAACGAGATAATGCAAGATAGGATCACGGTTGTGGAAGCATTGCGGAAAATAAATGCGGAGCTTCAGTTGCTTCCGATGGAGAAAGTGCCTCTTTCAGCGGCGTTGGGACGGGTTTTGCGTGAGACAATAATTGCTCGGGAATCAATACCCCCTTTCGATAATTCGGGTATGGATGGTTTTGCAGTACGCATGGAAGATCTTGCACCAGTTCCAGCGCGTCTCCGGTTGGATGGAGATATTCCGGCTGGCAAGGACCCCCAAATGGGAGTAAAGCCCGGAGGTTGTATACGGATTATGACGGGAGCAAAAGTCCCGCTAGGCACAGAAACGGTGGTTCCGGTAGAATGGACATCAGAAGTTGAACCTGGCTTGGTGAATATTAATCGATGTCCAAAGAGGGGGGCTTATATTCGGCGCGCAGGCCAAGACGTAAAGGAGGGAGCAGCGGTAATAAGTAGAAGTACACAAATTACCCCGCCGGTTGTAGGTATGATTGCTGCAGCCGGTTACCAGGAGATCAAGGTGAACTGCACGCCACATGTAGCGGTTATTGTGACGGGGGATGAGTTGCACTTGCGGGCAGATGAACCCCTGCCACCCGCAAAGATTCGCGATGCTAATGGTCCGGGGCTTGTAGCACAGATATTGGATGTAGGTGGCTTGGTGACGGGCCCGCTAGTTGCGCGGGACAATCCTGACAGCCTGATCCAAGCACTTGAGACCAGTCAAAGTGCAGATGTGCTGATTATAAGTGGAGGGGTATCCGTGGGTACGCATGATCTGGTCAAGGATGTACTCGCGGAGAGAGGAATGCGGCGGTGTTTCTGGCGTGTACTCCAGCGGCCAGGTGGACCGATGTTGTTTGGTAAGCTTGGTTCCCAACTGGTCTTTGGGTTGCCGGGCAATCCTGTCTCAGCGGCGGTATGCTTTCTTCAATACGTCCGCCCCGCATTGCTCACTCTCATGGGAACTGCCCAGGCACGGTCTCCTTTTTTATGTGCAAAGCTGGAGCATCCAGTGCAAAAGCTGGCGGGTTTATATCATTTCGTCCGCGGTAAAACCGTCCGCCAGGAAGATGGGCAACTTGTTGTAAAGACCACAGGACCGCAGGCATCAAACCTGTATTCTTCGCTGCAACACGCCAATTGTCTCATTCACCTTCCAGAAGACTGCGTCAATCCGTCTGGAGGGGAAGAGGTGAAAATCACAGTCCTGCCGTGGGCCACTATTGACTAAGAAGCGCTAAATCCTCGGCATCAGACCAGAATAGCAGGCTCTCCTGAAAGGTTTCGTCAATCGCATGAAACAGCGGTGTAGCAATGCGGGCCCCGTATAACTGTCGGCCGAGAAGCGCTTTGAAGTAAAGACGGATCGTTTCGCTGTTGTCATTGAGTTCCCTGAAAGTAAACTGCAGCTCTTCAACCGAAGGATCAGCGTCCACAAAAGTTACAGGTATCTGGGCGGATGTTCCAGAAACCCACAGAGCATCCCATTGTGCAGCTGAAAAGGTAAAGTCATTCAGGAAATCATCTGGCCGATCTTTCCAGGTGGTTCGCAGTGCCTGTTCGTTATTTTCGAACCAGAGACGGAAGGTTTCGAATAGTCCGCCACCGTAGAGAGCGTTCAGTATGCGAGGCCTAAGGGAATCGCCCTCGACAACATGATCCGGCATGATTCCTCCGCCCCCAAAGATGATACGTCCATGCGTGGTGGTGAATTTTAGCGAATCTGGAATGCTTTCCGCGTATTTTTCGGGATCTCGCTGGGCTTTGATCATACCTTCGAGTTTATTCTCGAAGTATCCCTCGTGATCTCCCTCTTCGTACGGTGTCTGTATTAATCGGCCGGAGGGAGTATAGTAGCGGGCCGTTGTAATCTGCAGGTAGCTGTCATCAGGCAGAGGAAATTGGTTTTGCACCAATCCTTTCCCGAAGGTTCGTTGACCAACGAGCAGTGCGCGATCATGATCCTGCAGGGCCCCTGCCACAATTTCACTTGCAGAAATAGAGTTACCATTAACCAAAACGATAATGGGTTGAGTTTCGAAGCGCCCGGTACGTTGAGCAACAAAAACCTCACTGGGCACGCTGCGGCCGATAGTGCTGACGATGTATCCGTCACCGGCCAGCATTTCATCGACAATTGCAACCGCGGTCTGCAATATCCCGCCACCATTGTCCCGGAGATCCAAGAGCAAACGTTCCATTCCTTGCCTTTGCAGTTCGTTAAGGGCTTGGAGGAATTCAGCATAAGTGCTTTGGGCAAATCGGCTGATTCGGATATACCCCGTGATGTCATCCACCATATAGCTGCTAGTGATTGAGTACAGCGGGATCAGGTCACGTGTAAGGGGTACAGTGAAAGGCTTTTGGATACCCAGGCGTCGTATGGTTACGACCACTTGCGTACCTACGGGCCCCTTGAGACGTCGCTTCACTTCATCCTCGCCTACACCTACCACCGAGGTATCGTCAACGGCGATGATTCTGTCACCTGCTCGGATCCCAGCCTTCTCGCTGGGACCATTCTCTATTGGAGAAACCACGCGTGCAGTGTCGCCGTCAAGCACCTGAAACCATACGCCAATGCCACCGAAGGAACCCTGAAAAGACTCGGCTACCTCCTTAAACGCAGAAGCATCAATGTAGGAAGAATGCGGGTCGAGGGATTCGAGCATTCCCTCAATCGCGCTTTCGGCGGCCTGGTTGGGATCCACAGAATCAACATAGTTGCGGTTAATCAGGAGAAAAGCTTCTTCAAGCTTGCGCAAATCTTCCGTTATGTCACCGAAGTACCGACCAAAAGATGCCCCAAGCAACCCTCCCGCCAAGAGCAGTAATGTTATCGGTATGATGTGGCGCGGGCGAGATTTCATAAGACTAGATGTAGGAATTATTCTGGGCAGTCAGAAGGGTCTCTCAAAGAAGAAAGGAGAGTACACAGATCTACCCCCTTGTAGTGTTGGTCAAAGGCGTCAATTTACCAAAGATAGGAATAAGACAACAACATACGTTGGGGTCTTCTGGAATCCGGTGATGAAGTTCCGCCGTTAGTAGACATGATGTTTCCTGCCAGAAGAGCAACCGAAACGATTGGGGCTGATGCACCATACACAATGGGAACTCAGTAGCCTAACCCAAACGCAACAAGTAGACCTCTTCCAGATCTCAGATGATGGATCTAGAAACATTCAACCGTTGAAACAAGCCAGTTGCCCATTGAACAATTCGTACCAGCTCATGGGAAATCCCACGAGCGCCGATGCCGTCCTGGGCCAATGGGTAAACAATGCCCACATAATTCAGTTGAGGGGGCTCCATGCGAATGGTCCAAGGAGACAAGAATTGACGATCAAGTCTACTAAATCATGAAGGTTAGCTTAACAACACACAGGTGGTCGACTTCGCTCGGAATAGTGGCCAGCATCGCTCGGAATAAGAGGTCCAGAAGGTCGGACTGCGCACTTTGCTTAGTGACGATTTCTTTGTCGTCATTACTGCTGGTGGGCTACAGTAAGTCTCAACATGCCTCTGTACCAGACCCTTTTCTGACAGAATTCTCTACAGATACACTCCTTGCACACGATCTGCAAGGAGAGTTGTTTGTCCAGAGCGATTTCTTTGATAAGCCAACAGACATTGCCGTAGGAGAGTTGTTTGTTTTTGTGGGTGATCCGCAAGCAGAACAGGCTATCTCTGTTTTCGACCGGAGGTCTGGTGAGTTCATTGGAATCACAGGTGACAAAGGAGACGGTCCCCGAGAAATATCAAACGTATGGTCACTAGACTTTAAGCCAGGGAATAACTCGGGGTGGATTTACAATTATCCAAGGATCTTCAAATTTCTTGATGGTGCATCCATGACCGAAGAAGCTATCCGCCTTACGGGAGGGGGAACTCCTATGAGCCCCGTATGGATAGTGGGAGACAGCATTGCTTCTAGTGGAGGCCATCAATCTGGAAGACTGGGGATTTATACACCGGCTGGGGAATTTGTTAGAACCATAGGACCTGATCCGCCAGGAGAAAAATCCACTCCCATGATTGTGCGGCAGCATGTATATGAAGCCGTGTCAAAAACCAACTCTGAAGGCACTAAAATTGTGGTTGCGTCAAAGAATACAGATCGGATGGAGTTTTTTGATACTTCAAAAAGGTTTCGCCTCGTACGAGGACCGGGATTTCACGAACCAGTATTCAGGGTCACCAAAGTCAGCGATGGTTATCCGGGAATAATGATCGAAGACGAAACGGTCCAAGGCTATGTCAGTGTTGCGGTAACAGACCAGTTTGTTTTTGCCTTGTATTCTGGGAGAACCCGGGGATGGATTCGCGGTCGAAGATATTATTCCCCACCAGCTAAGACGGTGGTTGTTTTTGATTGGAGTGGCTATCCAGTGGGGGTGCTTGGCTTAGAAGATGGGGCCATGGATATTGGAGTGTCCAGCGATGGCGGAGTTCTATACGCAATTTATCGTAGACCACGCCCAAGGGTAATTCGTTATGAGGTTCCGGCAATGTATCATACAGTTAATAGTGGTCCATAGCGACCGCGCTCACCGATCGGATCACATGCACACGAGACGCCGCCGCCGATAGAGTTACGAGCAGTTGCGCAGACGGGACCACGCCGGAGGCTGTATATCGAGACGAGATACGGACTTCCTTGGGTTAATATGCGTTGAAGCACAATCCAAGCGTTGTCTGCCCGACAGCATTGGTAGAGTGTGCCGCTGTAAGAGGGTGATTTTCTGACCAGTGGTTTGATCTCCACCAACCGTAGAACCGTAAATCGTCAGTTCCATCCACTGGCGAGTATAGGAGGCCATCCTTGAGAGTGTACCATTATTTGGGAGCGATAGATCTGGAGATCTGCGGACTGGTGGAAGTTGAATTGGAGCGGCTTGAGGCGCGGCCTTTCTAGTGCCTGCACCTGGCGCGCGCGGACTCAGCTGTTCGGAAGGGGGATACGCGGGCCATTGCCCGGGAGAGGTGCAAGGTTGGACAGGAACCAAATGCCTCACTTCTTCCGCCAGTATCTCCCTCGTGTCGCTAATTTGACACAAATTCCAAAAACACGAGTACTCGGGACAATATGGTGTTCTCGGGCAGATACGAAGAATCACTTCGGCCTGATACGAACCAATAAAGGACAGAGCATTCAAAACATCACGGACCTCTCTAGAAGAGGCGAACGCATAAGAGAAAACGGAATGGATCGAGCATGCGAGCTCTTTATTAGACAATCACAGAACCTGTTGTTGAAAGACTATCTGCCGAAGATTGAGAAATGCTTGGAGGTCCTGCCCCAGGCGGATTTGTGGTGGAGGCCGAACCCGACATCAAACAGTGTGGGAAATCTGCTGCTCCACCTCTCTGGCAATCTGCATCAATGGATTGTCGCCGGGGTTGGTGGAATGGAAGACAACCGCCAGCGGGCACAGGAATTTTCAGCTGATGGCGGTGGTAATGCAGTTGTGCTGATTGAAAGACTGCGTGCCGCCGTGCAAGAGGCTGTCCAGGTGCTGCACAAATTGGAGAAAAACCAATTGGAGCAGCCGCAGGCTATCCAGGGGATCCAGATAACAACACTAGGAGCTATCTATCACGCGGTCGAACACTTTTCAATGCACGTCGGCCAAATCATATACATAACCAAGCTCCGAACAGGCCGGGACCTAGGGTTTTACACGATCGGAGAGGATGGCGCCGTCCAGCGAGGATGGTGCAGTACCTAGCGGATCGGAATCGAATCGGCCCTGCGGAATTGATCTACGCCACTCTTCTTGGACGATCCATCTGCACTCCCGACACCAACAGTTGTGATACGGCTAGCATCAATCCCGTTTTCGATATAGTGATCACGAACGGCCCGCGCTCGATCTTCCGACAGTGTCTGGGGATTACGCTCCAGAGGACTCGCCATGCCTTCAATGCGCACCTGGAGATTCAAACACTCGCCCAGAATCTCGAGATTGTCGTCTAAAGCCGGCTGGACGGTGCCGGTCAGCAGGCTTGAATTACGCTCGAAAAAGACGGTACTCATTTCCGCGAGATCTGCGCAATAGGGAGGTTCAAATTGCGCCACTGAGATATTTAGCGTACGGGCATCTCGTCCATGCTCATTAGAGACCTCCAGTGACACGGCGTACTCTCCTGCGGACATATAGGTGTGCTGGGGTCTGGGAGAGGCGGAAGAAGTGCCATCCCCAAAACTCCAGGCATACGTCAGAGGTGCGTCCCCTAATACGTTCGCAGAAAACTCGACAGGCGTGCGAGTATCCACATTCGTGGAACTGGCCAGCAGGGCCAAGACCTGCGCAGGTACCGGAGGATTCATCACCATAACACTCGCGGTTTCGGATACCGAGTATTTTCCGTTCCTGTTGCTCGCTGTGACGGTCACAGTGTAAGCTCCTGCTTCTTCGTAGGCATGTACAGCACTAGCGCTGTCAGCAGTACCGCCGTCTCCAAATTCCCAGGCGTATACAACCGGGGGGCGGGCTTCTTCATTGACCATTGCCGAGAAATCACCAGACTGATTGGTCTCCAAGGATTCAGGAGCATTCAGCGTTAGGGTTTCAACGGCTCGTGGATTACATCCAGTGAGAACGATAAAAGAGAGAGCTATGCAAAGCAGGAAAGAATAACGCAAAAAGGTCATGGTGGCTGTTTTTGACGGTGACTACACAGAACAAGAGCACAAAGGGCTCCCGACGAAGATACGAAATTAACGGTTAATTGGAGGAGGATTTACGGAGAAACCTAACATCATACCGGACTGAAGATGTTCGGCGATGTGACAATGCGCCATCCAGTCACCCGGGTTGGACATGTCTACCAGAAAATCCACGGTTGAACCAACCGGGACAGTTGCCGTGTCTTTCCAGACTAAGTGCTGATTACGGAGACCGTCTGTTTCCAGGACTAGGAATCGTTGACCATGGAAGTGGATGGGATGCTGCATGGGATGGAAGCTGCGGGGATCGTTAAATATCCGCACCTTAACGACATCACCAACCTGAAAATCCCATTGGATGTCCATATTTTCGAGCCCGGTATCCGTTTCACGCAAGACCCACTCCACCTGTGCACCAGTAGACAGCCAATTCATCATTGGCATGGCATCGTTCCATTCTACGGGCGGCACGTAAAGGGTGTCTATTTCCATAGATAGCATTATGGGGATTGGGAGATTCCGCACACGTAGCGAAAGCGTAAGGGACTTGTCAGGCGGGCGGTCAAAATGGTCACGAAAAGAAGCAACGTCCGCCGAAACAGCGGGGTTTGCTCTCAACTCCGTAAATGACGAGCTGTGGTCCGGGGACGCCGGAGTTTCCCCCACCATTGCAAGGGCAAGCGTGTCAATGTGGGTATAGAATTCCCCCCGAAAGTGATCAATTGCCTGGATGGTGTTTGTAATAGCTACAGTTCCAGATTCAGGAAAAAGGACCTCTACGACGTAGCGTTCGGCGGGAGAAATGGCGATGCTGTTCACCCAGGCTTCCTGCTCAAACCGGCTCAGGTCAGAGGCCACGACTTTTATAGGCAGCCCTCCAAAATTGACATTGAAAGCGCGTGCGTTGGCCACATTCGTAAGATGAAAGCGAACAACGTCGCCGCGATCCACCTCAAATCGGTAGTCGGTCACACCATTGGTTAGCATTACGTTGCCGAATCGCCCCATGAGGGCATGGGTTGGCACCTCCTTTCCGTACGGGATCAAACCATTTTCGTCGAGAAGAATGTCGTCCAGCAAGAGCACCTCGTCCTTGTTTGCCGGAACATAGTAGTCTGGTGTTTCGGGGAGGACCAGCATATTGCCGTAAAGCCCTAGGTCCTGCTGCACATCCTCGCGAATATGTGGGTGGTACCAGTAGAGTCCGGTATCGGGGAAGCGGAGCTCGTAAATAAAATCGTCGCCCGCTTCGACGGGCGGCTGTGTCATACCGGGAATCCCGTCAAACCTATTATCAAGCCGGAGACCATGCCAGTGCACCGTGGTTGGTTCGGTGAGAGCATTTTGGAAGACGATCGTTATAGTTGATCCTTTGGAAACCTTCAACAAGGGGCCGGGATATTGCCCGTTGTAGCCGAACATCACAACCTCCTGTCCGGCAATCTGACGGCGAACGGGGGTTGCTGTCAGATACAGGGAGTCTCCGTTCGCGAGCGTCAGGACTTCACCGGGGATTGCCGCAGGGAGACCGGGGTCCTGCAAAGGCAGGTCCGGGGGTGTCGGGGGCAGCGCGTTCTCCAGGCCGGGCAACATCGGCATGCTCATATCCATGGGGGGCATCCGCCAAACTATACTGTCAGGGGAACTGGCAGGCATGGTGTGCCCATGGTGATGATGCTGTGAGTACGCGCAAGGAACAAGGCACAGGGATGCCAGAAGCAACGAGACAACTCTCATAGGTCAGTAATATCCATAAACGGTACAGGGCTCCTGCTCAAAGGGTCCGTGTCCTGCCATGGTATGCATCAGTCCACTGCGCGAAAGGCCCCGCATGACCACCGGGCCCGTCCATCGCATGGGGGCACTTCCTTCCGGCTCAAGCGTGATAATCACCAGAAACTTATTCCAGGAAACCGAACCGGCAATGTGGCCCTCGCGCGAAAGAGGTCCAAGACGCACGACCTCTTTCAGGTTAGGTGTGGAGAGCCAGACGGTGTATTCGTGTCCGGGGACGGGGCCCAGTCGATTTACCTGAACATCAAGGTTATAGCGATAGCTTCCATTTGGATCAACAGCAACGCCAAAAGGTGACGGTTCGAAGGTCAGCCTAACGGACCCTTCCGCTTGGCGCGCGGCAGGCACCCGACGTGTCGGAACCAGGTCAATGGCATAATAATCATCCGTGCATTCGCTGGGTTGCGTTGGTGAGGGCAGCGCCAGCAAGATCAGGTATACCACGCTAATCATTGAAGGCTGTCCCAGTCTTGTACACTTGAAATATTCGGCACCCCCCAGTTATCCCCGTTCCATCCCCGGAACCCCTCCATCTGGAAGGTCCAAAAGCCGGTAGACATATCGCTGACGACAATAAGTCCATCTGCATTACGCACATCCACACCGAAAGCCCCGTTGAAGACGGGAGTACGGTCTGTGTTGGGTGGACCAAGATACGTGTCATAGTAGGCGATCGTAGCGGGGTTTTCCGGGTCTATAAGGGTGAAAACCTGCAAGCCATCCAGGTAGCCGGATACGAAAACATATGGCCAGCGGACTTCATGGTTGTGAACCAGGTTACGCCAGTCTGCGGTCCAGGCGCTGATGGGGCGGTTGATATTTGACTCTTCGCCATCTAGCGCCGGTTTCAGGTCAAAGATTCGCAGCGGTGCGTACTGATACTCGGTTTCGGCGATCACGTACCGGCCATGCGGGCCGGGGGTAAAGGTGTGTCCGCTTCGAACCCCGTTAATCCCGGTCAGAGTTACCAGGAGAGACGGCGCCTGTAAGTCGGTAATATCATAGACAAAATAGCCTCCGATGCCGCCGCCGTAAAAACGGTCCTGTCCTGTTTCTGTGTGATAGCCAACATAGAAGTCGTGATATCCACGCGCCCGGCCGCGACCAAGTGGGGACTCCGGAACGGGCACGCGAGCGACTAGGCCCTCTTCCAGATTGCCCTCAACGATCTTCCCGAGATCATATACGTGCGCAAAAGGTCCAGAAACCGTACTGAGAAGCAGCGGGCGACCATTTGAATGGGCATAAACAAAAATATTGTGGAAGCCCCCCGGAAGGTCAGGTTCGTGAATGCGTGCAACCTCACGTACTTGTGTGGAGTCGGGTAACCCGGTTACGTCCAGGATTACAGCTCCGAGATCGTTGTTGGGTCCGCCAGCACCAAACTGCAGCGACTGCACGACGTAGTAGCGATCCTTCCACTTAAAGTATTTCACATCCATCCCGCCGGTCCTCAAATGCAGGTCCTGCTCCTCTATTCTCCATCGGTAGATCACGCGGGGATTTGCCGGATCGGAAATATCAATGATGTCCGTGCCTTTGGATCCTTCGTCTCCATACACCATGCGGGAGACATATACAAAGGGCCTGGACAGCTCCTGTTCCATATCAAGATCAGCCACACTGAGTCGAGGGCCCAGGGGAATATGTCCCAGAACAGTAAGGTTGTCGCTTCCAGGATTTTCGGCGGTCCATTGAGCCGCGGCGATTCCGGGCAACAGTAACAGGAGGAGAACAGTCAAACGTAGCATTGTAGCAAGAATTATTTAGGAGCGGGACCGGAATCCCAGTTCTGTGCACTGGAAATGTTCGGAACGCCGAAATCTTCGCCGTTCCAACCATCAAAACCGTCCATGCGGAATGCCCAAAACCCGGTAGACATATCGCTTACGACGATAAGGCCGTCATAATTGCGGACGTCTACGCCCCATGCCCCATCATAAACATTCCACGTGTAGGGACTTCCCATGCGGGCGGCCGATTCGTCACGGTTATTGTGCCGGCCATTGAAGGTGTCGTAGTACGCAATCGTATGGGGGTTGGTAACATCTGCCATGTCAACAACACTAAGTCCGGTCTCATAGCCGGCTACGAAGAGGTAGGGCCAGCGAACTTCGTGGTTATGTGCGAGGCTTTTCCAGTCTGCATGCCAGGCACCCACTGCGTGGTCTATGTTTTCGACCTCGCCATCCAGGGCGGGCTGCAGGTCAAAGAAGCGCAAAGGCTGATATTGAAATTCGGTTTCACCGACAGCAAACCGGCCGTCGGGTGATGGGGTAAAGGTGTGCCCCCAGGACACGCCTGGCACGCCAAGAATGGTCAGAAGCAGTTCGGGATTGGCCAGATCCGAAATATTGTACACGTAATACCCGCTGCCTCCGCCACCGTAGAAGCGATCCTGCCCGGACTCTGGGTGGTAGCCAATATAGAAATCGTGATAGCCGCGAGACCACATATTTTCACTCTGCGCGATGGGGACGATGCCAACCAGAGCATGATCTTCATCTTGAATCCGGGCTTCCACCTCCGTCTGATAACCTTCAAGGAAGCGACCAAGATCAAAGACCTTGGCGGATGGTCCACTTGTGGCAAAAAGGAGGGGCGCGCCTTGGGAATGTTTGTAAGTAAAGATATTGTGAAAGCCTCCAGGGGTTTCGGACTGGCGGATGCGCCCCACTTCCCTTGGTGCTTCGGGCAGGTCGGTTACGTCAAAAATAATTGCGCCAACCTCGGAATTCGGTCCTCCCTGTTGAAACTGCACAGACTGCACGTAATAGTAGCGTCCATCATGTTTAAAGTAGCGTCCATCCATCGCACCGCCCTGATGCAGATCCTCTTCTTCAATGCGCCAGCGATGAATCACGCGGGCCTGGGATGGGTTACTCAGGTCAATAACATCAAACCCTTTTTCGTGAGATCTGCGGGCCACATACGCATAAGGCCGGTCGGGATCCTGTTCAAGTTCTATATCGGACACACTTCCGGGAATACCGAGTGGCAGATGTGCCACCACCGTAATATTCTCGCTTCCGCGCTCCCCAGGCGGAGGAGGATGGGAAGGATGTTTCAGTCCCTGCGCGAGTGTGAGGGCCGGCCAAAGAAGCAGGCCGCACAGTGCAAAATAGAGTCGAGTCATTGATTTGGTCCGTTTACCCAATCTTGAACATCAGAAACGTTGGGGATTCCCCAGTTCTGACCATGCCATCCTCCAAAAGCTTCCAGACGAAGAATCCACAGACCGCGCGTACGGTCTGTCGCCACAATCAGGCCGTCATGATTGCGTATGTTAACGGCAACGATGCCCTGGCGTTGCCGTAACAGCGGAGCGGTCTCGCTGGGAGGATCCGGTCGGAACCAGGCATCGGTATAGGGCGCAGTGGGATCGAAAATGTTAATTACATAAAGCCCGGACTCAAGCCCCGCAACGAACGCAAACGGCCAGCGCATGCGAATATCTTCCAGCTCGGCCTGCCAGTCCTCCATCCATGCTCCGACTGCCGTTCTCACAAGCTCGCCGGTAAGGTCAAAAATGCGAAGCGGAGCAGTACGATAACTGGCCAGCGTAAGCGCGAAGGCGCCGTCTGGGGTAGGGACAATTGCGCGCCCCTCTTGGACGGCTGCAGAGATCACGCTGGTCTTGAGCGCTGGTTTCTCGAGGTTGGTGATATCGTAGACATAGTATCCGCCCGCGGCAGCCAAAAACAGACGATCTTCCTGAGTTTCTGGATGAAAGCCCGCAAACAGGTTCCCAAAACCTTCATGCGTTCCTCGATGAGGAGGCGTAGAGAGGGAGGCTTTGACGGATACAGTGTCTGTAACAAGGGCGGATAGATCAAGCGCAAGGGCCCGTGAGGGGCCAGCGCCAAAAAGAAGAGCCTGACCGGAACTGTGCTTATAGGCAAAAACACGAGAGAATGGTTCCGGGGAAGGTAGCTGTGATAGAAGCACAGCCTGTGATGCCTGAGAGACTTCAACTATCGTGAGGCGGTCTCCTGCGACGATCACAAATACCCGGTCCTCCGCAACGAATGTGGCGAGATCATGTCCACCGGGTGCAGCGACCTGGGAGGAGACCACAGGTGTTGCAGGGTCGGAGAGATCAACGACATGCAGCACAGACAGGCTATCCAGTGCGTATGCGAACGGGCGGTTTGGGTCCTGGTCCAAACTCGTCGCCAGTAGACCTCCCTCCACGGACCATTGTCCGAGAACCTGCACATTCCGGCTGCTTTCCTGTGCCTGGCATAGGCCAAGGCAGGAAAAAAACAACCACGCAGAGATTATAGAAGTGCGCATTCAATTGGGAAGATAAAACAGGGATAGATTTACGGCGCGGCTGATGTATCCGAAACGGGGTTTCGAGGGGGTTGGTTCCCTTCTTGTCGTGCAGCGAAAAAGACGAAGACGGCGATAAAAAGCAACACGGGGTTGAAGTTACGAAAAAGCGGCACCGGAAAAATTGCGATGACAGCAAAACCAACGGCAAGAACTTGCGCTGCCCAAACAGTGACGCGTGTAGCCATTCGATAGGACATGCGCATCGCCAGAACGGCCCGAAGCACGCGCCCGCCATCCATAGGAAAGACCGGGAGCAGGTTAAAGGCCGCGAGTGCGAGGTTCAGCCAAAGCAGACTCACCGAGACTGGAGATTGTGCGGAAACAGAGAATCCGGGGTTGTGGCCGTTGGCGAGCGACCAGAATAAGAATCCAACGGCGAGTAGCAGATTCACGAAGGGACCCGCGGCGGAGATAATGAGTTCCTGGCGGGGAATAGCAGGCATACGTTCCAGGCGGGCAATGCCTCCTATAGGGTACAGTGTAACGTCCAGCGTGCGAACCCCAAATGTCCGGGCGGCGAAGGCATGGCCAAATTCGTGACATAACACGCAAAGGAAGAGCAATCCGGTAAGCAGTAGGCTACGCAGGGCAAGGAGCAAGTCAGTTCCTTGCCACAGGAGTACACCGAACAGTCCGATCAGGAGTACGATCAGGGACCAATGAGCTGAGGCCTTGATCCCTACTACAGTGCCGAGGGGGATTGTACCGCGCATAATTACAATTTAGTGCTTATGTTTAGCCGTGTTGGGCACAGATGATTGATCATCTTGAGGATTAGCCGTGTATATTGGTACGGGAACGAATCCGTAATGAACTGATTTCAGCCTGCATGCGGGTGCTGTTATTTTTATTGACCGGGGTTTTGCTGGTAGCGTCAGTGTCCCAAAATGTGCGTCTTCGGTATTTTAATGCGGAATACAATGGGGCGGCCATGGTCGTCACATGGGAAGCGGAGGCTGAGCCAGGGGTTCAAACATACGAACTTCACCGAAAAACGGAACAGTCTGAGCAGTTCACGTTGCTTGCTGAACTTCAGGCTCATGGTGTAAATACCCCTTATACAGTGCGGGATGAGCAGGTCTACAAGTCGCCGATGGCCATGGTTGACTATCGATTGGAGGTAGTACTGGCTAGTGGGTTACGGCAGCGTGTGGCCGAACGGAGGGTCAACTATACGCCTACTGCCATCCCAAGGAGTTGGGGCAGCATCAAGGCTATGTTCCTGGATTAATGCGCACGGCATCGCCATGCGAACATTGATCCTTGGAAAGGAGCGAATGGAGCGGACGCTTGCACGGATGGCGTGCGAGTTGGATGAACATAATCGTGGCACGGGAGATCTGGTTTTGTTCGGGATCGTTCCGCAGGGGATTCTTGTAGCCCGAGCGTTGGCACGATACATCAGCGAAATTGCGGGACGCAGGGTGGATCCCATTCCGCTAGACTTGGGAGCCGACAGCGGGGAAGCGGTGGAGGTGTCGGGTAAGCAGGTTGTGGTTGTGGATGATGTGCTCCATACCGGACGCACTGCGCACCGCGGTGTCAACGCGGTATGCAAAATGGGTGAACCTGCCCGAATTCAGTTGATGGTCCTGATTGACAGAGGTCACCGCGAAATGCCCCTTCAGCCGGATTATGTTGGACGAAGAATACAAACCAAGTACCGCGAGCGGGTACAGGTGGATGCGGGAGAGGGGCTGTCTGTGTACCTGGAAGAGTGACGTTGCGGGAGAGCATCCGGGTCTGTTGCCTCCGACTGATTCGGTGGCGGCCGGGTGCTAGAAGTAGACATTTTAGGTCCGTGATGAATTCGTTCGCGACCGGGTTATGACAACACAATCGTGCCCGCTTAACATGATATCGAGGCTTTGTGAATTTTCCCTGCAGGATGGTAACATCAACATATAAATGGATACCAAATTATGCGATTCCTCCAGGCCAGTTGCTTGAAGAACACCTTGAAATTCGGAGCTACCCGCAAGCCGAGTTTGCTCGTCGTTGCGGTTGCTCGCCCAAGCTTATCAGCGAAATTATAGCCGGTAAGGCACCGATAGAGCCATATACCGCAATGCAGTTCGAAAAGGTTCTTGGACTCAAAGCAAATGTATGGGAGAACATGGAGTCCATATACCGGCTCCAGCTGGCTAAAGAAGCTGAGGCCAGGAAGGCAGGGCCATAGCCGAAGGGGCGAACGTCTTTCCGATTCGCCAGATAGTTGGGGTGGTCGCTTTTCGCTCAAATGTATAGTTCCCAAATATGACTTTTCCAGACCGGAGCAGTCGGTGGGTAGTTCACGTCCTAATCGGTTAGGATGCAGAGACGGGTTTGGCCGCCCTTGACGCGCGCTTTCTATCTTTCGTCAACGTGACTGGAATCGGCAAAGAGTCGAATAGTGGATCCCTGAGGTACGTAGCTGCCTGGTTCGGGGGATTGTCGGGTAATCAAGGGGTTATCACTCTTGTCGTATCCAAGCGGTGATGGCCATAGATGCAATGGGCGGAGGAGCTGCTCGGCTATATTATGTTGACTTCCGGCGACATTCGGTACTTCAACGGAATAGTTTGGGTTGAGGCCGAGGCCATACCAGATCCGGACGGTATCCCCTTTTTGCAGTAGCTCGCCTGCGGACGGCTCGGTTCGTGTAACCATATCGGGAAAAGGGCTCCGGGTTGTGTCGGGGAGCTCATCGGGATGAACGACAAGATCTGCACGTCTCAGGTCTGATCGGGCGTCGCGAAGAGACGCCAGAATGACATCAGGTACTGCGATGGGCTCGGGAAATCCGCGATAGATGGTCAGGTGGACGCGTCGACCGGGTTTGGTTCTTGCGCCGGCGCGCGGGTTTTGGCTGCGAACCAGGCCCTGTTGTAGCTCCGTTCCAGGGTGTGTGGTGCTGTCGCCAACCACGAGGCCTGCATCTGCTAGAGCATCCAAGGCTTCGGGCAAAGGTCTGTTGGAGATGTCCGGGACCGTAATCTCCGTGCCATGTCGGGTAACCCGAGGCATAATCAGCTTATCGACGGCGAAGTACAGCAGTGCAGCCAGGAAAAGCAGCACCGCAAGGCCCCACTTTAAATAGATGTTTTTGTGGAGGGGGATGTCCGTCAAAGCAGCAAGAGAAAAATAAATAAAAAAGAAATTTACGAAATCGGGGTTTTTCGGGAACAGTATATCGAGCAAAGTATACAACCCGGTCTTTTTGCAGCTGACAGCACGGTTTATCGTCTTTCAGCAGCTCCTGTTCTTCCCCTATTGGGGGCTCTCTTTTACGCACTGTGTGAGGACATGATGCGCAACGGAGAAATTAGAAATTCTTTGTGACAAGGGTTCGAAAATGGAACAGGGGTTGACATGAATGATATAAAAGTTGTATGTTGGCTGTCCTGCCGTTTACGGCAGCCAGTTCTTTGACAGGATGAGAGTATAGCGAGTCCTTTGTCGATTTTTTGACAAGGATGGTTGTTAGTCGGCTTTTTTGGCCGATATCAGCCAATCCAATTATTAGTCAGGGAGAGCGTGGCATAAGCGCTCACATAAGTTTTTTCAAATCTCTAATCACGGAGAGTTTGATCCTGGCTCAGGACGAACGCTGGCGGCGGGCTTCATACATGCAAGTCGAACGAGAAAGCATCCTTCGGGGTGCAAGTACAGTGGCGCACGGGTGAGTAACGCGTAGGCAACCTACCCTCGAGTGGGGAATAACCATCGGAAACGGTGGCTAATACCGCATGCTGTCGTGTATCGCATGGTGCACGATGAAAGTTTTCGGATGCTCGAGGATGGGCCTGCGTCGGATTAGTTTGTAGGTAGGGTAACGGCCTACCTAGGCGACGATCCGTAGCTGGTCTGAGAGGACGATCAGCCACACTGGCACTGAGACACGGGCCAGACTTCTACGGAAGGCAGCAGTAGGGAATATTGGGCAATGGGCGAAAGCCTGACCCAGCCACGCCGCGTGGAGGAAGACACCCCTATGGGGCGTAAACTCCTTTTATACGGGAAGAACCCCTCCCTCAGGGAGCCTGACGGTACCGTATGAATAAGCACCGGCTAACTCCGTGCCAGCAGCCGCGGTAATACGGAGGGTGCAAGCGTT
>CAZCYQ010000062.1:0-17323 GCA_964503085.1 uncultured Rhodothermaceae bacterium | reverse complement strand
AGTTAGAACAGGTCGGGGCTGCTGGCTGGACCCCACTGCACCGAGCTGCTAAACTTGGCCACGAGGCGATTACATCACTGCTCCTGGAGTGGGGCGCCAATGTTGAGGCGGTAGGCATTGACGGATGGACACCACTTATGCGAGCCGCCATGAATGGCCAAGAAGGCACGGGCCGACTACTGATTACTGCAGGTGCAGATCTCAGAACAGCCAATGGTGCTCAACAATGGACCCCCTTGCATTGGGCGGCATTCAGCGGCAGCCACGCGCTCGCCGAGGCCCTTCTTTTGGCCGGGGCGGATGCGAAGGCTAATCCGGGAGGTGGCCTGACCCCGAAGGAACTGGCAATGCACTACGGCCACGACCACATCGTGGAGTTATTGGATGCACACTTGAAAGAGTCCGGCGAATGATGCAGTCCTCTCCTGGAAATGTTGCTTTGACAAGGCGGGAATTCATCCTGCTGACCACTTTTGCTGCGGCCATCCATGGAGCCGGCTGTCGGAAGTCGAATGCTAAGGGTCCCAATATAGTCCTCATCTTTGCCGATGATCTGGGATACGGTGACCTTGGCTGCTATGGATCCGAAACGATCAGAACGCCCTATCTGGATCGAATCGCTGCAGAAGGCATTCGATTCACCGATTTTCGTTCCCTTTGTTCGGTTTGCAGTCCCTCACGTGCCGCATTGTTGACAGGGCGGTATCCCTCGCGATGCGGGGTACCGTTCGCGGTGGGCGGGGTCTACAGCGATCTTGGGCTTCAGGAAAGTGAAGTGACCGTGGCCGAACTGGTCAGAGCTCAAGGCTACAGGACGGCTTGTGTCGGCAAATGGCACCTGGGCATTCCGCGCGACTTTGACTTTAAGACGCATGAAGGGTTCACGGCGCGATCGGAATTTCATCCCACCCGGCACGGGTTCGACCTGTTCTACGGCATGGTCGGCAATTCAAGCCCAGATGGTTCTACGCCATTGCTGGAAAACGATGAAGTGGTAGATCCAGATGCCCATCTAACTACGATCACGGAGCACTTTACGCAACGAGCGGTCGAGTTTATGCTGGCGGATCGTCGCCACCCGTTCCTGCTATACCTGTCGCACACGCGTGCCCATGCTCCGTGGATGCCCAATCCAAGATTCGCAGGACAATCGCCTGCCGGCGTGTATGGTGACATGGTTGAGGAGATGGACTGGAGTGCCGGCCGGATCCTGGACGCGCTTGATGAATCCGGCCTGGCAGCCGATACGCTGGTGATATTTACTTCAGACAACGGACCTGGGCCCAACGGTTCTAGTGGGCCTTTCAGAGGCGGGAAGGGCACCACATTTGAAGGGGGTATGCGTGTGCCCTGCATTATGCGCTGGCCTGGTCGTATTGACGCGGGAACCGTAAGCGACGCGATGGTCAATGCTATGGACCTGCTGCCTACAATTACCAGTCTTGCCGGGGCCGCTCTGCCTACCGATCGCAAAATGGATGGCAGAGATTTGTCCCCTCTTCTATTCGGAGAAGGGATTCAAGGGATAGACAATCGCGTATTCTACTACTACAACGGTGTGAACCTGCAGGCAGTCCGCGAGGGTCGCTGGAAGCTGCACCTCCCTCGCAGTTCGCAGATGCTAGTCTGGTGGGAGTCGGGGCTTCGCGAACTTGAACAACCGCTGCTGTATGACTTGCAAGCAGACCCCGGAGAAACTCAGGATCTCGCTTCCGCCCATCCTGAAATAGTGGCACGATTGATGGCAGAGGCTGCGCGTGCACGGGCCGAGCTGGGCTCATGGGATAAGACCGGGACGGATCAACTGCCGATCGTGCACTTGATGGACGATCGCCGGAGTCTGCGGCACCTGCGTTCGCAGCAGGATCACCAGGCAATGGGTCGTAATCTCCCAAAAGAATAGGCCCATTAAAAGAGTGAGGCGCCAACAATCGGTCAGATAAGACTTTAAGAGGACTATGACAACTAACACTACAGTACCCTTGATCAGCCCGCGTGGCAGGCTTGTCGGCGCCGCCCGCGTGTCTCAATTCTCCGCAATGGGTCGGGCGATGGTCGCCACAGTTCGCGCCACAACCGCCAGGTTCTGCGCCCCCACGCGCTGCGCCGCAGTCCTACTGTGGATGACGATCCTGGCTTCAGGGTCATCGGCACAGGTCAATGTACATCACACCGAAAACGGCTTGGAATTCTCCAACCGGCAGGTCAGGGTTGTCATTGAAAAAGATGAATTTGGAGTCAGTCAGCACTTTTTTGCCGCCAGGGACGGGATTTGGGTGGAGGTGGCAGAGGCCTTCAGGCCGCCATCCCCGCGACCTGTGAACACGACAGAGCTGTATTTGGATCGGTCCAATGAGCACGGTCGGGCGCTCGAAGTGGCGGATGACTACCGTATCATCGTCCCGGAGGTGCTTAGTACGTTCGAAATTGCGGGGCAGGACGAAGATCAGGTGACTGTGACGCTGTCGGGAAGTACATCAATCGCAAATATAGAGCAATCGTTGACGCTGCGCAGCGGTGCGGCTTCGGTGCACATTAATGTGCGGGCTGAGCTTAAGGGTGATCCGCCTCAATTGGAATATCTGCTTTCCCCCATCGCATTTGCAGAAGCAGGTACCCCGGAATTCAGTCATGCGCCCGCATACAAGCGTTCTCCCGGTGATGTCATTGCGGACCGTGTCTTTTTTGCGCCGACCGTAATGGTGCAGACCGGCGGGCAGGTTGCCGCCATTGTACCGGATCTGAATCTGATTAATGAGCACAGGGTCTATGCAGAACGGGCACGCCCCCAGAAGCATCGTTGGATTTTTGGAGTGCCGATTGACTCGTCCAGAATAACATTGCCAGCCGTGCTGGATCTGGAGCTGGTCTCCGGGATGACGAGTCAACCCCTGTTGGCCTACGGCCTGATGGACGTAATAGCGGAGCAGCACGTGTACTGGCGCCATGTTAACGCCGGAGGCACGTTTGTGCGCACCCTTTCCGGCAATGAGTTGCAGTACGGAATGGATCTCCTCCTGGCTTCCGATGCACCGGCGCACCGCGGCTATCAGCGAGTTTCCCAATTCCTGTGGGAACACTATGGTCAGCACTATTTTCGGAAGCCACGCCCCCAGGCACTTCCATTTGCCGAATATGCCAGAGCCCTCTATCCGGCGAGCTTTGACTACAAGGGATATACGGTGGAAGTCGAGGACAATCAGCCGATAATGGTCCAGAGATCCTCGGACGGGCCACAGGCATGGACGTCTTGGCAGGAGTGGGAAACGGACGGGCAGGACATGGGCATGTTTCGATTGACAGCGCCCCAATGGTTTCATCTGACCTACATCACAGCCTGGTGGAACAATGTCGCCGATGCGATGGGGTTATCCTATTGGGGAGAGTCATTGTCTGATGCATCTTTCGGGGCGAAGGTCGACCGGATTATCAACCTGGTTCTGGATGCACCGCAGGAAAAGGGGATGTTTCCGTCCCTGTATGACCTGGACAAGAAGTCCTGGCAGCGCAGCCTCTGGCGCTTTCCCGGGGAGGATTACGATCCGAATGAGACACGCAACTACTGGGACTGGGAGACATCGGATTACCACACGGCCGCGGCAGCTGTTACGGTCGGCTACCTGATGGAATTCTATCGTGTTGGTCGGGAAGATCCGCGCATTCTGGCGTTTGCGCAGCGATTTGGGGATTTTTTGATGGAACGAATGGCCACCGACGGCTCGGTGCCCGCTTGGTTTGATGCCAACCTGGAGCCACGGTTGTCTATGCGGTGGAACGCGGAAGGAGGGGCGAATGTATGGGTGCTCAGTGAGCTTTTTCGTGCAACGAAGGATACCCGTTACCTGGACGCGGCCAGGCGAGCAGCAGGATTTCTCATTACGGAAGTGCTGCCTACGCAGCGTTGGGTAGACTTCGAGGCACTTTACTCGTGCGCGGTGAAGGCCGAAACCTTCCATGATGATCGGACCGGGCAGCCGCCACGCAATGCTATGGCCATGTCATGGGCGCTGCAGGGCTTCGTTTCAATGTATGAAACAACCGGAGATCCCCAATACCTGGATGCAGCAGAGGCGGTTGCGGATTACGCAGTGCTGCTTCAGACGGTTTGGGCGCCGCATTATATCATCACGGCTTATCCGTTTGGCGGTTTCACGTCACAGATTGGAGATGCTGAATGGCTTGACCAGCGGGATCACCGATTCGCGGGGATTCTGGTACGTCTGGGACTGCTGACCGGTCGCCAGGATCTCATTGAACGTGGTGTCGCGGCGGCCCGCTCATCCCTGACGCTGGTCACGCACCCCCGCCATACGGCCAACGGAATCTACAATGCACCCACGTTTCCCTTCGGACTGGGGCCGGAGAATATTGATCATGAAGGCTTTCCCCAGACCCCGCTACGTTCAGGGCCAAGTTGGGCGGAGGTGGGCGGTCTCATGGCCGCAGCAGATGTGCTTAAACAGCTGGGAAGCGTCTACATTGATGTAGCTCGTGATATCGCTGTGGGCGTGGACGGGCTGGCCGTTGAGGGCTACGATCTGGAAGGTCGCTCTCTCACCATAGATATCGCAAAGTTGATGTCCGAACTGCCCTCGCCGTATGAGGAGCCCTATCCGGTGGAGATTCGGATCGAGGGGCTGCCTGATGCGGGACCCTATGATCTTACGATCGATGGACAGACCTACCGGGATCTATACGCCGAGGATCTGACCAGTTATTCAATTACCATAATGCCTTGAACTCAGGTTTGTATATTCCACAAACCACAGCCTGAGATCAACAATCTAACGCGCTGATGACAACCAAATGCGCTATTGTGACTGCACTAATTTTGCTCGCAGCCTGCAACCCGCCCGCAACCACCATGGAGCCACTCCCCGAAACCGCCACTTTTGGTGCAGACCTTGAGTTTCTGCAGGAGCACACCAGCCTGGTGGTGCTCACCGACGCTGAAGGGCAGGCACAGGTTGCCGTCAGCCCTGACATGCAGGGGCGTGTGTTGACCAGTACGGCCCAGGGCAGCGAAGGCACCAGCTTCGGCTGGATTAACAGGACCGTGATTGCTTCCGGTCAGCGGCAGGAACACATCAATGTGTTTGGCGGGGAGGACCGTTTCTGGCTTGGCCCCGAGGGCGGACAGTTCTCGATATACTTCAAGGAGGGAGATCCTTTTGATCTGGATCACTGGTATGTACCGGAGGAAATTGACTGGGGGCCGTGGGCGCTCGTATCCCAGTCTGCCGAGCAGGTCGCCTTTGAAAAAGACATGCGGCTTGAGAACTATTCTGGAACGGTCTTCGACCTGAGGGTGGATCGCGCGGTGCGGTTGCTCTCCGTGGACACGGTAAATGTACTATTGGGGCTGGAAATCGACCCGGGTGTCCAAATGGCGGCGTTTGAATCCGTCAACACGGTCACCAACACTGGGAGTGAAGCCTGGACTGCAGAGACCGGACTTCTGTCCATCTGGATTCTGGGGATGTACAATCCGTCGCCGACGACAACTGTGGTGGTGCCCTACGCGGCTGGAAGTGAAGACGATGCCGGTCCAGTGGTGAATGCGGCCTATTTTGGGGAGGTACCCGCGGACCGGCTAACGCACGATGATGAGGTCGTTTATTTCAAGGGGGATGGCGAATTCCGCAGCAAGATCGGGTTCTCCAAGGCACGCAGCATGCCGACATTCGGAAGCTATGACGCAGCAAACGGGGTGTTGACGCTGGTACAGTATACAATGCCGGATGAGGATGACCTGTACGTTAACTCCATGTGGGAACTCCAAGGAGACCCATTCAGCGGCGATGTGGTCAACAGCTACAATGATGGCCCCCCGGAGGCTGGTGTACCCCCATTGGGTCCCTTTTATGAACTGGAAACCTCTTCTCCAGCAATGGCCCTGGCACCAGGTGAAGCGCATACGCATGTGCATCGCACGATTCATTTGCAGGGAAATGAGGCAGCGCTTGATCGCACGGCCATGGAGGTACTCGGCAAATCTTTGGAAGAAATCCAGTCTGCATTCGGAGAGTAGTTGAAGGCCAATTCTATACAAGTGATCTGAGACGATGGCTGATAAACGGGTTTGCCAGCCAGGGTCTCATGCCCGGCGAATAGTCCTGCGATCTGGCCGAGGGGCAACGAGCCGCAAAGCGGGGCAGAGGATTTTCCTTTCCAACGGAGCAGTTACGCCTGATGTGTCTGCAGATAATGACGAGGCAAACAGTCGACAGACCAGGATACAGTTGAGTTCCGAGTGGCGTAGCATTGGGCTGTGGGATCGGTCGGGGGCACGCTGGGGGCTGGGCTACGGTAACGGCCAAATCAGATCTGCGAAGGTTTCACGCGAATACCAGAATCGCAGCCACCCCAAGGTATTTCCCGTTGAAAATTTTGGGCTAACAGTTGACAGATATATTCCATTTTCATCAAAAATGCGCTTCGAATGCAGAATGTAGCGAGTAAAACGGAACCCGGCCGGCAATTGGGGGGCAGCTTGGTTCCCCGTAAGTATCTGTGGCCGTTCATATTACTGACCAGTCTGTTTGCCTTTTGGGGCCTGGCAAACAACATGACGGATGTGCTACTGGCCACCTTCAAGAAGATCATGAGTATGTCTGATTTCCAGACCAGCTGGATTCAGATTGCATTCTACGGGTCTTATTTCTGTCTGGCGCTGCCAGCGGCTATCTTCATTCGACGCTTCAGCTACAAGTCGGGGGTGATGCTGGGGCTGGGTCTATTTGCGGCTGGAGCATTGCTCTTTTTTCCCGCCAGCCAGACGATGGTATATGGACATTTTCTTGTGGCGCTGTTTATTCTAGCAGGTGGTCTATCGATACTTGAAACGAGCGCCAATCCGTACGCGATTGCCATGGGGCCGGAGGCCAGTGGAACCCGCCGACTAAATCTGGCTCAGTCCTTTAATCCGCTGGGCTCGATAACGGGCGTGATTCTGGGGAAGATTTTCATCCTCTCCAGTCTCAATGAGGCATCTACCCAGGAACGGGCGCAGATGGCTCCAGAGCAGCTGCAACAAATGCAAGAGGCGGAGTTGGCGGCGGTCATGGGGCCGTATGTGACCATTGCCTTCATCATTGTGGGAGTGTGGATTCTGTTTGCCGTTACCAAATTCCCCCGGGCCTCAGACCAAGAAACGTCGGTAAATTTGTTGCCGACGCTTAGGCGGCTGCTGGGACGCCCGCATTACGTCAAGGGTGTGATTGCTCAGTTCTTTTATGTAGGCGCACAGATTGGCGTATGGTCATTTACGATCCGCTACGTGATGAACGAGCTGGAAATGAACGAAGCGTCCGCCGCCAACTACTATCTGGCCTCGATTCTGTTGTTTTCGGCGTCCCGATTTGTGTGCACGGCGCTGATGAAAATTCTTTCGCCACAGCGTTTACTAAGCATAATGGCTGCCGGTGCGTGCGGATTCACGCTGCTGGTGGTCCTGGTTGGAGGGCAGGTCGGTGCTGTAGCACTGGTAGGGGTTTCCGGATGCATGTCGCTGATGTTTCCGACCATTTACGGCATCGCCGTGGAGGGATTGGGAGAAGACGCCAAGATTGGCGCTTCTGGACTCGTGATGGCTATTCTGGGAGGAGCTGTGTTGACCGCCCTGCAGGGTCAGGTGTCCGATCTGGCAGGCATCCATGTGGCGTATCTGGTACCGCTGGGCTGCTTCCTGATAATTCTGTACTATGGCATGCGGGGCAGCCGGGTGCAGACCCCCGATGACCAACGAATTGCTGGCGCTTCATAACCCTAGTTGAAAAACGGCCACCGATTGCAGCGCAATAAATTGCGGTAAGCAAGTCGCTTGATCGCGGGTGCGCGAAACCCTGTACTTGGGGGCAGGGAGCTGTCACAATGGCAGCCGGTCTTTGGCCACCGAAACCCAGTTGGGTCATATCTGGCTTGCCGATTCGTGCTCGGCAGGTGCACAGGATACCGTATTTGGGCACCTATCTCCGTGGCAGGCCAAGGTTGGAGGTTATTCTCCAGGAGAAACCGACGACAGGTACTTATAACTGGTTTTGAGCGTATGATCGGGGTCGGGAGCCAGATCACGCTCCAGATAGAAGTGCTCCACACCGGTCATGGATGCCGCTTCAAGGATCCCGTCAAGATCCAACACTCCATCGCCGGCATCCGTCATGTTGGGAAAAAGTGGTATCCACTGGGACGGATCACCCCCGTCACCCTCAAATCGGACTAGCTCGATCATATCCTTGATGTGCATAAGCTTAAAGCGACCAGGATAGGCATTCAGATATTCCACCGGATCGGCCCGTCCCGCCGTCATCCAGAAGACGTCCATTTCCATGACAACCAGTTCTGGATCCGTGCGGTCTAGGATCAGATTGAACGGAATGTTGCCTTCCAATTCCACAAGCCCGTAGCCATGGTTGTGGTATAGAAACTGTAGACCCGCCTCCTTCATGGCCAGGCCGATTTCATTGAAGGTATCGGCAATTCGCCGGTAATCATCCAGGTTGGTGCGCAGTTCTGGTGGGATGGCCGCGATGCCGGCATATTTGTGTCCCAGCGTCTGCGCAGCCTCGGCAACTTCGTCTAGCCGGGTTTGGAGGGTCCCGAGATCAATATGCATAGAGGGTGAGGTAAGGCCGTTGGCATCCAAAATGTCGCGGACTTGTTGTGGGGTATGCCCATAATAGCCGCTCTGAGAGAGACCGATGGATTTGGCTATAGGCTCCCAGGAAGCCACTGTCTCCGGCACGGTGTAGGGGTAGGGGCCAAACAATTCGACTTCCTTATAGCCGATGGTGGCCAGTCTTGCCATAGTGCCAGAAAAATCCTCTTCCAGCAACTTCGGAATCGTAAACAACCCCACGCCTACACGTTCAATCCGCGATTGGGTTCGCACCGGGCGCACGGATGGGGGCCTGAGCGCAATACCAATTGGCACCGCAGCTGCTGTTTTGATAAAGTCCCGTCGGGTAATCATGGTCAGTATTGCGAGTAAAGGTCGCGTTTACACAGTTGATTGGCAATTTAATGGATTTAGCCATATATGTAATAGTTCGGTCCTACCTGATTGACCCTGGGCACCGCCTCTGCTTGTTCCTTCAGGAAGACCTATTGTCACGTTTTGCGAGTTTTGATAGAATATTGCTGGGTACTTCTCTACTCGACGATCTCGTAGACTGCCAAGGTGACGCCGGTGGTTCCTTCGTCCACGGCGTAAGCTCGTTTCGCGGCAATTACCTGGAGGTTGACGGAAGAAGGCAATACTACTTTGCCGACCACGCGGCTTTGAATGTCAAGAACGATCCATTCGGCTTCTGCAGCTTCGGGATCTGTCTGCGTGGGCCTAACCCAGATCCTGCCACTGTCATCTACCACAAAAGCAGCGTACGCAGGCTTAGTTTCACGGAGGTCGGAATTCCGAATCAATCTGGATGTTTGGTCAGAAAGAGGTTCCAGCCACTTCTCCAGTTCGCTATCTGTGATCGGTATCGATTCAAGCGTATGCGTGACGGTTTCGCGTTGCACACCGTTGGCTGCTGTCACGGAAATGGCAACGGCTTCTGTAGAGCCCGAGTAAACGTATTCGTTTGGACCCAAGTACAGTACCGGGTCACGCGGATACGGCATGGCTGCTCCCAAAAATCGGTTTCCCATTCGTACCATCATATATTCGGACGAGGGGACGCGCACTATTGATTCATCCGCAGCCTGCCCTTGCCAGCTTACGACCCTCGCGTACTTGTAGCGTTCCGTTGTGAAGTCTGTACCCGGCCACGGTAAATCCTCGTATGTCACAACAAAGCCTGCTTTTATCACGCCGATCAGGTCCCTGGCTGGACGGCTGTCTGTATCTTCAACCACCGCGAAGGTGTAGGTAAACTCTAATGAGGATGGATCAAAGGCCGAAATCCGCCGCTGCCTGACATCAAATGCATAGAGCGTATCGCCTAGGCCGATCCGTATGTCAGCAAGGAGTGAAAACTCGCCTGGGCCTTCACCCCGCTGGCCAATGGATTTGATCAAGTCGCCCTCAGGTGTGAAGGCGTAAATCTGCGGATCCTGTTCCTCGCCCACAAAAATGCGGCCTCTGCTATCAACTGCAACGAGGCCGCCTATCTCTCCAAAGATTACGTCGTCCTCGCGTGTTTCGTCACCGATGGTCAGCACTTTGACCAATTCAATTTGGGATGGATTGGCAGTACCGGATACTTGGTCCGCCCGATTGGCGAATGCCAATACATTGCAGCACAGAATCACCGCACAACCAAGCATAACCCAGAGTCTCACCGGACGAGCTGGCTGCCAGGCCTCGTTAGATACGAATGAGGCGGAGACTATTGAAATAAGGTCTCCAAATTTTGGAGAGGAATGCTTCATGGGTCAATTCTGGATATTGCGAGGATTTTGGACGCGAGTCCGCTGTTGCCGCTGCCTGAAACAGTTCTTCGGGAAGGCATAAGCCTTCCTTTTATCCTCTGACGTTACCTTTTGACGTAGCGGTTCTAACCCGAATAATTAACCACGTGTTTTGCGGAGGGTTCGCGTACCTAAGGTATGTGGATTTAGACGTATTCTATGATGAGGTTCCGATCATGCATCCAGGGGCAGGGCCTTGGGATCCGGCGTAATCAGCGCAAGAAATTATGTGCTATGTGCATGTCGTGTGAGTCGTACAACGATTTGGTCAAGTTAGGTGATGATCGTGGTGGGCGCATTGACGAATTTGTCGAAGATGGCTTGGTTTCGGCCTTTTGATAGTGGGGTCCAATCGCTGTTCAATGACTTGGTAGAACGTACTGGCGATGAGTATCAGCTGTATATCCAGATCAATGCGCAAGAGCACGGTGCTGGTGAATGCATCCACAAAAAAAGACCGCTTTGCGCCCGCAGTATCAATAAAATGTCGACCAAAACTCATCTGGTTGGTCCGGGGTGCGGATGACCAGGCATGCAACCAAGCTACAAACTGAGATCGCACTAATCCCTTAAATTCGATAGCTTTGTGTAACAGCCTCAGTTTGAAGAATCCGCATAATTACCCACGGGTAAGAACAGCGGAATTTTGTGCAATAAAGGCCATGTAACCTTGGCGAATACCCTCTATGAACCTTACTCCAAGCGACAATGCGGATTTGCATGGTGAACGCGGCAAGGCGAGGCAGATGGCCATGCGAATCCTTGTGCGTATGCTACCGGTCTTTGAAGGCCGGGAATTCTTGGATATCACTGCCGCCCACATTGACAGCTCACTCTTTCAGGGTGATGCGACGCTTGAGTACGCTGAGCGTCTGTCCAACTGGGACGCGCGTGTGGTTGTCCCTACGACGCTCAATGTAAGTGGTGTAGATGAGCATGGCTGGAGGCAGTGGTCTGTACCTGCCGACTGGGCCGAAAAATCTATACGGCAGATGGCGGCCTATAAGTCCATGGGGTGTCAACCCACATGGACTTGTGCTCCGTACCAGGAGAGTGTACGTCCGGAGATGGGGCAGCAGGTGGCATGGGGCGAATCCAGCGCAGTCGTATTTATTAACTCAGTCTTGGGTGCGAGGACGGCACGTTATCCTGACCTAATGGATATCTGTGCAGCGATCACTGGACGGGCCCCTGCAGCTGGTTTGCATCTGGCAGAGAACCGCCGAGGACAACTACTTTATAGCCTGAAGAACGTGCCGGTTGGTCTTCAGGAGGATGACAGTTTCTTCGGTGTTTTGGGGCATCTTATTGGTGCTGATGCGGGGATTCAGGTACCGGTTATAGAAGGGCTTGAGGTACATCCAAGCGAGGATAACCTGAAAGCACTAGGAGCTGCAATGGCATCTTCTGGAGCTACGGCCCTCTTCCATGTCATTGGAGTTACTCCTGAAGCTCCCACCATGAATGTGGCATTTGGTGGTATGTCGCCCGTACGCAATGTAGATGTAACGATGGGCAAGTTACGGGCCGCGCGCCAGGAATTAACTACGGCAGACGGGGATTTACTGGATATGGTGGCCTTAGGCAGCCCACATTTTTCGTTGGGGGAATTTGCAGCACTGTCTAGCCTCGTGGAGGGGAAGAGCAAGTGTGATCGCGTGCAGTTTTTGGTCACGGCAAGCCGGATCGTGCGTGCCCTTGCGGACAAGGCGGGCTATTTAGAGCCTATAACTCAATTTGGTGGTACGGTAACTGTAGACACATGTATTCTGACCAGTCCAATGTTGCCAGATTCAATCAATACATTGATGACGAACTCCGCTAAGTATGCCTACTATGCACCAGGCTTGCTGGGGACGCGTGTTGTCTACGGTTCGCTCGAGGACTGTGTCCGCTCTGCAATATCGGGGCGTATAGAGACAGATGCTACACTATGGGACACGTGATACACGGCAAGGTTCTGATGGAAGGAGTGGCCTCAGGTCCCCTTCTGGTCGGCGGTGTGCCGCTTAGTTTTTGGGGAGGGTATAGCCAGTTTACCGGCGAAATAATTGACCGGAGGCATCCGCTGTCAGGAAAGATTGCAGCCGGATGTATCTTGGCAATTCCAGCTTCTAGAGGTTCAAGCACCACGACGGCAGTATTGCTCGAGGCGGTCCGCAGGGGTACTGCGCCTGCGGCGCTTATTACCAGCGAGGCAGACACATTCCTTGTGCTCGCCTCCGTGGTGGCGGACGAGCTTTATCAAAAGCCCATTCCTGTACTGGCCATACAGGCGAAGGAGTTCGAGACACTCGAGGACGGTCGGCATGCCGAATTGACTAGGGATGGATCTCTCAGAATTACCGATCCGACCTGAATCCTGCAGTTTCGTGCTTCCATGCTGCGAGCACTTGCCGTTTGCCAGGCGGACCAGGCCGGCGAACAACGGAGAATCCACATGAAGTGAGTGCACGTCGAACATGTCCGGCTACTGAATAGGTTGCAAGGCAGCCGCCATCACGGAGCGCTTTGTATAATTGCCCGAAGAATTCGGGGACCCAAAGTTCTGGGTTAGCTCCTGGATCGAAAGCATCAAGGTAGATACTGTCGTAGGACAGGTCAGGGAGAATCGCCTCAGTTGCCTCACCAATGCACAGTTGGAGTGTGCTGTTGTGTTCGTGTGGCAGGTTATAGGTGCCATGGGGTACGTCTTTTATGAAGGTCTTCCGCCATTCTTCTAATGTAGTTGCCAGAGCAGGGGCTCCGATAAGGCCGCCATAACCTAACTGAGACAATAGCTCAGCACTCGGTATCTGCTTATCCCACGCAGTGTAAGCGAGGCGAGTACGATGTTGACAAGCGGTGGTGGCGGTGATCAGCCAGTTGAGACCAGCTCCGAATCCGATCTCCAAGACACTTACCTCCTGTCGTGATTTAAGGAGTGCTTCTGTTCCCGAGCCCTCAAGAAAAACATGATGTGCCTCTGTTAACGCCCCATGCACCGAATGGAAGGATTGTTGATACTGCCTGCTGTACAATGTTCGGCTGCCATCTCGCGTAGTGAGAATTTCGAGAAGATCGTTCATGTACGCTGGATTAGGTGGCCCCAGAGTGGCCAGACTCTATGGCTTAGATATTTCGCGGAAGTTTAAGGATCGGCAGGTTCATGGAACATGGTAACAGTCAACAGGCGAAGGTCCCGACTACTTTTCGCAGCAGGCTATTGCTGTTTTCATAATATTTTATATATTTCATGTGTCTATTATATGTACGTTATGCATTACTCTAAGTTAGGAGATACTTGGACGAAAGTAGTTTCTGTCTTGGAAACCATTTGAACGCTTATTCAGCAACCCTTAAAGAACAACCATTCAAGTTAATGTATATCTATCAGCGCATAACAAGCAAAAACTTGGATTCGGTTTCAGGAAGAAATCTCTACACCCAAGAACTCTAAAAACGCCGCTCTATGCGAGTTTATGTTCTGCTACGGCAGTCCGTCTCCCAATGCAATCGGTGATTCCAACAGGATTGCCAAGCAATCGATAAAAATACAAGATGATGGCTAGTTCAATTGAGTGGACTGAAACGACCTGGAATCCCGTCACAGGCTGCACGAAAGTCAGCTTCGGCTGCAGGAATTGCTATGCGGAACGAATGGCTCATAGATTGCAGGCTATGGGTCTGGAGAAATACAGGAACGCTTTTTCTGTAACCACACATCCATCTGTACTGGACCACCCTTTGAAATGGAAGAAGCCCCGTGTGGTCTTCGTGAATTCAATGTCTGACCTTTTTCATGAACAGGTGGAGTTGGACTTCATCAAGCGTGTGTTTGACACGATGAACCGTGCGCATCATCACACATTTCAGGTCCTCACGAAACGACCGGAGCGCGTGATTGAGATGGACAAACACCTCGTCTGGACCCCAAACATCTGGCTAGGAGTGAGTATTGAGAATACCAGGTGGCAGTTCCGGCTTGATGTCCTTAAGCAAACGGGGGCCCTACTGAAATTCTTGTCGCTTGAACCACTTCTGGGGCCTTTGACGGGAATTCAACTGGATGGAATTGACTGGGTCATCGTTGGGGGCGAATCTGGGCCGGGTGCACGGGCGATGCACTCAGATTGGGTCCGAGAAATCCGTGACAACTGTTTGGAAAGCGAAGTCGCCTTTTTCTTCAAGCAATGGGGTGGCACTTTCAAGAAACGAACGGGCAGGGTTCTTGACGGACGAACTTGGGACGAGATGCCGAGCGTATTGTAGCCGGAAGTGCCGCATCCTGGAAGGCAAAGGGATTCCCGATCCAAGAATACGAGATCGTAATTGGGCAGCTGTGTCTCGATGGCTTGGTAGGTAGAATCCGACAGTAGATGCAGGGCGGATCGGTCTTCGAAAACAGCATACAATACGGCTTGCATGTTCTCTGCACTCCACGTTGTTCCTATCTCAAACGTCAGAGGCCGCGCGGGTTGTCGCATGTGAAGTATACCGTGTATAGTGCGGATCGGCGGGCGCAGCACCGGTGAGCACTTTGCCGACGGTGCCTAAGATTGACGTAGCTGTATTGGAGCACTATATTGCGACATCTCTCGTTGCGTAGCCGGATACGAACAGATCCTTGTCATCACAGTATCTGCCCGGCGTGGGTTTCAATCTGCGGGCCTTGATAGGTTTCCTTGGCGCAGGGAATGACTTATTCCGCTAAGACTCGCGCGATACCGCAATACATGTAAGTTGATCCTTGGCGGAAGCATTTCATTGTGTTATTGCCTTGGAGAAACTAATCTGGGCAGGTACTTCATGGAAGAAGGCGGTCAACCCAAAAGCCAGGTGAGCCCTGCTTCGCCCGCGTCTTCGGAGCAGCAACCCTCCGAAAGCTGGTGGAACGTCTTTGTTCACGCCGTGAGGGGAACCGGGGGTGATCCGACCAAAGGGCCAATTCGACGCGCAGTTATTCTCCTAGCCATTCCAATGGTGCTGGAAATGGTCATGGAGTCGCTTTTCGCAGTCGTTGACATCTTTTTCGTTTCGAAGCTTGGAGATGCGGCAATGGCGGGGGTTGCACTTACCGAATCAGTACTGAGTTTAATTTATACAGTGGCGCTGGGGCTCAGTATTGGAGTTACGGCTATGGTAGCACGCCGGATCGGCGAGGACGATCCAGAAGGGGCCTCCCGAGCGACGGGTCAAGCGATCCTGCTGGGGCTGCTATTGGCAATCGGGTTCGCAATTCCAGGCGTTATTTTCGCACCTGAAATCCTGCAGGTCATGGGGGCGGATGAGGCCACCATCGCCATTGGGCTTCCTTACACTCGGGTGATGCTCGCAGGTAATGCGGTCATTCTATTGCTTTTTCTGCAAAACGCTGCTTTTCGTGGGGCGGGCGATGCAGCGATTGCAATGCGCGTACTCTGGATAGCCAACGGGCTCAATATCATTCTTGATCCTCTTCTCATATTTGGGATTGGGCCCTTTCCAGAGATGGGTGTGCAGGGAGCGGCGATAGCAACTACGATTGGTCGGGGGACAGCTGTCCTTGTCCAGGTTTACGTGCTGCTTCGCCGCAGCGAAAAATTACGGATCCGCCTTGCACATTTGTGGATCCAGTTCGGGGTCATGGTGCGCCTGGTACGTCTTTCGGCTACCGGCATGCTACAAATATTCATCGCCAGCGCCAGCTGGATCGGACTGATTCGGGTCACGGCAATTTCTGGAGCTGAAGCGCTGGCGGGCTACGTTATTGCAATTCGGATCATACTTTTTGCAATACTGCCTGCTTGGGGACTCTCTAATGCAGCAGCTACCATGGTGGGGCAGAACCTGGGTGCGGGAGATCCTGCACGTGCTGAACGCTCCGCGTGGATAGCCTGCAAAATCAATTTCATCTTCCTGGGAGTGATCAGTGTGTTTTTCATAGCCTTTGCGCCTACGATCGTCGGCCTGTTCGGAGGAACCACAGCTACGTCAGAAGTGGCAATTACAGGATTGCGGATCGTGTCAATTGGCTTTGTATTCTATGGCTACGGAATGGTCTTGACTGCCGCTTTCAACGGCGCGGGTGCTGTATGGACACCGACTATTCTGAATTTCTTCTGCTTTTGGGCCTGGGAGATTCCACTGGCGTGGGGGCTCTCAGTCTTGGGTGGGCTGGGGCCGACAGGAGTCTTTATTGCCATGACCGTATCGTTCTCTACGCTGGCGGTTGTGAGCGTAGTACTGTTCAGGCGGGGTTCGTGGAAGCTGGCCACAGTATAGGACCGTGGTATTATGCCGTCGCGTTCGTCCGCGGTGCAAATACCGGAGTTGATATAGTGTATTCACAGACTATCAAAATTCTCATAGTTTAAGGCGTGCTTGTCGGATGGTCTGGAGCAGCACCAATATCGGTCTGACAAGGTCCCGGACACTATGTGTGCCGTCGATAGCATTATTGGGTCCTCACACGTATAATTTTCCACGATTGCCTATACTATTGCCTACGTCCGAGCCGCAAACCAAGGTGGTCCACTACCACTGAGGAGTGTGTACATTTAATTTGACCGTTGAGCCCCTTACAAATTCTCTGAAACTGGCGCTTTTTAGAGTTTGGTGCGGGGTTCGGGTCTTTAGTTTCTACATTTTCATCTTCATTTTACTGCTACATTGCGCTAATGCTTAGTCCAGCTGTACAGGATTATTTGAAAGCAATCTTCACGCTGCAGGAAGAGACTTCTGTGGTTGCCACGAGTGATATTGCGCGTGCGATGAATGTATCCGCGGCATCTGTTACGGGTATGATTAAGCGGCTGGATCGCATGCGGCTAGTTGTCCATGAATCCTACAAAGGAGTAAGGCTTACTGAGGCAGGCGAAAAAATAGCACTGGAAATCATTCGCCATCATCGCCTGTTAGAGACTTATCTAAAGGAAGTCATGGGCTACTCATG
>CAZCYQ010000061.1:0-18704 GCA_964503085.1 uncultured Rhodothermaceae bacterium | reverse complement strand
TCGTGGACAGGACGCCCTCAATTTGACGAGAATAGGTATTTTCGGGCAAACACTAGCTAGAAGTCCACGACCAAACGGGTTTCCTGTCCTAAACGATCCATGATCTGATTCTGTACAACCAGGTAGGCTTGGGGATGCTTGGAATAGAAGGCCATCCGATGGTCAAATTCCTTTCTGGACAGTCCTCGCTGCACAATTATTGAATCAAGCGGGGTACCATCCGATCCGTATCCCAATTCAGCACGCGCGTTGGCCAGATGTATATCAATGAATATCTCAACCATCAGGCTGTCAACAGGCTCCTTTCCAAGCTCTTCGGGGCCGGTGGTACAGGCTGAGACGACGGTGAGGAGCAACACACAATACCAGCTATATACGCTCACGTTGTTCTTCTTCAAGGGTACGAAATGTATATGCAATGACTTCCATTTGTCGCACAAACTCACGCTTGGAAAAATTAGGTGCGAAGACCATCCCATCAATCAGGTAAAGCCGGCGGGTAGGCTCATCGTAGAATGCATAGGAAATAAATGGTCCCCCCATGCCAAAGGGAAATATGCGACCATTCTCTTCGCCAACCATGTGCCACAAGCCACGAAATTCAATTGCGTAACGGTCGTTAAAATTGATCTCTGCAGCAGTCATGGGACGACGACGATCAACCTCAATCCATCCTCCTTCGGTCCCGGTAATGTAGCGCCGAGTGAGTGCATCCCGGGCAAGAACAATCCATTCAGCGGTTAGGTTCTCGGGATTTCCGTTCTCTTCATAATACACAAACATACTTCTCCATGTATCTGAAAGCACGCGACGAAGCCATACGAACTGCGTTGTGTCGATGGCAATAAAAAAGTCATGTTGTCCGTGTACAGCAAATCCATGTCGATCCATCAAAGTCTGTTCCAGATCATGCTGGCGCCCAATATCGAACATGTCTGTATGAAGACGTGATCTTGAGATCTCATTAAAATGATATCTGAGTTGATCTGCGTGCTGCTCTATGGAGTAGGTTAGGTCATCGGGGGAGCCTGCTGCCAGATAGTAGACCAGTTGATTCCTCCTCCAGTTATTCTGCCGAGCTACCAATGCGGGTGAGCCGCCGAGGATCATCTCGCGCAGCGAATCAGCCCCGAAGATCGTGCTCAGGTATTGGCTTTCGGGAGTGGAATCATTGTCAATCAGGCCTACAAAGAGTACGTTCTTGCGATCCTGCACCATTTCAAAGGCAGCACGGGAGGTAAGGCCAATTGCTTCCAGATCGAACTCGGGTTCAATGGCCGGAAGTGTTTCAATGGCTCCCCCTACATGATCCCGGACAGCGTCTCCAACGTCCCCTCGCCAGAGTGCAGAGTCAATAACGACCGTTATTTGACCTTCTACGCCCGTAGCATTGGGACGAAAGTCGTTATTGAATACGCTGTCGCCGCAGCCAGTGCATATGAAGGCCGCTGTCAGAAAGAGGGCAGTATATCGCATTGTTGTTCGCGCAAACTTCATTTCTCGGGACCATATTTGAGGGATTGCACAAATCGTGCCACCCGCTGGCCACGTTCAGCCATCGACAAGCCCGGGCACGCCCACACGCGCTCCACTTCTCTAATGACTGCCGATCCAACGATAAAACCATCCGTATGCTTCGAGAGATTACAGGCGTCATCATGGGTTTGAATCCCGAATCCAACTAGTAGGGGGTTTTGTGTGATCATGTCACTTGCATGTTTCAGGTAAGAATTGATGGCATCCAGACGCCCCGCAAGCCCGGTGCCCGTCAGGCCTGTGATGGTCACACAATAGACAAAGCCGTCGGACAGGCGGTCAATTTCCTTCATGCGCTCATCAGGAGTGTTGGGGGCTACAAGGAATACCAGATTAAGTCCGTACTCTTGCATGTGTACGCGCATGAGAGCGGCTTCCTGCGGAGGCAGATCAGGGATAATCAGTCCATCCACACCTGCGGCAGCTGCATGCTCACAGAACTTTGCTGCGCCGAAGCGCAAAATGGGGTTAACGTAGCCCATGAGAAGGAGTGGGGTTTCGCTGCGTCGTCTGAACTGTGCCGCGATTTCCAAGGTACCCTGCATCGTAATTCCAGCTTTCAGGGCGCATGTGCTGGAATATTGTATGGGAAGACCCTCGGCAAGGGGATCACTGTGGGGCATTCCCAATTCAATGAAATCGGCACCGCCCTCGTCAATCGCACCCAGAAGAAGGTCTGTTGCCTCAGGGGAAGGGAACCCGCTCGTAAGGAAGATCCCCATGGCCTTCTCCCCATTCGATTTTAGTGTCAGCAATCGGGAGGATAATCGTGAACTCATAGGTTATCCATGATTGTTTGCATATCCTTATCTCCGCGTCCAGAGCAATTCACCACAATTGTTGCATCAGCGGCAACCTGGGGAACGATTTTTTTCAGGGCTGCGATGGCATGAGCAGTTTCAAGGGCCGGGATGATTCCCTCCGTTCTGGACAATAACTCAACACCGACCAAGGCATTCTTGTCTGTTTCAGTGAGATAGGTTACTCGCCCAATGTCCTTGAGCCATGCGTGTTCGGGGCCTACGCCAGGGTAGTCCAGTCCTGCCGAGATGGAGTGCGCCAATTCAATCTGTCCGTCACTATCCTGAAGCAAATAACTCATTGCCCCATGCAGAACCCCCATGGCTCCCCGCGTGAGCGTAGCAGCATGACGTCCATCAAGTCCCTCACCTGCAGCTTCCACACCAAACATCTGTACCTCGGGATGATTGATGAATGGATAGAACAACCCGATCGCATTGGATCCGCCTCCTACGCAGGCTACAAGCGCGTCGGGGAAGTCTTTACCGGTTGCTTCATTTAACTGTTGTTTGACTTCTTCGCCGATCACAGTATGGAAGCTGCGTACCATCATTGGGTATGGGTGCGGCCCTACGACGGAACCAATGATATAAAACGTGTCAGTCGGATTAGAAACCCAGTCCCGGATGGCCTCGTTGGTAGCGTCTTTCAGTGTCTGACTACCACTGGTCACCGGACGTACTTCTGCTCCGAGGAGTTGCATGCGCGCGACATTGAGTGCCTGACGCTCCGTATCCTCGGCCCCCATGTAGACGACACACCGTAACCCAAAACAGGCAGCTACAGTAGCAGTAGCCACACCATGTTGTCCTGCGCCTGTTTCGGCTATAATTCGAGTCTTACCCATTTTGTGGGCGAGAAGGATCTGGCCTATGGTGTTATTGATCTTGTGTGCACCAGTGTGACACAGATCCTCACGTTTGAGAAGGATGTGCCCTCCTCCGAGGGCTTCGCTTAATCGGTTAGCCGGTGTTAGCGCAGTGGGGCGGCCAACATAGGTCTTAAGTAGGTCTTGGTACCGGGCATGAAATTCTGCGTCCTTCCAGGATTCCTCAAATGCCGCACGAAGGGCATTGAGTTCTGGAACCAGAATCTCGGGTACATAGGCGCCGCCATATGGCCCAAAACGCCCTTTATGGTCTGGTGCGTTATAGATCAGAAGAAACCTTTGCTATTGATTCGAAAAAGTTGACAACTAAATCAAAATCTTTTTCCCCTGGCGCGTACTCGAGTCCGCTAGATATATCAACACCCCAAGGTGATGCAGACCGAACAGCTTGCATTACATTGTCTGGATGTAAGCCTCCTGCGAGTATGATCGGAAAATCCACTGCCAGAGTCTTCGCAACATTCCAGTCGAAGGACTTGCCTGTACCGCCTGCTAGTTCAGGATGCCATGTATCAAGTAGAAAAAGTTCTACGCAGTCCTGGTAGGCTGTGAGTATTCTGGCCAGTGATCGGGCACTCGTGCCTGGCTTGACAGAAAATGCCTTTATCACAGGGAGCGTCATACGTCTGCAGTATGCAGGCGATTCATCGCCGTGCAACTGCACTTGGTCAAAATTTGCAATTGTACAACTTTGATTAACCGTTTCCGCATCTGTATTCACGAACACCCCGACCGATTTGGGACCGTAGATCCATTCCTTAATCTGTCGCACCTGATCTGGAGCAATATAGCGAGGACTTGGGGGGTGTTGAATGAATCCCAGGTAATCAGCTCCCGCACCGGCGCAAAATCGTGCGTCCGCCAAAGAAGTCAGCCCACAGATTTTTACTTTGCACTGCATCAGTTTATGTGCGATGTAAGGATAACTGTGGCCTTCTCACGTAGCGACCGCAGTGCGACACCGGGGTTCTCAGCTCGCATAAATGTCTCTCCAATCAATACGGCGTCTACTCCTCGACGGTGCAGGTATGCCAGATCAGCAGGTGACCGGAGTCCGCTTTCGGAAACTTTAATTACTTCGTTTCCAACTAGCTCAAATACCTTTAACGAATGGTCAATATCTACTTCAAACGTATGTAAATCTCGGTTGTTAACGCCGAGGATAGAGACCTGATCAAAATCAATCTTGTCCAATTCAATAGGATCATAGATTTCAACAAGGCAGGCCAGTCTCAATTCCGTTGCCAGGCTTAGCAGGTCCTTGAGCAGTGAGGCTTCAAGTATCGCTGCAATCAGTAGCACGGCATCAGCTCCATATGCTCGCGCTTGGTACAGCTGATAGGGGTCAATGATGAAGTCTTTCCGCAGAAGGGGGCGGTTGGAGTGTGTAGCAGCCAATGCCAGGTGTGAAAGAGCACCTCCAAAATGATCTTCCTCGGTCAGCACACTTATAGCGTTTGCACCGGCAGCAGTATAATCCTTGGCAAGCGCCTGCACGTCAAACGGTTCTCTAAGTAAGCCTTTGGAGGGGGAGCGTTGTTTTATTTCCGCGATGACCGCGAGCTCTGGTCCATTGAGAGCAGACTCAAAATCCCTTACAGGCCGAGCGCTACGGATGGCGGCTTCCAATTCATGTTCCGGAGTGAGGCGCTTGTGCCGCTCGAGTGCAACCTTGACGTCTGTTACGATACGGTCAAGGACCGTCATGTCCTGTTGCTGACTTCACACAGCATCTGTAGGCGCGCGTGTGCGGCACCTGAATCAATACTTGTCTTTGACGCAGCAATGCAATCATCCATGCTCTCATAACGGCCGGATACCCACAATCCAAGCGCACTGTTTAAGACCACTACATCCCGGCAGGGGCCGGGTTTTCCGTCAAGCACTGAGCGAATGATGGATGCATTCTGCCTTGCATCTCCTCCCAAGAGGCTTGAAAGGTTCACCTTTTCCAAGTTGTAATTCTCCGCCCTGATACTGAAAATATTCGGTGCTTCGTCATTTGATTGATAATCAATGACAGTTGTAGGAGCTGCGATAGAAGCTTCGTCAAGTCCATCTTCGGAGTGTAGGGCAATCACGTGCTCCGCCCCCAGGCCATGCATAATATTCGCAATGACTTTTGCAGTCTCAAGGTTAAAAGCCCCGATCACCTGTCGTTTGACGCCTGCGGGATTACAAAGTGGCCCCAATATGTTGAAAACTGTGCGGGCTCCCAATGCTGTACGGACCGGCATTACATGGCGCATAGCAGGGTGGTAATGCCGCGCAAAAATAAACCCAATCCCTACCTCTTCTAGGCATACGGCAACGCCCTCTGCGCCAAGATCCACATTTACCCCAAGTGCTTCCAGGACATCCGCGCTTCCGGACTTGGAGGATACACTCCTATTGCCGTGCTTTGCGACGGTGACTCCTGCTCCCGCGCAGACGAGTGCCGCGGCCGTGGAAATATTAAAAGTACCGGTACCGTCACCTCCTGTCCCACACACATCAATTGCATTTGGATCCGTGCAGGTCACAGGAACAAAGTAGGTCCGCATGACACGTGCAAGGGCGATCAGTTCATCAAGAGTTTCGCCACGGGCCCGCAGCCCCATCAATAACCCCGCGATTTGAACGGAATCAGCCTTGCCCTGCATTACTTGATGCATAGCATCAGCTGCCTGATCTGCCGAGAGCGATTCGCCCCGAGATAAAATCCGCAAGTACTCGGTCATGATTCAACCCCGATACGATTCAGCCAGTTATTGATCAAAATGCTACCGTCACGCGTCATGACGCTTTCTGGATGGAATTGTACGCCCTCCACCGGGTGGGTAAAGTGCCGAACCCCCATTATAACGCCATCTGGCGTTGAAGCAGTGACATTGAGACAGGTGGGTATGGATCGGGGATTTAGTACCAGAGAATGATAGCGTGTAGCTTCAAACGAATGTGGAACGCCTTCAAAGAGGCTGCCGCCATTGTGGTGGACCGCACTGGTTTTACCATGCATCAGGGTAGGGGCGTAAGTCACTTCTGCCCCGTAAACCTCCCCAATAATTTGATGCCCCAGGCAAATGCCCAGTATAGGGATCCGGCTGCCGAGTTTGGACACGACCATGCTACAAATTCCCGCGTCTCTGGGACGCCCAGGTCCCGGCGAAATAACAATGCCCTTCAAGGACATTGCATCAATCTCCGACGGGGTCAACACATCGTTACGTACAACACGAATGGCAGGTGTGGTGCAACCGATGAGTTGCACCAGATTGTACGTAAAGGAATCGTAATTATCTATAACGAGAATCAAACCCGGTAGGTAGTCATTAGGCCCGTGAGTTCTCGAACCTTGTCCATGCAGGACTCTGCCCGTGTACGTGCATTGACGGCTCCCTGATGCAATACATCCCGGACATAGTCCATATCCTTAAGCAACGCTCTTCTGCGCTCGCGTGCCTCCCCGAAATATTCAGTAATCAGTTCAATCAATACCTTTTTTGCGTGACCATACCCATAACCGCCGCGCAGATAGGCCTCCCTGATTGCGGACTGCTGTTCTGCGGTTGCGAATAGACGGATCAGCGCAAAGACGTTATCTGTATCAGGGTTCTTCGGAGCCTCGAGTGGAGTAGAGTCGGTTACAATGCGTTTTACACGATCAGCAAGAAGTTTGCCCTCGTCGAAAATTCCAATGGTATTGCCATAGCTCTTGGACATCTTACGGCCATCGGTGCCAGGCACGACTGCAACACTTTTCATAATGTGAGCATCCGGTATCGGAAACAATGGTTGTTCGGGAGACCAGACACGGTTAAAGCGCTGGGCGGTATCCCTCGCAATTTCAATGTGCTGCTTCTGGTCGGCACCTACGGGTACGACTGTTCCTCCGTAGATGAGAATATCGGAGGCCTGCAGAATAGGGTAATTGAACAGGCCGCAATTTGCTGAGAGTCCCTGTGCAACCTTGTCTTTATATGACGTTGCTTTTTCTAGAAGGGAGACCGGTGTAAGGCAGAAAAAAATCCAGGTAAGTTCGTTAAGCAGCGGCACATCACTCTGTACAAACAGATTCCCCTTTGAGGGATCAAATCCAAGGGCTAGGTAGGTTACTGCGGCATCCAGCGTGTGATTCAGCAGCGCTTCCCGGTCGCGTACGGAGGTCATTGCGTGATAATTCACGATGAAATAGTACGACGGATGCTCCCTGTGAAGTGTTATATGCTGCCTTAATGCACCGAAGTAGTTGCCCAGATGCAATGCACCGGAGGACTGAATACCAGATACAACCACAGTCTCGTCAAAGTTAAAGGGGTATGCTGTCATAGGTAATTACGCAGGTACGGACATGTGCCGTACGCATGTGCGGATAAACGAAAGCCGGATATCGCTGTTTGTCAGCAGGCGTGTCAGTACGGCCTCTGTACGGATCTGATGCTCAATAGGACGCTCTGCTATCAGAAGATCACGAAAAGCCTCTTCCTGTTTGCGCAATTCTGTCAGTGCATGATCGCGGCTCAAAGCAAATGAGCCAGGCTCTATTGAAGTACCGTTAAAGGCCATTCCACCGCAGCTAAAGACAACCTCCATAAGCTTACCAACGTCAAGCCGGGCAGTCTTCAGGATAGCGGCGAGTTCCTGTTTAGAATCATCCGACGAGAGTAGCGGCAGTAGACTCGTGTAGGCGTGGTTCAATGCCACATGTGCTTCAATCAGTGGGTTAAGCTTTTGTACCGTTTCGCCTCGGCTTATGGTTTTCCCAGCCCATCCTTTCCTCAGAAAGGCTGATTTTATTTCCTTGATCGTCATGAAATTATCATTGATTGCGGAATATACGTATTGATTCGACTCAGAGGAGCCCCTGTGATGCAATTAACAATGCCTGTCTGAGTGCTTGGGCTTTGTTTCCGGTCTCCTGGTACTCAAGTTCCGGGTTGCTGTCAGCCACGATACCGGCACCCGCCTGAATAGTGATGTTTGCTCCCTGAACCACCATAGTTCGAATGGCTATACATGTGTCCATATTGCCAGAAAAATCAATGTACCCCACAGCACCGGCATAAATCCCCCGCCGGGTCGGTTCAAGCTCGTCAATAATTTCCATGGCTCTGACCTTGGGAGCGCCACTGACAGTGCCGGCTGGGAAGCAGGCCTTCAGTACGTCCATGGTGTTCATACCCTCACGCAAGGTGCCAGAAACGGCACTCACGATATGCATCACATGCGAATACCGTTCGATATAGGCGTAACGGTCAACGGTAACACTGCCGAGTTTACTGATTCTTCCGAGATCATTGCGTCCCAGATCAACCAACATAAGATGCTCTGCCCGTTCTTTGGGGTCTGCAAGCAATTCCTCTGCAAGTGCTTCATCTTCTTCGTCCGTTTTTCCACGGGGCCGGGTACCTGCGATCGGGAGAAGTGTTGCCTGCCCATCCTCAACACGCACCAATACTTCGGGGGAGCTGCCAATGAGGGTAACTTCCTCTAAATCCAGATAGAAAAGGTATGGAGACGGATTGATCTGGCGCAGGGCACGGTACAGATTGAATGGGTCCCCCTGAAACGAGAGGGAAAATCGCTGGGAGAGCACAACCTGGAAAATGTCACCTTCGTAGATTAGTTTTTTTGCCTCGGTAACCACATTCTCAAAATCCTCCCGTGCAAAATTGGAGGTCATTTGTTCTGCACTGAGTTGGACAGATTCTGGCCGGTCAAATCTGGATCGAAGATCCTCCTCCAGAGCTTTCAAACGCGCTAAGGCCTCCGTAAACGCCTCGTCGAGGTTCGATTCCGGTTCAACAAATACATTAGCCATCAGCACCATTTGATGCTTGAGTCGATCAACGGCAGCAAGGGTGTCGTAAAAACACCAGATCGAATTGGCAAGGTTGGAATCGTCCGTTGGAGGATTAGGCAGGTGTTCAATCAGACGCACGCTATCATAACCCAGATACCCAACCGCTCCACAGCGAAACCGTGGCAGACCGGGCACGGTAATCTCTACATACTCATCCATAAAACGCTGAAGGACCTCGAATATATCGGCCTCAGGCATTGCAGAGATATTACCGGTCTGAACATCCTCGACGGTAACCACGCTATTGGTAGACCGAACGACGCGATAGGGATTGCGGCCAAGGAACGAATAGCGTGCCATATTCTCCCCGCCCTCCACGCTTTCGAGTAGGAATGTGCGATTACCGCGTTGCCTGAGGGCTAGCAGCGCACTCACTGGAGTAAGTAAATCAGCACTCAGACGGCGACTGACTGGGATAACAAAGCGTTGAACCCCTTTCGCGCGTTCCTGGGCAACTATTGCGTGAAATTCGTTGCGTGTCATGATCAAATCAGGTCGAATTGCTTATACGCACTGCAAAGCAATTCAACCGCAAAGAATATATGAATTGATTTCATTGCTGCGTTCAACCGGAACAGCACGCCAACGCGTTGGATTCATTAACTTGGGGAGATAATCTGAACAATCACCATGACCTTATTCATTTATCGCAAGACTTTCGAGCGCCTGCTCTACATTTTGGCCTTGGCCGGTGTGGGTCTGACGCTCCATATCGCACTGTGGTACAGCGGAGGAACTCTCAGTACGGAAGATCCGTTCTGTGGGGTGGGATCTAACTGTGTCGGCGTTATTGCCAGTGATCCGGCTCCGCTGGGCCTTCCAAGTGCCTGGTGGGGATTTCTGTTTTATATGACCGTTTTCATTACGGGGCTGCTGATTGCTTACAATATCAGTGGTCTGGGGGCCCATTTAAAAAAGGCGCGGGCATTCGTTGTTGGAGCAGGCTGGTGTTATTCGCTGTTCCTGACGTTGCTGCAGGCAACAGCTATTGACGGGTGGTGTCAACTTTGCCTTGTTTCGTTCGCGATTGTTACACTCATTACGTTGATTACATTTGTGGGTTTATTCAGGAGACCAACGACAAATGCACAACGGGAAGCTCCGGCTTCGGAGAGAATTTTCCATGGGGCAGTTGCTGTATTGCTTTTGGGCTTTCTTGCGTGGGATTACAGCAATGCGCCGGGGCAGGAAGAGGGCGCTGAGGAAATAGGGGCCACAGAAACAGGTGTGGACCCGGCGTCTTGCATGTACGTAGCGGGGGCACCGGTATTTGACAATCTGGATCAGATCGTTATGGATTATGATCCGGTTATCGGTCCGACTGACGCCCCAATATTGGTGATGGAATTCCTTGACCCAAACTGTAATCACTGCAAGGCGGTTCACCCGCACATCAAGGCACTCGCTGCGGCCTACCCTGATTCTGTACGTGTTGTATTCAAGCCGATCCCAATCGTAGGGGGAGCAACCCATTCTCTTGATGAGATCACGGCCCTTTATCTGGCCAATGAAGAGGGGGTATTTGAAGGAATGCTTGACCTCGTTTTTCAGCACCAGTCACCGGCAACCGGCTTGTCAATAGATCAGCTGTCTGAGTTTGCGGAAGATCTCGGCATGGATATGGGGAATTTTCGGTCGGTATTGAGAAGCCGAGGGTACGCGTCCCGGACTGTTCAGACTCGCAGATTCTTCGAGGGCATGGGTTTCACTGGGGTTCCGACCGTGATCATAAATGGCCGCCAGATAAATAGCTCCAGTCGCAACCTGGGCTGCCTTAGACACTTTGTTGAGCAGGCAATTATCGCCTTATAGGGCTGGAACAAAAGTATCAAGATGACAGCAATACAGCTTGAGGAAACTTGCATTAACACGATACGGATGCTGGCAGTCGATGCGGTAGAGCGTGCCAGCAGCGGGCATCCCGGTATGCCCATGGGAGCCGCTCCGATGGCCTATGTATTGTGGACTGACGTAATGCGTCATAATCCGGCAGACCCCGCCTGGTTCAATAGGGATCGTTTTGTTCTCTCGGCCGGGCATGGATCAATGCTGCTCTATGCACTATTGCATCTAACTGGATATGACCTCCCAATGGAGGAGATCAAAAATTTCCGGCAATGGGATAGCAAGACGCCTGGACATCCAGAGTACGGAGTAACGCCAGGTGTCGAAACCACCACAGGTCCTCTCGGGCAGGGATTTGCAAATGGTGTAGGGATGGCCATGGCGGAAGCGCATCTCGCCGCAAGATTTAATCGTGAGGATGCGACCATTATAGATCACTGTACATACGGTATTGTTTCGGACGGGGATCTGATGGAGGGGATTTCGCATGAGGCGGCTTCCTTGGCGGGCCACCTGGGACTAGGAAAGCTGATTTATTTGTGGGATGATAACCGGGTTACGATTGATGGCGGCACTGACCTGACGTTCTCCGAGGATATACCGGGAAGGTTTGCAGCCTATGGATGGCAGGTAATACCGGGGATTGACGGGACAGACACGCGCGCTGTTCGGCAGGCACTCGACGAAGCCCGGACGTGTACGGATCAGCCGTCCCTGTTATGTGTGCGCACGACGATTGGTCATGGCAGCCCGAATAAAGCAAACACAGCCGCCGCGCATGGGGCTCCCTTGGGTGCAGAAGAGGTGGTCCTTACGAGGAAAGCTCTAGATTGGCGGGCGGATTCATCCTTTCAAGTACCGAGCGAGGTTCGGTCAGCTATGAGCTGTACATCGTCTGGGGCCGAACAGCAGTCTGTGTGGACCTCCCGGAGGGATGCCTATGAGAGAGCCTATCCCGAGGCATCAGCGGCCCTAGATGTTCTCTGCAATCGGACACTCCCCGCTGATTGGACTGCAGAATTGGACAACCTTCCCGTAGATAAAGCGATCTCAACCAGGGCTGCAAGTGGACAGGCTTTGGGGGCTCTTCTCAAGAAGGTCCCGGGCCTTATCGGCGGATCCGCTGACCTGACTGGCTCAAACAAGACGCGTGGTGGAATGCAGGTTGATATGCAGCAGAAGAATCTGTCTGGAACGTACGTGCGATACGGTGTCAGAGAGCATGCGATGGCGGCCATAAGTAACGGTCTGGCGCTGCATGGTGGCCTACGACCGTATTGTGGCACCTTCCTAGTGTTCAGTGATTATTTGCGCCCGGCCCTGCGACTCAGTGCGCTTATGGGGATTCCCGTTATCTATGTGTTCACGCACGATTCTATCGGCACCGGCGAAGACGGCCCAACCCATCAAGGCGTAGAGCAGGTGATGTCCTTGCGAGCGATCCCGAATCTTGTAGTGATCAGACCAGCGGATGCAAACGAGACGCAATATGCCTGGAAAGAGGCGATAGCCAGAGAGGATGGACCTACCGCGCTCATACTGACCCGCCAGGGACTGCCATCGCTCACGGGCAATTTCAAAGAAATAACCCGAGGCGGATATGTTGTCGTTGAAGAGAGTGCATCGGAGCCTCAGGTGATTCTCATTGGGACTGGCAGCGAGTTACAGTATGCAATCGCAGCTGCACGTGTCCTTGAATCGGAAGGCATTCCGACTCGTGTGGTCAGCATGCCATCCTGGGAGCTGTTTGCTGCACAGACTGAAGTATACAGAGAGGAGGTTTTACCGGAAGCGGTGACTGCTCGTGTTGCCGTTGAGGCAGGTACATCACTTGGCTGGGATCGATATGCGAGTCATATGATCTCTATGGATCGATTTGGTGCTTCCGCACCGGGCAATGTGCTGTTTGAGCAGTTTGGGTTTAGTACTGAGCGAGTAGTTGAGGTCGCGCGCAGCGTTGCAACAGGTATGTGATCATGTTTCGCAGCCTAATCATTTGTGGAATGATGCTGGCCACATATGATGGTTTTGCGCAGCAGTTTAGTGGCGAAGAGGCCTGGAAAACATTTTTTGAATACAAGGGGCTTCGGTTTCGATACATCTTTTATCCCAAGGCGAACACGAATGATGACGGCGTCGTCGTAATGCTTCAAAACCTCAACGAACACTGTGTCAGCTACAGGTTCACACTTATTTTCGAGTCCCCGGAGGGTTCGACATCCGCGGATGCTGAGGGGACGTTGGCGTCACTGGAAATGAAGACGGGGGATGCTGAGGGGCTTTTTTGGGTTCCATTTAATGATGGCCGGTCAATCGGGGCAATTGGTCTGCGGAACTATGCAGTAGACCGCATAAACGCAAGTGCTCAGTCTTCAGCAACAGAAAACGGATGCCCATAAGTCGACGTCATTTTATTGCCGCTTGTTCTACCGTAGGGGCTGGGGCAACGATGCTGGCGGATGCTCTTTATCGCCTTGATGCCCCCATTACGGCGGAAACAATTGCGTGTGCGGAAGAAATTGCAGGCATCACACTTTCTGAAGAGCAGCGTTCCGAGCTCGTAGAGGATCTGAAGCAACATGTGGAGAATTACACCTCGGTTCGTGAATTAGCGCTCCCGAACAATGTGCCGCCTGCGTTGATGTTCGATCCGCGCATGTCGGGTAAACATCCTCCATCCAGTGCACAGGGGGCTAGCTGGGAGCCCACTCCTGTAGATCGCCCGTCAAATGACGAGGATTTGGCATTCATGCAGGTTGCAGAGCTCGCTTACTTACTCAAATCAAGAGCCGTAACATCCACAGAGTTGACTGAGCTGTACATAGGGCGTCTGAAGCAGTATGATGACGTCCTACAGGCTGTGATCACGTTAACCGAGGATTTGGCTTACGAGCAGGCTGCCCGCGCAGATGTTGAACTTGATGCTGGTATCTGGCGTGGTCCTCTGCATGGAATACCTTGGGGCGCTAAGGATTTGTTGAGCGTCCGCGGCTATCCTACCACCTGGGGAGCGGCACCATACAAGGATCAGGTACTCGACGAGAACGCAGCTGTTGTGGACTGTTTGGAATCTGCTGGCGCAGTGCTGATCGCGAAGCTGTCGCTTGGAGCACTTGCATGGGGGGATGTCTGGTTTGGAGGGAAAACAAAAAATCCCTGGAACATAGACCAGGGCTCTAGCGGGTCTAGCGCCGGACCCGGTGCAGCGGTAGCTGCCGGACTGGTGGGGTTTGCAATTGGGTCGGAGACTCTGGGATCGATAGTCTCGCCATCTACGAGAAATGGTGTGACCGGGCATCGTCCTACTTATGGTCTGGTGAGTCGGCATGGGGCAATGACCTTGTCCTGGAGTATGGACAAACTTGGACCCATGGCACGGTCAGCACTTGACTGTGCGCTAGTGTTTGAAGCTATCCGTGGGGCAGATACACGCGACCCGGTTACGGTGAATGCTCCCTTCCCATTCTCAATGGAGAAGGACGTGAGTGCTCTCAGCATAGGGTACGTGCAGAAAGCTTTTGAATCTGATTATTCTGGAATAGCGAGGGACTCAGCAACTCTGGATGTTTTACGGAATATGGGTATTGAGCTCGTCCCGATTGAGCTTCCTGATGATTTGCCCATTGATGCCATGCTAACCACCTTGGGCGTTGAAGCAGCAGCTGCATTTGACACACTTACGTTGAGTAATGGGGTTGATCAGATGGTGCGACAGGGTGAAGGGACATGGCCGCACGAATTTCGTGTGAACCGTTTCGTGCCAGCAGTTGAGTTCTTGCAGGCTTCGAGGTGCCGCTGGCTCCTTATGCAGCACATGAATACTGTGATGCAGCAGGTGGATGTCTTTGTATCTCCGTCCTTCGGAGGTCGTACATTGGCAATCACAAATCTAACCGGACATCCTTGTGTGACGGTACCCAATGGGTTTGATGCATTGGAGTCAGACCCGGACTCTCGACGACGCAGGCCTCGAAGCATTACCTTCGCCGGTCCACTGTACGCTGATGCCGATGTACTCCGAATAGCGAGTGCTTATCAATCAGCGACAGACTTTCACCTGCGGCGACCGCCAATAAACGGATAGTCAAGTGCCTTGTTAGCGGTATTATTGCGGAGTGCCTAACTTCTGGCTCTCGGAGACGCTTGCAGATGAACGTTTTCTATGATCACAAGTGCTCTCCGGGCGATCCCGCATACGCTTGCGTACAGTTCGGTTTTCCGATGAAAAAGTTTTGTGTCCAAATCGCAGCAAATTTAATTCTCCCAGTATTGGATTGATGATAGACTGGGAATTGTATCTTCGCCGTGGCTGTGTTGGTTTAAAATGCATCAATTATTGTTATTATTAGGGGGCAAAACGAAATGACATATGTTGGGAAAGCCACTTGAACGCCTCAAGCTAAGTAATTTCAAATATGAAATTCCGCGGCATCTGATTGCCCAATACCCGGCCGAGCCTAGGGACTCGGCGCGTATGATGGTAGTTGATCGGGCGAAGGGGACCATCGAACATCGCCATTTCCGTGACATAGTAGATTATTTCTCTCCGGATGACGTTTTGGTCGTCAATAACACGAAAGTGTTTCCTGCAAGGCTCCGCGGGGCGAAGGAAAAGACTGCTGCGAAAATTGAAGTTTTCCTGCTTAGGGAACTGAACCCCCAAAGCAGACTGTGGGATGTAATTGTTGATCCTGCGCGAAAGATCAGAATTGGAAACAAACTTTTTTTCGGCAGCGATCTTTCGGCTGAAGTGATTGACAATACAACGTCGCGAGGTCGTACAATTCGCTTTGATTACGCGGGGGACAACGCCTCGCTGTATCGTGCGATCCAGGAGGAAGGGTACACCCCTCTGCCGCCATACATAAAGAGGGATGTAGAGAAAGCTGATGCCGACCGTTATCAGACTATTTTCGCAAAACATCGCGGGGCGGTAGCCGCTCCCACGGCTGGGCTTCATTTTACACCTGAACTCATAGAAGAGCTTATTGGAAAAGGCGTGCAGGTAGTTCAGATCACCTTGCATGTCGGTCTAGGAACATTCCAAAGTGTTAGCGTAGAGGATCTAACGAAACATCGCATGGGCTTTGAGTATTATCAGATTCCCAGGAGTACAGCCGAAACTGTAAATCGGGCGTTAGATTCTGAAGTAAATAATGTGACGGTATGTGGAACGACCGTAGTTCGGGCCGTTGAAACGAGTCTAACCGTGTCTCGTCACCTAAAGCCCCAAGAGGGTCGAACAGATAAATTCATTTATCCACCCTATGAGTTCGCCGTTACGGAGCGCCTGATTACAAATTTTCATATGCCCAAGAGTACCTTGATGATGCTCACCGCTGCCTTTACAGGATTTGAACTACTCAAGAAGGCCTACGAGATCGCTATCGGGGAGGAGTATCGCTTCTACTCTTTTGGAGATGCCATGCTAATCCTGTAGACATATGGTTGCCGCGGTCATTCCTGCAGCAGGTACGGGGTCACGCCTTGGTGGGCTTCCCAAGCAGATGCGTCTACTGGGAGGTGCGCCGATGCTCTTTCGAACGACTTCCATTTTTGACCAGCACCCAGCTATTTCCAGTATTGTGGTGGTAGCGCATCCAGACGCGCTTGAGGCCACAAGGGAAATACTTAGGCCTCTGAGTAAGCCCTGCATTGTACTTCCAGGGGGGGCAACGAGACAAGAGTCTGTAATGGCAGGAGTGGGTGCGGTTGAGGAGGATGTAAGCATTGTGCTAATTCACGACGTAGCACGTCCCTTTGTATTGGATCGGGTCATCAGTGATGTGATTGAAGCTGTAGAAAATACGGGGGCAGCCGCGGCAGCCTTACCGATTCAGGATACGGTGCGTTATGGGAATGAGGGGCTGTTTACCAAAACGGCGTCTCGTGATGGGCTATATGCCATGCAAACTCCGCAGGGATTCAGGCGTAATCTGTTGATAAAGGCGATGCATCAAAATAGTGGATACCCGCAGGCAACAGATGACGTTGCGCTGATGCAACGTTTAGGGCAACCGGTTCGTATCGTTGAAGGTGATCCGCGTAATATTAAGATCACAACCCAATCTGACTGGGAGTGGGCTCAAAACATATGGACCCAGAGGTAGCAGTTGATGGTTTCAAGAGTGGGGATTGGCTATGATCTGCATCAGCTTGTGGAGGGTCGGCCGCTTATTCTAGGCGGCGTACAGATTTCTCATCCCCTGGGTTTGGCAGGACATTCGGATGCCGATGTTTTGCTACATGCCATCTGCGATGCCATACTAGGGGCGGCTGCACTCGGAGATATTGGCGTGCATTTTCCAGATTCGAGCCTACGCTGGAAGGGAGCAGATAGCCGAATGCTGCTCCGAAAAGTAAATGATTTAGTATCAGAAGCAGGGTACAGTGTTACTAACGTGGATGCAACCATTATCATTGAGCGCCCCAAACTGCGCCCACATATTGAGCTCATGCGTCGTACAATAGCTGGGGACCTGATGATAGCACTTGAGCAGGTGTCGATAAAAGCGACCACATCTGAGAAGTTGGGGATAGTTGGACGCGAAGAAGCTGCGGCAGCCTGTGCAGTGTGCATGCTCACAGGATCCGTTGTACCGTAGATCCTCATGGAACAGTTTTTTACTGATCTCCTACTGAGGGCAGCAGATATTCCGGTAGTGTGGGGATATGCGCTGATTTTATTTATTGCCTGGTTGGAAAATGTTTTCCCCCCGATTCCAGGGGATGTGTTAATCGTTTTTGGAGGTTACTTGGCGGCTGTTGGCCCGATGCTGCTCCTGCCGGTTATAATATTCAGCACGCTTGGTGGCGCTATAGGATTCATGTGTATGTTCTACGTTGGGCGCTACGGTGGCCCGGTGGTCCTCAAATCCCGGGCGATGCGTTGGATACCAGATGAAACGGTTTCCAGGGTGCAGAACTGGATTGATTCCTGGGGATACTGGGTGGTTACCGCCAACCGATTCCTGAGTGGAGCGCGTACCGTCATCTCCTTTACGGTCGGAATGAGTCGAATGCCAGCATTACCCGTAGCAGCGCTTGCTTCGCTGAGTGCAGCAGTGTGGGTTACCCTTATTGCAACTCTAGGGTACATGGTGGGCGACGAATGGGAGCGTGTGACGGAATACCTGTCGCGCTACGGACGATTCATATCTGTTCTGATTGCACTGTTTCTGGCCTGGCAGCTTTATAAAGCTGTGCGTCGGATACGTACCCATAAACGAAGTGGATCTTCTTGAATTTATTGCGTACAACGGGAGGCTGTAGTGTATCTGGGCATGAAAAGTGATATGAATGGCAACGGGGTGACTCGTATTGCTGGCGTAGCTCAGCCGGTAGAGCAGCTGATTTGTAATCAGCAGGTCGGGGGTTCGAGTCCCTTCGCCAGCTCTTTATAGTATTTCGGAGATTTTGACGGCACAGTAGCCGAACATTTGAGTAATACATGGGCTGAATTTTTGTTTTCGGGCAGGTACCCAAGTGGCCAACGGGGGCAGACTGTAAATCTGCTGGCTAAGCCTTCGGAGGTTCGAATCCTTCCCTGCCCACCAGCGGGAGTAGCTCAGTTGGTAGAGCATCAGCCTTCCAAGCTGAATGTCGCGAGTTCGAGCCTCGTCTCCCGCTCCAGTTACTTACTTGACTGCCGCCTTAGCTCAGGGGTAGAGCACTTCCATGGTAAGGAAGGGGGCCTCGGTTCAAATCCGAGAGGCGGCTCTCCGATGAATAAATAGGGCAATTCAATGGCAAAGGAAGTATTTCAGCGTACGAAGCCGCATGTGAATGTGG
>CAZCYQ010000060.1:0-18913 GCA_964503085.1 uncultured Rhodothermaceae bacterium | reverse complement strand
TGCCAAATTGTCATCCCGTGTATTACCAAATTTATGGTTGGGAATTCAGGCTAGGGCATACCTGCCTTGAAATTCTGGATCGTAACGTTTAATAAAATGATCCCAAAACCCAAGGCATACATTTCCCTGTGCATGTCTCTGCTCAATCTTCGGGTAGAACCGCAAAAACTGAAAGCTAAGCCCTGGAAATTCAAGGACGCTTCCCTGATGGCACTGGCCACATCTACTGCTTGCCTTTTACAGGCCAGGTTACAAAATCATTGTCCCTAACAACGGCAACCGCGGGATCATAAATCGCATCCCCGTCGCCATCAAATGAAAACCTTCCAAAAATAGTTGGAAAATTATCAATCCCGGATAGCGCCTCTCTGATTCAATTAGAATCGTACTCGGATGCTCGCTGGAGTGCTTCCAGTAGGATGACTGTAGAAGCATACCCCCTTGCAGCCCAGTCATCTGGAATAATACCGTAGGTTCGCATGTAGTCACGCACGAATGCCTGGCTTAAATCATTCGGCGAACCGGCAAGCCAGACAGTAAAGGTTACCGCCCCCTCTGCGGCTCCGGGCTCTATTTGGTTAATGGTTTTAACCTCAGCTATCGAAAGAAGGGGGGCTACAAACGGCGCATCGTTCCCCCTCCGATATGCAGTAGGTAAGATTGCTGTTTGGTCCTCGGGTAATGCTGAAAGAAAAATGGCATCAACCGCCGGCCTAGCTGACAATATTTTGTCCAGTGGCCCAGCAATATCTGCTCCACTGATCATAGTGCCCGGTGGACGGGAATAAGATTCTTCTATCACAATGTTTACATCGCTGTATTTTCTCAACTCTTCCGTTACAAGCTCGTTGCTGGATATCGAAAAAGCATCCCCTGCATTATGCAAGGTGGCAACATTCCTGAATCCCAGATTCTCCTTGGCGGTTAGGACCCCGGATGGAACAATACGATCCACTGTTAGCGACGACCGGAAAAGATAATCGCTTTGCGCCGAAAGACCTGCCTTAGATGAAGTCGGGCCGACCGAAACAATATTGCTTTCATTGACCACGGGAATCACAGCTTCTGTCGCAGTGGAGCTCAATGGACCAATGATGACCGGCAGATTCTCGAAACTGGCCAACTCACGATAAGCTTGTGCCGCACCCTCGGCCGTACTCTTTGTATTCTTGAATGCAAGCGCGGTTGTTAATCCGCTTATGGCCGCATGCTCGCTCACCGCTAGACAGACACCCCGAGCAATAGCTTGACCCGCACCGCCCAGCGTACCTGTCTCAGGAAGCGCAACACCAATGAGTATGCTATCCCCCTCAGGTTGATTTGTAATAGGATCGCACGCAAATAGTGTTACGCTTAGACAAAGAAGAGCAACTCCTGAGAAAAAATATCGGCTATGCATCCTGTCATTGAAGATTGAGAATTGAGCAGAGAGCATCTTGGTCGCCCGCAATAGATGCGACACGGATTGTCACTCCGATTCCGCCGGCTCTACAGTCAATTCGGTGGTTCCAGGCTCGGTTATACCGATGTTCCCCCTGAGCTCCGTATCCGACAGGGTAAGTGCCAGAAATACGACGGCAAAAACAAAGCCCAGCACTAATACCAGCAAGTTGACTTTATTGTCATACTTGAGGGCCATGAAAACCCAAGCAACCAATATTGCCTTGGATCCTGCAATAGCCAGTGCCAACGGAATATTTATGACTCCCAGATCAATGCGAGCAGTGATTACAGTAACCACTGTGAGAAACAACAACAAGCCAAAAACAACCGCGAGCGTACGAGTTGGGATAATATGATGTTGCACCTGTGCCATCGAGGGTATTCTTTATATCAGGTACAATAAAGGAAAAAGGAAAATCCAAATTATGTCTACCAGGTGCCAATATAATCCGGTCAACTCAACTGGAGTATACCATTGAGGTGAAAAATGCCCTCGTGCAACACGCGTTATGAGCCACCCAAACAGACCCATACCCACCAACACGTGGATTCCGTGTATGCCCGTCATCACGAAGTAAATGCTGAAAAACTGCGGAGCGAACGGGATGTCGTATTTAGAGTAATCTTTGCCATCTACGATCCCATGCGGTTCAAAACCAGCCCCTGGAAAAACGCCATGTGAAAATTTTCCAGAGTACTCAACGAATTTCACACCCATGAAGATCGCTGCACACACTAGCGTTAGGATCAGCAGCACAACGACCTTCTCTTTCTCGCCCTTTTGTATGAAGTGAATTGAAAGGGCAACGGTAAAGCTGGAAGCCAGAAGCACGACGGTGTTCAGCGCACCTAGGCGCCAGTCCAGTAGCTCACTGGCCTGCGCGAATACCTCTGGATGCCAAGAGCGATATACCGCGTAGGCCACGAACATGCCGGAAAAGAGCAAAATCTCCGTGACAAGAAATAACCACATGCCCAGTTTTGCCGCGTCAAACTGCTGCTCGTGGTTGACGAAGTAATGTTTCAGCGTTGTACCTGTGCTACTCATCTCCTAATTCTCCTCCTTTGGGCCAAAGACATCATCTGCAAGGTGGAAGTCGTACGGTCCACGCGTGACCAAAGGCGTCTCGTGAAAATTATGTTCATCAGGGAGTGGCCCCGTGTGCGTCCACTCCAAGGTACAGGCTCCCCAGGGGTTTGCAGGAGCTTTCGGTCCCTTGAACAATGAATACAGCGCGTACACAAGAATCATCAGCAATCCGATGCCAAGGATATAGGAACCAATTGTGGATGCCATGTTCAGTGCAGCGAATTCTGGAAAATTTGGCAGTAGCTCAGTGTAGTCGTGATAGCGGCGTGGCATCCCCCGGCTACCAAGAAAGAATTGTGTAAAGAAAGTCAAATTAAAACCGATAAATACCAGCACCGCAGCGATTATACCCGCCGTCTCATTGTACATGCGCCCCGTCATCTTCGGCCACCAGTAATGGAGTCCTCCGATCAGTCCGATGAGTGCACCTCCCATCATTACATAATGGAAATGGGCGACAATAAAGTAGGTATCGTGTAAATGGACATCCACGGCCAGAACACCTACCATGATCCCCGTCAACCCACCAATTGTGAACAGGAACAGAAACATCAGTGCATAGATCATGGGCGTTCGCAGCCACACGGAACCCTTGTACATCGTGGCAACCCAGTTGAATACCTTGATGCCTGTTGGTATGCCAATCAGGAAGGTGAGCATTGAGAAGATAATTGAAGACAGCGCACTTTGCCCGGCCACGAACATGTGATGTCCCCAAACAAGGAATCCCAGGAATGCAATCGCAACTGAGGAAAGAGCGATGAACGTGTAACCGGATACCTGCTGTCTGGAAAATGTCCCCATAAGATCACTGATGATCCCCATGGCGGGAAGGATCATAATGTAGACTGCCGGATGGCTATAGAACCAGAAAAAATGCTGAAAGAGAACAGGATCTCCCCCTAGCGCCGGATCGAAGATGCCAATCTGCATCAGCTTCTCCAGGAACAAGAGCACCATCGTGATGCCAATCACGGGCGTAGCCAAGACCTGAACGATTCCCGTTGCATAGATCGCCCAGACAAACAGGGGCAGCCGGTTCCAGGTCATACCTGGCGCACGCATCTTATGCACGGTAACAATGAAATTCAGCCCGGTAAAAATGGAGGCAAAGCCGGCCACAAAAACTGCTGAAGTAAGCCAGAGAACTGCGTTCGATGCACCGCTTGAATACGGAGTATAAAAAGTCCAACCCGTATCTACCTTCCCTACAAACAACCAGCCAAATACCGCCATTAGTGCACCGGCCATGAAGAGATACCAACTGGCCAGATTAAGGCGAGGAAAGGCGACATCTTTAGCCCCGATCTGTATGGGCAGGACAAAATTTCCAAGAATCCCTGGAATAGCCGGAATAATGACCAGAAAAACCATTACCACACCGTGAAGTGTGAAGATCTGATTGTATCCGTCCTGATCCAATATTGTCTCGCCAGGAGTACCGAGCTCTGTTCGAACAAACGTTGCCAGAATGCCTCCCAAAAGGAAAAAAGTCCCGCAAGCTATTGCATACAGAATCCCGATACGCTTGTGATCCGTCGTGGCAAGCCACGACCAAAGTCCCTTCCTTGCACTTAAATAATTATGTGATCCTTCACGCATCGCCTACTGCTGCTCTTGAATGAATGCCACGAGCGCATCAAGGTCCTCCACAGGCAATGTCGCATACACTCCGGGCATGATGATGTGCGAAAACCCCTCAACAATCTCCTGTGCGGGATTTACGATAGCCGTGCGGATATAGTTATCGTCGGCCACCGCACTCGTTCCATCCGTGAAATTCCGTGTACTGCCCGCCAAGCCGAGAAAGGTAGGCCCTATCGGTGTAGTCCCATCTAATGTGTGACAGGAAAGGCAACCCTGTTGATTGTAGACACGTTCTCCCCGCTGCGCGGGAGTCAAAGATCCATCGCCCATATTCTCTGCAAGCCAATTCTCAAAGTCATCCTGGGATTGCACAACAACACTAGCGTACATGTCTGAATGCGCGGTACCACAATATTCTGCACAGACAACGTTGAATGTGTCTACCCTTGTAGCCTCAAACCAGACGTAGGAGTACCGACCCTGCAGCACATCTGCCTTGACTCGAAAAGCAGGCACAAAAAAACTGTGAATCACATCCTCGCTGCTCATGCGAAGCTTCACCGGTCGATTCACGGGAACATGCAGGTCCGAAGATACCGCTCCATTTGGGTAGGCAAATGTCCAACTCCACTTACGTGCGGTTACATTGATCTCATATGCATTAGGGGGTGCAATACCAAGCTCAAGAAACACCCGGAACCCCCATACAAAAACTACTGCGACGAGTATGGACGGGATTGCGATCCAGGAAGCTTCAATGATCTTGCTTTCCCGGACCGGTTCAGGACGATCATTTTCACTGCGCCGACGATAGCGCCAGGCAAATGTAACCATCGCGCCCATGACCCCCACAAACAAAATAGCGCTGGTGACCAGTATGAAATAGAACAACGCATCCACATCTCCTGCGACTGTGGATGCGGGTTCAGGAAGCCATATTGAGGACTGGTCATTCATGCATGCGCAGACTTTTTAGTATCCCGCAGCCACAAAAGGCTGAGCGCTGCAATCAGCGCAAGCGCTGTAATCCCTCCTCCAACCTGCATGGCTCGTCGAGCCGCTAGTACGTATGAATTGGACGCGGGATCAAACTGGAAACAATAAAGAAAAGCCCGGTCCAGCAGGTTGCCAACTGTACCGTTCGAAGCTTCAACGATGGCTGCACGCAGATCACGCCCTCTGGGGGCAAGGTCGGGCAGGTAACGAGTAATGATCCCCTCCTCACTTAGCACGATAACAGCGGCAGGGTGCGCGTATTCGTTCTGATCTTCAACCCATTTGAACATGAAACCCGTGGCTCCGGTCAATGCAGCAATAGAGGATTCGCTGCCGGTCAGAAACCTCCACTCGGCATCTTCGTGATCAACGCGTCGCAGATATCGGGCGCGCTGTTCCGCCGCACGCTCCGGCGTATCCTGCGGACTGAAAGAGACGGTAACCATCTCATATGCGTCACCCGGTGCCCATGGTACATCCTCCAAGCTCCGGGTAACGCCATCCAGAAGTACACTGCATAGCATGGGACAGGTGTGATAGACAAAGGTCAGCACCACTGGGCGCCCCTGGTTAAAATAGTCACGCAGTTGGACTGACTCACCTGTAGCGTTTACGAACACGAGGTCAAGTGGAATCTGATCTCCCAGCCGAGGAGCAAGTCCAACGCCTTCGTAAGCGATACTGGCCTGCTCCGTCAGTTGTGCATACACTGGTATCGTGCAGATGCAAAAAGCGAGTATGGCAACGTATCCTTTGAGCATTCAAGTCTGCATCGGAGAATTATATGGTTGAGTTGCCAAGCTGTGCAGCTACTCGCATATCCATCTCATAAACCACAGAGATTAGGAACCTGTCTGCACCTACCCATCCCGCCAGTCTCTTCGCTTTGCCTCCAGGCAACAACCTGCCTGTGATGTCGTGATCGGTACTGGCTGAATCAGGCATCCTTTTTTCGTTGATCTGCCTCATGAGGCATGACTGGTTACTCTCCTGTAGGGTTGCCGCCCATTTCCTCGGAAATTTGTGTGTCTGCCGGAAACTCTTCCGAGAGTTTCAGGATGGCTTGTTCCACTGGAATCCGTACGGCTCCGCTTGCCAAAATCTCATACCGGTTAAGTTGCTGCTGACCTGCGATCCTTATACGTTCTAGGTCGGGGTAAGAGGCCTCGGCAGCCCCCCTTCTGTCAGTCAAATCAGCCTCGCTCTTCCACCAGTAGGTTGCACCCCAAACCAGTCCACCTAGGAGAATGAACAGGACTAGTACAAAGGTCAGAATCGGGAGTGCGTCTACCGATTCAAGCTCAACTGAAGGTAGATCCGGAGCTCCAGTCTCAGATCCAGTAGTCATAGCTTTTTAATTATACGTTTTCGAAGCGTAGTGACTTTTCGAGTTGAGGATCGCCTTCGCAGACGATTGCATGTCGGCTAAGTCTCCACAAGAAGATCGCAACGAATACGCAGGTAAGGCCGATCCAGCAACTAATGTCTAGCCAGTGGAGCTGTGCGTGGTCAATGTGCAATACCGGCATGGCCTGCCAATGAATATCAAACCATTGCATGGCAAGAAGCCATGCCGCCATAACGGCAAGGGGAATAGAGTAACGCTTGATCGCCCGGGGCAAGAGGATCAGGAATGGGAGGATAAAGTGTCCGAACAGTAGTATGCCACTGTGCGTCTCCCAACCATGCTCCAGACGATGCTTGAACCAGGCCGTCTCCTCTGGAATGCCACCATACCAATAAAGCATATACTGACTGAAGGCGATGTAGGCCCAAAAGACCACGAACCCAAACATGAGTTTGCCCAGATCATGATAATGCTCGGCCGTTACCACTCCACGCAACATACCTGCCCGCTGCAATCCAACAACACAAAGTGCTGTGAAGCAAAATGCAGACATAAACGCACCCGCAAAAAAGTAGACGCCAAATATGGTTGAGAACCAGTGTGGATCCAGCGTCATAAGAAAATCAAATGCCGCAAAAGCAGTCGTTAATCCACATACCGGCAACCCCCAAGCACTCAGATGGCGCAGCCTAGCCGAAATACTGGCGTCCCCAGTTACATCCTGGAGAATAGACAACCTCCACAGGCGCGAGGAAAGAAAGGTCCATGCCAGGAAGTAGAACCCAATCCGAATCAGAAAAAACGGAATGTTGAGATAGGCAACCTTGCCCGCAAGAATCTCATCATAGTAATTGCTGGTCGGATCATCTATACCTTCGGCCGTCCAGTGATGGTACGGTCCATGGGAATCAAAAACGCCTACCAGAATAGGGATGAACAGTATGATTAAGAGAGGGAAGGAAACGGCCACTGCCTCTGGAATGCGTCTTAGGGCAACAATCCATTCCGCACGGACTAGATGCTTGATCAAAACAATAAACATGCACCCCAGCGCGAGTGAAAGACAGAAGGTCCAGCCGATCAGGTAGGAGAAGTAAAATTGCTCCAGGAACATCTCACTCATCCCAACAAAAATACTTACTGCAACCGCTGCCACGCCGATCAATCCTGGAATGATATAGCTGCGGCTTCCACCAGTAAATGGATACCTGTCACTCTTGGTAGGGGCCAAGGGATCAACAAGCTTCATCAAGAGCGAGCTGCCTCGCAGCGAATCACGCATGGATCCAATATGTCAGGGCGTATTCAGAAGATTTGTTTGCTCGTCAGCCGGAACGTCCTCGACGGTTGCATTCTGACTGCGCTGCAGTGCACGTACGTAGGCTACAATAGCCCAGCGATCAGCAACGGGTATCTGCTGAGCGTAGCCCGGCATCGTTCGAACACCCCTTGCAATAACTTCGTAAAGGTAACCGTCCTCAATTGTGCGCAAACGGTCATCATGGTAACCGATAGGCGCGAATCCATACCCACCTGACATCACGATGCCTTGTCCGTCCCCGGCAATTCCGTGGCAGACAGCACAGTAGATGTCGTATCGCTCGCGGCCACGATCGGCGAATTCGACGGTGAATTCAACCGGCATTACTTGTACGTAGCTGCCATCCGCATTACGCCCCGTGTGAAACTGTGCATCTTCACGAAGCATCCCACGGGCTACGGTGCCAGGTACCGGAGGACGCATCGCGCGGCCATCCGCGAAAAACGGATTGGCCTCCTGCGCTTCAAACCGCTCCATCTCATCCATATTTGGATTTATATGAATGGGCGGATCCTCTTTTAGCGTGCCGCGACAACCGCTGAGCACCACTGTAACACCAAGTAAGAAAAATACTTTCTTCATACTAGGCCTTATGCAGCTCTGAGTATCCGTGATCATGAACTACTTCAACCGCCTTTGCGCCTGCCTCCCGCAACATTGATTCCGTTCCTTCGAGGTCAAAGTTTTCATCGCTCGCTGCGATATGCAGGAAGAACGCGTCATCCGAGGCCCGAGTGAACGCACGGGAATAGAAAAGCGGGTTATACGGCCGAGGCAGGCCGTTCAAGAAAAACATGCCGCCCACGGCAAAGAGTGCCGAAAACAACACCGTAAGCTCAAACATAATGGGGATGGAGGGCTCAATCGCAAAGAAAGGCTTACCACTGATATTGATGGGATAGTCCACCGCTGATGTCCACCATTGAAGCCACGTTGCAAGCCCCAACCCACAAAGCCCTCCAATCAGTGTAATGTATCCCACTTTGGACTGCCCAAGACCCATTGCACGATCCATCCCGTGAATGGGAAAAGGCGTGTGTGTGTCAAAGTGCCGATATCCTGCGGCATGCACCTTACGTGCCGCATCAATAAGCGTACCCGGGTTGGAATACTCCGCCAGTAAACCATAGACGCCATCCGTCCTACTCTCGTAGACCCCCATAGTCGCCTTTACCTGCTGGATAATCTTCCTTAACATCGTGATCTCAACTTAATGCTCTTCGGATTCATGCTTGTGATAATAATGCGGATCACTTTCCGGGAGTACCATTTTTACTTCTGCCATTGCCACCATGGGCAGATAGCGTAGGAACACGAGGAACAATGTTATGAACAAGCCAAACGATCCGGCAAAAGTCAGCACATCCACGATAGTTGGATTGAAATAATCCCAGCTACTCGGAAGGAAATCCCGGTGCAGGCTGATGACTGTAATAACAAACCGTTCAAACCACATACCAATGTTAACAATGATTGAGGTAATGAAAAGGAACGGAATGCTCCGTCGGAGTCGCTTGATCCAGAAAAACTGGGGGAAAAGAAGGTTGCAGGACATCATTGTCCAATAGGCCCAGGCGTATGGTCCTGTCGCACGATTCAGGAATGCATACTGCTCATACTCAACCTGAGAGTACCAGGCGATAAAGAACTCGGTGATGTATGCAAAGCCCACCATCGTTCCTGTAAGCAAAATGATGATGGCCATCTTTTCCAGATGATCCATCGTGATGATGTTCTGGATCCCATAGATCTTTCTTGCTAGAATCAGTAGCGTCATCACCATAGCAAACCCGGAAAAAATTGCACCGGCGACGAAGTATGGCGGGAATATGGTTGTGTGCCAGCCGGGTATGATGCTGATGGCGAAGTCAAAGGACACCACAGAGTGTACACTCAGGACCAGGGGAGTCGCAAGCGCAGCAAGGAGGAGATAAGCCTTCTCATAGTTGCGCCAATGACGGTTGGCACCCGTCCAACCCAAGGCGAAGAAACCTGTGACCCGACGACGCAACGCGTTTCGTGCTCTGTCACGCAGCGTAGCCAGATCAGGGACCAGACCGACATACCAGAATACGAGCGATACGATGAAATAAACACTGACAGCAAACACATCCCAAAGCAGCGGGCTCTTGAACTGCGGCCACATTTCCATTTGATTCGGGATCGGCAGTGTCCAGTAAATGACCCAAATCCGACCTACGTGAATCGTAGGAAAGAGTAACGCACAGATGACTGCGAAGAGCGTCATGGCTTCTGCACTTCGGTTAATTGCCGTGCGCCACTTCTGTCGGAAGAGAAACAGGATCGCAGAAATCAGCGTCCCTGCATGCCCAATACCAACCCAGAACACAAAGTTTACAATTGGCCAGCCCCAGCCCACCGGATTGTTGTTACCCCAGACACCTATCCCATTCCATACCAGGTAGGCGATCATGATGAGCAGAATACAAAGCAGTGTCGAGGACACGGCGATGGCCATGTACCACGCGGAAGGCGGACGTTTTTCCGTATGGTAGGACACTAACTGGGTTATGTCATGGAAACCCAGATTCCCCGTCACCAGTGGGGGGTCTGCCCCTGCGGGCAGTGTTACAGTCTTGTCAGTAGATGAAGCCACTACACAGTCGGATGGTTTCTCTCCCTTAGGTCTGTCCTGCAGACTCCAAGGCATTGTTCGGGTTACGTACACGTGCCAAGTAGGATACTCTTGGCTTAATGTTCAGCTCAGCCAGCAACTTATAGCTGCGTTCATTGCGTATAGCCTGACTGACCTGGCTTTGCTCATCATTGAGATCGCCAAACGTAATGGCTTCAGCCGGGCAAGCCTGCTGACAGGCCGAAGCGACCTCGTCGCGTTGCAGCGCGCGTTTTTCCAGACCGGCCCGTTTCTGTGCACCGCGAATCCGCTGAATACAGAATGAGCACTTTTCCATCACGCCCCTGAACCGAATAGACACATTGGGATTCTGCGCCATCTGTACCGTTTCGGGGATCGTCTTTGACCAATTGTAGAAATTATACCGGCGAACCTTGTAGGGGCAGTTATTGGCACAATAGCGCGTGCCAATACACCGGTTATAGATCATCTGATTCGTACCATCAGGCGAGTGCACGGTGGCTGCAACAGGACATACGGACTCACAAGGTGCATTTTCGCAGTGCTGGCACGGCATTGGCTGCACGGCAATCGTCGGATCCGCATCCAGCTCTTCCCCACCCTCGGTCACAAAGTACCGATCCACACGCAACCAGTGCAATTCGCGCCCATTGCCGACTTCTTTTTTGCCGACGACCTGAATATTGTTTTCTGCCTGACAGGCTATGATGCAGGCATTGCAGCCGGTACAGGAATTCAGGTCAATGACCATACCCCACTGGTTCTGCCAGTAATCACTGTCCCGGAAAGACGGGGCTAGGGACGGATGCCGATCCTTCCAAAGCTCAGGATAGTCCTGAAAATCAGTTTTCACATCGGATCCCGGGGTAGGAACCTCGCCCTGGAGAGCAAATGCAGGATCCTCCCTGTATTCATCCAGTGTGGCCGAACGTATGATCGGACGAGCCTCCGTGTCCAGGATGCCGTGATCCTGAGTCGTAACAATCGTCCATTTACGGCCGGTTTTAGTCAACTCAACCCCGGAGATCACTGGATGTGCAAGCGGGTCTCTTAGCAAGGACGCATTGGTTCCAACACCGGTTGCCAGGGTACCTCGCGCGTATATATCGGTTTCGTCGTCCTTGTCCCAGAATGGTGTATCCCGTTCGGGACGGGTCGTAGAGATGTCACGTCCATAGCCCAGTGTCACACTTACTGTATCGTCGGCATGTCCGGGCAGGATCCAGACAGGGAGCTCAATCACCTGATTGTTGGCAGCAAGCGTCACTACATCCGAGTAATAACGTCCTTTGGAGTACTCACAGCTAAGCTCTAGATCTTCTGCTGTCTTTGGGCTTACGACTGCCACATTATCCCAAACAATCTTTGTGACCGGGTCGGGAAGTTCCTGACACCAGGCATTATTCGCGAAACTGCCATCCAGAACCGTAGGATCCAGTCTGAGCACGAGCTCTAGACCCGTACCTGGCCCTCGAAGCTGCCCACTAAAGGAAGGTGCCTCGGGGGCTGCAGAGGGATAACCGGTACCCTCAAGATAGCCGTCGTGCAGTACTCGGCGCCAGTCGGTTTCAAAATCTTCGCCGGACAGCATTGGCCTCCATGTCTCACGAACTAGCTCGTATCCACGCTGGAACTGTCCACTGCCAAGCCCCGCGAGAATCTCAATTTCGCTCCTCGCATCCTCGTACAGTGGTGCAATGAGTGGTTGAACTGCGGTCAATGTTCCGTCCTGAGAACGGCCATCCCCCCAGGACTCCAGAAAATGCGCTGCCGGGATATGCCAAGTACTCGCTCTGGCAGTCTCATCAACATGCAGACCTACATGAATTGTGTCACTGACGCGCTCCAGCGCTCCCTGAAAATCAAGAGCCTGTGGGGCATCATAAACGGGATTGACACCAAGCATAAGTAGCACATCGACGCGTCCTGCACGCATTTCTTCCACGAGTGCAGGGAGAGCCTGTGATTGCGCCGCCTGCACGGGCATACCCGTATCCAACAATGTAACCGAAGTCCCGACGGCACCTAACGCATCGTTCATGAGCGCACAGAGTGCATGCACTTCAGCGGGCTGCGATTCGCCCGCAACTACGATGCAGTTTCCATTTGCCCCTTGAAGATCACTGGCGATGGCTGATGCAAAGGCGTCTGGGGTTGCCCCATCATATACTCCCAATGCTGTGGCAAGCTGACTGGCCACCTGAGACACAGCATCCGAGCGCATGCGTCTGCGATGATCCGCCATAATGCCTGTGACGGAGTACGTGCTCTCTGCGACGTATAGCCGACTCATCCGGTCCTGTGCACCGTTAAGCTTACGTCCACGCGCGAATGAGTGCGTATCCAGGCTTCCATTTTTTGCATGAGGCCCTAGGAAATCGGCATCCAGGCTGACAATCACATCCGCATTCTCAAAATCATATGCTACCTGCAATGCCTGACCGTAGGCCATTTGAATGCCCAGGAGTTCCGAATCATCACCTTCAGAACGATAATCAACCCACAGCGTGTTAGGAAACTGGCTCTCCAGTTGTGCACGCAGCCGCGCACGCGTCGGAGAATTATCAGGCGCCGCAAGAACAGCCACCCGACGGACCCCCGTCTGGAGCCGTTGACACAACGACAGGAAAACTTCCCAATTTGCCGCGGTGCCCGTACGCAGTGTGCTCTTTGAGCGGTCAGGATCATAGAGCTGAAGCAGAGAAGCCTGCTCAAACACCCCTGATGCCCCCGACGCATTCGGATGCTGGTTATTCCCTTCAATCTTCACCGGGCGCCCGTCATAGCTTTTAACTACCAGCGGCCGTGCCGTCCCTCGAAAGTTCATTGCTGTGGCGTACTGTAGGGGTATGCCCGGAATGGTTTCTTCGGGGCGGTCTACAAACGGCATGATACGTTCTACCGGGCGGCGGCAGGCTGCCAGACCAGCCATCGCCATGGAAGCACCCAGTAGTTGCATGAACTGGCGGCGGTTGCTGCCAGAGGGGGCATCACTTGCGCCAGGGAGGAATTCTTCAGTGACGGTTTCCACGAATTGTGGATCCTGCTCAAGGTGTGGCAGGCTTCGCCACGCCTTCATACCCGAACCTGAGGGGGTTCCATCAACGATAGGAAGGGATATCATTGGCTTCTCGGACTAATAGTGGCAGGCGCTGCAGTTCGTTGGCGGGCGAATACCATCCTGCCTAATCCGGTTTAAATTGTCCTCCAAAAAGCCCTCACTATGCATATAGCCCATGGTCGTTATCTCTTCATTGGGCCGCAAGTATTTTTCCGGCTCCCTATGACATTCAAGGCACCACCCCATGGATAAGGGTTCAGTCAGCCGCACAACATCCATTTGGTCCACCCTGCCGTGGCAGGTTTCGCAGCCGACGCCATTGTTGACATGTACTGCATGGCTGAAGTGAGCATAATCTGGTAGTTGATGCACCTTAACCCACGGAATAGATGAGCCGTCCGACCAACTTGCACGCACCGGCATAAGGGCGAGGCTTTGAGGTTTTACGACCTCATGGCAATTCATGCAGGTCTCGGTTGCCGGAATGTTGGATACATCCGCAACCTCTACAAAGCTGTGGCAATATCGACAATCCATTCCCAACTGGTCTACGTGCACGCGATGACTGTAGGCCACCGGCTGCTCGGGTGCATACCCGACATCAGTGTATTCCGGTGAGAAATAGTACCAAACCAAAAAGATCAATACAACGCTCCCTGCAAGCAACGCTCCCATGGATAAGTGGGGAAGTGCGTTTGACTCTCTGGGAAAGATTTGAGGCATGGTTGAAGTGCAGTACCTTTTTGTGTACGCGCCCTAAGTTAAGGCATAAGTACTAAATCACGGCAATTTTTCCGCGAATATTTCCCGATCAGGCGCAAATATAAGGATATTCAAAATCATGTGAGTTGTTGTACGCGCATCATATGAAAAAGGCGATACGTCATCATGACTGCAGCAGCCAACAGGCCAACTACCAAACCCCACCAAAAGCCTTCTGGCCCCCATTCAAGCCCAAACCCAAGCCCTACTCCGGTTGGAACACCAACCAGCCAGTACGCCACAAAACATAGCATCATCGGCACGCGAGTATCCTTTAGCCCCCGTAAAGCTCCAAGTGCAGTGGCTTGCAGCCCGTCAAACAACTGAAAAAGCGCAGCAATACCCAGAAAGCTGACGACCTGCAATGCAGTTTCGGCATTTGCTGAATCACCTGTGTCCAAGTAAACACTAGTCACAGTATTTGGGGCAAGTAAGAACAGCAGTGCAGTACCGGTCATAACGATCAAGGATAACGCAATACCCATATATCCAGCACGCGCAGCGGCCGCCGGATCGCCTCGACCGATATTTTGGCCCACCCGGACCGAAGTCGCGAGACCAATACCCAAAGGCATCATGTAAGCAATCGCAGCACACTGGATCGCTATCTGATGGGCTGCGATCGGTACTGCTCCAAATGTGCCGACAAAAAATGCAGTCGCACTGAATAATGTAACTTCGAGGCCTATCGAGCCTCCAATTGGTAGCCCGACGCGCAAGAGCTCCCGAAAATAACTGAGATCTGGGTGTCTGAGCCGCTGAAAAATCCCGTAAGACTTGTACGGTTGCTGGGTGAGAACATACGCGGTGATGCAGATAAACATGAACCAATGCACGATACATGTCGCCCAGCCTGTTCCGACAAGCCCGAGACGTGGAAGTCCGAAATTGCCATACATCAGGCCATAATTGGCCAGAATATTGAGCAGTATGCCCATTACGATAATGATTGTAATGGGCAGTGGTCGAGCGATGGCTTCAACGAAGTTCCGCAAGGCATTAAACCACATAAAGGGAATGAACCCCCACATCGCAGCCTGCAAGTAGCCTTCCGCCAGCACCATAGTGGCTGCATCCTGCTTCATCAGGTCCCATGGTAGACTTGCATTCCACAGGATCAACATTACGGGTACGGATATTGTTAACGCCAACCAGAGCGCTTGCCGTACCGTGCGACCGATAGGGTCATGTTTCCCTGCACCATACGCCTGGGAAACCATTGGGCCGACTGCCAGGAGTATGCCAATGCCGATCAGGGCAAATAGAAAATAGGTAGCGTTGCCCAGGGCCACGCCAGCCAGCTCAGCAGGGCCCAGTCGACCAACCATGACCACATCAACAAACCCATTACATATCTGGCCAAGCTGTGTAGCCACGATTGGGATTGAAAGAAGTGTGAGTTGACGAGCTTCCTTCCAGACTTTATGTTGCTGTTCGTGTTTCACGGCCTCAAAAGATACGCGTTACGGAGCGTGAATCAATTGGATGCACCTGCCATGATCGCAAGAACTCATTGAATACCCATTAAATGGCTTTGCGTGATCCAGATGACGCATGCACCCCCAAGTGAGCCCGTGGCATGAATAGAGGACAAAATCTGGTTTTGATTGCTGGGAACCATTATTTTTATGCTCCCACAAGTATCGGTAACCACACCGCTGATTGATGTTTTTGTTACTCATTGGACTCCTGCTGCAGGTGAGTCCTCCTGATCGTGTTGAAATTTCACCCGAATCTGGCTCTCTGGCAGTTGGAGAGACACTGGACTTTTCGGCCCAGGCATACAGTTCAGATGATGTCACCATCACTGGACTTGTACCGAGATGGCATATCGCAGAATCATCCATGGCCACGGTAGATGAGTCTGGAACTGTGCACGCGCTCTCACCCGGCCGGATCGTTCTAGTTGCTGTGATGGGTGGAAAACCTGGATACGCGCAAGTCACGATTACCGAGAGCAGCGATATATCATTGACAGCAGCCCTGCCCGTTTCCACCGTGCTTTCAGGTACAAGCGTACCGATTGAAGTGAGCGTCAATGGTCTGCCCCCACAGGGCCGCATACGGTTTGCCAGCAGCAATAATACAGTGGCAACCGTGAACAGGGACGGGAGCCTCCAAGCTAAGAACCCTGGTTCAGCGACTATAACCGTCAGGACTGCCGGCACAGATACCTCTGTAGAAGTAGCCGTGATTGATAATCCGGCTGTATCCTATCAGATTACCCAAAACCGATTCATCGTTCGACAGGGAGATGTGGTTCGTTTTCGCGTCAGAGCAGTTGATGAAAATGGAAATTCGGTAGAGGAGGTATACCCGTCATGGGAGGCATCTGGGGATGGTGCACTCATAGTGAATGAAGGTGCAGAGGGCGTATTTGTGGGAGAAAAACCGGTTGATTACTCAATCACTGCACATATAGGCGAAAACATTGAAAGAACAATCACGCTGGTTGTTGACCCACGTGTGCATAAACAAACACTATCCCATGTTGGGCGCGGCGCTATTGCACACCACCACTCGGGGGATATGTGGGCGTTTGAGGGCGTTGACGGCCACGATTATGCGTATGTCGGTACCTTCATGTACGATTGGATGAAGGCTTTTGACATTACGGATCCAACTAACCCCGTCCTTACGGACTCGGTTCAGGTCGACGCTCGTCGGATCAACGACGTAAAAATTCACGGAAGTAATCAACTTGCAGTAATCACACGTGAAGGGGCCTCGAATCGGCGTAACGGGATTGTCATCCTGGATCTTTCTGAACCAGCTCATCCCGAAATTTTATCTGAGTACACCGATACCGTTACGGGGGGCGTACATAATGTCTGGATTGAGGGAGACCTTATCTATGCATGCCACAACGGCACAAATGCTCTCCATATCATTGATATTTCTGATCCAGTCAACCCGAAGGAAGTTGGGCGCTGGGAACTTGACAGGAGCGAAAAGACGCTGCATGACGTGATCATCCAAGAAGGATATGCTTATCTATCGTACTGGGATGACGGGATCGTTATACTTGATGCGGGAGCTGGTTCCCATGGCGGTACAGAGATCGAACCTGTTATGGTTAGCAGGCTTTCGTATCCAGAAGGAAACACCCATGTGGCTTGGAGGCACGGTCGTTATCTGTTTGTAGGAGATGAATTCTGGCCGGAAAATTATGATGTGGATAAACCATTGGACGCAAGCGGATATGTACATATTTTGGATATGTCGGACATTGAAGCCCCCGTTGAGGTTGCCCGATATGAAGTGCCTGACGCAGGTGCACACAATATGTGGATTGAAGATGATAAAATGTACATCGGTTATTATCAGGGGGGATTGCGGGTTGTAGACATCAGCGGCGAGCTTCTGGGCGACCTCTATCAGCAAGGCCGTGAAATTGGACACATACTAACCACAGATGACCATTCCATGGTGCCCGGCTGGCCCATGACCTGGAGTGCTCAAGTTTTCAAGGGACACATCTTTTCCTCTGACCTGAACAGCGGCCTTTGGATTACTAGGCTAGAAATAATCCGACCCTGAGCATTGCACAAAATAACTCATCGCTGTACGTGAATTCCCATAAGTGTCTGTGATCCCGGCCGGATGCCTGTATTCTGTTCTCTCAGACCAGGAGCATAAATGCGCTCATTGTGGCTAATGGTTTCCTCTGTGCACCTATGTCGGGGCGAGTTGCAGACCTAATCACCCGTAGTTTGGTGAAGCATGGTTTCGTCAATCATAGCCGCTAGTGTATCCCCTCATGTACAATATCAATTTATGTATATTGAAACGTGTCTTCATTGGTGCCACGGTTCATAACGGGACTTCCCTAACTCCCTGCCTCAATGCGTATACACACGCTCCTGCTTGTTGCCGCCTGCCTTTTTCTTCAATGTGACTCATTAGACGACGACAACATGCGACTGACCCAGGTCGAAGCAGAAGGTCTCGTGTACGGCTTCATGGACGTTGTCCTGAACTCGGACATTGAGGGAAGTGAAATTCACAGCGAATCCGAATCTAGATCCGACATAACTTACATGTGTCCCGAGGGCGGCAATGTTCGCATTGTTGCCACAGTGTCTGAATCAGAGTCAGATTCGAGTTACACTGCTGAGACAAGCGGCACCTTCATCCCCCAATCGTGTGGATCTGGTGGATTCGTTCTGACAGGTAATCCTTCGATTGTATTCTCTATTGAGCTAGATGCGACCCTCACTTCGGAAGGCGTTGACATTGATATGGGAGGGGACTTTGATGGGACCATGAACTGGGATTATGGCGACAGGTCGGGAATATGCCGGTGGGCACTTGACCTTGATTTAGTTGTTATGCCAAACCTAGACTTGGAAGTATATCTTCGGGGACAGGCCTGTGACAACGACCTCGACGTCAATATCAGCGATATTTTTGAGATAGATTTATAGTATCCAGCGGCAAGGCAGTGTTTCTTGCGGCCTGTGACACCTAAGCGTGCCGCCGCGTAGACAATCGGACCTTAAGAACCACGCAACGGCCCGTGCAAGCAGTATCAACTCAACTTTATTAATAATCCCAATACAGTCATCCCCGCTCAACAGGCTTGTAAGACAGAGTGGCGAGGGTGAACAATCTGGAATCTCCGGGGTCCTTCCGCGAGTTCGCCATTTCTCTTCGACCCTGATGAATTTCTCGGGTTGATTTTCGGT
>CAZCYQ010000059.1:0-19087 GCA_964503085.1 uncultured Rhodothermaceae bacterium | reverse complement strand
AAGTCCAAATTTTTCAACCATGGACGCGGTCTATCTCCTATCGCGACTGCCAAAAGCCATCGGATCGCGCGAAACAGAAGCAAACGCCGCGCTACACCGCACAACAGATGCGCTCATACCCTATTACAAAGCGCACGCAGAACGCGACAAACAGGACACCCATCAATTCGCGGCCACCGTACAAACACTCGCCCTGCTATACGAAGCATTGCCCCAGCGATTTACAACATCGCACCCGTGGCGATTCGGATGGAGCAACAGGGCATTCTGGCAGTGCCGCGTGATTGAAGAAGCATTGATGGAGTAGGGCAAAGTATAGACTAAAACAGAGTAAATTACTGACCTGAACGTATTATTTTTTTGGAAGACATACACTCTTATACCTTGTTATATAACACATGTTATATAAATATTGACGTTCACCCGACTATATTATATATTCCGGTTGTCCAAAAATTGAGACATGACAGGTAGAAGGATATATCACCCATGATTTTAACTGAACCACCAGGCGATTATTCCCGCAGAATCAAAAACATCCGGGGCGTCAAAGAACTGACTCAAACGCAGTTCGCAGAAAGGATTGGTGTGTCCTATGCCTCCGTCAATCGCTGGGAGAACGGACAGTCGCGTCCCAATAATCTGGCCTGGCAACGCATCTTAGAACTGGAAGCGCGCGCCCATGAAGACATTGAAGATGTACCAGCGATACCAGAATCGAGAGCAACGCCTCCACAGAGCATGGACTTCTCCGCTAACCCGGACGCTATCTCGGCAGTCGCCGAGGCGCATCGCCTCACCTACGGGCATCTTTTTAACTCCGCATTTGCCGCTGAAACATCGCTAATCGACCCACTCCCCCATCAACGGATCGCCGTGTACGAACAAATGCTGCAACAGGCCCCCCTGCGATTCTTGCTCGCCGACGACGCGGGCGCCGGTAAAACGATCATGACGGGTCTGTACATACGCGAAATGCTGTCCCGCAGACTCATCCGTCGCGTACTCATCGTCCCACCGGCTGGCCTGGTCGGCAACTGGGAGCGAGAAATGCGCACCCTGTTTCACCTATCATTCCGCATCATCAGCGGCGCAGACGCGCGAGATGGCAATCCCTTCCTGGGAGCAGAGAGCGACCGGGCAATCGTCAGCATCGATACCCTGGCTGGAGAACGCATGTTTAACCACCTCAAAGACCCGCAAACTAACGCTTATGACCTCGTCGTCTTTGACGAAGCACATAAACTATCCGCGGATCGCCAGCCAGATTTCCGGGTACGCAAAACAGATCGTTACAGGCTGGCGGAAGCCCTATCTGGCGCCGAGATAGATAATGAAGACTGGCGGCTCCCCTGGTCAGCCCAACATCTGCTACTGCTCACCGCAACGCCCCATATGGGCAAGGATCATCCCTACTACTATCTATGGCGCTTGTTGCTGCCCGACGCACTCTCTACCTATGATGCTTTCGAAGAGTTCCCCCAGGAATCTCGGCAGAGGCACTATATTCGCCGAACCAAAGAAGAGATGGTTCACTTTAACGGTACCCCGCTCTATCCACAGCGAAACTGCGATACCCTTAGCTACACTCTCTCGCAAGGACCAGAAAGAGAACAGGAACTCTACGACGAAACCACTGAATACATCCGATACTATTATAACCGCGCTGGCATTCTGAACCGCTCCGCCGCACGTTTGGCGATGAGCGTCTTCCAGCGCCGTCTCGCCAGTTCCACGTACGCCCTCCTGCGCTCCCTCGAACGTCGCCATGAGAAACTCGAAGGACTGATCGACGACATACGGAACGGGCGTCTCACCGAGGAACGACTCGCACGCCAACAACGCAGCCTCGATAATCTCGACGATCTCTATGAAACGCACACCGCTGAAGATGATGGAGAGCAACAGGAAGGATTCGAGAACAATGCCCTGGGCGGCACCGTCGCGGTCAATCTCAGCGAACTGGAGGCAGAGCGCATCAAGGTCGCAGAACTGCTCAACAAAGCCCAGAACCTGTACGACACTGGAGAGGAATCCAAATTCGAGAAACTGCGCGAAGTGCTCAGCAATCCGCAATACATCGACAAAAAGTTCATAATATTCACCGAGCACCGCGACACAGCAGAGTTCCTGGTGCGCCGTCTCGAAGGACTCGGCTACACCGGTCAAGTCGCCCTGATCCACGGCGGCCTGCCGTACCAGGAAAGAGAGCGACAGGTCGAGTTTTTCCGCCGATCAGCGACGGAAGGTGGAGCCAACTATCTGGTAGCTACTGACGCCGCTGGCGAAGGCATCAATCTGCAATTCTGCTGGCTGATGGTCAACTACGACATCCCCTGGAACCCGGCGCGGCTCGAGCAGCGGATGGGCCGCATCCATCGCTACGGACAGACCCACGATCCCGTAGTCATCATCAACCTGGTAGCCAGCGGCACCCGCGAGGGACGGGTCCTGAAAACGCTACTCGACAAGCTGGAGACAATCCGCCGACAACTCCAATCCGACAAGGTCTTCGATGTCGTGGGCCGTCTGTTTGAAGGACTGTCTATGCGAGACTATCTCGAACAGGCAATCACTGGAGACGCCGATACCATTGCCGAGCAACTGGAAGGCAATCTCACTGAAGATCAAATCCGTGCTCTCGAACAAAAGGAGCGCATGATCTATGGAGAAGGTGGCGAAGTGCTTAGCCGATTACCCCGTCTCAGAGAGGAAGCAGATCAGGAAAACTACCGCCGGCTGCTGCCCGGATACGTGCGCCGCCTCGTAGAAAAAGCCGCACCGCTACTCGATCTGCACATGGAAGGAGATCCCGAAGAAACCTTCACCCTGGTACCTGCTCGACCTCGCGCAGCCGATTCCCTTCTATCTGCACTGGAATTGTATCCCGAAAGCGCGTGGAATCAACTGACCGTGTACAAGCCATTCACTCGAGAAAACGCGATCTGGCTACACCCTGGCGAGCCAGTATTCGACAGCATATCGGCGGCGATCCTGGATCGTTTCGGACGCGATGGACTAAAGGGAGCCATATTCACCGATCCTTATGCAACCGAGCCATATCTGTTCCACATCGCGCTCATTTCCGTCGAACAGCACGACCAGGTCAACACACAGGAGACTAATCTGCTATCTACCCTCAATAACGACGAAACAGCCTCGAAACTACTCGAATCGCGACTCGTCGGACTGCGCCAATTGAGCGACGGTACCATAGAGGAGTGTGCGGTTGAGCATCTCCTTCTCCTCAGAGGTGCCGACGGCATTGCGCCGAGCCGGGTGCCACTTGCCACTTTCGCTCGCACCATGGCCCTTGATGCCGCCAGTTTCATCCGCGATGAAGTGACCCAACGACTCGCACAAACTCACCGACAGCGCATCCTCAACGATCTGCCCTCGCGCATGGCCTTCGTCAACCGCGGCTTTGACTTTCAGGCTGCCGAACTCGCAGCAGTCCGATCCCGTCTTACCCAAAGAGCACGCACAGGTGATCGACACGCCAATACAGAACTCACCAGAGTCAAAGAACAACAACGAAGCCTGACGGATTTCCGCAACCGTCGCCTCGCCGAACTACAAGCCGAACCGGACCTCATCCAGGCCGGTGAGATGGAATTCCTCGTCCATGCCCTCGTGGTGCCCATCCAGGATACCGAGGAAACCGAGCGTTACGATGCCGATGTCGAAGCCATTGCCGTAAAGGTCGCCACCGCTTATGAGGAAAGTTTTGGCGCCCAGGTCCAGGACGTCTCACGACCCGAACTCGCGCGACGCGCGGGGCTAACCGACTGGCCGGGCTTTGATCTCAGATCCCGCCATCCTGCAAATGACCAAGGCGATGCAGAAGAACGCGCTATCGAAGTCAAAGGCCGCGCTGGCTCCGGTAATATTCAAATGAGCGAAAACGAATGGGCCAGAGCCTGCAATCTGCGCAATGACTACTGGCTCTACGTCGTCTTCGACTGCGCCACACCACGCCCGCGCCTCGTGAGAGTGCGAGACCCATTTGGCAAACTACTCGTCAAAACCCACGAATCTGTTACATTTACAGTTACCTCAGGGGAATTGATGGAAGCCGCCGAGTAACTCAGAAAGGAGATCAAAATGGGAGGCGTAACCGTTACAATTCGAAATCCGGCTGAACCGCACAAAACCTGGGAAGGTCTCTTTCTGGTTGACACGGGAGCGACTGATTGTCTCGTACCGAGACCACATCTGGAATCCATCGGTCTCATCCCCAAAGGTCAGCGCGTGTATGAACTGGCCGACGGCAGTGAGATCAGAATGGATATTACGACCGCAGATATCGAATTTATGGGTGAGATCGTCGGCGGAACGATCCTCTTCAGGGAAGCAAATGCCGAACCGCTGCTCGGGATGACCGCCCTGGAGTCCGTAGGCATCGAAGTTGATCCACTCAACCAGCGACTGAAAAGGCTACCCGCTGTACGCCTCAAGAGCTTGCAATAGTGTATGACAATTTGGAGAACACCTTGTAGTATTGGTATTTCAAAAAAAATCGCTGACCTGTTTTCTCATAGACTGGATTGTGGCTAAAACCCTGCCGCAATGACAACCGTAGTTCGTCACGCCCCTGCTTAGACCATACAGGGGCAGGCTCTGCATGTTTTAAGCAGGCGTCCAGTGGATTCAGTTAAGAAACTTATTTGGCAGACCAGTATAGAGTGAAAAAAATGGACACTAACAGAACCATAAAGACTCTCGCATCTATCACTGATGAAGGGCTATTTGAGCGTCTGGCTACCACTATCCTTCGTGAGGCCAGTCCACTTTATGAGTCGCTCGTTCCAACAGGTGTCAATGTTGATGGCAAGACTGTTAAGGCACCTTTAGACGGAATCTGTTTTGTATCTGGAGCTAGACCACCACACCTCATCGTGGTTCATCATACAACTTCCGCAAGTAATGCTCTAAAAAGGAAATGGCTATACGATCCAGATGCAGGGACACTTTCTGATAAATCGAAGAAATCATCAACGCCGCTTGGGGATTTCATCAAGACAGCCAAAATAGTGGCGGAAAAACGGAAAGAGATTCCGGACTTACGCTGTACCCTGGTTTTGACAACAAATCAAGAACCTTCTGAAGAGGTCATAAGCGAAGTCGAGGCTGAGGGATATGCTCACGATATTGAAATTGATCTTTGGTCACGCTCAAGACTCGCACACTTTCTGGATAATTACCCAGTTGGTCATTGGATTCGACGCCAGTTTCTGAAAATTGAACAGAGACTTCTTTCTCCAGAATTGCTCCACGAACTTTCACTCGAGAGCTTGAAAATTAATCATCCGCCTGATGATGCCAAAGCCTGGATACCGCGTGACCTCGACAAGACTCTCGCATCAAGCCTTCATCGCGACGTAACCTTCGTAGTGGCAGGTACCGGTCAGGGTAAGTCAGTAGCCTGCTATCGAAAGCTTGACGCGCATGTGCAAGCGGGAGGATTCGGACTGGTCTTATCGCACGATGACATTGCCTCAGCAACGACACTTGATCAGGCAATCGCTAACGCGCTACGCCAACTCTACTCTGATCTGGCATCTGGTGAGGAGACAGCTTTATCCATTTGTTCTCCTGAACGCCCATTGCTGCTGGTCGTCGAGGATATCAATACAGCGGACCGAACTCAGTTTTTAGCAGAAAAAATCGCAAACTGGAGCCGCACACAAGCAGAGACAGAAGACAAGAGTAATTGGCATCTCTTATGCCCCTTGTGGCCAGAAACGCTCGCTTTGCTGGGAGACCAGGCCCGCAAAATCATCGAACCGATCCTTGTATTCGCTGGTGGCTTCAGCGAGAATGAAGGTAGTGATGCAGTTATAGCGCGAGCACGGCTGGCTGGCAACGAACTCAGTTCATTGAGCGCATTGTCTATATCTCGGTCACTCGGTCACGACCCTCTTCTCATCGCTCTCTATGACTTCGACAATACGCCTGACCCGGGACAGGTAATTGGCCAATTCGTCAACAACTCCCTATCTCGAACTGCAGCAACAGAAAAAGAATATCCCTCAGCCGAATACCACAAGGCACTACTCGTACTTGCGGAAGAGATGCTCGCCCATCGGCAAATTGACCCACACTGGCTTAATGTCCGTGAATGGACAAATGTTCAGGGCGACCCATTGCGTTTGATTGCCCGCATTGCACACGATGGCGCATTGATCCGTCTCACGGATTCAACTGTGAATCAACGACTCGTATTTCGCCATGACCGGGTGAGAGATTGGATCCTCGCCGACGCGGCGGCAGAACTTGAACACAGAAATGCCTTACCAGCTTATATTGTTGCGGAACCCTACTATGCCGAAGTGATAGGAACTGTTTTAGTTTCGAGTTCACCAGAACCTGACTTCCTGCGGCGTGTTGCCGAGGCTAACCCTCTCGCGTTATTCCACGCGCTGCGCCTTGTCAGAGACACAACCCAGACCTCATACGATGTTATACTTCAGGCAATTGATAGCTGGCTCGACAATCCAGCCACGCATGACCGCTCCAACCTCCACCTGCGATTGGAGGCGTTAGCCATGTTGGCGGAAACGGACTCTCAGCACGTCCCTGCGATCGCCAGGAAATTCTCAGATCGAAGAACCTACAGCGGTCAACTCGCCCGCCTGCGTAACGGAGAGACTACTGGTGGAATTGAGCTATGTATGAAATTGGAACCGGGTGTTGGTGCTCCGTGGAGAGACATTCAGATAGAACACGCAAAGCTTCGTCACGGTACTAAACTGAGTCGAGATCTTGACGACTTCCTCAGGCGGGAGGATCTGAATGATTCGAAAAGATTAGGAGCCTTGCGACTGGCCGGTCATATCGGCAATCCAGGTCTGGCTCGCGCTATAGAAATCTGTTGGAATATTGACGATGAGAAAATTAAACATCTCGACGAATATCTCTGGGCTTTCGGACAGTGTTGCGGAAATGAGCCAGCACGTTTTCTCGGACCAGTTTGTGACGCCTGGGCGGCGTTGCCGGACGAACCGAAAAGGAAAGGTGACTACTCACCTCGAAACGCCTTAGCAGCCCATGGACTTCGCTTCGCCTTCCGTAGATGTCCTCCCCGCGCAGCAATTGACTATTTTATTCAGCGTGCAACTCATGACGATCTGAAATGGCCTATCACCTTTATGTTGCACAGTATAGATCATCCAAAGGCGTTAGCGTTCTTGGTACAGGAACTCGCCGCGATTCAACAGAAGCTTGAAGGAACCGAGTCGTTTTCTATTTTTGCACATACTGCAATAGGTGAATGGCGACGCGCTCAGGAAGAGGGGCGTCCTATGTCAGATGAGTCGCGTGAACTTCTCCTTAGCCTTTGGCAGAATGATGAGAACGACAAATTTCTTCGGTCTGCGGCATTTTCGCTATGGGCGGCAACTGAACAAGATGATGACTTGGACGTACTCCGTAGGGTCTCAGTACCAGAGTACCTTGCTGACCGCGTCCTTGAGCAACGACTGATCCGTGGGGACCAACAAGCAATCCCGGCTCTGATCGAAAAGCTACGCACGAACAACAAGGACTATTGGTGGTATCAGACGCGCTACCTATGGTCACCGGAACTGACGGACGAATTAGATAAATTCTTGAGCAATCGCGATGGAGGGGACAGAATTACGAGTGAACTCATCATGCGATTACCGACTAAGGAGGCCGAACGTCTTCTCCTCAAACACTGGGATCTCCACGGTTTCTCACCCAACTTTGTTCAAGCTGCGTTATATGTTGCGACAGAGCCTCTGTTGGAGGTCGCAGCCGCCGCGATCAAAGACTGTTCAAAGCCAGCCGCACTTATGATGAATTTGGGTATGAACTTCGGAATAAAAGTAAAAGGCCGCCCGGGACTCAAACGAGAGAGTCAAGTGCTCGCTCTCGCCCCTTACTTGAATCTGCTGTCTGACGTGGATATCTTAATGTTTTGGGATGAGTGCAATGATCGCGGCTGGTTTGCTACACGCAAGAAACTCCTGGATAGTCGGTTACAGGCATCGTCCGCACACCTAATATGGAATCGCGATCGTGTCATTAAAGAATTCGACAGTATGGTTGAGAAGAGACGGCAACGTTGGATTGATCGCTGGATTGACCAAAGACTGAAGGCCGATGTTTCCTGGAATGAGATTTTTGCAACTTTAATGGTGTGGCTTGAAGCTCGGCAATCGCTTGAGGCGTTAGAAGTTGTAGCCTCGGCTGTCGCGTTTAGAGGGGGACGCGAGGATCTAAGATTGCTGAGGGCCTATGAAGACATGAACGAGAATGGCGTAAAAGAGTTGATCTGTGATACTGAGTTCGCAGTACGACGGCGAACACTCAGCTAACAATACGGTATAAAGGCCACACTATGACTAACAAACGCCTTATCGCCTTTCCGCTCAAGCAGGTCTCGCTGGACTCTGTCCACGAGAAGAACGTGCGGCACGGACACATCCCGACGCTACAAGTGGTTGATTGGAACATCAAGGCAATGGAGAAACCGATATGCTAAAGCGTATTCATATCCAGGGTTACAAGTCTCTTGAAGACGTAGAAGTGTCTCTGTCTCAGCTTGTGGTTCTGTTCGGACCGAATGGGGCTGGTAAGAGCAATTTGCTCGATGCTTTACAACTGCTATCAAAGCTGGGGACGAGTCGGACGCTCAAAGAAGCCTTTGATCCACCCTATCGCGGCAAACCGCTTGAATCCTTCACCATCGGGCAAAAAGGCATCAAGGGCCTGCTTGAACAAGAGAAGCTATCGTTCTCGATTGAAGCCGACCTGAGCTTGTCGGACGCGGTCATTAATGCTGTCAATCGACAGATACGAGAAATGCGGCGTCCGCACCGCGAGGTTGGGTCTAAAGAGAGAAGCAAGCCTCCCACTGGCGTCCGCGAACGCGACTTGCGCTACCGAATTGAGATTGAGATGCTACCCAAATCGGGCATCCTGCGCGTAGCCGATGAATACCTGGCTGCCTTGAATGCCAATGGAGAACCCACTGGCAGGCGCAAGCCCTTTCTCGAACGGCAAGGCGAAAGAATCCACCTGCGGCACGAAGGACAAGCGCACCCTACCTATTATGACCGTTACCTGGACCACAGCATCCTGTCTATGCCTCTTTATCAGCCGCACTATCCCCACCTTGCGGCGGCGCGGCGTGAACTGGAAAGCTGGCTGTTCTTCTACTTTGAGCCACGCGAACGCATGCGAGCAGCCAATCCAGTAAAGGAAGTGCGCCATATCGGCTTGATGGGCGAAGAACTCGCTGCCTTCCTCAATACCATGAAAGCAACCGATGCCGGGCAGTTCAGGGGGATCGAAAAGGCACTACATACGCTGATGCCGAACATCGACGGCATTGAGGTGGAAGTAAGCGATCTTGGAGAAGTCGAACTTCGTCTGAGGGAAGGCGGTGTTGCGATACCGGCCCGCGTAATCTCGGAAGGTACGTTGCGTATGCTCGGACTTCTGGCCCTGACCGGAGTTGACGAAGCCCCTGCACTGGTCGGATTTGAGGAACCGGAAAACGGCATTCACCCGCGCCGTATCCAACTGATCGCGGATTTCCTGAAAACACAGGAGACACTGAGACAGACGCAGTATATCGTCACCACGCACTCGCCGACCCTGCTCGATTTGTTACCGAAAAGTTCCCTGTTTGTGATGGACAAAATCGACCGCAAAACGCGAATCGAGCCGTTTTCCACCTGGGGACCATTGGGACGGAGTACTGATACCAATCAAGCACTCTCGGACAAGCAGGAGGCACTTTCCGTATCCGAGCGCACTCTGAGAGGGGATTTCGATGCGTGAGATTGCGCTCTTCGGTGAGGACAACGCGCATGAACAAGTTATTGGTGCTCTCGTGCGCCGGGTCGCCGAGGAATACAATATTCCTATACACCTCGACTGGCGCAACGCAGTAGGTGGTCACGGAAAAGTCATCGCGGAGCTTGACAATTACATACACGACCTAAAGCGGCAGGGGAGTCCCTGGCCAGACTTGATCGTTGTTGTCACCGACGCCAATTGCAAAGGACTGAACGAGCGTACGCGAGAGATCGCCCCCCAAGATGCCCCCGCGCCGATAATCCTTGCCATTCCCGATCCGCATATAGAGCGTTGGCTGTTGCTCGACGGCGCGGCCTTCAGGGCCGTGTTCGGCAGGGGCTGCGACGCACCCGATCAGAAATGTGCTCGAGATCGCTATAAACAACTGCTGATTGAGGCCATTTATGCCACGGGAACAACACCCAGAATCGGCGGTATCGAATATGCTAAAGATATTATCCAAAAAATTAATATCAACCGCGCCGCGCGAGCGGACAGTTCTTTCAATCGCTTCGTGTCGGATTTACGCAACACGTTTCGAGGATGGCAAGAATGCCCCCCAAAGACAAACGCTTAATCGAAGTCGCCTTTCCGCTCAAGCAGGTCTCGCTGGATTCTGTTCACGAGAAAAACGTGCGGCATGGGCATATCTCTACGCTGCATATATGGCCGGCGAGGCGACCACTGGCCGCGTCCCGGGCCGCGCTGATTGCGACGTTGCTTCCCGATCCCGGCAACTCCGAGAAACGGAACGAGATTCTGGAGCGCATGGCCGGCAGGGTGATTGAAAAGATCGAACGTAAGCGCGTAGGCGGGCGTACAGTCGAAAAAGTCAAAGAAGAAACGATCGGCGGTATCCTACACTGGAAAAGAGAGAATGATCCGGATATCCAGTGGTTCCGCGAAGAAATCCGCAAGGCTTATGGGGGGCGAGCACCCAAAGTGCTGGACCCATTCGCTGGCGGCGGTGCTATTCCCCTCGAAGCGATGCGTCTGGGCTGCGACGTGACCGCCATGGACATCAACCCGGTTGCATGGTTCATCCTCAAGTGTACCCTCGAATACCCTCAAAAACTCGCCGGTCAAACCCGCCCATTGCCCGAATTCGCGCTGAAGGACCGCGAATTTATGGAGGGATTCCTGAAAGCGAAAGGGTTTAAGGGAGCTGGCTTACGGACATTCCTCGAAAGGCTTGGCCATGGCGATGGTGGCGAAATCCAACTCGACCTCGTACAATACGACGATCCCATACTCGAAGCGAACCTCGCGTGGCATGTACGTGCCTGGGGTCGGTGGGTACTGGCAAGAGCGCGCAAAGAATTATCTTCGCACTACCCTACCTACGCCGATTTCGAGTCATTAGAGTCAGATGAAGAATTTTTATCGCGTCCCAGCAGACGGTTGCTGGAGGTTGACGAAGAAGGCGTGCCGCAAGTCGATCCGCTCAACGCCGAGTTTGACGACGCCTATCTCCAGGACAAGAACAATCCGCGCTGGATCGCCAAACCGACAGTGGCCTATCTCTGGGCGCGAACCGTGACCTGTAAACAGTGTCGTGCCACGCTACCGCTACTCAAGACGCAATGGTTGTGCAAGAAATCCCGAAAGCGTGTGCTACTCACGATGGAACCCAATGCCGACCAGACAGGCGTCGTTTTTGGTGTGCAGAATAATGTACCGCAAAACGGCGGCAACGCGGCACAGCGACGAGAACACGACAAGCGCATCGGGGCAGGAACCATGTCTCGCACCGGCGCAACCTGCCCCTGCTGCGGCACGATCATGACCATGGAAGATATCCGTCTCGAAGGTCGCGCCGGCCGCCTAAATGCTACCATGACGGCTGTGGTGGTGGATGGAGGAAGGAAAAAGGGTAAAGAATACCGTTTGCCGACGGATCATGAGCTTGCGATGGCGGAAGTGACTGAAGAACAGCTTCAGTCACTGTATGCGGATATCCCTTTTGGATTGCCGGAAGAACCAATCATTGAGGACGCGAAACGAAATACGTGGTGTGTTCAATATGGAAAAACTTCCTGGCGGAAGCTGTTCACGAATCGGCAGTTATTGGCTCTTGGCGGATTTGTTCTTATCCTTCGAAACATGATGCAAGAACTCGATGGCTGGTCAACGAGTTGGCGCGAAGCTCTGATTGCAAATCTTGCACTTGTGAATGATCGACTGGCTGACTACTCCAGTGCGGTCTGCTCCTGGCACAACGGTAGGGAGACACTTGGACATACTTTTGCGCGTTTTGCGCTTCCAATGGTGTGGGATTATACTGAAGTCAATCCGTTATCCGATTCATCCGGCAACTACCACGGCGCACTTGAATGGGTCTCACGTTGTGTTGACCACGTACTCGAACCAGCTAAATTGGTAGAAATAACAAGCGTACAAGCCATCAGTGCTACTAAGACGTCAGGGGAGTACGACGCTATCCTTACTGATCCCCCTTACTATGACGCAATCGGCTATTCCGTTCTCATGGACTTTTTTTATGTCTGGCTTCGACGGTCAACATATGGATTGTCTCCTGAGGTGGAGTCGGTCTTCTCCGAAGCTCTTAGCCCCAAATGGGATCATGACGCAGAGGATGGCGAACTCATAGACGACGCCAGCAGATTTGGTGGCGACAAAGAACTATCCAAGCAGAATTATGAAAATGGCATGGCCCGCTCATTTCGTTCTTGTCACGCTGCATTGCGACCAGACGGACGACTCGTAGTTGTATTCGCCAACAAGCAACCCGATGCTTGGGAGACACTCGTTGCCGCCTTGATCCGGGCTGGCTTCGTTGTTGACGGGTCCTGGCCTATTCAGACCGAGATGGGTACCAGGACCCGTGCGAGGGCCTCCGCCGCCTTGTCATCCTCCGTCTGGATCGTTTGCAAGAAGCGCCCCCCTGCTCGCCCCGGTTGGGATAACACTGTGCTCAATGAAATGCGCGAGAATATCACGCAGCAACTCCGTGACTTCTGGGACGCAGGCATTCGAGGGCCGGACTTTGTGTGGGCCGCGACCGGGCCAGCACTTGAAGCCTTCAGCAAGCACCCCGTCGTCAAGAAGGCGAATGATCCGAACCAATTCATGACGGTCTCGGAATTTCTGCGCGAGGTGCGGCGCATGGTCGTCGATTTCGTCGTTGGTCGCGTTCTGACGCAGGATGACGAAGAAGCTATCACTGGACTCGACGATGTAACCACCTATTACCTGCTCCATCGCCACGACTTCGGCATGGAAGACGCGCCTGTAGGCGGCTGTATCCTCTACGCGCTGTCGTGCAACCTCTCCGACTCGGCCCTGGTCAATCAGTATGATCTCCTGGCCCAATCGGGCAAGGGAGGAGCCAGCGATGAGGCAGAAGAATCGGAAACCACGGGCGGCGGCGCAAAGGTCAAACTCAAAACCTGGAGCCGACGCACGGGGCGCAACCTCGGCCTCAACGCACCGAGCGGACGGCCCGTGCCATTGATCGACCAGGTACACAAACTGATGCACCTCTGGCGCGCCGGAGACCAGGTCAAAGTTGACGATTATCTCGACACAGGCGGCCTCCAGCGCAACGCCCTGTTCAATCAGATACTCCAGGCACTCATCGAACTGGCCGACGCCGGTTCCGATGAGCGGTCAATTCTCGAAGCCCTGAGCAACCACGTAGCCGCACGCGACGATGTCCAGAAACCGGGCCAGAGACGGCTCCAATTCGGATAAATGTAATGTCCATACCTGCAATTCATCCCGGGGAACACCTCGCCGAGGAATTGAAAGAACTCGACATGAGCGTAGCATCACTCGCACAACAGATTGACGTGTCCCCCAGCCGAATCACCGAAATCCTTAACGGGCGACGTGCAATCACTGGCGATACGGTCCTGCGATTGGCTCATTTTTTTGACACCAGTTCAGAGTTCTGGCTAAATTTGCAAAAGCTCTATGAACTGCGGATTGCTGAGGAGAAAATCCGATGATTACGTCGATTCGACTCATAAATTTCAAGAATTTCGCCGACGAAACCCTGCGCGTAGGCCCATTCACCGTAATCGTGGGTGCGAACGCCAGCGGCAAAAGTAATATCCGCGACGCCTTCCGCTTCCTGTGCGGCATAGGTACCGGCTATACGCTGGCAGAGATTATCGGCGGGAAGTCTCGCTCGGATTGGGAACCAATCCGCGGTGCTGCCAATGAAATCATCCGCTTTGGACAAGATAGGTTTTCTATTGAGGTTGGGATGAAGCTTGACTATGAGAACGCGCGTTCTGAGAAGGCGCATTATATGATTGAGGTCGGTCCCGACGAAAGAAAACCCGGTGAATTTCAAATAAAAAAAGAGAAACTTAAGGTCGAATCAGAGACCATCTACATAGCACAAAGTGACGGTGAGAATCTCAGAGTTCGCGGCGCGTGGGACAGTGGGCAGGAAGAGATTTTGCTTGAATCAAATCAAGCAGTTCCGATGCAGCTTATAGAACATTTCCGAGTTAAAGCAGTCAGCCAGAAAACATTTCGCAAGCTTATACCAAAGATGGCAGACATCTACTTCATCCTGTCTGACATGCGTTTTCTAGAACTGTCTCCGGACAGAATGCGAGAGGCTTCCTTCCCCGGTGCGAACGTGTTGAGCGATTTCGGTGAAAATTTGCCGACTGTACTGCAGGAAATTTGCATTGATCCCGAACGACAGGAGATTCTGACAAGTTGGATACACGAACTCACGCCCATGGATGTGCAGGGATTCGAGTTCCCGCGTGACCCGAGTGGTCGAGTCCATCTCATGATCCGCGAGACAAATGGGAGCCAAGTGTCCGCGTACAGCGCGTCGGACGGCACGCTGCGTTTTCTCGCCATGTTGGCTGTGTTGCTCGGCAGAAATCCCAGGGGCCTGTATTTCTTTGAGGAAATTGACACTGGCATTCACCCGGCGCGGCAATGGCTCTTGCTCGAACTGATCGAAAAACAGGCTGCAAAGGGAGACTTTCAGATAATAACTACCACCCATGCGCCGGACCTATTGACGTTTGTCAACGACAGCACATTCGAGAACATGTCCGTCGTTTGCCGGCTGGAAGATTCTTCCGACGCCATCATCCGCCGAGTTGCCGAACTGCCCAACGCGAGGGAATTGCGCAAGTCCCAGGGACTGGGCAGGCTCCTTACAGAAGGCTGGTTAGAAACCGCACTCGCCTTCACCGAAGACCACGACGAAGCGGAGGTCGATGGAGAATGAACATCCTCATCATTCCCGAAGACTTCCGCAAAGATCAGTATATTCTAAAACCCCTTTTCTCGCGGCTCTTTCGATCTATAGGTAAGCCGCGTGTAACTGTTGATGTCTGCCGTGACCCTCTGCTCGGCGGCGTTGGAGAAGCACTGAAACGAGAGCGCATTGCAGAGGTCGTCGAAAAACACGAAGGAATGACGGATATCTTCATCCTGTGCGTTGATCGTGACGGCGACACGAACCGGCGTCAGAGACTTGACCACATCGAACGAGAATTTGGGAATACTCGGATATTCCTGGCTGAAAACGCCTGGGAAGAAATTGAGACATGGGTCCTCGCTGGCCTGAATTTGCCCAGAGATTGGCAGTGGTCGGATGTTCGAGCTGAAATACAAGTCAAGGAAATTTACTTCGAGCCGCTTGTCACCCAGCGCAACTTATCGGACACACCCGACGGTGGTCGAAAGTCTCTCGGAGAAGAGGCATCGCGCCGGATCGCCGCAATCCGACAGAAATGTCGCGAGGATTTTGACGCCCTTGCCCGGCGTCTCGAAGATGCGATATAACACCTGAACGAGGTCTGACATGACGCGAAAACTCCCCTATAAACCCTGGCATGAGGTCGTGCAACTGCGCGACGACCTGAAGACCGGCGAACTCTCGCTGGCCGTATTTGCCGCTGATCTGTACGACGTGGTCATGCAAAAAGGCCAACGACCAATTTACGAAGACCCCGACAAGTTCTTCGCGCTCACCTTCCCCACCTACAATCTGCGAGAACTGGTCAAAGACGTGTGTCTCCGCCTGGCTGGTCAGACCGACAAAGCGTATCGAAAACTCTCCGTCAACTACGGCGGCGGCAAAACCCATACGCTCATCGCACTCAGACATCTGGCACACGCCCCAGACGCGCTGCCCGATCTGCCAGCAGTCCGGGAATTCGAGGCCCACATTGGCTTCAAGCCGCCAAAGGCACGGGTCGCGGCACTGTGCTTCGACAAGATTGACCTGGAAATGGGCGTCGAGACAACGGGACCCGATGGCACTGTCAGAATGCTCAAGCATCCCTGGAGCATTCTCGCCTTTCAATTGGCGGGAGCGGACGGCCTCAAGCTCATCCACGCCGAAGGCAAAGACGAGGAGCGCGAAACACCCCCCGCGGAACCGCTTGTTATAGAACTGCTGTCGAGGCCACAAGAAGAGGATCTCTCAACTCTAATTCTCCTCGATGAAGTATTGATGTATATCCGCACAAAAGTGGAAAATGACCCGGACTGGCGTGGACGGTTAATGAGCTTCTTTCAATACCTCACGCAAGCCGTTGTGAAGGTAGATCGCTGCGCCATGGTAGCCTCACTTCTCGCCTCGGATCCCAAAAAACATGACCAATTGGGAAACGAATTGTTTCAAGACGTATCCGACGTCTTTGTTCGCCAGATGGAAGAAGACGCCAGTCCCGTGAGCAAAGAGGACGTAGCAGAGGTTCTGCGACGTCGCTTCTTCAAACCCGAGTCCATTAGCGATGAGGGCGTTTTCCGTCCGCATGTGACCTCGGTGGTGAGTAATATCGCCGCACTCGACGAACAGACTAAAAAAGAGCAGGTAAACGCGGAAAAACGCTATTTAGACAGTTATCCCTTTCACCCGGACCTCACCGAAATCTTCTACACCCGCTGGACCCAACTCGAAGGATTCCAGCGCACCCGCGGCATCTTGCGGACATTTGCCATTGCCCTGCGCGATGCGGAAAAGTGGGACACAAGTCCTTTGGTGGGGCCAAATGTGTTTTTGGACGACCCGGAAAAGAACGATCTTGCCGAATCCGCAGGAGAACTCGCATCCTTTGCCAGCGTTGACACAGACACTGGCAGCCATCAGCAATGGCGTCCCATTCTCGAAGGCGAACTCGACAAAGCGCGTGAGATTCAATCCGAAGCGACGGGTCTGCACCACCGGGAGATAGAACAGGCAGTTATTTCGGTATTTCTGAGTTCTCAGCCAATCGGTCACAAAGCATTGACGCCCGAGTTACTCGTACTACTCGGAGCTGCCAACCCGGACAAGATAGAATTGGAAAAAGCCCTGCGTCGCTGGACCGACGTGTCCTGGTTTTTAGACGAAGTGGAGATCGCCACAGGAGAAACCGACTCGGGTGACCAATTGCCGAGGGCATGGCGGCTGGGTAATCGCCCCAACCTGCGCCAGATGCACCACGATGCCTGTAATATGCGCGTACCTGACACACTCGTAAAATCACAGGTCATCGATGCCATCGAAAAACTCAAGGAACTCACCACGGGCGCATCCGCGGCAGGAGCAAGAGTTCACACCTTACCGGAACGCCCATCCGATATCGCAGACGATGGCGAGTTTCACTACGCAGTCCTCGGTCCAAAATCAGCCTCGGAATCCGGCAAACCCAGCGCGGAAACGAAGCGGTTCATCAACGAGACAACCGCGGCTGACCGCCCCCGGGTCTATCGCAATGCAATCGTCCTCGCCGTTCCTTCCAGAGATGGCCTCGAGGCCGTGCGCACGCGGGTTCGAGAGTATCTGGGTTGGCAAGAAGTCCGCGATCAACTCAAGGACCAGCAAATCGATCCCATTCGCGAACAGATGCTCGCCGATGAAATAAGGACGGCAAGCAAACGCATCCCGGATGCAATCAGGCAGGCATATTCCATAGTCGTGACCGTCAACGAAACCAATGATATCCATGCGTTCAAAATCGTGGTGACCGACGAACCTTTATTCACGATCATTAAAGCCGACAAGCGATCGCGCATCCAGGAAACCGCGATTAGCGCAGAAGCAATGATGCCGGAAGGTCCCTACGACTTGTGGCGAGAAGACGAGGAATCTCGTCGGGTCAAGGATCTGGTCGGTGCTTTCGCCCAGTTCCCAAAACTGCCCAAGATGCTGCGCGGAAAGGAGATTCTGGATACAGTTGTACAAGGCGTTCAGCAGGGAATCTGGGTGGCACAGATCGTGCGACCAGACCGCACAGTCAGGACATTCTGGCGCACGACTATTGATGAGCCTGCCCTCAAAGACTCCAGTCTGGAGGTATTTCTACCCAAATTTGCCACACTGAGCGAACTCGCGCCCGATTTGTTGGCGTATCAGAAGCTCCCGGGACTTTGGTCGGGCAAGGAGATCAGTGTCCAGGATGTGTACGACTACTTCGCCGGTGATCACACTGTTACCGTACCCCAAGAAGGATATGAAGAAATACTCACCATCCCGAAATGCGAATCAGCGCATGTCGAGATTGCGATTTCACAAGCCGTAGAACAAGGGCTGGTGTGGTTGACCGACGGACCAGCGTCCATCCTGAAGGAGCCTGTCCCTGCCGGTGTGCTCAGGCCCACTGCGATATTGCGCCACCCACCCGATCGGATCGAAATTGCCGAACTGATGGCCGATTCGATCCCAGATGCGTGGAAAAACGATAAGACAAACGCCCTTGCCATCACCACTGCGCTCTCGACCCAGCGAGGTCTGATCCTCCCCTGGTACACAGTGAAGTCGGCGATAGATGATGGTATCCGCGCCCGATGGATCGAACTCAGCGATAGCAACATCACATGGCCGTGCGACTTCAATGGTGCCCAGCATGTGGTCCTTCAGATTCCACAAGACCAAAAAGTGCGCGAGGATGAAAAGGACCGCTATCAGCCGACGCCATCGGGAATGCTTACTGCAGAAGCTGCCCTGGAAGCCAACGGCATCCAGGATTTGGCGGATCAGATCCCAGACATAGCTAAGGCAGCGGTCGGCAGTAACCTAAAATTTAACGTCCGTATCGAGTTCAGCGGAGAAACCACTCCCGATCCAGAGCAAGTACAAAAGATCAACGAGTTGCTCTCTGATGTGTCCGACGATCTAAAGCTCTCTTGATATGGATTCCGATTTGGATTTATAACGAAACAGGAGCATCTCACCCATGAAAATCACTGATGTAGAAACCATCGTAATCCAAAACATCCAGCCCTATCGCGGGGGGCGATATTGGCTCTTTATCCAGCTCATCAC
>CAZCYQ010000058.1:0-19220 GCA_964503085.1 uncultured Rhodothermaceae bacterium | reverse complement strand
TACGGCGATACCAGCGCAAGTTAGCGCGCCAGCAGAAAGGATCAAATCGCAGACGAGTAACCAAGCGGAAGATCACCAAGTGGAAGCGTAAACAGAAGAATTGTCGCAAGAATCAAGCCCACCAAAACAGCAGGTTCCTTGCCAATCGTGCAGAGGCGTTAGTCCGCGAGGACTTGAAGTTGAAGAACATGACAGCATCCGCGAAAGGAACGGTAGAGAACCCTGGCAAGAACGTCAACGCGAAGGCAGGCCTGAATCGATCCATGCTCAACGCTTCGCACGGCAGGTTCAACCAGTATTGCGACTATAAATTTGAGACGGTAGTAGGTGTCGATCCACGGTACACAAGCCAAACGTGTAACTCGTGCGGGCACGTGGACAAAGTAAACCGTCAAACACAACGCAGCTTCAGGTGTGTGTCTTGTGGACATGCGGATCATGCAGACCTCAACGCGTCTGCGAACATACTGGCCTCCGGGATTGGGGCTTCTGCACGGCGAGGGGCGTTCGGTTTACCGACCCCTAAGACCCGTGAAATTGATGGGATATTGAACTATGCCATATAATTCCCATTCCAGACATATACTAGGCCCGAGACTTCGTGATTCATAACTAATCGTTCTTTCTCCGCCATACAAAGATCCCCGCAGAATCAATATGCCCTGACCGCCCTTCCATTGTCACCCAAACAAACCCCCTTATAGGCACCATGTTACGTGCAAGTCATGAGTTTTCCTCCGTAAATGGTCGTTACTCACGAGTTCTAACTCCCTCCGAGAGCATCTGCTTCACCGCATGCATCATAGTCAATATTTAGACTAAGGAATGTCTGATCAACGCGATGTTATATGCAAGTCCCGTCCAAAATGGGTTTAGTGGTGCCTCTGATGTGCGATTTTGGTCTGAATTCTGGTAATGCAGTTCGGAAAGAAGGGCCAAAGTACCCTATCTGTGCTTACAGGGCATACCTATCCCTGTAAGCACAGTAATCGGTCGTCGGCCATATGGAAGTTGGCAAGCGCAAATAGCGTGTACAGTTGGGCTGTGTTCTTCTCCAGCCCTAGGTAGTGAACCTTGCGGAAGCCCCACTGGTGCTTTCGGGAGCCGTCTGGTCATTGCGCGGCAGGCTGTCCGTGGGTGCGCCGCGGGCCACGGAGTTGTTCAATCGTGCACTGGCCATGGAACCGGATCCGGTGGATTTTTATACCGTCGCTAATCATATGTACGCAGCTGCCACCGAGGGGGAGTCAGGTGCGATACATGCCGAATTCTTTGATTGCCGTGTGATTGGCCCTCAGCGGGCGACCGAGCTGGTCGCCATGTGCGGCACATCGGGCAACATAGTGCTCACCTGGACGGACTAGGCCTCGAGCGAAGCCGGCTATGAGGTCGTGCGGCAAACCGATGGCGGAACGCGGCTGCTGGTGGTGCGCCTCGGTCCAAACGTCGAAACGTATTCCGACACCGATGCGTCGTGCGGAGGCAGTTCACAGACAAGGTATTCCTATCACGTGACGGTATTCAGCACGTTCGGTTCGGCGAACACCGATACGCTACGGACGGTGTCCGTGCCAGCCACATATCCCGCAAGCCAGAACCAGAGTCAACTCCGAGCGTCAAGTCTGGTCGTACCAGAAGCGCTCCATACCGATGAACAAGTAACGTTTGCAACGGAGCTGCACGGCGTGTATCCGAACCCGTTCAATCCTGTAACCACCGTATCGTACGCGCTGAAGGAAGAGGATCAGGTGCGTCTGGTCGTCTATAACGTGCTGGGCCGAAGAGTGGCGGTGCTAGTGGATGGCGTACAGGCGGCAGGAGAACACACCGTTGCTCTGGATGGGAACCGGCTGCCCAGCGGGCCGTATTTTTTGCGTATGGAAACGTCGGCCTATCGGCAAACCCGCATGATGATGCTGGCCAAGTAGCCACAGGACCACCAATTGCCCCTGCATTCATGCAGTTACAGCAATTTAGCCTGCTGATACCGGGATTGTTTGCACTGCTGCTGGTGCACGCACCGGCGGGAGCGCGGTCCTTCGGACCGGCGACGTGGATCCGGGAGGCCTGGATCGCAGGGGACGACGTGATTCGCATGGATATCACCATTGGCCCGCACGAAGAAGTCTTTGTGACCGGCGTGCTGAGCAGGGGAAAAGATGCCTGGTTTGAGGCTACGGCGGATTCAGCGGATGTCCGCATGCTAGACACGCCAGTCGGTGGTACCGGGTTTCTGGCTCGATACGATGGCGGTACCGGCAAACTGGGATTCGTGCAGCCAGGAAGCGTGCTCCCTGGTGAATGGTCCCCGTCGTATGCCAGCAAGTACAGCACCGGCCACGCCGTTGCCGTAGTTGATGGTCGTCTGTTCCATGGCGAAGGTCACGGACGATATCAGCCTGACAGGACAGGCTCGGCCATGGTTACCGTGCGTGATCTGGAGGGCTCGGTGCAGTACCGGATCGGACCACGCGAGGTTACGCCGCTATGGGGGACCATTTTCATACAGGGGATCCGCTTTGATGCGCAGGGCAATCTCTATCTGGCTGGCACGTACACTGACACGCTATACTTTTCGCCGGATGTGGTTCTCGCTCCGTCCAGAAGCTTCCACCACGCTACATGGGATGTATTCGCGGCCAGCTTCGCGCCGGATGGCCGAGTGCGCTGGGCACATCAGGTAGAAGGCGGCACGGGCAGCCTGTGGATTTCGAACGGGTGGTTCGGCAGGGCGGCCTTTGACGTGGATGCAGCAGGCAATATGGTGCTCGGGGCCGTCGCCAATGGCGAACTACCTCCTTCTTTAAGCGCTGCGGAAGACGGCGTCGTGCTGGCGCATTACGGCAGCAGCGACGGCGCACTGCAACGCATTCAAACGCTAAACGATTTGGGAATCTCCTACATCCCTTCAATCAGTACGCTGCGCAATGATTTGGGGCCGATTTACCGCGCCTTTGCGGGCGATTACGTGGCGCGTCCGACAAGCATGCGTCTTGACCAGGGTGGGAATATGTACGTATTGTGGCGCAAGACGACCGTTGATGACTGGGGGATCAATACGCTGACAGTCAGCGATACGACGCTGACTGCCCAAGACGAGGCCCGTAATCTGAATGTGCTGACGAAGTTTGATGCGCAGGGGACGTTTTTGTGGGCCCGGAAGCTGGACAGCCATTATGTGGTGTCTCCGGGCGGCCTGGAGGTCGCAGAGAATGGCCACATAATATGTGGGGGGACTCCCTACCATTAATGCAAGTCAAAAACGGGAAAATTTGATTGATTTCAAATTTTTATTTGACTTGGGATTTACGTGAGTTCTCTGGAGTTACATGATGGGGGTTAATTTTCGTTTTTCATGCATTTCGAGGATCGTTCTTCGATCTGTTTGTCCATCTCATCTTCCCCTGCCGTTTCATTTGATATGCTCCCGGGGTTAACCGGCTGGTTGGAGTAATTTTGCTGCGGCGGTTGCTCTACTGCGGTCAAAGCAGGTTTGGTCGCGGAGCATCGCACAAGCGGTGGCCAACAGGCGGTCTGCGACCGATCGCAGGGCGCGGCCGTGACTATGGCCTCGCGCACGCAGGGCTTTGTACTTCGCTTTGCTGATGGGATCGTGCTGGACCGCCACACGACTCCAGTGGTAGACAGCATTGACCAGACGTGTTTGACTGGCTCGTCGTCGGACCACCCGCCAGGATTTTCCCGAACGTCGCGTGACGGGAGCGACGCCAGACAAGCAACGGAGGCCTTTGTAATCTCGGTTCTTGAACAAGCTGGATGCCTCCGAGAGGAGCGTTGCCAGTACCGTTGTTCCCACGCCGGGCATGGAGGAAAGAATCTCCACATCCCGCGACGTACATCTGGAAGAGGACGGTTCACACCCAGGACGGGTCTCCTCTTCTCCAGAAGAAGCCGGGGTTAATCTCTGCTCCGTGGAGAGCGATGCGAGGAGCGTTTCCATGGCATGTTTCGCCTCGCTGAGGTGTTGCTCAATCAACGCAAGCTGCTGCAGAAGCAATTTGACACGTGTAGTTGCCGCCTCCAAGACGCCGGCAGCCGTCGTGACCGGTCGTGTCCGCAAGCGTTGGAGGACCTGCTCTGCATTCAAACGCCGAATCCGGTGTGCTTTAAGCACCTTTTCCACGGAGGAAAGGCGTACCCGGCGGGCACGTGTTGGGGTGGGAATAAGCCTCCACAGAGCCATCATCACCGGAGAGGACAGCGAGAACCCGAGTTTCAGGAACTGCGGGAAGTACCGCCAGAGCTGGTCGCGGACCTGATGCGTAAGTCGCGTACGCTGATTGGTCAGTTCGTCGTGCATCCGTGACCACTCCCGCAACTGGACGATGCGGGCATCCAGTGGATCAAGTTCACGCAGACAAGCCGGATCGGTGCGGAGCGCGTCCGCGAGCACACGTGCATCCCGGCGATCATCTTTCGCCCCGGCCGGCGAAAAGCGATCCCGGAAGCGGTCCAGCTGTTTGGGATTGATCGAAAAGACCCGAATGCCTCGATCCAGCAAACTGTCCACAACGGGACCATGCGGAATTTCAATGGCGACGCCAACATGCGCCGCAGCACAGCCTGCACAGGCAAGCACCCAATCCAGCAATTGACCGAGTCCCTCCCCGGAATGGGGAAAACCGCGCTCCCCGAGAACCGTGCCCTCCGAGTTCAGGACGCAGACCTGATGTAACTGGGAGCCCCAGTCAATCCCCGCAAAAATGATAGGTTGAGATTTCATAGCCATGATTAAGTATCTTTTAGGTTGAAGGGTTTGCGGGTCACCGTGACGTTCCGTCTGTCCCTGTATCGGTGCTCAATGGCACAAACTCCCTACGGGGCGTGGATCACGGTACTCCCTGGGGCACAGTTCCCCCCCAGGCGCTCAAGACGCAGGGGGCGATTGGTTGCTCCCAGGGAGTTACCCGCGCTTACGCGATGCTTGACACGAGCTCAATGCACTTGTGTTCTCGGAAAAACACTCCTGCGCCTAGTCAAAAATCTTCGGCTGTGCCTCCAACTTTAAACTTCATCAATCCCTCCAAATTTGAACTCAATTAAGCATCGCGTTTAAGATACAGGGGGGGATTTTTCCGGGGGCGTTACGCCGAGTTCGAGGGAGCCCGGTTGACGCAGGAAGAAGCCGAGGGTAGTGACGGCTTCGTGGCGCACTACGACGAACGCGGCCATCTCGTGCGGGTTCTCCATCTGGAGACCACCGGAGACACGGGGGACTATATTGAAACGCTGGCGATAGGGGCTTCGGGAAACGTGTACGTGGTCGGCAGCTTCCGGGCCGATCGGGCGATTCTGGGTGCGGATACGCTGTACGCCCGGGGCGAAGGCAACCTGTTCATCGCGAAATACGGTGCCATGTCCCTGTCCGCAGAGCCTTCCGTGGAATTCCCGTCCGGCGTGGTCAAGACCCTAAACTATCCGAACCCCTTTCGCGACGTGACGACAATCACGTACAGCGTCCCGGCACCGGGTAGAGTACGGCTGACGGTGTACGACGTGCTTGGACGCAAGCTGGCCGTACTCGTAGACGAACGACAGGTTGCCGGCCCGCACTCCGCAAAGCTGGACGCGTCCAGTTGGCCAAGCGGCGTATACTTGTACCGCCTCGAGGCTGGCAATCACGTCGCAACGGGCCGGCTGGTGCGTCACAAATAAGTTGCGGTCCCCGGCAGCTGCCCGGCGAGATCTACCACACCGAAGGCTCCCAAAACAGTTCCCCGAGCGCCTCCACTCCGGTTTATGTGCGTGGCTTTTGACATCAACGAAGACGCCCAGCGGGTCCTCGCATTGCGTCAGGTCAGCGACAATGTACAATCGCGACTATGTGCTGCTGAGCACGCCGGGCAATACCGTCGGCAGCGGTATGCAAACCTTCACCGTACGCGTTGCCGGCAGCCGCCATAACGCATAGGTGGGATGGGCTCTCTTGGAACAACCCGCCCCAAACTCCCAATCAACTGGTATAATGAGCCTCTCGACCACAAGGAAGGAAGAACTCACGAGGCGCTGTATTTTTCGTGATTTACATCAGAATTTGCCTGAGTGTTTTAGCAGCGTATCATACTAAGGCATCCCCGTACGAAATGACACTAAGGCTGAAGCTCAACAAGCAGCCATCAGTCCTACGCAGGCCCAAAAAAGGGCTACTTGATCCAAGGCCGGCTAGGTCGTGCATCATCTTCTCATTTGCCGGTTTTGAAACTTTTTACTATCTTAACAGTAATACTGTTTATATTAAGTGTTATGAAAGAAAAAACACATGTTCATTTTGCACGAACTGGCCGGCCTCGTCGGTCTGCCGATACGAACAGTTCGCTATTACATCCAGATAGGACTTGTTGACCGTCCCGAAGGAGGTGGGCGTGGCGCCCACTATACAAAACGTCATCTCGAACAGCTTATCGAGATTCGTAAATGGCAGCAGGCTGGTTTGTCTTTGAAGCGCATACGTGAGCTACTGGAGGTGGATGAAACAGAAACGCTGGTGCCGCCACCAAGGCCGCGGGAAAAGGGATCTATCGAAATCAGAAGCCATGTTATGATTGATGAGGGCATAGAGCTAACCATCAATCCAGCGAGGTCCAATTTGTCACCGAAAAAAGTCAGACAACTTGTTGACAGCATAATCGAGGCCTACGAAAAAACTCAATCAAGCAAAGAATAAAGACCTACATGAGATCACTATTCGCAGTGGATTTTACTTCATCACTAAACCACTCAGATATCCGTAAAGTCGCCGAAGACACCGGGCCGATACATCTTGGAGTTCGATATAGGTCTTTCCGTTGCAAAGAATTCGAAGCACTGGAAGACCATGAGAAACCGCTGACTGTCACCGGAGACTTAGAACCCGGGGAGAGTGCCGGCTTTCAGGAATGCATCCTGATTTGGCCATTATTCTCTCGCCACTTAGCCCTTCTCGATGAAATCGAGACACGGGCTGCTCTGGGGGCCTAGGGTTCCACGAATTTTCGGTACAACCATAACTAACAATAGAACTCACACAATACGCCTGGGGAGGCACGACCTATGACAACCACAACAATAGCAAGACTTGAAGCAGTTGACGGAACTGAAATTATTCTCGAATCCATAGACATTCAAGCAAACTTACTGGGGCTGGTATCCGAAGTTACGGTGACCCAGACATACCGGAATCTGCAAAAAACCAACATTGAGGCCGTGTATACTTTTCCGCTCCCCTCGGATGCGGTGCTGTTAGATCTTTCCCTGGAACTGAACGGCAAAACACTGCGCGGAACAGTCAAACGAGCTGAAAAGGCGGAGGAGAACTACGAGGATGCTATCGTTGATGGTGACTCCGCAGTGCTTCTGAAGAAAAGCAAACTTGATCTCTTTACAATAAACGTAGGGAATCTCCTGCCCAATGAGTGCGTTACTATTCAGTTCAAATATGCTCAACTGCATCACTGGCAGGGCGATAGTCTTCGATTCCATCTCCCAACCACAATTGCCCCCCGATATGGCGACCCCACGGCTGCGGGCCTTGCTGAGCATGAAGTCCCAGAATATGCATTGTCAGTAGACCATGGGTTTTCGCTAACTTTCCGTGTTGAAGGAGAACTGGCGCTGGCCGACTTCGAATGTCCATCGCATCCCGTGCGTGTATCAACGAAAAACGGCATTATGGAATTTGTCCTCTCGGGTGGAAGTGCTTTAATGGACCGGGATTTCATTATGGTTGCCAAGAAGGCTTCCCAATCTGTTCTTGACGGACTGTATGCGCAGGATGGGGAAGAATATGTTGCGCTTGCATCGTTTCACCCAGTACTCCCCGAGGATTCTACAGAATCAGCCCGTTGTGTGAAGTTGGTGGTAGACTGTTCGGGATCTATGAGTGGAGATTCAATTGACCAGGCGAAAGAGGCCCTCCACGAAATTCTTTCGTCCCTCAGAGCGAACGATTACTTCAACCTGATCACCTTTGGTTCTAACTACAATCTCTTCTTCCCTGAACTTGTATTCGCCAACGCAAACAATATCAAGAAGGCATCACAGTTTGTCGATCGTATGGATGCGGACATGGGAGGAACAGAGATTGGTGCGGCGCTGGAAGCGGCCTACAAGTGTGGATCGATCAAAGGACTATCATCTGATCTGTTGCTGATTACTGATGGCCAAGTCTGGGATGATGACCGCGTTATTGCTGCCGCCCAAAAATCTGGGCACAGGATCTTTTCCGTTGGCGTAAGCAGTGCAGTGTCTGAGGGCTTTGTTCGGAAAATCAGCGAGTTAACTTCAGGAGCTTGCGAACTGGTATCCCCGCAAGAAAACATGTCGGAGCGCATTGTGCGCCACTTCAAGCGGATCCATCAGCCGAGCGTCAGTTCAATGCAGATTGAGTGGCCCGAAGCACCAATTCGACAAATACCGGATAAACTCGAAACCGTTTATGCCGGTGACACGCTCCACGTGTTCGCCTGGTTCAGCAACCCTCCCAGAGAGAACAGCCGGCCGGTGATGAGATTCGAGGACGGTCGCACTGTCACTCAGGAAGTGCAGTTTTCAACCAAACCCCAAAGCAGTCGACATCTAATCAGCATTCTGCCCCGGATCGCCGCTCATACTCGGTTACAAACAATGGATGCGGCTAAATCTGCATCGATGGCGGTGGATTACCAGTTGGTAACCGATTACACGAGTTATGTACTAGTAGCTGAAAGAAGCGAAGAGGAAAAGCCGGAGACCCTTCCCGCACTTCGGAAGATCGATCAGGCATTGGCTGCCGGCCATCATGGGATAAGTACGGTCTGTTATGCTCCTCCCTCAGCGCCTTCTGTTCATGGACAAGCGTCGTTCGGAAATGTAGTCTATGACTCATCTCCACTTCCCAGAGTGTATTCTGGGCGCCGCAATATTCAACAACCAGATTGGGATTCCGATTCTATAGGGGAGCCAGCATACCCGGCATTTTTACAGGACGACCCATACAAGAGTTTTTCTCGACTGGTTGAGCGATTGAATGTTCTACACACGGATGAATCAATCAATCGCCTGAACATTGACACCTTTGAAGAACTGGTGCTCTTTGGGCTGGATCCAGCAATCGTGGATCAATTGGTGGCCCTGACCCCTGACAGAACCGATGAAAGTAGTATCGTTATTTGCTTCTTGACGGAACTGTCCCACAGTGATCCCGGCAAGGATTTGTCCCGTCATGTAAAGAGACTTATTCGCAAGGCCAGCAGGAATAGTCCTGCGATGCCCGCATCGGTGTCTGACGCAGTATCCAGATTGATCGAAACAGCTAAGGCTTAGGAGTCTCTTCGGAGTAGACGCATCGTTGTGATGCCCTACCACTGAACTGGCCGCGTATCTTCAGACCAGTACAACCGCACAGTCTGCCTACAAATCCAGTCCACTGGGCTCGGCTACTTCTACCGATGTTCCTGCGTTTTTTACGTAGGTATCCAACCAGCGAGTAGTTTCCCAGAGAACGTGTCCCACGGATTCCCGTGCGCGATACCCATGGCTTTCATGAGGAAGCATTACCAGACGTGCCGTCTTACCCAGTCCTTTCAGTGCACCGTAGAAGCGTCGACTCTGCAGCGGGAACGTTCCAGAATTATTGTCTGCCTCGCCGTGAATGAGCAGTATCGGTTCGTTCACCTTATCCACGTGCATAAAGGGCGACATTGTATAATACGTTTCCGGTGATTCCCAGAATAAACGTTCCTCCCGCTGAAACCCAAAGGGGGTCAGTGTACGGTTGTATGCCCCGCTCCTTGCTATCCCGGCCCGGAATAGGTCCGAATGTGCCAACAGGTTTGCTGTCATAAAAGCACCATAGGAATGACCCGCTATTGCGACCCGATCGGGGTCTACAACTCCTCTGGCCACTCCCGCATCAATCGCGGCCTGAGCATTGGCTACCAATTGCTCCCTGAAAGTATCATTTGGCTCTAGATCACCTTCTCCAATCACTGGCATAGATGCACCATCAAGTACCGCATAGCCCTGCGTCACATAGGGAATTGCCCCAGAATAGCTTATGTACTTAAACCGAAAAGGACTGCCACTGCGCTGACCAGCAAGGGCTGCACTCTTGAATTCGCGCGGGTATGCCCAAATGAGCGTTGGTAGCGGGCCATCGCGCTCGACATCATATCCGGGTGGAAGGTACAGCGTTGCCTTCAGAGGTATACCATCGGCCCGTGTGTACTCCAATTCTTCCTTTGTCACAGCTGCTAACTCTGGGTATGGATGCTGAAAATCTGTCACTGCCATCAAGGATCCGTCCTCTAGGTTGCGCACAAAATAGTTCGCCGGGATATCACCAGATTCCCGTATCGTTAAGATGTTCGATTCGTCGATTACAGTTACCGGACGTTCGTAATGAGGTGCCTCGCTTTGGAATAGTGTCACCATCTCTCCGGTCTCCAGATCCATTGTTCGTAGAAAAGGGCGATCGCCCTCCTCAGACGCTCCTGCTCCCGAGAGTAACAGTTGACCATCAAACATGCGAAGTACCGATGTGCCCCGTGCAGTACGCGTCATGTGAAAGGAACCAGGATCACCGTACCGATCCTCAGTTGAGCGATCAAACAGCACCTTTGTGATCTTGCCTGGCGCGGAAGGATCCAGAACAGACGTTTTTGTCTGCCGCGTAGACCACCATGTTTCCCGAACGAGCGCTAGAGATTCATGCCCCCACTGTATGCCACCGTACCGTAAATGCAATTTCACCAAAGAAGTCGGAGCCGACTCAAATGGTGCCGGAAGCATGAAAACTTCGTCTCTCCACATCGCTTCGGCACCTGCGTCGCCGCCGTCGAGCGCTTCAACCCACACCAGCGTGGCAGGCGCATCTGCCCGCCAACTCATACTGCGCGGTCCTGTAGTGGTTGAGCCAAACGCCACCGGTACGTTCTCTGCGAGGGGTAGCCGCGCTACTTCCCGGACTAATTGGCCATCCAAATCGTAGATCGTGTAGCTGTGCGGGAAACGCCCTGACGGCACCAAATAAGAAAACGGTCGATGCAAGGCACGGATCAGGATGTACTGTCCATCAGGGGATGGTGACGGCATGAGGGCCAACCCCTCTGGACCGAGCGGCTTAGCCTCGCCATCCAAAGTTACATGGAGCACCTGAGAGGCCATGAACCAGGCAAACAGGTCCTCGTCGTGAGGATTGGAGAGCAGATCCTGATAAGTCCTCGCGGGCGCCTGCTCACCCAAATTCTCCTGAACAACCGGGCCTTTGGGAGCCTCCGGCTGGGCTGGCATCGCTCCCCGCCCTTCGGGAACTGCACGAACCAGTAAGGATCTCGAACTCGGGTGCCATCTGACACTTCCGTATGTCGCATCATTAACGGCTATATCCGCCAATCTTCGGGCAACGCCCGTGGAGACTTCTGCGACATACAGATCAATCTGATCAGCCGAATTCACCGTGAACGCAATATGCTGCCCGTCAGGTGACCAAGACACATTGCGAACCCCACCTGATTCCGGTATGCCTGTGACGGGGCGTGCAGAGCTTTCATCCACCGATTTAAGGCTTATCCCCAGATAGGCCGAGGACCGACTCGGACCGTTGATCTTTGGGTTGATTCTCATACCCGCGAGCCGCATCTCAGGAGCAGCAACCTCCGCTATTGAAGGAAGACTGGACCTGTGCAACAGGGCCATGAGGCTGCCATCTGGACTAAGCTGCACCGACGGTGTGACCGGTGCATTAATCAAGCGGTCCAGTGGCGAGGGAGGTGATTGGTAATTAATCTGTGCTTCTGACGATTCTGCGTTGAGAGCGATCATGAGCAACACAAACAATGCTGAAATACGTAGTTTCATCGGTCCTGAATTAAGATTGGAAAATAATAATACGACTAAATTGGGGATAATATTTGGCTGGAATACGGCATAAAAAACGGAGTCCACCGGCTGCACAAAATAATCAGGCGGGGTACATACAGGGGACTTCGCTGTGCCAGACTGCCTCATCGACGATGCATTTGCTGAATTGCATCTGCATGCCGACATTGACCGGGAATACTTATTGCTCCGAGCAACAAACAGACCGCCCATCCATACATATCCCTGACGTGGACTTTCAACCCATACCCGGCTACGCCAAGTGCGGCTACCCCGAGTAAATGCAATTCAATTACAACGTATTGGTTTTCTTGTTGGGTATTTTTGCGATCGCCCCATTCGCAGAGTCCCAGCCGCTTCGCTGCGCAGATGTCTCTATGCTGGATGAACTGGAACGGGGCGGTGCCGTGTACACGTCCCGGAATCTTGCAGGAGATGCTCTGCAAATTCTGAAGAAAAACGGTCTGAACAGCATTCGGTTAAGGCTCTTCCACACACCAACCGAACGGCGCGACGGTCTGCCGGATATGCTGGAAATGGCGCGCAGAGGACATGATCTCAATTTGAAAATCATCCTCAATCTGCATTACTCGGATACATGGGCGGATCCGGCTACACAGCAAAAGCCCGCTGCTTGGTCCAACCTTTCGGAGTCTGCACTCCGTGACAGCGTCTATGCGCATACATATCGGACTATTCGGGCCCTGACAGAACAAGGCACGCCTCCTATAATCGTCCAAACCGGCAACGAAATCACTAACGGCATGCTATGGAACACCGGACGCGTTGGGGGCTCATACGACGTTCCGGCCCAATGGAGTAGACTGGCGGGGCTACTTAGCGCGGCAGCAAATGCCGTACGGGATGCCAGCTCTGCCCTGATCATGCTGCACATTGATCGGGGAGGCGACCCTGACGGAGCACATTGGTTTTTTGGTAACCTCGCCCCCTATGCACTTGATTATGACCTGATCGGTATCTCATACTACCCGTTCTGGCATGGTCCGTTTGACCAATTTTCCGAGGTTGTTCGACAACTGGAGAACCGTTACGGCAAACCTGTTATGCTTATCGAAACCGCGTACCCATGGACACTTGCATGGAAGGATAACACACATAACCCTGTCGGTCTGCCTGAACATGTATTACCGGACTATCCTGCAACACCAGATGGGCAAGCTGCCTTCATCAGGAAATTATGGGAACATGTATCTTCGGGAATTTGCTACTGGGCACCTGAATACATTGCTGCCCCCCGCTTCGGCTCCCCCTGGGAGAATCTCGCATTATTCAATTTCGAGGGTGAGGTGCTTCCAGGCGCAAGCGCCCTGGGAGCAAATGCTTTTACATCATCCGACGCTCCCCCAGCCCCTTCTCCATTGAGTCTATTTCCCAATCCTGCACGAATTGGCAAAAGTTCGGTGAATGTTCACTTGGTCAACCCAACATGCGGAGTTATTGAAGTCTATAACCAGTTGGGCCAGCGCGTACGGACGCAAACAACCTTATGCCGGAGAGATGTTACCCTTTCCGTATCCGGACTTCCCCCCGGAGCCTATTGGGTCCGTATTCTTGGAATGCAGACCATGTCCCTATTCCTTATGCCATGATCCACTACCCTTGGCCTATTTTGAACGTGGTATCTTCGGTGATCCTGAATGCCTGTGAATAAGCTGACCGCGCAGCCCACGAGAATCAGGATACGCTGAACACCGAGTTGAACTTGGGACACGCGGTACTGAAACGTTAGACCCAGGTGGTGGCAACAGGGTATCCAGAGTGAAGTAGCTGGACTTTGTATGTGAGCAACCGATAAACCGAGGATTCCACCGAATTTGAGAAGTTCTTTTCATGCTTAAACGTTTTGTATATTGGGGTCTAAGTAATCGCTCGTCTTCCCTCTAAGCTTATGTCTGATATACTATTTCCCCTACTGTTAGTGTGCGCTATTGGTGTGGTTGCTTGGTCTGTCCACAGATGGGCAACTGCAGACGAATCAGGCAGCAGGCGCTTTTATGTGACTGTTACTTGTGGTTTATGTATGCTTTCACTTTTTGTAGGTGCTGAAAAGATTTTGTCTACCTATGGAATTTTAATGATGGTGCTTTTTTCTGGGGTGATTTTCCGTGCGTACATAAAGATGTCGCGTCAGCGTATTGCCTGAGAACTGCTTGTTCGTGCGTACGATGTAGGCGTGAATTTGCGTGTGTCTGTTTGGCAAATGTTCTTCCCCATTCTCCGGTTCACGGGTCATGTAGATTTTTGCTGAGGCATCTTGTACTGACTGTCCGGCGATTTCCGTCGAAGATGATTTTCAATGTTCCGACGACCACGGCCAAACGGGCTGACAATCCGATGACCTAATGAACAGTGCGCACGATGTGGCAGAGACTTACGTGTACAACAAATAACTGGAACACAGACCCATCATTGATAAAGAAACCCACACTAAGAACGCCGAGGTTATTCCTCTTGAGCGTGTACGCTACTAAGAGCGTTTTGCGGTGAAGCGGGTTTCCCGACGGTTCGAGGATGTTGTGGGTGCACAAAAAATATGTGTAGGCAAATGAAAGCGCCCTGCCATCTGATGTCTGGAGGCTTGCACACAACTTGGATCAACTGATGTATATGCTGCTCTGAATCTGGCCTTCCAGTGCCGGATTGCAGATTTTGAGTTTTCTGTTGGGCAGAGTTTTGGGCTAGGTCCATGGTGTCCCCATTGAATACAATCGCGTATATTTTGAGAGAACCAACGGCAGCTTGATGCCGTTTGCCCCGCGATATTAAAATATTTTGGCCGAGATCATGCAAGAAAACTACTTGAATCCAACTTCCGAAAATAATCCTGCAAGAGGTTCATTATTCAAACCAATACGCTGTCTGATTCTGCTTTTAGCTATCCTAAGCCCCGTCACACTTTTTGCACAGGATGAAGGGACGGTTGAGTACTCCATGACAACCGAAATGAAGATGGATATGGAAACGGTCATGGCCAATCTGCCTGAAGGTATGGAGTTAGATTCGGCAATGGTCGCTCAAATGGCGCAAGCATTTGAGCAGATGCAGAACCAGCGAACTACCATTACAATGCTGTTGCATTACAGTGGTGCGCAAGCTCTTATGGAAATGGTGATACCTGAACTGCCTAGCTCCCGCCCCAACGTCAGCCCCTTTGGAAGTTTTGACAATAGTATGGGATTGACCGTGTTTGTCGATTTTGATGAGCAAACGAAAGCAAGCAAAATGCCCAGTATGGGTGAAAGCGTGCCCTATGTGATGTCAGAAGATCTTCAAAAGCTTGACTGGGTGCTTGTTGATGTTGACAGCACGATTCTTGATCACGCGGTGAAGAAGGCGGAGTTTGTTTCGGATTCTCTCGAGGTCGTAGCATGGTATGCACCCGGTATTGCAACGACTGCCGGACCAGAGCAGTTTGGTGGCCTTCCAGGTCTACCATTGTCGGTAAACGCCATGATATCACAAAATATGTCCATGAAAATGAGCTTTGTTGCTCAGAGTTTAAAAGAAGGCCTTGAGGAACCGATAACCCCGCCGATAGGCATCTCAGTAACACAGGAGGAGTACATGAAGATCATGATGGAGAGAGTTGGAGGAGATGTCCAGTTTGTGCCGTAGCTCCAGGTGATTTTAAGCTTGGTGCGAGTCAGCACGCAACACATCTTTCGCGATGAGGCGTGGGATATAGACCGTTCGAGTGGGACGTTACGCTGAAGCCAGCGGCTGCTCTTCACCTGGACCGACTGAACTCAAAATTGGCTCCTAAGTCCGCCTGCCGGTATCTGAAGCACGCAACATTATCTGGTGGGTGCATGAGGAGTTACACCATCTTGGAAGCTGTTCATTCAGCGAAGCACACGCCCCTTCCTGACGCTGTTGCAAGTGTAATGGCACCCGTGAACGAGGGGCGAAGATTGCATATATGTTTGACCGACGCATTCAGAAGGTTCGCAATACGATTTGCCACCACCATTTACGTCCATCTCGGAGGTCTGGACCTCTCCCTCAGAATACAGTAAAAATCGCGCTTTTGCAAAATTGGCACACAAGCCCTTTTTCTATGATGGCTTGCAACCTGTAGGCGACAATGTTTGTAGCAACTTCACTGCGAAGTTTTTTGTCAATGCCCACGCCTGTACGAATATGCCCAGCCTCACGTCCTCAAAATCAACCTGCCATTTATCAATGATCCGTCCCTCTCCCAAACTCATATCGATCCTGCTCTTGGCTGCGATGGCTTTTCTTGTAGTACGCTCCCCACAGCATGCCGAAGCGCAATCTGGCACAGTAACATTTACGCATACTGTTGCTTTGAATATTGAGTTTCCCCCCGAAATGGATCAGTTTCCTGGGATGGAACAGTTCAAGGACATGATACCAAGTTCGGTCACCAACGCATATGTGCTGGATTTCAACGAAACCCTGAGCAATATGCGTCTCCTTGAGGAAGAGGAGGAAAGTGCAGAAAACCCTGGAGTTAAGACACAAAGTGTAGACAGGGCTATAAAAATGATGATCTCCTTTTTCCCCGGTTCTTCAGGTTCGGGTGGTTCAGGCCCCCAGTTGATCGCCTCCGTAGGAGACCTGGACGAAGGAACCTATACGAATCATTACAAATTTCTTACTCGTGACTTTTTGGTTACGGGGGAACTGCCTGAATTGGCCTGGAAATTGACGGGAGAAGAAGGAATGCTCCTTGATCGACAGGTCATGAAAGCAACTGCTACAATGGACACCCTCTCGGTGGAAGCGTGGTTCGCACCCGAGATCCCTGCTCCCTTTGGTCCAGATAACTATGGGGGATTACCCGGCCTGATTCTTATGCTGTCCATTGATAATGGAAGTAAACTCTATGAAGCCACTTCCATTACGCTTGACACCGAGATAGAAATTACGGCGCCCAATAAAGGCCGGTCTGTTACTCAGGAAGAATTTGAAAAACTTGTACGGGAACGGATGGAGGAACTGGTATCTGGAATTAATCAATTTAATCTCCGAGGTAATTAGTATGCACACGCGATTATCTGTCCTTACGATATCCGGTACCGGCCAAATTCACCACAACGGAACCCGACGATATGTTCAAACTGAGAAGGGTTTCGCCTGGCGGGCATATCCTCCAAACCACATACGTCGGTCTCTCCACACTGTGTAAGGATGTTGTGCTGCTTGACGCGGCTCTTGATGTCCGAGCTAGCCATGCCTAAGCTCGTTGAGGAACTGAAGGGGGTCGTAGTCAGCGCTGACTATATCCCCTTTGTCGTTAAGTGCGATACATGGTAGACACATGAAAGGGACCTGACATCTGACGTTTGGAGCTTGCGCTCACACTGGGTCAACTGATGCGTACGCTGCTCCGCATCTGGCCCCAGTTCCAGATCGCAGGTTTTGTGCTTTCTGCTGGGCAGGTATTCTGGGATAGATATGCACAAATCCTACGGATAATGGGCAAAATCCGTAATAGGACACCCCATTGAAGACGATCAGGTATATTTAAGGTTCTACCGGAATTATTGTGGCTGGCTACTTGAATTTCCCCAGAAGATAACCGCAGAATGAACGTTTTGAGTTCTTATCTACCCCGAGCATCGGTTTTGATTTCCTGTGTTAAACCATTCAGCCCCTGTGTGCATATTCCGACCATGCGGGCCGCTGATTCCGGACTATGCGGGCCAATAAACCGAAAACTAACCCGAAAAATTCACCGGGATTGGAGAGAAATGGCGAACTTGCGTGGAGCGCAATCGGGGAATTGTGGCGACGAACTAGCAATTGTACGGCAAGGTAGTGGCCGCCCTGAGGCAATGAGTATCGGGCAGTCTAATTAAGACGAGTAAGATTATGATTGGTCGGCTGATCCAATATCTGGTCTTTCGCCTTGTGCGGCTCTTCTATAAAGGAATTGAGGTACACGGCACACTTCCCAAGGATGGCCCCGTCATCTTTGTGCTCAATCATCCGAACAAGGTGCTGGATCCAGTCCTGCTTATGGCAGTGTGCGGGCGGCCTATCACCTTTCTAGCCAAAAGCACAATTTTCGCAAACCCTGTTCAACGATGGGCTGCGAGCCGTTTCGGTGCATTGCCAATTTGCCGTCCCAGGGACATTGGCAAGCCCGGCGGGGCCTTGGATTCGGAGGATCTGTCCGCACGTAATGAGGCGACCTTTGCCCGATGTCGTGAGCTTTTACGCCAAGGACGGCCCATGGCATTATTTCCTGAGGGCGTTTCACATGATGCGCCACAGTTGCTACCCTTGCGCAGTGGCGCGGCACGCATTGCTCTTACGACTGCCGAAGCTGCGGACTGGAAGAGTGGAGTGGTCGTATTGCCAGTTGGGCTCTGGTACGAGCGCATGACTCGCTTCCGCACGCGTGCCGCGCTGTCGGTAGGTGAAGCACGCGGGGTCGATGCCTACCAAGAGCAGTATGCAGAGGATGCGCGGCAGGCGGTACGGGCCCTGACAGTCGAAATCGAGCGCGGTCTGGACAAGAATGTCTTGCAGGCGGAGTCTGCACGCCTGCTATGGGTCGTGCCAATTCTGGCCGCGTGGACCGCTCCCAAGGAACGGGCAAAGGATCTGGCCTGGCAGCTTAATTGGTCCTCGCGGCTGCTGTCCGCGTACAGCAACTTGAGCATTCGCGATCCTGAGCAGGTGGAAGAGATAAAAAAGCTTGCAAATCAATACAGCTCCCTGTTGCAGGCAGCTGGAGTTTCAGATCCCTGGAAACTCGAATTAACCCTCATTACATGGCAGCGCATGGTGCGCCGCGCTTTGTGGCTCTCTGTCCTGCTCTTGCCAGCGATAATTGGGACGGTGTTGAGCTGGCCGCCCTACCGGCTCTCGGGCATTGTAGCACGCCGCGCACTTCCACACGACCGGACACAGGTCGGCACCATGAAGCTCCTCAGCGGGGCAGTCTTAATGGTTATTTGGTGGCTTATTGCGGCGATCGTCGTGGCAATCGGGATTGGTTTCGCGTGGGGTGTGGGGCTGCTGCTTGCCGCACCAGCCTGTGCGTATGCAGTGCTGCGCTGGAACGAGATCTATCAGTCCACGCGTCAGATAATCACGTACTCCCGACTGCGGAAGCGCCACGCACCTCTAGTGACTCATCTGGCGGAATGCAAGCGCGAACTGGCCGCGTCCGTGCGTGACGCGTTGGCGATTGCAGAAGCAGATGAATAAGTCCATACGGACACGCACCGCGGTGCTAAGTGCAGCGAAGGGCCCCATTACGGTGGAGCGCCTTACGTTTCAGCCGCCCCGAACCGGAAAAGTGCTTGTCAACAGAGCCTCTTGCAAAACTCAATTGTTGCAACGAGATTTCGGCTAATTTGCGGGCA
>CAZCYQ010000057.1:0-19260 GCA_964503085.1 uncultured Rhodothermaceae bacterium | reverse complement strand
GACGCTCTCGATGCCATCATTGCGGGGGTTAATCTGGTAGAGGAAGATCCAAACGACACGTCTGTGGGCTACGGTGGCCTCCCCAATGCAGACGGAATCGTTGAGTTGGACTCTGCCGTCATGCACGGTCCTACTGGTCGTGCCGGAGCCGTCGCCTCAATCCAGGGAATTAAATATCCGTCCAAGTTCGCACAACAAGTTCTTCAACGTACCGATCATGTACTGCTCGTGGCCAAAGGGGCACAGGAATTCGCGCGTATGCACGGGTTTCCGATTGAAAACCTGCTCACTGAGCGTGCCCGTGAAATCTGGGTCCGCTGGCGAGAAAATCTCTCCAACCGGGATGACTACCTGCCACCGCACGGCCCAGAGGATCGTGATCTGGGAGAAGCAATGCGACGCAACTATGACCACTGGGGAACCATCCATTGCTCCGCGATTGACCTGCAGGGCAATATCAGCAGCGTCACTACAACCAGCGGACTGGCTTTCAAAATCCCTGGGCGCGTAGGCGATTCTCCCAGTATAGGCGCCGGTCTCTACTGCGATAACGAAGTTGGAGCAGCAGGCTCCACCGGACGCGGGGAGGCAAATCTGGAAAACTGCTGTAGCTTTCTGATTGTAGAGCGTATGCGTATGGGAGACAGTCCCGAGCAAGCGTGCCTGTACGCATGTGAGCGCATTGCACAGCACACGCACCTGGCCCGACTGCAAAATGAAGCGGGCGAACCCGCCTTCAATGTATCGTTCTATGCGCTCAATAAAGCCGGTGAAGTGGCGGGAGCACGTATTCGAGGGAAAGGACGAATGGCGGTCGCAGACGCAAACGGGGCCAGACACATAGACATGGCGTACCTGTACGCCTGATATTCTTTGTATGCCAATACTGCTTGACCTGCAGAGCCTGTCTTTCCCGGCGGCGAACGTAGCGGTTTTTCAGCGAGAGGCACCACTGGTACTGGAAGTCGGGTTCGGGGACGGCGGATTCTTGACCTCTGTCGCCCAGGCACATCCTGAATGGAATTTTATCGGAGCGGACGTAGCCCACGCATCGGCCGCCCGAGCATTCAAGCGTGTACGCCGTGCAGGATTATCCAATGTTCGTCTCTACCACGGCAGCGGCTTGTTTCTTCTGAGGAACCTGTTTTGCGACGGAAGTCTTTCAAAAGTTTATGTGAATTTCCCGGATCCCTGGTACAAGAAACGGCATGCATCACGGCGGTTACTGCAGGCCTCATTTTTTGAATTACTCTCCGCACGTCTTGAACTCGGCGGTAGACTGCTCCTTACCACAGACAGTGAACCTTACTTTAGACAAGCCCTAATCTTGGCACACAGCTCTGGATACTACAGGGTAACAGAAACCACACCCCCGTCAGCTGCGCTTCACACAAAATATGCAACCAAGTGGTCTGCAGCGGGACGCAGTTTTTATCACGCGTCCGCTCAAAAACACGCTGGATATCCTTCACAAATCCCACCTAAAATTCACAAAGAACTCGACATGCATCACGCCCTCTTGAACGGTTCAATTCCGGCAGTTACAGAATTCGACAAGGTGGTTCACCATTTCGCGGACGGTCACGTCGTTGTGCTTGATGTGATGCGCATGATTGGTCAGGAGGGCCTAGTGTTTATAGTGCGATCACACGAACCAGAGCTGGAGCAGGAGCTTTTCATACAACTCCGCCCCGCAAGACGAGCTCAGGCAGATTTGTTACTGAGCGTCATGAATCTGGGAAAGCCACTCGCAACGCGTGGAAGCAGCGAGGCCGTACGGGCTGTCAGTCACTGGCTGACCCAACGGGGTCTTACGCTCTGTGGTACTTATTACTGAAGGTCGTCCAGAGCATCCTGATCCTCCGGTCTCATGATCGATCTGGTGATGCAATAATTTTGATCGCCGCGGACTACTTGGTTCCTGCGAAATTTCCTGACCTCGATTGACCTGATATTCAAGTACGCAATGTAGTCCAATCGCTATGCAGCAAGACGCATGTTTCGGACAATGTCGGCTGGAATCGGGTACTTCATTTTCCAGATAATGCTCATCGGCTGTTCTCCTTCATGCGACTGGTATGATGCCGGTCCCAAGAACTGGTACGGCATTGTCAGCCCATAATCGGTCTTCTTGGCGGTACGCACAAAGAGCAGAGGGGTTATCCCAAGAGTTTCATGGTGTGTATGGCGACGGCCCGTTATGCTGTCTGATTTAGTGCTGTTTTGGGATTGCCAATGAAAGAGGTTAGCATTGATCGCGTAATCCCGGTACATTGCAGTGCTGGCATAGTCCTTTTCATTTTTGTGAATAGTTATGAAAATCATATTGCAGCTTGTTGCTTTATCAAAACGAATCCCCTCCCGTATAGGATGCAATCCCCCCTTTCCTACTCTTTTGAACGCAGAAACTATTTCCAGCATTGAATATCTCGTATGTAACTCCAGCGGAACCTCGGGAGCGATTACATACTGGGAAGGTGTATGTGCGATGTTTTCTTTCAATAAACCTGTCAGTGAAATGAGTTCCTCGCAGATAGCAGTATGAGCAAGGATTTTGTTGTAGCCTGCGCGTAGATCGTTTGCCGCTTTCCCACCCAGCAGCACGCACACCAACATGAGGAGACGGCGCCGATCCCGTTCGGACAACTCGCTCACGCTCAGACTGCCCATGGCGGCTTGGCGTATGAAGTCGAGCCGGGAAGCGTCATCCGCATGAGTCAACAGCTTTAATCTGCTTCCGATATTAGCCTCGTCCGGCCCCTCACTGGCCGTGGAGAAACCAGCTCTCCGGCGCAATAACGTAAAACTGTTGCGACTTTTGGAGTAGAAATCCTCAATTGACAACTCCGCTGCATCCAGAAAAGTCTTCAAGGTGGTCCGGTCTCCCAGGCGACGAAGCAAGCGCACCAGTTCTCTCGACCCATAACGAAGTTGAGCCTTTAGATTGTTCAGAACGACTTCCTTACTCTCCTGATCCAACTGGAGAGAGCATCCTGACGGCAGGGCAGGAAAATCCTTCTCAACCGCCTCTTTAACGGATTTGCGTGTAACCCTCCCAAGCATGGCCCCAAGGGCATAGTCGAACCGAAACTTTCTCGCACTGTTGCTGATGAAGTCCAAGACGGTTAGACAGGTTTTACCCTCAGCGAAACGAAGTCCACGCCCCAATTGCTGAATAAACACAGTAGCACTATTGGTGGGTCTCAGCATCAGGATGGTATCCACCGGAGGAATGTCCACCCCTTCTCCGAGCACATCCACGGAGAAGAGTATGTTCACCTTGCACGCTCTCAGCCGGTTTTGTGCACTTTTTCTTTCTTCTCTGGGAGTCTTCCCCGTAATGCAGGCGGCAGGAATGCCCGCATTATTGAATTTTCGCGTCATGAATTCAGCATGAGACACACTGACGCAGAACCCTAATGCACGCATCTTTAGAGGATCGGCAATGTGCTCTCGGACCACTTTCAGGATCTTCAGTACACGAATATCATCAGCGGTAAAGAGACGAGTCAATTCAGCGTCATCATATTTACCACGAACCCATCGCACAGAAGACAAATCTCCACCGTCATGCCGCCCGAAGTAATGGAACGGAACCAGTAGACCACGATCAATGGCATCCCAGACTCTCAGCTCTGCAGCAACGCGGCCTCCGAACCAGGAAAGTATATCCTTTCCGTCCGCACGTTCGGGGGTCGCAGTGAGCCCCAGTAGATAGTGGGGTTGAAAATGCTCAAGAAGCCTCTGATAAGTTTTGGCAGCAGCATGATGAAATTCGTCAATAATGATCATCCCGAAATGCTTTGGGTTGATCTTATTGAGATCAAAGTTTGCAAGAGACTGAACGGAAGCAAACACATGGTCCCATTTCTGGGGCTGTGACCCGCCCACATAGTCTTCCCCAAAGGTGTTGTGCTTCAGGACATCTCTAAAAGTCGTGCGCGCCTGCTGCAGAATTTCCGCTCTATGGGCAACGAACAGAAGGCGCAGAGGGCTTATCAGGCGAGCCAGTCGACGATAATCCAATGCGGCCATGACGGTTTTACCTGTACCGGTAGCTGCAACAACAAGATTACGCGTCCGACCATGGACCGTGCGTTCCACATCCAGCTTATCCAAGATTTCCTGCTGGAACGGATAAGGATGGACCTCCAGGCTCGTAATGCGTCCAAGCGGAGGCTCTTCCTTTACAGCTGCATCAAATCGTTCTCGGCATTCCAGGCTGCCATCATAGGATTCGAACTCTACGTCTTCCCAATAACTGCCGAAAGCGGCCTCAACTTTATCAATGATTCGCCCGGCATCCATTTTGGACAGCCGGACATTCCATTCGAGTCCATCAAGGTGTGCCGCAGCGCTTAGGTTTGAAGAACCGACGAAGGCAGTTGAAAAACCCGTTTCGCGATGAAGCAACCATGCTTTTGCATGAAGTCGTGTCCGGCGAATGTCATACGAAATTTTAATCTTGGCGCCTATCTGGATCAGTTCATCAATGGCCTGCCGCTCGGTCGCCTTCATATAGGTCGTCGTGATCACCCGCAGCTTTCCGCCTCTTGCGACAAAGTCCTGCAATGCTGCGCGTACAAGACGAAGCCCGGACCACTTGACAAATGCTATCAGAATATCAATCCGATCGGCAGACTCAATTTCCCGCTTCAGTTCATGTCCAATGCGGTAATCGTTTGAAGCATTCGTTAACAACTCCGAATGCGAAAGCGGTATTCCCGGTCGTCTGGTTTGCGTATCTGCGTGAGCTTGCACGCCTTGCGCAAGCTCTTTCAACCGGGTATTTGTCACAAAATCTGATTGCTGTACTACCCTACCCCGTGTATTTTTTTCAATAATCTGAATCAGTTCGTTGGCCAGCTCAACCCGATTTTTTTCCGACTGATCCGTCAGAGCACGCTCGATAAGTTTGTTCAGATGCTGAGACAGTAGTCGGACCCCAGTGTGTTTCTGCAGCTCCTCAGTGTGAGCTCGCAGTGATGGATCCTCTTCGACAGCATGATGATTCCCTTCCGTAAAAACCTTGTCATACAGGCCAGGAACCAGTTTCTTTGGCATTACTACTGAGCGGTAGCCTTTAGATTATCCGTCCCTGGTTCGCCCGTTGTTAACTGTTGTTCCCGTTTCGAGGGGAACGGAAGGACGTGATAACCGAAAAAAGGCGTTTTTGAGGGATGGTGGGACTTGGTGTTAATAGCCCGAACACGCGAACCAGAATTAATTCGAGAGCTTTCTACACAGCTCCGTCCCGGGAGACGAACTCGAGCAGACCTGTTACTGAGCATAAGGATCCTCCGGTCTGATGATTGATCGGGGAAGCATGCAAAAACAGTTTATCGCCACGGACTCCCTGACCCTTCCAAAGTATCCTGGCCTCAGTTTAACTGATATCCAAGTACTCAATGGAATCCAACCGCTATGCGGCAGGTGACCTCCAGAGGTCCAAAATTCAGGACCCTGAAAGACTTCATCTGCGAGTACATGAAAACGCTCCTCCCCAATAGGCAGTCCCGCAGGTAGCCTGCCTGTGCACAGGACCTTTCATACAAACTCATCTGCAACGATCTCAAAAGATGTGGATGGAGAATAGTATCCGAGAAAGATCGCGTCCTCTTGATTTCGCGCCATTGGTGCAATCATGCCTCCTCACACTACAGTAGATTCTTCTGCCACCGTAAGACTTTGGGAGTCTATTTAATTTCCTGAAATGAATCGAGTATTCACAGAGTTTTAGGACGGTGACAGAGGATTATTACGTACCGTTTACCAAATTTAATCGGCACTCCAGCTAAATCGAACCTAGTCCAATGACATCGGTAGTATCAATACAGGATTGTCTTGGCTCCGCCGCGGCCTAAGGAATTACGCTCCTTTTCATGCTCTCTGCACTAAGAAAACACACGCTTCTCCCTCTCCTGCTTAGTATGGGACTACTGTTGAGTGCAGCGGGACCGCTCCTGCAACCCATATGCGCAATGAGTCAGATGGACGGACACGGGAGCCATCATTCTACATCGGAACCAATCCATTCTTCCGATCAGACCCCTCCCTGCATCCATGAAAACGGGGGCATGACGCATGCTACAAACCTGCCCTGCCCTTCTTCGGATACCCTGCAATGTTGTACACTTGAAGCAACACCGGCAGTTGAGGAGGCTCTGTTTCTAAACCATTGCCGGAATGACTTGCAGCCGCTCTCTGATTCCCCCACGCACAAACCCTTCGAAAAGGAAGTGCTCAGAGACTTCAATCAAAGGCATTCCCAAAAAACCATCCCTCCACTTCCTGCTGTAGACAGGCAGGCCCTGCTGCTCATCTTTCTGATCTGAGAAATAGTGTGATTCCAGTACCGAAGTGCAGACTTACTGTACTTCGATGTATTGCAACGGATTACTCTATTTGATCAGAACTGATGAAACAACGCTTTCTCGTTGGTGCGACCTTCGCCGTCGTATTTCTAGCATTATTACTGCGCCCGACCGCTGCTGATGGTCAGCATCAGCCGGATACGACGGTAAATGCTTTATTGAACCTCAATGATCTTCTTGAAGAAGTCCGCAGCAACAACCCGTCGCTGCTGGCATCTCGTCTGAAGGCAAGAGCATTGACCTTTAGAAGAGATCAGGTCTCCGCACTTCCAGACCCAACGGTGAGAATCACCTACCAACCCTACTCACTCCTTACCGCGCTCGGCACGCAGCGGAGTCAGTGGAGCATTGAACAAACCTTTCCCTACCCTGGGAAACTACAACTACGGGGAGCCATTGCCAATCTGAACGCCAAAACCAAGAATTTCGAGTCACAAGCGTTCGAAAAGACCCTTTTCCTTGAAGTCAAGCAGGCCTACTACGAACTCTATCGCATTCAACAACAGGAGCGGCATATTTCTGCTTTCCGAAATCGGCTGGAAAGTTTTGAACAAACTGCGGCAACCCGTTACGAGGTAGGCTTGGACGTCCAACAGGCGATCTCGAAAACACAACTGGAGAGAAATGCTCTATCTCGTCTGCAGTTCAAGCTCGCAGAACAGCGACACGTCGCTGTCAAAACGCTAGCATACCTTTTGAATCAATCCGCGACAAACTTATCCCTTGACTCCATCCAGGTGGAGTCATTGCCCTTCATTGAGTTTGATACCGGTGAGCTACTCGATATTGCTCTACGCGAACGCCCCGAAATTGACGCCCTTCGTGCAACTGCGAAGCGCATAGATGCAGAAATATTACTGGCCCAAAAACAATTCAAACCAGACTTCGGCCTGAATATCACCTACTTTGATATTGGTAGTGCTGATGTGCCTCCAACCGCTTCGGGTCGAGATGCTGTTGCTATCGGAGTGCTCTTGAAGGTACCGCTTCAACGAACTCGGTTGCGAGCCCAGCTGGAGGAAGCCCGTGTATATCGCAGCGAAATTAACGCGCACCGAGAGTCGCTTGAAACTTCCTTTAAGGCGGAGATCACCGGCCTCGTTCATCAACTAGGGGAGGTGACCAGACAGATCTTGCTATTTCGAGAGGGCCTTATTCCACAGGCAGAAACGGTACTTGAAGCCACCCTCAACTCCTACACCACCGGGGATACAGATTACCTGGATCTGTTGGATGCCGAGCGGATGCTGTTCACACTCAACACGGACTATGAAGACACGTTCGCCCGCTACTTGCAGATTACGGCCCTCCTAGAGCAAGTTCTCGGCATTGACTCCCTCTCCGATCTTGACATATTTCCATCACTTCGTTGACCATGAGCATGATGACTACACCAAAACAAATCAAAATAGTGGGCGGGATTCTGCTCCTGATGATTGTCGTGGTTGCGAGCTTTTTTTTCGGACGCTTGACCAATGAACCGAAGCGGATGCAATCTCAAGAGCCAGATCCAGCAGAAGAGCAAACCACCCTTTACTGGCGCGCCCCTATGGATCCGACAGAGATCTATGACCAACCTGGCAAATCAAAGATGGGCATGGATCTGATCCCTGTCTACGAGGAGGATGCCGAGATGCAATCAGATAATGCAGTGTTGATTGACCCTGTCACAGTTCAGAATATGGGAGTTCGAACCGAACCGGTCCAGCGGCTGGATTTCTCCCGCACGATTCACACGGTCGGTGAAGTTCAGTACGACGAAGAGAATCTTTTTCTGGTGAACACGAAAGTTTCCGGCTGGATTCAGAATCTCCATGTTCATTTTGTTGGCGACCAAGTGCAGCAGGGGGATTCATTATTGGAGATCTATTCTCCCGAACTGGTCTCCACACAGCAGGAGTATTTACTGGCCCTCAATAACTACCGGCAACTTGCAAAAAGCAGTCTTCCATCCATACAGGAAGACGCTGAAAGACTTCTGGTCTCCGCCCGGAATCGTTTGGAGAACTGGGATATTCCGTCAGCAGAAGTTGATCGGTTGACCCAGTCTGGGGAGATTCAGAAAACCATCCTTCTGGTAGCCCCCGCTACGGGCATTGTTGTCAAAAGAAACGCAATCGAGGGGGCCTACATTGAGGCAGGCCAGGATCTTTTTGAAATCGCCGATCTGAGTATGGTGTGGGTACATGCCAGTTTTTATGATAATGAAGTACCCTGGATCAGCGATGGACAGCCGGTAAAAATGGAGCTGTCATATCTACCGGGCAAATCCTATACCGGCCGGGTGTCCTACATCTATCCCTACCTGCGGGAAAAAGCACGTGATGTCCATGTCCGCCTGATATTCTCAAACCCTGATCTGGACCTGAAGCCAGGTATGTATGCCAACGTGGAATTACAGGGACATATAATCCCCGATGCCCTGGTCGTTCATTCTGAGTCGATCGTGCGCTCTGGAACAAGGACCATCGTTTTCATTGCACATGGAAATGGTCGCTTTGAACCTCGTAAAGTTTTAATTGGAGAAGAGGGTGGGCCAGAGAACCAGTATGTCCGCATCCTCGCTGGCCTGTCTGGACATGAACAGGTCGTCTCCTCCGCCCAGTTTATGCTGGACAGCGAGAGTCAACTCCAGGAAACTCTTCGCAAAATGCTCTCCTCGCCAACAGATTCGGAGACCCAGATGACGGATATGGATACGTTGATGAACCGCTCTGCTACCGATGAAACAGCACCGATGGAGCACCAGCACAATCATTAATATTTAGGCCTTTTGTTCAACCAAAAACTGTCCCCGAAACCATGCTCGAGAAGATAATAGAGAGCTCTGTTAAGAATCGGGTTTTCGTGATTCTCTTCACGCTTGCAGTTGCAGGAGCCGGGATCTACGCAATGCTTCGTACGCCGGTGGACGCCATCCCTGACTTAAGCGATGTACAGGTCATTTTATTCACCGAGTTCCCAGGGCAGGCCCCGCAGGTCGTGGAAGATCAGGTGACGTACCCCTTAACCACGGCTATGATGTCGGTTCCCTTTGCCAAGGCCGTACGTGGTTATTCATCGTTTGGACACTCATTTGTCTATATCATTTTCGAGGACGGCACGGATATCTACTGGGCACGCAGCCGTGTGCTGGAATATCTCAACTATGTCGGTGATCGTCTGCCAGAGAGCGTGACACCCACGCTGGGACCCGATGCGACGGGAGTGGGATGGGTTTTTGAATATGTCCTTGATGGAGGGGATCGCTACGATCTCCACCAGTTACGCTCAATTCAGGACTGGTTTCTCCGTTACGAATTAATGAGTGTGCCGGGAGTCGCAGAAGTAGCTTCTATCGGTGGTTACGTCAAGCAGTACCAAGTCGAGGTAGATCCAAGCAAGCTCCTGGCTCATAACGTGCCCCTATCAAATGTACGTGTCGCCTTACAGCGAAGCAATAATGATGTGGGAGGAAAGTTGATTGAAATGGGAGAGACCGAATTCATGGTTCGCGGCCTGGGATATATCCAATCGATTACAGACATTCAGAACACGCCGGTTGGTGTGGATGAAAATGGAACTCCCATCCTTATCCGCAACGTTGCGAATGTGCACCTGGGGCCAGAACTACGGCGAGGACTCACTGACTGGGACGGCGAGGGAGAAGTTGTTGGCGGTATTGTGGTCATGCGCTACGGTGAAAATGCGCTCAAGACCATTGATGCTGTAAAGACAAAGTTGACTGAACTGGAAAAAGGCTTGCCGGAAGGTGTGCAGATTAAGATTGCGTATGACCGTAGCAGCCTGATCAAACGGGCAATCAATAACCTGAGAACCAAACTTCTCGAGGAAAGCCTGATCGTTGCACTGGTGACAATCCTGTTCCTGGTACACCTCCGCAGTGCACTAGTCGCCATCTTCACGATTCCGCTGGGGATTCTGATTGCGTTCTGGGTGATGCACGTACAAGGCCTCAATGCCAATATCATGTCACTCAGCGGGATTGCAATCGCAATCGGGACTATGGTCGACGCAGCCATCGTTATGGTTGAAAACACACACAAACACCTTGAGCGTCATGCAGGGAAGAAAGACCGCTGGCAAATCATTGTTGATGCATGTAAGGAAGTGGGGCCTGCTCTCTTCTACTCGCTACTGATCATTACACTTTCATTCCTGCCCATCTTCACCCTGCAGGCGCAGGAAGGGCGCTTATTCAAGCCATTAGCTTTTACAAAAACCTATGCAATGGCCGCATCAGCGCTTTTGGCGATCACTACGGTCCCTGTCTTGATAGGATATCTAGTCCGCGGTAAAATTTTACCAGAAAAGAAAAATCCCATAAATCGGCTGCTCATCCGATGCTATCAGCCCGTGATTCATCGCGTCCTTCAATTCAGGTGGGCCACCATTATTGCTTCTCTCTTAGTCCTTGCAGCAACCATTTATCCTCTTGGGAAGCTTGGCACTGAATATATGCCTCCCTTGAATGAAGGCGATTTGCTGTACATGCCCACGACAGATCCCGGCATAAGTATCACAAAAGTGAAGGAGATCCTGCAACAGACAGACAAAATCATCAAGAGTTTCCCCGAGGTAGAGCATGTTCTCGGCAAAGCTGGGCGTGCAGACACTGCGACCGATCCAGCACCGCTATCCATGTTGGAGACAACCATCACACTCAAGCCGGTAGAAGAATGGCGTGATGGGATGACCATGGAGAAACTGATCAGTGAACTTGACCGTGCGATCAACTTCCCCGGCCTGACCAATGCCTGGACTATGCCCATCAGGACACGGATTGACATGTTGGCAACCGGAATTAAGACCCCATTGGGCATTAAACTGATGGGGCCGGACTTAACCGTGCTTTCGGATCTGGGGGAACAGATTGCCGCGGTGTTACAGCTTCTACCTGGCACCCAAAGTGCATTGTCCGACAAAACCGTTGGGGGTAATTTTCTGGATTACGAAATTGACCGTAGGGAGGCCGCCCGGTATGGGTTGACCATCGGTGATGTACAGGATGTAATTATGTCCGCCATCGGAGGGATGAATGTCACGCAGACTGTTGAGGGCCTGGAGCGCTATCCCGTCAACGTACGCTATAGCCGTGAACTGCGTGACAACCTGCCCGCAATTGAGCGTGTCCTCATCCCTACCCCTACAGGAACTCAAATTCCGCTCAGTTATGTAGCAGACTTCAGTATAGTTAACGGTCCCACGGTCATCAAAAGTGAAAATGCTAGAAAGACCTCCTGGATTTACATTGACCTCCAGAACGTTGATATCGGCACCTACGTTGAGACTGCCCGGGCATCGGTGAATGAGCAGGTCACTTTTCCCGAGGGTTACAGCATGATCTGGAGTGGGCAACACGAGTACATGGAACGTGCCCGAAGGCGCCTCCAGGTTGTGTTACCCTTGACGCTTCTGATCATCTTCTTGCTGTTGTATTTGAATTTTAAGAATGTCACAGAGAGTTTGATCGTGATGTTATCTCTGCCCTTCTCACTGGTTGGTGGAATTTGGCTGATGTATATGTTTGGCTACAATCTCAGCATTGCAGCCGGTGTCGGCTTTATTGCCCTGGCGGGTGTTGCTGCGGAAACAGGGGTCATTATGATGCTATACCTCGATCAGGCCTACAACAAAAGGCTTATGGAAGGGCGGATGACCTCTGCCAGGGACCTCTACGAGGCAATCATCGTGGGAGCAGTTGATCGTGTGCGCCCGAAAATGATGACGGTGCTGGCTATCGTGGCTGGTTTGTTGCCGATCTTGTGGAGCCATGGTACCGGATCAGAAGTCATGAAACCGATTGTTACCCCTATGGTGGGGGGCATGATTTCTTCCACGGTTTTGACGCTAGCCGTTATTCCGGCTATTTACTATCTGTGGAAAAGTCGCAGCTTGAAAAAGCAGTCGAATTGATCCGTAGACGGGGTTGAGTCCAACGCTGTCCAGCGTCAAAATAGTCGTCGTTGAACAAAAACACGTCAATCGTGACCGTCAGACTGTAAGACCCTGCTGTCTGAGCTTATACGTCCGTCGCGAACTCATTTCCCGGTAGAATTCCTCCCTTGCGCCGTCGGGCTCGCCAGGCAGACCCACCTGTCAGGGGGCTTGCTGTTCTTTGCTCCTGCAACAGGACTGCTGCCATAGCTGCCGCCTCGGTGGGAAGCGCAAATTCCTCTGCCAGAAGCTCCGGGTGTTCATCAACGAAATGCGTGCTTAGACGAGCTTCCTGCCAGGCTGCACTCTCCATGACCCGACGGCAAAATCCTCGCGTCGTCTTTACGCCTGCAATTTGATAGTCCTCCAAGGCAAAGATCATCCGCTGAGTTGATTCCTCACGTGTGCGCCCCCAGGTAATCACCTTCGAAATCATTGGATCGTAATGGATCGGGATATCTCCCTCGGCCAGTAACCCGGCATCAACTCGAACACCAACTCCCACGGGCACTTGATGAAACGTCACCGTACCCGGGCTCGGGATAAAGTTGGTGGCCGGATCTTCCGCATATATCCTGCACTCAATCGCATGTCCATTCATGGTAAGTGCGTCTTGTGTGAACGGCAAAGTCTTCCCTTCTGCTATTCTGATCTGCTCGGCTACCAGATCCAAGCCGGTGATGTACTCGGTTACCGGATGCTCAACCTGGAGGCGCGTATTCATTTCCATGAAATAGAAATTACCCGCTTTATCAACCAGGAATTCAATGGTGCCCGCGCCCGCGTAGTTACAGGCCTGGGCTGCACGCACGGCGGCAGCGCCCATTCGCGCTCTCAATTCTTCCGTCATGCATGCGGCAGGTGCTTCTTCTATCAATTTCTGGTGACGGCGTTGAATTGAGCACTCGCGTTCAAACAGATGTACACATGATCCATGTGCATCAGCGAGAACTTGGAATTCCACATGTCGAGGTGTTTCCAAGTACTTCTCGATAAAGATGCGGGCATCGCCAAAGGCCGAGCCCGCCTCGCCCTGCGCCCGACTCAGGGCTTGCTCCATCTCATGTGCACTGTGTACTTTGCGCATCCCCTTTCCGCCGCCCCCTGCTGCTGCTTTTGCAAGTACAGGGTAGCCTATCCGGTCAGCAACCTCAAAAGCCTCATCAAGGCTTGTAACTGCTCCATCCGTTCCCGGAACAACAGGCACATTATGTGTCTGCATGAGCTGACGGGCCAGCATCTTGTCACCCATGGCGCCGATCGCCGCGGCGGATGGACCAATGAAAATCACTCCCTCTTCGGCACAGGCCTGAGCAAACTCAGCCCGTTCAGACAAAAAGCCATACCCGGGGTGAACCGCATCCGCACCACTTTCACGAATGGCGGCCACAATCCGCTCAAGATTCAGGTACGAATCCACCGATCGTGCGGGGCCAACACAATAAGCTTCATCAGCGTAGGCTACATGCGCACCTCCTCGATCTGCCTCACTGTAAATTGCCACAGAGGGAATATTGAGTACTCTGCATGTACGCATGATGCGCAGTGCAATCTCGCCTCGGTTGGCAATAAGTATTTTAGAGATTCGTCCCATTAGCTTGTCCGTACCTTTCAGCGGGTATTCCCGTATGTTTTGATAATAACGTAATCTTTCATGTCCCGTTTAACTACTGCAGATGATCTTTACGCCGTGATGGGGATCGAACGCTCTGCATCTGCGGAAGATATAAAGATTGCCTATCGACGGCTCGCACAGCAACATCATCCAGATCGTAATCCGGGTGACGATCAGGCAGAGGAACGATTTAAGCAACTACAACAAGCCTACAGCATTCTTTCGGATCCAGAGCGGCGGGCGAGGTATGACCAGCTTCGAGCCATCACCAATCCCGAACCGATTCCTGCTGTTATGGATGATTTGTTCTCCAGTATCGGCGAATTCTTTGAAGAAATATTCGGTAGTGGTGGCAATGTCGTGCACATCTCATTTGAACGAGCGCTCCAAGGAGGCCCCGTTATGATTCGGGGAAAGGATGGTTCGCTCACCCGGATTGTTTTACCCCCCGGCATTAAAAACAAGTTTCGTATCCGTGCTTCAGACGAGCCCGGTGCCCGTGTCTTTACCTTCAGAATTCTCCCCCATCCCGTCTTTACCCGAAAAAGAAACAACCTGCTGATGCGGCTGTCTGTAACCGCACTGGATGCTTTGCTAGGCTGTGCCAAATCGATAACCGATCCATACGGGGATGTGCTTACTGTTGATATTCCTCCGAATTCTACACCAGGGATACGAATTCGACTCAAGGAGTGCGGGGTCCGATCGAATAAAAAGCGACCAGGAGACCTGCTGATTGACCTTGACGTTGTGCCCATGAATTCTGCCGATCGCCAACTTCTTTATAAGGCTGCGCTTGCAATCGGGCTTATTCAGCGCTAGTGTAGCGTGGCCTACCTTAACCCTTGAATCATCGTTTCTTAAGAATTCCAGGAACTGATCTGCGGATTTGGTTCATGCAAACAGCCTCTAGCACTCTCTGTAGCCCCTGAGATGATGTTCAACCGCGGTTTCCCGTTGCGTACGTACAGCAGTGGGGTCCACGCCGCATCTGGTCAATGGTAATAGTTGCACACCGGCCCTCAACTAGATTCAGACAATAGGACCTGGTCATTGTGGAGTGCAAATTAAACTGTCTACCTGCTCACCTGAGAATACGGTGGAAAAACATCTCAAAACGCAGCGGGGTGATTCTTAAGAATAATCTCGTAAACTGGGGCTTCAACAAAACAACCTCTGGACTCGCGACAAGTAAAGCAAAACGCTGTTCCGTACGTATTACAGCGGTCATTACTATGGCCTTCATTGCTTAATATGCGTGGAGCGGTAATGAGTCAGGTTACTGCCAATACTAAGACAACAACTGTACGCGGCTCCCTGCGAAAATGACAAATACAATGGTGGTTGGTTCCCCGGCTATTGCAATGAAGCTCCTAGAAGCAATACTGGGTGCAATATGGCATGGTCACTGGGCTGTTAGACCTACGAATGTGGCGCGCCTCACAGTACACCATAACACTTTGTCCCATATGCTAGATGGTTTTTCATATGTAGGACGTAGTCTTGCTTTGTCGGTCGTAGTTCTGCTTCTTCCGCTGAAAGCATCTGCTCAGTCAGTAATTCATCCGACGAAGGAGAATATTCCTGTTTCCTCGGATCCTCGTTTCGAGTTAGGGCATAATCACAACGAGGAGGTTTGGAGTTGGGACATGATGGATATAACAACGGTAGGTGTTGACGAGGGGAATGACTCCGAAATGATTGGGGTGGTGTGGGATTTTGATGTCGACCACAAGGGTACCATGTACTACGTCGATCTACTGGGTGGAGTCGTTCGTGCCTATGGTTACGATGGCAAATTTATTGCTGATGTGAGCACCGCTGGTTACGGCCCGGGCGAGTTCGTAGAACCTGCGGGGCTCGCAGTTACAGAAGGCGGTCGCAAGATAATTGTAGGTGATACCGGCGTCGGCGTGGATCATGTGTTTCAACGTGAAGGAGATACATTCAATCTGATTTCTACAAATCATCCTGAGTACAGGCAGGAGGAGGCACTCTGTGCCATGAATGGATCCTACTATAACCAGAGTTATGTTGGGAAGGAACACGATGGTGTGATTCACAAATACACGCTGGGCGGTGATTGGGAAAAGTCCTTTGGGAAACCATACAATTACGAAAACAGCTTCATTGTATCTAAAATTGTTGGGAACGCCATGCTTGCGTGCAACGCAGAGCACGGTGTGGTTGCCCAGATTATCAACCATATTCCTGCAATGACAGGATATTCGGAGGATGGAGAAGAGCTCTGGCAGGTTACATTTTCAGATTACCGTACCGACACAGTTCTGGAGAGTGTGAGGGATGGGAGGAGGTATCACACTGTTCTGCAGGAGGACAACACGTCAGTGTTCAAATCACTCTCTTCTGATGGAGATTATTTCTACGTAACCTACAGTTTTGTAAAAAGAGATTTGGGAAATATGCCGCCTCTCAAATTCATGGAAAATCACATATTTCGGGTTCATGCACGAACAGGTTTGGGACATTATCTGGGTACTGGTCCGACACCTGGTGAACATCTGTTAGCGGTAGATGGTGAATATCGTTTCACCACTACGCAAAACGAGGGATTTCCGCAAATCCGCGTTTACAAAACTAGACAACCATGATGATTCGCGAAAATCCTCGGTGTTCTGGATGGCGCATTAGGTCTGACACAAATGGCCATAGCCGGCGGTGGTTATTGTCGGCAGCGATTAACTACATTCGATTGCAAAGAGCAAGCATCGTCTTATGATAAAAGCACCAAGCAATTTTCTCTGGATTTTCGGATTAATCCTATACTTGTGTCCAGTTGCGATTGTATTTATGGAACCTGAAGGACTGGCACCTGAATGGATGCTTGTGTCTACTGTTGCCTCGGTTCTCGGTGGGATTCTTCTTGCTGGTTATGGTTTGTTGTGGGCAATCAAAAAGTGTCTGGATTTCGTTGCGGCTCACTTCTCACACACGTCTAACATAGACTGACGTCCAGATATGGGCATTTGGTACATTACCCACGAAATGCCGGCCGCGCGGCGGCGTGAGCATCAGTCACGGGCCGGCATTTGAACGGTTGCCCTGATACGCCCGCTCACACGTCCAAGTACGCCTAACGCGCTCATTTCATGCGCCTGGCGCGCGTATGAGCTGTCACAGCTGAGGGTTGACGGGGCTGGTGCGATACAAGGAACTGCGCTCTGTTGCGGAGTTGAATGGGCTCACCGATGGGCAGAAATGGACGCTTCTGTTTGGGATTGAAAACCATGGGCGGAAGCTGGTCAGAGAAGCCGTGTGGCACTATCGGTTGACGCTGCCCTGGCAGACCTATATTTCCCCGTTATTAAGATCAGGACTTCAAGGGGAGTAGCTTACGAGGAAGCCGACGGGATGGGACTGACCGTAAAGGTTGCTGTGACCGAGTCGTAGATTTGACCCACGTATGTATCCGGGTCCAGTACACCTCCATCCCAGGTTGCATCCATGGCGACCGTGGGTTTTGCTGCGATGATTTCCTCTCTCGACTTACCCACGTCTACCAATTGTGTCACTGCGTCGCGAACAGCGGCCATCAATTCCCGATACGCCTGTAGTTCAGACCGGTTGGACAGCGGTCCGTACCCCGGAATGACCTTTGTATTTTCGTAGCAACGGGCGAGTACGGTGTCAGCAACGGCTATCATCCCGTCAATTGATCCACCGGTATCCACATCTATAAACGGATACATCCCATTGAAATAGGTATCCCCCATGTGGATGACATTAGCTTTATGGAAATGCACAATGGCATCGGTATGGGCCTCGGGGGCATGAAAGACTTCTATGATATCCCGATTCCAGTTAAATGAGATGTTCTCCTTAAACGTGATCACAGGAAGGGCTTCCTCTGGAGCAGCTCGTATTTTTTGTCCGAATGCACCAAGGAACTGATCAATACTCAGGCGTGCATGCGCTCTTTCGTGGGCCACTATAAGGGCCCCCCTCGCGCTAAAATTGCCGTTGCCACCCACATGATCCCCATGCCAGTGTGTGTTCAGTACAACCTGTACAGGCTTGTCTGTTCGCGTCCTTATAGCTGCCAGTATCTTTTCGGTGAGTTGCCCGAATTGCGTGTCAACCATAAAAACCGAATCCTCTCCGTAAGATATCCCGATGTTGCCACCCTGTCCAACCAACATCAGGACGCCTGGAGCGGCCTCGTGAATCTCAATTTTAATTGCATCAAACTCCTCCTGAGGGATAGCCCCGGGAGCTAGAAAGTTGAGTACGGACATTATCCGGTGTAGTCTAACTTCGTTGTTCCAAGGAAGGCCGTTGGATTATTCACCCTCTGCACTGACTTCCAGACGTTGGCTGAGTTCACGATCCAGAAGAAACAACGCGACCCCCCCTTCACCGACCAAGCGCAGGTTTTCCATGATCTCCCGGGGCGGATTCCTCCTCCTCTACCTGCTCATCCACGAACCATTGCAGCAATGTCTGAGAGGCGTAATCTTTCTCTTCTAGAGACAGCGCATACAGTTCATGGATCCGTGCTGTGATATACTGTTCGTGTTGCAGCAATACTCGCGACTCATTTTGAACCGATTTCTAGATTCGCAACACTGAGCACAAAGAAGCCTTCACCGTTCTTACGGGCAAGGTATAGACGATCGGCCGTGTCAATCCACTGGATGTTGATGGACTCCATTACGCGAGCGTTTCCGTTTAACTCAGGATTGTCGAATTGCAGTTGGCCAAAGCCAACCAGATCCCCATTCGGATTAAATAGTTCCGCTTGTGGCTCAAAATCCTGTTTCAGTGGGGTCCGAAGAGGGAAATGAAGGATCTCACCGGTGCTCAGGACAGCCACACCGCGACTCTGGCTGAGAGCCCTCGCACGGTACGTCCCAGTTGGGCCTGATCTTATTATGGAACCCCTTCTAATGTCTTGGTTCTGCTCTATATCGTTCTCGCTGACGGGCATGAATGCTCTTGTGGGAACAGGCCCCCCTTTTAGCTTCTCCAAGACCCACTTGTCATTTGACCGTGTGTATCGGTAAATGTACCCACCGTACACGGTAGGAGCCAAGACTATGGTGTCCGTCCCGTTGGTTGCCACATACATCCCCCTGGACGAGGTGGAATACGCGTTCAGGAATGGATCGTCCAAGTCGTAGATATCCTCCAATTGGGCAAAAGTCTCTAGTCGGTTAAAATCCGTATCATATGTATGAAGAACCCTGTCGTCCATGATACTTGGGCCTCCTTCAGGATTTGCAAAAAGCTTCACATACTTGAGCACAAAGGAATTGTCGAGAGACAGGATTGGATTCGGCGCGATCGTCCTCCCGTCTTCTGCAAGAGACTTTG
>CAZCYQ010000056.1:0-19735 GCA_964503085.1 uncultured Rhodothermaceae bacterium | reverse complement strand
AAAATTACCTAAATTTATGACTCATCTCACAATTAAGGGCGAAGACCCGAAAAAGAATCAAGGTGGCGTCCGCGGGAGTTTGGGACTTGAATTGCCGTGGGAGATTATATCGGATGCGTAGGATGATACGGATCGTGTCCGGCGGGTAACGTTAACCTGCACGGATACGTCTTCGTTGGGGTGTCCGAAGTGTAAGGAGGTTTGTCCATTTTATGATTTGCGCACGTCGCGTTCCTGGCGTCATTTAGACACGTGTACGTATCGTACGGAGCTGATCGCGCGGGTACCGCGTGTAAAGTGTCCCGCACATGGGGTTCGGCCGGTGGAGGTTCCTTGGGCATCTCCGAGTTCCCGATCCCCCTTTGCCTTTGAGGAGATGGGGATCGGGTGGCTTCAAGCAGCGAGTGTATCGGCGGTGTCTCGCCAGCTCGGCGTGGGTTGGAAAGCGATCTCACGGATCATGACGCATGCAGTAAAACGTGGACTTCAGCGCCGGCAAACGGAAGTCGTTCCGCACATTTGCGTGGATGAGACGTCTTTTCGCAAGCGGCACAAATACGTTACGATCGTTTCCAATGCAAAGTCAGGCCAGGTCCTGTATGTGGGGGTCGGTCGCACCAAGGAGGTGCTAAAGCACTGGTATCAAAGTCTCAGCTCCGAACAATTGGCGGGAATTGAAAGCGTGAGCATGGACATGTGGCCCGCGTACCTCTCGGCCACCTTAGCGTGTGTACCTGATGCAGAGAAGAAGATTGCGTTTGACCGGTTTCATGTAGCAAAGTATCTAGCAGAGGCCGGGGACAAAGTGCGCCGTCAAGAGCACAAGGCGCTACGCGCCGAAGGCGATACAACCCTTACCGGAAGTAAGTATGACTGGCTAACAAACCGGGAAAATATGTCCAAGAAGCAGAAAAGGCGGTTCCAATCGTTGAAGAATAGTTCGTTGAAAACTGCACGGGCATGGGCAATTAAGGAGATGGCCCGGAATCTATGGCACTATGTGCATCCCACCTGGGCCCGCAAGGACTGGAAAAGGTGGCTCTCCTGGGCTATGCCCTGCCGCTTGGAGCCGGTTAAGGAAGCCGCCAAAACCATTAAAAACCCTCTGTGGAGAATCATCAATGCCATTATTCTCAAGGTCAGTAATGGCCCGGCCGAAAGCATCAACAGCCAAATAAAAACGGTCAAAGTACGCTCCCGCGGATTCCGAAATAATGAACGATTTGCAACCGCCATTTACTTCCATCTCGGTGGTCTGGACCTCTCCCCAAGAATGCAGTGATAATCATGTTTTCACAAAATTGGCACAAGAACCAAAAATTCAATGAACACGGGCTGCCATTCGATCAATCAGCGCGTTAAGCCGCGAGGTGTCACCCGGAAGTAAATCAATTTGCGCCAATGCAGTTTGTGTGTAAGCACGTACACACGCACGAGCGGCATTGAAGATACCGAGTTCTTCCATTCGTTCGCGGGCCTTTGGAATTTCCCATTTATCAAGGCCTGAACCCGGGCGTATCCTCTCAAAAAAAGCCAGATCTTTACCTGTCGCACGTTCGCAGGCTTCCAAAAGTAAAAAAGTCCGCTTACCCTCAATCAGATCGCCTCCCTGAACCTTTCCCCAATGCTGGCTATCCGCTACTAAATCCAGTAGATCATCTAGGATCTGAAATGCACGCCCGATTGATTTACCTGCCGTCCTCAATGCCAATCGAGCATGAGAATCCGCACCCCCAACAATTCCTCCCATTTCAAGCGAACCAGAAAGCAGTGCGCCAGTCTTGGCATCAATCATCCGCAAGTAATCCGACGTTTTCAAATCCTGTCTGGTCTCAATTGCTGTATCCATTGCCTGTCCCTCACAAAGCTCTCTCAGCACGGCACCAAATACCTGAACTAACTGTGCGGTCTTGTCTGAACCTGTCTGACTCACGCTTTCGATGGCGAGCGCCAAAAGAACATCCCCGCACAAGATTGCGGTGTTGGTATCCCAGAGCATATGCACCGTTTCGCGTCCTCGACGAGTATTGGCATGATCCATGATATCATCATGGACGAGCGAGAAATTATGGAGTAATTCCACCGCCAATGCCAGCGGTCTCGCCTCCTGGAGATCAGCCCCAAAAACGTCAGCTGACAGAAGAAGCAGAAGCGGTCGGAGGCGCTTCCCCCCACCCGAAAGAACGTACCGTACAGAATCGTACAGCTCGCCGGGGCTGCGATTCTGGGCCAATCCCGATAGGCCTGAGTCTACCGCAGCACGGAGCTCTTCAAGGGTTATGTCCAGATTCTCTTGACGGTGCATGCAATCATTTCCCTATTCGCCACAAGCTACGGCAATTGTAGCACCTCACAGATTTGTGAAGACACTTCTGTAAATGCTTCTGAAGCATCTATGGGGCGAAGTAAATCACGGGAACGATAATACTCTATCAGCGGGTGCGTGTCGCGGTAGTAGGTCTTCAAACGCTGTTGAATGGTGTCCGGCTGATCGTCTGGACGTGTAATCATGAATTCAGCCTCCCCCGGCGGTGGAGGCTTATTCGTTAAATGAAAATTCTCGCCAGTAAGGCGATGGATGCGTCGCTGTGATAAGCGCGATACTACATCCTCGTCACTTAGAATAAAGTTGATGACCGCCGTCAGTGACATACCCTGGGACTGCAGGAACTCCTGCAACCAATTAGCCTGCTGAAGCGTCCGGGGATATCCGTCCAGAATAAAGCCACTGAAATTCTCGTCCAGTATGGCATCTTCTGCTAATATGCGGACAATCCGATCAGGCACGAGTTTACCATTATTGATGTACCCCGCCGCCTCTTGACCTAAAGGGGTGTCCGCTCGTATGATTTTTCGGAGTATTACCCCCGTAGAGATATGTGCGAACCCGAATCTGGAAGCCAGCCGGCGTGCCTGAGTACCTTTACCCGCACCTGGGGGGCCAAAGAAAACAAGTCGATGGTCCCGCCCAGCCATTAATCCTCTTTTTCTTTGCTCTCCGTGTTCAATGCTCTAATCCCCATCTCTACTGCCACGGGAGCCAACATTTGGATCAGCTGACTGAGTGTGCTCTTAGTTCTCTGCGGGACTGCATCGCTCTTGGTCATGACATTCTTCTGTACAGCTTCTCCCGACTGTTCTCCATTATCTAAATGCTCCCTTACCGCTTCAATAACAGGCGCCAATGTTGCATCCACGATCTCATTCATATTCGATTCGTCTGTGCGTCGTCCATTGGCAATCAAGTACCCCAATGCAACCCCCAGCCCCAGTACTGTGCATGCACTGCCGATAGGGTGTCGTGTTATCACCTCCTTAACGGGAGATACTGCACCTGTTAACTCGCGACGGAGTGCGCCCATATGCTGCTCCATTTGGCGTATGCGCTCGCGCAATGCTTCGCGTACGTCATCACTTGTCCTGCTCTGTTTCGTGTCTTCCATTGATCTAGGTTATGATCCAGATAATTTAATCGTCCGCCGCTTTCTCCAGCGCCTTCCTCTCTTCCAGGTGCTCCCTCACCGCTTCAACGACTGGCACTAATGCTGCATCCAGGAGAGTCCTGCCAGTACCGGATCCAGCTGCACGCCGGTCACTTGCCATCAAATACCCCAGCGCTACACCTAGACCCATAATCGCGCACGTACTACCGATAGGATGCCGAATAATAATCTCTTTAACCGGAGAAACTACATCTATCAGTTCGTGACGAATCGCACCTAAGTGCTGTTCCATGCGACGTTCGTTCTCACTTAGTGCTTCTCGAACGTCGCTACTTGTTCTGTTCTGTATCGTCTCTTCCATTCTTTTTATCTGGTATTTCGTCTATCACTGTAACCTCATTCTCTCCAGGCCGGACTACAGATCTGCCCAGAATCCATGCTAGAACAGCCATTACCGCACCTACTGACACGAAGCCCCATGCGGTGTTTCCCAGCAAGACCCCCAACCCTAGTGCTGCAGCGACTGATATAAAGGTAGCACCAAGGACAGCCAATAGTCCTGTGAAGAGTACGGTATAGACAATCCGTTTATTTTGCAGGATCCGTTCCCAATACTGCTGCCCTACAAGCTCTATCCTCAGCTCCAGCCAGGATTGCAAGCTGCTAATAAACCCCTTATAGTGCAGCGCAATACGCTCCGTTCTACTTTTTTCTGCACTCTTGTTGACCATGCCTTGGCCTCAGGGACACTGCCTAGACGGGGGGAAACGTAATCTGTACTATGCTTGTTCCTGCTTCAGACTACACAAAAAGCCAATCGTATCGTGTCCATCCGGCCGCCAATCCAGCGTGGGCATCTGAGTGCTGCCAAATGGTCCAACCTGCCAAGAGCTTGGCAATTGCTTGCGTAACTCCTCCTGAGCTACAATACATTGGATCTCGCCGCGCAACGCTTCTATGACGCTTACCATCTCATCCTGATTTCTATACTCTACCCAGCGTACATGTCCGGGGGCTTGAATCTCGGGAGCACCCTTGCTGAGAAGAAACTCCAAACCATCTCCATAAGCGTGTGGCTGACCCGTTGCAGCCAGATAGGCCTGTTGCATCGAAAGTTTGCCCGATGTTGAAGGGTGCGCAGGAAAAACTCCACGCATTTCAGCAAAGTGTTTGAGACAGTTGTCCGGCTCGAGGCCTGCCGGTACCATAATCAATGCCACATTACGGCAACCCATACCTTCGTGCAACAACACATCCAATGCAAGCCCATCCAGGTCACTTTCCGATTCAAAACCGTTCAGGATTGCAATTCCGTACCGGTTGCCACGAAATAAACACCTATCCGGCGTAAATCCTTGCCTGCCTGCAAGAACTTTGATCTGTGCAATAGCCTCGTTGCTACCGGTTGCTATAACGGCTTCCGCTTTGCCCCACATCTCATCACGATCCACGAACTTGACATTTATATCAGCCCCTTGGTCAAGTAAGGTATTGACGAATTCGGGAAGTAGATACGGAGATTTACTGGACAGTACGCCGACATACGAGTGACCACAAACAAGTACTGCGAGTAGATCCTGTAGTCCGACTAATGGAACGTTGCCTGCATTAATCACCCCAACCCTGCACCCTCCTTTGATTTTTCGTTGCCCAATCCAAGCACTCAGTGCAGCCTCCGTAACTCCATCCATTTGCTGATCAATCGCAAACTCAATTGCCTCTTCAGTAAAGGTATTGGAGGCCGTAAGTGTTTTTGTCACAACGTTGCGTCTCAACTGCTGGTATCTTGGAGACTTCCATGCGCGAGCAGTCCGAACCAATACTGCAATTAATTGTCTCATGCACTATCTAACAAAAGGGAAAAATCAAATATTCAATAGACTATTACTCTCTGGCTCTCAGAAACTGCATGTGAGCCTCTCAACTCACGTAGCTCTTACCATACAGCCGTTTCGAATTGAATAAAGGTAGACCATGAAGAAACTTCCAGTGCACAAACAGTCTAGAATTTTGGCGTGCAATTCTTGTCAACCGTCTCCAATGACCTCGAAACCACTTCTACTTCCGCATCATCATCCGGGTCAGGTGTTGACCTATGCCCTCGAAGAGCCGTTTCGGTTCTGATTTGAAGGATGCACCGCAGTAAGGTAATCAATCCCTCTGCGTACCGCAGCATTGATCGTGACTGCGATCGTTTCCAAGGAAACCGCACTCATTTGCGCCAACCTTCAGCTCCGGCGAGATCGTCCATTCTGAAAAAGGCCCGACCCACAGAAACCCGCTCAATAATTGTCAATCTGGCGTGGACTGGTGCAAGCGCCTGGCAAACGGCGAAGAGCATTTTTCCCCACGATACAACATGCCAGTTCGCGCTGTTCGACACCGGAGAGTGCCTTAACAGACAACTCCGACCCGACCTAGGATGGAACGGATTCGTGACTTTACGCAGTAAGATGAACCTGATGTACAGAACCACGGAGGCATACCCCCCTGATCTGGAGTTAATATCGTTCCACCTGTATTGAATCTGGAGATACACGATATTACACTACGAGGGGCCGTCGTACAGATACATGCAACCCAAATGGGCGCATCCTGCTTCTAGATCCTGCGTTGAATGAAACCGCAGTTCTTGCTTAGGAGACACTGCAAAATGATTTACCATCCATGCCGCCACTTGACCAATAGAATGCGTTCGTACCTCCTGCTCGTTCTCGTCTGCCTGCTAAATGCTTGCCAGACAGCTCCCAAGCCACCAAACGTCATTGTGATTTTGGCCGATGACTTGGGTTATGGCGACATTGAGCGCTACAATCCCGCATCCAAGATTCCGACGCCCAACCTGAACCGCATAGCGGACGAGGGCATGCGCTTTACCGACGCGCACTCGCCGTCTGCTGTCTGTACGCCAACACGTTATGGCCTGCTAACAGGCAGATATGCGTGGCGAACCCATCTCAAGCGCGGAGTATTACAGGGATATTCGCCAAACCTCATTGATACTACGCGATTAACGTTACCGAAACTCTTCAAGGAACATGGATATGCCACGGGGGCCACGGGCAAATGGCATCTTGGATTGGGCCACCGTGACTCTACGCACTACGACCTCCCGCTTGTTCCAGGGCCAAACGCGGCCGGATTCGACTACTTCTTCGGCATACCGTCCTCGCTAGATTATGCGCCTTATGTTTTCGTCGTAAACACGGGCTTAGAAGCCCCGCCCACTGAATGGATTGAACGAAGCGCCCATAGACGACAAGGTGGAGGAGGATTCTGGCGTGCAGGCAACATTGCGCCGGGGTTCCGGCACGCAGATGTTCTGCCGAAAACGACAGAGAAAGCGGTAGCTTTCATACAGGACCATGCGGCTAACGGTCCATTTTTTCTATACATGCCCCTGAGCGCTCCACACACGCCATGGCTACCCGCAGACGATTTCCGGGGGACGAGTGGAGCGGGCTACTACGGAGACTTTGTTACCCAGGTGGACCATGCCGTGGGCAACATACTCCAAGCCATTGACGATTTAGATAGTGAGACTCTGCTCATCTTTACTAGCGACAACGGCGCGCATTGGCCTGTCAACGACCGCACAACCTTTGGACATGATGCTAATGGCCCCTGGCGCGGCCAAAAAGCAGATATCTGGGAAGGCGGTCACCGGGTGCCGTTTTTGGTTCGGTGGCCGGGGTACGCAGAGCCGGGCAGCACCAGCGACCAATTGGTCTCCCTCACCGATCTCATGGCGACCTTTGCCACATTGTTAGGAGCGGATCTGCCGCACGCGTCCGCGGAAGACAGCTATGATTTCCATTCCGTGATGACAGGAACAGGGACCGGCACGCGCGATGCGATGATCCAACACTCCATTTCCGGAATGTTCGCGGTGCGTCAGAACTCTTGGAAGCTGATCCTTGGACGAGGATCGGGAGGTTTCACCAACCCCCGTCGCATTACGCCCGAACCAGGCGAACCCATCGGACAGCTGTATGACTTGTCCGCCGATCCTGCAGAAGAGCGAAACCTATACCTTGACCATCCGGCGGTCGTTGACTCCCTTGCTGCACTCTTGGAACGATACCAAACAGCCGGCCGCAGCCGCCGGTAAGCCCCTGCAGGTATCGCTGAGAGCAACGCGCCCGCCAACTCCATATACGACTGTGGCGGCAGTGATTCTATTGCGGCATCTTACGATATAGCCGCATGGTCGGATTATGCACATACGTGTAGAATGGCCATTGTCAGGCCTTATTCATTGGGTTTTCCGTAAACACACGCTAGACTAATAATCCCTGAGAATCTAGGCTAGCTAGTTTCCAATAAAAAATTACACCCCCTCATCGCACTTCCGGGAAATCGACCTAAAACTTCAAATCCACCTCCCCGGCTAACCCCCAAATCCTCTGTGAGAATGCTGGATACTGTGTAGAGATTCGCCAGGTCAGTAATCGCCAATAGTCCCGGCTTTCCATCAGGCATTGCACGATCCGGGGCCTCTGGATCAACTACCCGAACACGCATCCACGGCGGTGACCTATAAATTGGGCCTCCCTGTGCATAGGCCTGACTCATTAGTTCACACATACCATACTCACTCCAAACCCGCTGCTCATCAATGCCGAATCCTGCCGCGAGGCGCGCGTGTAGTTCGCTGCGGGTTATTTCATGCCGATGCGTTTTCATACCGCCAGTCTCAATGATGCGTGCATCCATGGGCAGATGTCGAGGTCCCGTATCGGCCAAGTCCAGAAGACCGAATGCGGCGCCAAAGAGCAAAATTGGTGCACCGGTATCTGTGATGTTGGGTAGCCTTTTTCTCAGAAAAAATTGGCTCTCTCCGGTCCCATACCTCCGCATGAGAATTTTCATCATGCAAACTAGCGATGACGCAGGTGCATAACCCGGCAAATGCGCCCAGATTTGGTAAGGCCCCTTTCCAAAAACCGCCGTGAAAGCCGCACAGACGGAAGCTTCATAAACGGCCATTCGCCGCACAAAATGACGGCTCTGCAATGCGCCTCCGGTTGCACTGCTCATAAACACGCACTCGGCTTCTGCAGGCGGGAACGTGGTAACCTCGGCATGCTTGAAAGCAGCCACAGGCAGATACTTGTAACCAAAACGCTGATAAACCGGACAATGCTGCCGCTGATAGGCCTCCAGTACGCGTTCCATAACAGCGAACGACATACCGCTAGCGCTACCCAAGTCAGTGAACTGAGCTTCTATATCCGCAGTAGTCACGGCAGTTTAATCCGACATCCAAAAGGTTTGGTGGAGGAAATATCCACCTCCTGACCACCAGCGAGTTGCTGGACGACATCCTGGAGCCAATGTGCCTGGGCTACCTGGGGATCTGCCGGAGCATCGTCAATGCCTCCGACATAGACTAGCTCGTTTGTGCTGTCAAATGCAAACACATGTGGCGTTCGCTCTGCCCCCAATGCCCGGGCCAATCCCGCTTGCGGATCCCGTACGTAAGTCAGATTGTATTGCTTCCCCGCCTCCGATTCCTTGGGGAATACGTCAGGATCATTGCTGTTGACAAGGATTACCGCAACCCCCGTGCTAGCCAATGCTTCTACACGCTCCTCATACTGACTCGTCCAGTTGCAGTCATTACTCCAGAATATAAATACCGTACCCTGGGCACCTGTAAGTGCATGTGTGGTCAAAGCCGATCCTCCATGCATGCTCTCGAGCGGTAAATCCGGCAGTTCACCACCTGCTGATACCTGCGCCGCGGCTACATGCGGAAACAGAAACAGTATCACAATAATTACTGATCGTACCATAACTGACTCACTTGTGGTTTTACAACATGATCCAAACATAAATCATATCTGACTGAATGAGCGTACACGCCCGGCCATCCAGCGATTCAATATCAGGAGTGCAGCAATTACCGTGCCCCACTGTACCAGGCAGGTCATCAAACTGAATGGATCCGTGGGGTCGTACCAGGTTTCTGGAGCATAAACTGTTGCTGACAGCCACAACCACCAACCCAACAACACTACGGCCAGTAGAGGCACGATATAGTTCAGTATGGCATCCCATGGTCGCCCTGCATTCCAATCCCCCACTGCACCATCAATCTCGTTCTCGCGGAATGAGCGTACTCCCTGTCGAATAACAAGGATCGCCATGAAAGCCCCAGAAATTATAAGCGCCAAACCCCAGACAAAGTCCTGATTTTCAAAGAAACCCAGATTCATGGCAGACGGGATACCCAGCACCAAACTCACTAGTGCAACTCCAACAATCGCATGCGGCCTTGCGACACCAAGATCAGTCACCGAACGCACGACCATCTCGACCATCGAAATCAATGAACTGAGTGCTGCACAGGAAAGACCCAGGAAGAATAGCATCGCAAACACATGACCCGCCGGCATTTTTGCGAACAATTGAGGCATCCAGATAAACGTTAGTCCAGTTGCCGCGGGCCCGCTAGTTTTCATGACCTCGAGCACTTCTGGACGAGACATTTCCTGCCCAAGAATGGCAAATACGGTTCCAAAAACAATGATGGCCGCGAGGATCGATACTGTATTATTGCCTATACCAGTAATGAATGCATTTTGAACAACGCCATGTCGGCTCTGCATATAAGCCCCATAAGTAAGCACCAGACCCCAACCTGCCCCGGTGTCCCAGGCATTTTGAGTTAATGCTTCAAGCCAGATTCGCGGTCGACTAAGTGTAGACCATTCTGGAGTGAACAGAAATCTTATACCCTCGCCTGCACCATCCAGGAAAAGCGTCCGAACCAATGCGATCAGGACAATGACCAATAGTGTCGGCACCAATATCTTGTTTATGCGCTCAATCCTTCTGACTCCCTTCCATACTGCCCAGGCTCCTAATCCGAGGGCGAGTGCATGGAAAAGCACTGGAAAATAAGTGCTCTGGAACCCATCCCATGCTCCCTGCGCAGCCTCATACGTGAGATCGGGCCCCACAAATACCATTCGTCCGAAGTAATAGAAGCACCAGCCGGCAACTACGGTATAGTAAAAGAGGATAGCAGCTGCGACAAAAACACAGAAAGCACCCATCCAGCTGAACCGGTTACCTGCAAGCTTGGTGAAAGTCCCAATTACACCCAACCGTCCTTTTCGGCCCAGTGCATACTCTGCTATTATGAGCGGCACACTCCACAACAACAGAAAAACAACCCAAGCAACAAGAAAAGCTCCCGTACCTTCATCACCACTATTGGTAGCAGCAATTCGGGGAAATCGCCAGATGTTACCCGTCCCTATTGCCATGCCCAAAACGGTGATGAGCATCCCCCATCTAGATGTAAAACGCTGTTTGTGACTGCTCATTCGGCTTGGATTTGTTTGATTTACAAGCTAATTGCGCTGTTTGATGCGGCAGTATACCTAATCTGTCGCACTCATTCTGAGTTATGTAACCGGAGTGTAGCCGAAACAGTTGCCAATTCTCCGGCTTCCCTAGGTTTATGTAGTGGATAGTAGTCGTAATTCAGAAAAGCAGGTATATGAAGATCATAGTACCGACTCAGGGGATTACCATTCTGCCCACCTGCGTATATGCCGACGCCGCTGGGGGGATCGGTGTCCAGATCTACCACTACCCGCCAACTCGCACCGTGTGTTACCATAATCCCATCTCCTGGTCCTAGTGTCTCGTCGTACCCAGGGTAGCTGTATGGACCACGCCACAGCACACTCAGTGCCGAATTTTGTGTCAGATGCCTAAATATCACCTGATGATGCGTACTCCAACTCCAATCATCCCCGTACTGGGTTTGCAACACATCTGCCGCTTCTTCAAGAGCCAAGGCCATAAGCATCGCTGCATCTTCAAATTCTTGCGTTCTCTGAATATCAAGCCATGAAGAACCCGTCTCCAGAAGCGTCACCAGTACCGTTTCGGTAGGCTCGGGGATACCCCTGAACAGTGATTCATCCCATGTTAGCCGTTTAAGAGCCTCCAGGTACTCATACAACGCAAGTGGCCCCGGTGTCTCTCCGACTGCCTTACCATCCCATTCAACGAGCGCAGCCCTGACCGCTTCACCTGCTGGCGTCAGTGCGCGCACGGAGTCCAGCAACGGTACAAAAGCATCATATTGGCCAACATGGAAATCCGCCTGGTACTCCTTTATATTCTCAACCGTATGCCGGTCCCTGCCAACAAGCAATGTGTCGATACGTAGTGAGCGATACGCCGGCTGCCAGTTATGATCTACATAATAAGGATAGTCTGCCGTCGTAGGCTGTTGATTCGTTGAAGTGAGATAACCACGTGCTGGGCTTGTGGCGTGTGGCATTTCCTCAAATGGAACTTGGCCCACCCATGCAGTGCCACTGGTGCTGCCATCGAGAAGCCCCACGCCATCTCCCGATGCACGGATCGGCAATTTGCCTGCAACACGAATCCCAATAACTCCCGAGGCATCGGCATAAAGTACGTTCATGGCTGGCGAATGCCAGTACCTTAGGGCACCGTCAACCTGGGCTGCGTTTTCTGCACGGTTCATTCTCCAAAGTGCAGTCATCCCGTTATTCTTCTCATGTGCCACCCATCTTATAGCGATGGCCGCGCTTGAATCCATAATGACTGGGCCAATATCCGACAATATCAAAGTGTCTATAAAAGGATCATCATTTTTCACGAAAATCGTATCCGTCTGCATCTTAAGGGGGTGCCATTCCCCATCAAACTCGTAGCTGGTTTGATCTTCATTCAATTGCAAGAGATAGTGATCAATTCCGTCTAAGCCGGAGTTTGTATAGGCCCAGGCCACATGATCGTTGAAGGCCTCAATTGGCAAGGGCGCCCCCGGTGCCAACACGCCATATGTGTTCATAGAGGGTGTTACGAGATGTACTTCATACCATATTGAGGGAAGCGAGAGTGCCAGATGCATGTCTCCGGCGAGTATAGCCGAACCAGTCGCAGAACGATCACCTGTGACTGCCCAATTATTTGATCCCTTGGAGGGGCGATAGCCCTCCAAACCATGTTCCCTCAACGTCTTGTGCACATTGTTCAACAAGACCAACGCATCTGATGAATGCACCGGTGGTTCATCAAAATTCACAGAGACTGTCGATTCTTCGATTTCTGTTGGAATGATCGGCTTGTAACGCGTAGCATGGCGCGGGTACAATTTGTCGTATTCATCAGCCCCCAACCGCTCCCTCGCAACTCCATACGCCGCCTCTTCCGAGTTAAATGAGAGGTCATAATTGAAATACTGCATCAGCAGTACCGTATGCATAGGCGTGTACGGCTCAGGCGCATAATCAAAGAGCTTGAATTCCAGGGGCCATTCGGCGTAGGACAGTTCACTCAGATACGCATTAACACCGTCGGCATACCACGTCATTATTTCGTAATCAAGGCTTGGCTCGTCGGCATATGCAGCCATGATCTCCTTGGCAGCTCTATTCATCCCAAGAGAGCGCAAATATCTATCTGCATCCAGTGAAGCAGAACCGAAGATCTCGGAAAGTCGTCCAGCCGCAACGCGACTGATAAAATCCATCTGAAAAAGCCGATCCTGTGCAGTCACGTACCCTAGTGCAAGGATAGCATCTCTGTCTTCTTTGGCAAAAATATGAGGAACCCCCCGCTCATCCCGCTCCACATTTACCGGACCGGAAAGCGCAGGAATCACAACTTCGTCATGCGACGCGTGCTCGGCAATGCGTGCATTATGATACAATCCACGTACGGGGTCAAGTAGATTGACCAGGGGTGCAATACCACTGGGTGCATAATGTAGCCCCCAAAGTAGTGCAGTAGTCAGGATCGCATGCAGCGTGAACTTCAGCAACGCTGTTCTATTAATGGTTTTACTAGTATTGTTGTAGTTATAGATTTAGGCCACCGCAATAGAATAGGACGCATGAAATACGTGCATACGAAATATATTGGAAAACACTGATTCATATGGAATCTTCGTTCCGGGGCAATTGCCCTGCCTTGGAAGGTCATTTGGACACCGAGGACCGGGCTCCCATTCGCTCGGATTCTGCAAAAACCCTAACCCAAAAGATGCAGCGAGAGGTTCGGCTCTGGTGAGCACGCATCCAGGCGGGATTCTGAAAAGGGCTGGATCTCTATCGAATCGGCATTTAATTTCTGCATTGAACGTTTCCATTTCGTTTCATCGCACTACCAATGGTCGTGTCTCCTGCCTGCCATCAATGATGAGACGCATCAGGTAAAACCCACCCGCAAGCTGCTTGGTTGCCAACTGTAGGTTGTGGGAGCCGGCCGTCTGCACCGTATCCAGGGCCCTGATTACCTCACGCCCAAGAAGGTCATGCACCGAAAGTTGTACCTGACCGGGTTTTGAGAGTGCATATTCGACCGTTGTGAAGGCCCCGGCAGGGTTTGGATAATGCGAAAATGTGGGGGAGATTTCCACCCCCATGGGTGCAGTCTCCAGTGCCGTGGCCGTGGCATCCCATAATCTGATTACGAACCTTCCCGCAGAGGCGATGAAGCGTTCGTCACTGGAGATGGCTACAGAGCGGACATCATATGCATCATCGTCACCATGGAGCAAGCTATTACCCAATTGTTGTCCAGAAGTGACGTCCCATATGCGGATGCTGTTATCCAATGATCCCGAAATCAACTGGTTGCCGTTGAGAGAAAAAGCTACGGAGAGAACCCAGTCGGTGTGTCCAGTGAATTGTTGCATCTCTTGCCCAGTGGTTACATCCCACAGGCGAATGGTACTGTCCCATGATCCCGAAGCGAGTTGGGTGCCGTCGGGAGAAAAAGCTACGGAGAAGATCGGGAAGGCATGTCCAGTAGAGCGTTGCAACTCTTGCCCAGTGGCGGCATCCCATAGGCGAACGGTAAGGTCATGTGATCCCGAAGCAAGTTGGGTGCCGTCAGGAGAAAAAGCTACTGAAAATATGCTATGCGCATGTCCGATGAATTGTCGCAACTCCTGCCCCGTGGAGACCTCCCACAGGCGAATGGTGTTGTCAGTTGATGCAGAAGCGAGTTGGGTGCCGTCAGGAGAAAAAGCTATGGATGTAACCCAACTGGCGTGTCCGGTGAAGGATCGGAGTTCCTGCCCCGTGGAGACATCCCACAGGCGAACGGTACCGTCCAACGACCCCGAAGCGAGCTGGGTACCGTCTGTAGAAAAAGCTACGGAGTAGACATCATATGTATGGCCTGTGAATTGTAGCAATTCTAGGCCTGTGGAGACATCCCACAGGTTAATGGTATTATCATCTGATCCCGAAGCGAGTTGACTGCCGTCGGGAGAAAAAGCCACGGAATTAAGATAGTTAGTGTGGTTTTGAATATTCTGGAGTTGCTGCCCCGTAAAGACATCCCACAGGCGAACGCTAGAGTCGAATGACCCCGAAGCGAGTTGGGTACCGTCGGGAGAAAAAGCTACAGAAGACACCCAGGCGGTATGCCCAGTGAATTGACTCAACTCTTGGCCCGTGGAGACATCCCACAGGCGAACGGTGTTATCCTCTAAAGTCGAATCCCCACCTGATCCAGAAGCAAGTTGAGTGCCGTCAGGAGAAAAAGCTACAGAGATAACCCAGTTGGTATGTCCGGTAAGAGTTTGGAGTTCCTGTTGCGTGACGACATCCCACAGGCGTACGGTGTTATCATCTGATCCCGAAGCGAGTTGAGTACCGTCTGGAGAAAAAGCCACGGAATTAACCCGGTCGCTATGTCCAGTGAATGTTTGGAGTTCCTGCCCTGTGGCGACATCCCACAGGCGAACGGTATTATCCTCTGAGAATCCAAGCCTACCTGATCCCGAAGCGAGCTGGGTACCGTCTGGAGAAAAAGCCACGGAATTAACCCAGTCGCTATGTCCGGTGAATGTTTGGAGTTCCTGCCCTGTGGCAACATCCCACAGGCGAACGGTACCGTCTCCTGATCCCGAAGCAAGTTGAATGCCATCGGGAGAAAAATCCACGGAATTAACCTCACGGGTATGTCCGGTGAATTGTCGCAACTCTTGCCCCGTGGCGACATCCCACAGGCGAAGGGTCTTGTCCCATGATCCCGAAGCGAGTTGGGTGCCGTCGGGGGAATAGGCTACGGAAAAAACCCAATCAGTATGTCCAGTGAACTGTCGTAACTCCTGCCCCGCGGTGACATCCCACAAGCGAACGGTGTAGTCGTGTAATTCCGAAGTGAGTTGGGCACCATTGGCTCCGCCCACCGAGTTTATCAGTTGCGCTCGAAAGTAGTCGTATGCTCCCGAGGCGAGTTGGGTGCCGTCGGGAGAAAAAGCTACGGAGGAAACCGGGGCTGTATGTCCCTCGTCTTCAATGGTCCAGATCAACTGCCCCGCGGCAGACGCAGAAAGCAGGAATGTCACTAGACATAACAATGAATAAGGAAAGATAGTGAACCTCGTCATTGTAGAGTCCTACTGTACCGGTGTAACCTATATAACCATTGACACTTGCTCCCATCAAAGATCGTCTCATTCCTGGATTGGCCATCTGCAACAGATGAATCGTCCTCTACCCCTCAGAATCTTTGTTATTTGCAAGTACAGGGACGATCTCATTTCTGATCAGCTCATCCACGACTGCTGAATAGTCTTTTGCCCCACGAGAATTCATGTTCTTGTCAAATACTGTTTTTCCACCATGGCATTCAACCGCAATCGAAGCACATGTGCGGACTACAGTGTCCATTACAAGTCCTCCATGCTCCTTCCGCATATAATGGGCATACTGACGATGCACCTTCTTGCGCCCATGTACATTGGTCAACAGGAACATCAAACTCTTAAGACCCGGATTCAATCTACCCTGGATCGCACGTGCCGACTGCCAAGTTTGCTCCGCACCATGAACCGACTGGAGCTCGGGCGTAACGGGAATCATCAATGTATCTGCGGCTACAAGGGCATTCAGGACGTAGGTTGATACAGCAGCGGCCGTATCCAGAATAATCACGTCATAAGCGTCCTGGCCACGCAGCGCCTCCCTAACCAAAAACAGATCAATCGTATTGGTTAATTTTTTCTCTCGACGACGCATGCCCTCAGACGAAGGAAGTAGATGAAATGAGGGAAGTGGGACGGCCTCTAGTTGGGCCAGGCTAGTATCAACATCAAACAGACAAAGAGAGGTATCCACCGCGCTGTTCGTGTCCACGCCCATCATACGTGTCAGGAATCCCTGCGGATCAAGATCAATAAGGAGTGTCTTGTATCCTATCAATCCGAATACGGCCCCGATATGTAGCGAGGTCGCTGTCTTACCTGTACCTCCCTTATGATTACCGATCGTAATTACTGCCATTAATCAATTGTACTGTTATTGGGTATCAGTTGGACATATGCCGAACCAAAAACATTAAATCCAGCCTGGCACTCTTCCCAATGCGTATTTATACTGATTTTGTTTTGGCATCCCAGTCTCCACGAAGACGAAAACTTCTTCGTCAAATGGGAATACCCTTTTTTTGTATTCCGGCCAATGTGGATGAAACCTCTGAACCCGCCCACAAGCCTCGAAGATTGGTCGAAATTCTGGCGCTCAAAAAAGCTACGTCCGTTGTGAGCAGGAAACCTGGCGCACTGATCCTCGGGGCAGATACAGTTGTGGCATACCGGGGACTCATCCTCGGTAAACCTAGCGGAGCAATAGAGGCCGCTGCAATGCTCCGCCAACTGAATGGATCTACACATACTGTGTATACTGGAATAGCTCTGATTCACACGGATTCGAATAGAAAAGTTACCGATGTGGAGTCTACCGATGTTACGTTCGGGCGTATGAGTGAAACTGAAATTTCAAACTACGTCAAAACTGGCTCTCCTTTGGACAAAGCAGGGGCGTATGGAATCCAAGACGACATGGGAGCTATGTTTATAAAGCGGATCAACGGAGATTACTACAATGTGGTCGGTCTTCCAATTCGGAGGCTGTATGTACTGCTGAAAAAACACTTCAACGATCTGATTGAGTTTTAATGTCATGTGCGCTCTTCCGGTAAATCACCTCGGCGCAGTCCACCGCACCACCCACTGGAGGGTTTCTCTTTCGAACTGCAACTTCAACATACTCTATTCGAGCCGACAATTCCCAAACCTGATTGGCAATCACGTAGGCAAGCCGTTCAATTAACCGAAACCTTGTTCCTGTAAATACGCGATCCACTATACTGTAAACATATTCGTAGTTCACAGTTTTATCCAAAGCATCCTCCTTGGCAGCCGCTTCAAAGTTAAAGTTAACACTCACATCTACCTCATATCTCCCTCCAGTCTGCTGCTCCTCAGAACTCACACCGTGGTGGGCAAAGAATACAGCATTTATCAGCCTGATCGTATGCATGTGCTTACAACCCCAAATGATTCAATAATGCGATAGCGGAGGAGTCAAGTGTACCTGCCCCGCGCCGTGCTCGAAGACTAGAGATGTAAGCCGTCGCATACAGGCCCAATAATGTATCGCTTCTTCGCAAATGTTCGCTGAAGAACTCAGCGACTTCCGTGTCTCGCGCTCCGGTGTACCACTTTCGGATGTCACCAGGAACTTTGACAGGCTCCAGTGGCCAGCTTTGTTCGGGCTCAAACCCTTTCTCACCAAAATGACATCCTGCACATTGCGTCGGCGTAGCCAGTGCACGATCATTGGGCAACGTGTGGGAGACAAGGACTCCTGTACTGTCGTACGTAACAAAATCCCAAAACCCATCGGATCGCCGAACCATTGCCGTTGTTTCGACTACTCTCGTACCTCGAAGGTGCTCGGCCTTAACAGCCGTACCTACTGCATAGAGTATTTTTTCTCCGTTCTCATAGTAATTCTGGATAGCATTCTGCAATGCAGATTCCGATAGGGTGATTCGCCGCAAGTAATTGGTGACGGGACCATGCACTTCAAATGTGATTGCGTTGTCTGTGACCCACCGATCGTTGAAATCTGATAACTTTCTCGGCAGGTTGCGTGCGTGGTAATACGTCACTTGCACTGCGGTTCGCAGGCTGTCTGGACTTACGATACCACCTGATGCCTTGGCTTTTAGTTCCTGAGACAATTCTGAACTGTATTCCCGAAGCACAGCCAGATCAACATAAAATCTGCTTCCTCGCTTTTCTAGCAAGCCAGCTTCAAAGGGGTCTTCACTCGTATAACTGCCAAAGTAAAATCGCAGCAATCGCTGTGCGTTCTCTCCCTCCAAAGTAACTTCAAGCTGCTCCGCCGAAGAACAGGCGGCCATTAACAAAACCAAAGCTAGTATGCGCATCAAGCCCCCTGGCTATCGCGAGATGCCGGCCATTCTGTCAGTCCTCGAAATAGTCTGGCTCGTTCCTCAACAGCCGCCGGACGCGTTTCAACCAGTTGAAATGGCCCGTGGGTCTCAACACAAAAAGAAGCTACACTAGATCCATAAATCACCGCACGCTTAAGCGCATCCAGACCAATGTGAGACTCACATGCTAGGCTACCAGCAAAAGCTCCCAAGAACGAATCCCCCGCCCCCGTGGGGTCACGAACTTTGTCAAGTGGAAAACCGGGCACGGTGAAGATCTGCTCCTCAATAAACAACATAGCACCATGTTCACCTTTCTTTATTACCAGAATGCGCGGACCTAATGTTAAAATCTTACGTGCAGAAAGAATCAGGTTGTGTTCACCGGTCATCTGATAAGCCTCCTCGTCATTGATCAGCAGGCAATCAGTCTGCGCTAGCACATCTCTCAGGGCCTCTGGTGTATTCGTGATCCAATAATTCATAGTATCGCATGCTATGAATCCTCTGGTATTCAACTGATTCAATGTTGTAGCTTGGATATCCGGTGAAAGGTTGCCCAGACACACGACCTTACTGTTCCGATAAGCATCCGGCACAACTGGATCAAATTCAGCAAGCGCATTGAGATGCGTAAAGAGTGTGTCCCTCACATTAACGTTATCGTGATAACGCCCTCCCCAGGCGAAAGTATCTTGATCACTGAGTTCTTGCAAACCCGAAAGATCTAAACCTTGCGATATCAGTAATTGCTTATGTGCCTCCGGGAAATCTCGACCGGCAACAGCAACCATTCCCACCGGTTCGGTAAATAGCCGGGCTGCAAACGAAATGTATGTAGCACTTCCACCAAGGACCTCATCGGTTTTGTCCCAAGGTGTCTCAATGTAATCCAAGGCCAACGTACCTACTACCAATACACTCATTCAAGTATGTGATTCTGTAACCCCAAAGTATTTGCCTCAACGGCTCAATTTACGGGGTCTTCGCCCTTAATTGTGAGATGAGTCATAAATTTAGGTAATTTTCGAAAG
>CAZCYQ010000055.1:0-20046 GCA_964503085.1 uncultured Rhodothermaceae bacterium | reverse complement strand
GTGGTCCAGTAAGATGAGTACGAAACTGCCCCGATTAATCAGAGTTTCCTTAAGTACATAAGCCCCTTTACATACTATCCTACTATTCAAAGCTCCATGAATCGCAGGCAGTGTCTGATGTCTCTGGCGGGAGTGGCAGCGGGCATCTGGAATGTCTCTATGGCCTCAGCGTCTCAGACAGCAACTCCGAGTGGCTTCTTCAGGCTGGAGTACAGCTCTAATCGTTGGTGGCTTATCACGCCTGAGGGTCAGCGGTTCTTTTCGGTTGGACTAAATCACATTGATCCCGCTAGTCTACGGTACCCGGAGAACATTCATATTTGGACGGAGAAGTACGGCGGGAGCACAATCCGATGGATTCGCGAGTCGGTGGCACCCAACTTAAAGGCATGGGGATTCAACACTGTTGGTTGGGTACAGGAAGTAACAGTCCGAAAATGGCGGCATTCCCGACCGTTTACTAACGACGAATATCAAGCGCTGGGCATGCCGTACTGCCACTTGCTGCCTCTGACCGAATCGCATCAATGGGAGCAGCACACGCGCCATTTTGATTATGATGGACCCGAATGGGCGGACTGGACCGACTACGTGGCCCGCTCGCAATGCGCGGAGTTGGCCGACGATCCGAATCTGATTGGGTATTTCTACAGTGACTGTCCGACTTGGGTACATGAGCGTCCTGAAAACGAGTGGAGAGGACCGATTTTCGATCCCGATCGTCTCGAAAGTGAAGCCGGGCGCAAGGAATTGTTTGAACTGGCCTCCATCTATTACAAGACGGCGTACGATGCGGTCAAACGCTATGACCCGAACCATCTAATCCTGGGAGATCGCTATGAGGCGAACGCTCTTCTGGCCCCCGAAATCATTGCTGCAGCCGATCCCTTTGTAGATGTTCTCTCATTCCAGGATTTTCGTGATCCTATCCGGCATTTGGCTGAGTGGCATCAACGGTCGGGCAAGCCGGTGTTGCTTGCGGACGCCGCTCGGATTCATCCGCCCGGCCCTGATGGGTTCGTGCCGAATGATGGGGCTTGGTATGCCGAAGTGTTGGAGGCTTTATTCGATAATCCCGGGTGCATTGGATTTCATTTGTGTGGGGCCTATCAGCGCAACAAGGCCCGTCGCCGCGGCCTTCTTGACGAATTGGAGCACCCGGACGAAGAGAATGTCGAGCTGATCCGCGCGGCAAACGAACGCGTTGCTATCAAGGTAGCGCGATATCAATAGGGCAAATCAAGACATTAAAGGTCCATCAATGTCCAATTGACGCTACCATCATTAGTAAATGTCGCCAATCAGGCAGTCCGTAGGACGAAGCAATTCAAGGGGACTTAAGTACATAAGCCCCAAACGAATGCAACGGCCTCACTGGCACGATTTCAACTTGGCCTACATGCACTACCGTCTCAGAATTTGTTCCGGCATGCACATTCTATCGCGCCGATGAATATCATCAGCGATATCTGGAATTGCGCTGCTCAACCCGCTGTCATTTGTGACCATCTCTGCTGCAAAACTTGTTTCAGATTGACGGTGCAAAAGCGTATTAGATACGGAATATCCAGATATCTCCGGGATTTAAGTTCTGGCCCTCGTTGAGAGTAATGATGGGAAAGTCCGCGCCGCCCACTTAAAGGCCTCAGTTTCTACAGCGTATAGCCGGTCACGAATGCCTCAGCGGCATAGAACTCGGGTAACCCGAGTCGATTAAGTGCCTCAGCCGTCCCTGTATTTCGGTCACGGGCCCGCTGCCAAAACTCGCGATCATCGTAAGCTCCAGGAAACATTGCTCGGTCTTTCTGGCTTTCGTGCTTGAAAATGGCCTCTATCTTCCGGGCCATTTCCGCTCTTGAGATTGGTGTAAAGACATCAGCCTGGTGTATTTCCCACTCCTGCCATGCGCCACGATATAGCCACACCTTTGGCCCCTGCCCCCCTCGTTCCTGATTATAGCGCTTCAGCGCCCGCTGTATCGCAAAGTAGCATATTCGATGGGTGCCATGCGGGTCGGACAAATCTCCAGCCACAAATATGTGGGCTGGCGTCTGTTCTTGCATGAGATCCAGTATAATTCGTTCATCTTCCTCGCCAACCGGTTTTTTCTTGATGCGCCCCGTCTGGTAGAACGGCAGGTCAATGAACCGTGCATTCTTCTGGCTCAGTCCCATAACTTCAATCCCGGCAACCGCTTCCGCATAGCGGATGGCGGCCTTGATATGCTGAACTGCGGGAAGATCTACCGTGCCGGAACTCTTGTTCTCCAGAAACTCCAGCAATTCCTTCCTGCGCACACGAAAATTTTCTGCCGCCTTACCCTTTATGCCCAATTGATTCAGACACATCTCTGCAAAACCCAGATAACGTGACACATCCGCATCAAACACCGCAACTGAACCATTCGTCATGTACGCGACAATGACTTCATTCCTGTTTCGGACCAACTTATCCAACATTCCTCCCATAGAGATCACATCATCATCTGGATGTGGACTGAAGAGAATAATGCGCTCACCGACGGGGAGCTGGTTTCGGTAATGGATCCTGCGTCGTAAATCATCAAATACACGCAGACATAACTCGTCAGTCTCGGGAAATGCGTAAACCAAACTGTGTAGCCGGTTATTCTGAAAATCTGCCTCTTCCAACTGGAGTATGGCTTTATTTACGCGCTCCGATAACCAGATAATTGCGCGCTTGGCCATCGGCATATCCCACTCTACATCATAGACCAACCACGGAGTTCGTTCCCGAGTAAGCGCACCGGCTGCCGCGCGATCCAGGTACACAGCACTTCTGGAATGCTCCTGTAAGTATGAGGCAGTTACCTCCTCATTTACCGGCTCTTCCACTGCGCGGCGAACAATGCGTGCTTTACCCTCGCCCGCCGCCATCAAAATGATCTCTTTGGAATCCAATATTGTACCAACACCGACCGTCAGTCCCTGTCGGGGCACGTATTCATCGCCAAAGAAATGGCTGGCCGCGTCCTTTCGAGTGATCGAATCCAGAATTACTTTTCGCGTCCGGTCACTGCGGGAGCTCCCGGGCTCATTGAAGCCAATATGCCCACTGCGACCAATGCGAAGCAGAACAAGATCCAAGCCTCCGGCAGCCCGGATGGTCTCTTCATATGACCTGCACCAACTGTCTACTTCGGTTGAGGGCAAATTGCCAAGTAGCGAGTGGGCCTGATCTTCAGGCGCATTGATGTGATCCAGAAGGTTCTCCCGCAAGAAACGATGGTAACTCTGCAAGCGGTCCGGCTCAATCGGATAATACTCAGACAATGCGAAAGTTATCACCTTGGAGAAATCCAGGCCTTCCTCCCTGTGCATCCGGATCAGCTCCTTATATACATCTAGGGGCGTAGTACCGGTAGGGAGCCCCAGAACTGTATTCAACCCTCGTGCAGTCCGATCTCTTACGAGTGCACCGATGTGATGCGCTACCTCATATGCTACGGAAGCGGCATCTTCAAAAATGTGCACAGGCATGTATTCACGAGATGAACCGGCAGAAATCGACATGAAAATAGAGATAAGTGAGCGACTTCATTCACAAAGGGGATTTAACCCCGTCCCGTCCAACCTGCTCCAATCAGTTGGACAATTTTCAGACCGTAACTAAACGATCTGTAACAAACACGCTATCACCACGTCTCTCGTATTTTGATAGTAAGCGCTTTTTTCGTATCTTGGCCAACGGCCTGCTGTGACATATAACATAACACTTACATTTAGCTACGTCTCTCTTTCCCAATAGGCGCGACTGCGTGTGTTCGCAGCGGATAATGTGGACGGGGACCTAAGAGGATAAGCCTACCGAAGCATCTATGGATCAACCTATCAAAGCCTTGTTCGTCACTGGAGAAGTTCATCCATTTACCAATGAAAGCGATGTCGGGACCTTGACCAAATGCATACCCGAAGGGCTCCAGGCACTCGGTAACTTCGAAACCAGGATAATGATGCCTCGCTACGGCACAATAAGCGAGCGTAGGAACGGCCTGCACGAGGTTATTCGTCTCCGTCGCACAAAAGTGCGCATGGGACGCACAACGGAAACACTAACTGTCAAAGTAACGGCAATCCCTGGAACCCGGCGACAGGTTTATTTCATAGACAACAAAAATTTCTTCAAAAGAAAAGGTTTGCACCAAGACAAACTGGGGAACGTTTTTGAGGATAATGCCACTCGAGCGCTCTTTTTTGCACGGTCAGTTCTGGAGATCGTGCGCAAAATGCAGTGGCAACCGGATGTCGTTCATGCACTCGGATGGATCAGCGGCTTCGTACCCCTAGTGGTAACCACCGAGTATAAAAACGATCCACTGTTTGAGTCTGCAAGGACTGTTTATACCCCGGATAATGTTGAGGCCAACGCAACAGTTTCACAGAAACTGGTGAAAAATATGAGGCTCTCCCTCAACGGAGACCTTTCTGGAAAGAGTATGACCGATCTGGGTAAGCAATTTTCCGACTCAGTTGCGTATCCCCCGTCTCTGGAGAAGAAATCCAGATCATGCGTGCAGTTCAGTGATGAGACCGAGCAAATGATCGCACAGGCAGGCAATCTGTACGAGAGCCTGCTGAGAATGGAACCTGTATAGGGGGAACATCCGCGTTCTCTCCAAAGTTGCAGGTTCTCGGTCGCGCCCTGTACCAAATCGTGCGGCCGCCGCGTTCTTGGGCATATTCTTCAAATGCCCACGCCGATTGCTTATGCGCCCAATTTGCTGTTATCTTTTGTTTTCGCTGCTCGTTTTGGCAGCTTGTACAGATCCGACCTCCGATGTAGGGCTGGATTTGCTAGGCGAAAGCGTAAACCTCAATACCAAAACTGTTCCATCAACGTCGTTTTCCCCTTCGTCGCTCATTGACATTACAGGGGCTGCACCCCGTGTGCTCGTTGGAGCTGCTGACGATCCATTAACTGGCCAAGTTGAGGCGTCCGGTTTTTTGGATTTTTCAGGGGAGTTTTCTGGAGCCCCATCAGACGCCATAAGTGCGGTTCAATTGAGACTTGTGCGCGATTATGATTTTGGAGATACCACAGGCGTGCTAGAGTTTTCGCTGCACCAAGTTCTTGCTGAATGGGATCAGAGTGGACTAAAAGCCAACACTGCCTTGACATTCGGCCCTGAGATCATCAACGTTAACGTAACAACGCGGGACACACTCATCACGGTTGATCTCCCGGCCTCTTGGATTGATGCAAACGAAAACCTACTTCGAAGTGATAATTTTGGATCAGATTTTTATGGATTCGCTTTCATCGATAACGGGAGCGGACAGGTAGCCGGATTCAATTCCGCATCCACGACACTTGTGGCAACGTCAACAGCTGGACCAACGACATTTACAGTAAGCAGTACATATACAAAGTTTGACCGAAAGACGGAACCCGATCCCCCGGATGAACTCGTCCTGTTCCAGGATGGTACAGGTCCCGCAATCGCACTTGACTTTGACCTAAAGGCCTTCTTCACAGACCGGTCCATCAACGGTGCAGTACTCACTTTCAGTGCTGACACGATTGCCAGTCAGAACACGCCTTCAAACTTCGTGCGTCCACTCCTAAACAGGCTGCAACTGGTTGCAGTGACATCTGATCAGGACGCGCCTGCAATCTTGGTTGGCGAAGCCAGCCTGAGCGGTGAAGGCAAATACCGCTTTTCTGGACAAGACCTCAGCGTTTTCTTCCAAAGCGTTTTTTTGGGAACGCTGGAGTACGAGTACTTGGAATTGCGTGCACCCGTGATTAACAATGGCTTGAACACGGTTCTCTTGTACGGCATGAACGCCGGAGAGCTGTCTCCACGTGCGACTTTCATTTCGTCACAAATTATTTTTGACGCCCGACTAGTCGACTTTGGGAAATCATGAGAAAATTCAGTTCATGTGCTATCCTGGCAGCACTGATTCTGGCAACTAACGTTCAGGGTCAGGGACAGGATGATGGTTCGTTTTATTCGCGGTATGGGATTGGGGAACTCACTTCATTCGCTTCCAGTCAGGCTCAAGCTCTCGGCGGTGCGGGGGTAGGACTCTTCTCATACGACTACATGAACTTCAGCAATCCTGCAACTTGGAGCCGTCAGACGCTGGTGCGTGTTGCCGCCGGTGCGCAGTTCAATCGATTGCATGCCCAGGATGCCGGTGGACGGGCTGAGCGACTGATCCGTGGAAACTTCAATGCACTCCAGATCGGAGTGCCCCTCCTGTCTACGAGACTGGGTTTGGGAGCCTCCTACGAACCTTACAGCCGAATCAATTACGAAGTATCAACCACAGAAACCTTGGACGCGGGCGTGGAGGGTGAACTGCCCTACCAGATTCATCATGAGGGCTCCGGCGGGCTGCATCAGGCAAGGATCGGTCTCGGAATGAGATTAACTCGATGGGCATCGATCGGTGCATCTGCTGATCTCATATTTGGGATTGCCGAAGACGAACGACGTACTACATTTGACTCCGCCGATCTCCTCGATAGCAGGTTAGTACGCAGCTCCCGCCTTTCTGGATTAACCTCGTCTGCTGGCATAGCACTGTCCTTCAGTGGCGAAGAATACGAGATCTCAATTGCTGCCAGTGGAACCTTGCCGGTAACACTGAAAGGAACCCAGGTGTTAACCCTTGGAGAAAGCCTGGATCTCGATACACTGGGGGCAACAATCAGAGGAAACGTTAGGGCCCCCATCCGAACACGCGGTGGATTATCCCTCCGATATCAGAATCGCTGGCTATTGAGCGCTGAAGTTCGGCATGAACCTTGGTCCTCTGCTTCCAATACCCTTTACTTCACGGGGTTCAATCCGAGCAATTTGCGTGACCGTACACGTTACGGAGGAGGCGTAGAGTTTATCCCTGCAGGAGCCGCAATGCAGGCATCTTACCTGCGCCGGATAGCCTATCGTATCGGTTTCTATCGGGACAACCTTTATATAAGTCCCGTCCGCGGTACGGATATTGCTGTTACTGCTGTCACAGGCGGAATTGGTCTACCAACATTATTTTTTGGTACCAGGGTTGATATAACGTTTGAAATTGGTACGCGCGGGTCTACCAATCAAAACTTGATCCGAGACCGGTTTATCGGTGTATCAGCCACCTTGAATGTCGGTGAGCGCTGGTTCGTCAAACGAAGGCTCGGATAAGTCATTTATTGTCATGTTCTTGCTTAAATTCCATAGTTAGGAAACTCAGATCCCATGTCCCGCATCCATACTTGCTTACTGGCTCTATTCATTGTCATCTTGGTCCCACTGGCATCTACGGTTTCGGCGCAGACCACCGTGGATGATGGGGAGGTTAGAATCCATTACACGCTCTACTACGAGAACTTCAAAAATCAAAACTACCGTGATGCTATCCCTAATCTGGTCTGGCTCCTCTATAACGCACCCCTTGGCTATCGGCGAAGCTCAGATGTAAACTTCAGGCGCGCCATTGAGGCCTTTCAGGGACTTGCCAATGAGGAGGAGGAGTCTGCAAAGAAACGTGCGTGGCTTGACTCTGCGCTTGTGCACTTCGATAGAGTGATCCCCGTTCTCTCTGAACTGGATATAGAGATTGACCCCTTCATTTGGACTCGGAATAAGGGACGATTTATCCAATCAAACCTTGATGAACTCTCTGATCTTCGTTCCGAAATGATCGCATCATACCGAAGTGCTTATGAAATGGACCCGCTGCGTATTGACCCCTACTACCTTGATGTTATTGTCCAGGACATGTATCAGGGGCAAGATATCGCAGGAGCACTTGATTTCCTGCGTGAACTCAGAGACAAGCGGGGAGGTGAAGAGAGTATTGAGGGCCTGATCCACAAGTATTTTTCCGTGATTCCCCCGGATGAACAAATTGCCTTCCTAGAGGAGCAGTACGAAGCGGATCCCGATAACGCTGAACTGGTTACGCAACTTTTTGGATTGTACCAGCAGGAGGCTTATCGCGAGGAAATGCTAGGGCTTGCAGACAAGGTTCTTAGTATGAAGCCTACTGCGGCAACGTTGCGTCTGTTGACCCGGATGTACGTTGAGGATGGTGATAATGAGCGCGCCATTGAACTCTTCGGACAGATGCAGGCCTTGCCGGACGTGGAGATCATTGCTCAGGATTATTACAATATTGGTTTAGCGTATCAGGATATGGAAAACTTCCGGGAGGCACGCGACCACTACAGGTTGGCCATAGAGGCTGATCCAGAATTCCAGCAGGCCCGTGTTGCCATTCCTAATCTTTATTCTACAGCCGTTGCCAGTTGTGGCGTGGCCGATCGCGAGCAGGCTGCAGTGTTCTGGTTGATTGCAGATGAGTATTCTCGTATTGGTGATCAGGACGGCGTTAACCGAATGGCTACTGCCTACCCTAACGCCGAGGATATTTTCTACGTTGAGCGCTGGAATGTCGGCGAAAGTACGCAGGCGAGTTATACTTGTCGGGGCATGACTATCAGTGGTACAACTAGAGTCCGGCAACGTCGTTAAACATTCCTGTAGACGCGGTCTCCCTTGAGGGGGAGCCTGTGGGATCAAGCAAGCAACGCAATAATCCATTGCCTCACTTTATCATTCGCGGCGACCAACGTAATTTGGCGCGCCGTTGCAACGTCGGGCCCCTATCTTTTTTGCCCGTCGTGACTCTGTATCCTTGAATATGCCGAACATTAAATCAATCAAAGCCCGTCAAATCCTTGATAGCCGGGGCAACCCTACCCTAGAAGTTGATGTTACCGCTGAGGGAGAAGCGTTTGGACGAGCTGCCGTCCCCAGCGGAGCATCCACAGGTGAACATGAGGCAGTAGAGCTTCGTGACGAAGATGCCTCCCGTTACTCAGGTAAAGGGGTCTCCACTGCAGTTGCAAACGTAAATCACGAGATTGCATTGGCCCTGCAAGGGTACGATGTGTGTAACCAAGTTGGATTGGATCAAGCGCTCATTGAGCTGGATGGAACGCCAAACAAGGGGCGTTTGGGAGCAAATGCAACCCTTGGCGTATCTCTGGCAACTGCAAAGGCAGCCGCAGCCGCAGTAGGCCTGCCCCTCTACCGTTATATCGGCGGAACGAATGCCTACACCCTGCCGGTCCCTATGATGAATATTATCAATGGTGGCCGCCACGCGGATAATCGTGTAGACATGCAGGAATTTATGATTATGCCTGCCGGTGCAGCTTCTTTTTCAGAAGCCCTTCGCATGGGAACAGAAATCTTTCATAGACTCAAAAAAGTACTTGCTGGTAAAGGATACAGTACTGCGGTTGGAGATGAAGGTGGCTTTGCCCCCAACCTGAAATCGAATGAGGAGGCTGTGGAGGTAATCCTGGAAGCCGTAGTGCAGGCAGGTTTTGAACCCGGCGCAGATGTATTCATAGCGCTGGATCCGGCCGTGAGCGAAATGTTTGAAGACGGAGCCTATGTATTCTGGAAAAGTAATCCGGGTACAAGGTACTCCAGCGAGGATATGGTGGAGTTGTGGAGTAGCTGGGTACAACAATACCCGATCGTCTCCATCGAAGACGGACTTGATGAAAATGACTGGAAGGGGTGGCAGCTACTCACCAAAGCGATTGGGGATCGCGTACAACTCGTGGGAGATGACCTGTTTGTAACCAACACTGGACGTCTGCAACGTGGAATCCAAGAACAGGCTGCTAACTCCATACTCATTAAGCTCAACCAGATCGGTACTCTTACGGAAACACTGGACGCAATCGAAATGGCACATAAGTCTGGCTTCACTGCGGTAATCAGTCACCGCTCAGGCGAGACTGAAGACACTACCATTGCCGACCTTGCCGTCGCTACAAACAGTGGACAAATAAAAACCGGGTCCGCCAGTCGGAGTGATCGGCTTGCAAAGTATAACCAATTGCTTCGCATTGAGGAGGAGCTTGGGATTTCAGCATATTACCCTGGTACAAGAGATTTTAAAATTTAACGGGAACCGTGCATGGCGTCTACGGCAACACCAAAGCATATTTCAATGGGCAGGCGCCTTACGCGTCTGTTGCTTATCGGTCTGATGTTTGCAGGATTGCTCTGGTTCACCTGGTTTGATAGTTACAGCCTTGTCCGGAGGTCGGAGTGGCAGCGGGAATATGAGAAGTTGGTAGAGGAGAATATCCAGTTGAGAAACGAAATAGCTGAGCTCCAGTCTATGCTTGAAAACCCGCCAAGTGATGAGGAAATAGAAAAAATTGCGCGAGAGCAATATGGTATGCGACGTGATGGAGAAACTGTCTATCGAATTGAGGAGTAATCAAAATGCACGCGATCGGGATTGACCTGGGAGGTACAAATATCAAAGCCGCTTTGGTCCATAAAACATTCGGCTTGGTTAACACTAATTCAGTCCCTACCGAAGCTGAAGAGGGCAAAGAACATGTACTAGATCAAATATCCCTGGCCGTTAAACCATTCCTGAAACGCAGAAATCGCATAATCGGCATAGGTATCGGAGCTCCCGGGACAATTGATCTCGACAGAAAGTCGTTAATTCATCCACCAAATATGCCCGGATGGGGCATCGTTAACCTGAGATCCGTTCTAAAAAAACGGTTAGGTAGTCGGCTGAATATTTTTGTTGAGAATGATGCTAACGCGGCCGCCCTCGGATCTGGCCACTACGGGGCAGCTCGGAACTATGACCATTTTATCATGGTCACGCTCGGTACGGGCGTCGGTGGTGCGATTGTGTTCAACAATCGAATCTTTCGAGGTGAAACCGGGGCAGCCGGAGAAATTGGACATATGTCCATTAATTATGATGGACCACCTGATTTGACCGGTGTCAATGGAGCTATTGAAGCATACCTCGGACAGCGATTCCTGACTGGCCATGCGCGCGAGTTCCTGGTAAAATATCCCAAAAGCTCATTGTATACGGCTCCGGGACTGTCGAATCTCACACCCGCTACAATTGCTGGTGCGGCTATGAACGGGGACCCCGGTGCCACCGAAATCCTTAGGTGGGCCGGCCAAAAGCTGGGCTGCGTATTGGGGGGCGTTATTAACCTGCTTGACATACGTACTATCGTTATAGGCGGTGGGGTTTCCAATGCAGGTGACCTGTTATTGACGCCGGTACGAGAGGTGATTGAGTCGTACATAAAACCCGGCATGCGTGAAAGTGTTGTCGTAATTCAGGAAACGCTCGGAAACGAGGCCGGTATGCTTGGTGCTGCCAGTCTTGTATTCGATCAGATTGATGACTATAACCGCAAACGGTGAGGTCGTTTTAAGACAATTATTCTGCTTTGTCGCTGTTGGTTTTCTACTTTTTCCCCAGATTACCTGGGCACAGGAAACTAATTCGCTTACTTCTCCGATAGAATTCAGCGCCCGAGACTCCCTGGTATTGCACTTTAACTCAGGGGCGGGAGATCTTGGCACACTCACCGGTAACGCCACTGTATCCTACGAGGGCATTCAGCTCAGTGCCCACTCCATTAGCTTACTCCTGGACCAAGACGAGCTTATCGCACAGGGGCTTGCTACAGATTCGGGCTTCGTGGGCGCTCCCGTATTTTCCGAGGGTACTGAAACGTTGACTGGATCACGACTGGCTTACAATCTCGCTACCCGACGTGGACGTGTAACGGAAGCAAGAACGCAGTTTGAAGAGGGCTTTATTCAGGCCGGAATTGCAAAAGTCAGGGAGGACAGTACGATCTTTATCAAGGACGGTCTCTACACTACCTGCAATTGCGGACCGGATGAGACCCCTTCTTATTCACTCAGGGCCCGCAGAATGAAGGTCGTTGATCAGAAATGGGTGTATACCGGCCCCATTCAACTCTTCATTTTCAATATCCCGACGCCTGTGTGGCTTCCCTTTGGCTTTCTGCCCTACCAGGAGGGGCGCAGAAGTGGACTACTGGCCCCCGAGTATGGAGAAGATGAGCGAGGTTTTTTTCTGCGAAACTGGGGGTGGTATTTTGCCATGAATGATCATATGGATGCACAGGTCCGATTAGGCCTGTGGACAAAAGGAAGCTGGCAGGTCAATCCGGCTTTTCGTTACAACCGCCGTGATCGTTTCAGCGGCAACTTGAACGTGGATTTCCTTCACGAGCGAAGTGGTGAGCGTGATGATCCAGATTTGGTCAAGCGAAACAACCTGAGCTTCCGGTGGACCCATAACCAGACCTTCTCGCCAAAGTCACGCCTGAGTGCAAACGTAAATCTCACCTCTAGTACCTACTTGCGAACAGTTTCGTACCAGTACGACGACAATGTCAGACAATCTATTGGTTCCTCTATCCAATTCAATCGCACATTCAGGGGGAGCAGATCCATCTCCTTGAGCATGCGACAGCAACAGGTGATATCTACGGGCAGCGTCGACTTGTCTCTGCCACAATTTTCTTTCTCTCAAGGAACCAGTGCCCCGTTCAAGCGCGAAAACAGTAGCGGGCAAGATCAGCGCTGGTATGAGCGACTCCAGTACAGTGTATCGTCACGCATCAACAACAGGTATGAATTTCGACCAATCTCAGACGAGGAGTTAATCGCCAACGGCGACACTCTGGCCGATGGGCAACCGGTTGATTATTCATGGTACGAGGCGCTACTTGACGGGGAGAAATATCGGTCCGCCACTGGCAGGAGTGATGGTCGTATTCGATTTGCTGCCACCCACCGCATACCTATCTCTGCTCCGTTTGCAATACGCCAGATACCTCTATTAGGACAGGTTCGTCTGAATTTTTCGCCAAACGCGAATTATACCGAAGACTGGTTCATAACTTCTGAGCGCCAAACACTTTTAGAGGACGGTTCAACCGAAAGAACAACGGAACAAGGATTTTTCGCCCTGAGGCAGTTCAATACAGGGGCCTCTGCGAACACCACGATTTACGGGCTTTTTCCTGTCAAGCTTGGGCAGTACCAAGGATTAAGGCACACACTGCGACCGCGTGTTGGGTTTTCGTATCGACCTGACTTTGCTGGAGATACCTGGGGATATACACGTCCTTTACTGGATGAAGCCGGCCTGCCTGTCGTTGATACATTGGCAACAGGGCTAACCCCGCGCCGCTATAGCATTGTTACGGGCGTACAGGGTGGAACCCAGAAAGCGATCAATTTTGGGATTGACAATACATTTGAGACCAAACGGGTGAGCATAGACTCAACCGGATCCGATCAGAGTCGTGTTCTTCGGCTCTTCACTCTGAACGCATCCAGCAGTTATAACCTTGCGGCAGATTCGCTTAGAATGTCTCCCATACGCATAAGCGCCCGCACCAATATTCTAGGCCAGTTCAGCATAAACTTCAGCTCTACATTCTCACCCTACAAACTCAGTCCTGATGGTCGTCGCATGGTGAACGAGTATGTCTTCTCACTTCGTGATCTGGCTATTGCCCGACTGACGCAACTGAGTGTACGCGGGAGCATGCAATTGCGTGGACGCACGCGAACTCGTACAGAAGACATGCCAACGGGCACCTCGACAATGCCCCAGTTTGGTAATTCTGGTCCCCCGTTCAGAATGGGCGTAAACAATCAGTTTTCTCAAACCAGCGGGGCTGGCGGTTTCGAAAATTGGTCGTTGAACCTGAGTTTTGTCTATCAAATTACTCGACCGCAATTGGTCCTACGCCGTTCGGCTACCATAAATACGGGTTTCAACTTCAGTCTTACCCCAACCTGGCGTGTTCGAGGTCAAACAGGCTATGATGTTGAGCGAAAACAAATCGTAACCACGACGCTCAACTTATCAAAAGAATTCGAGTGTTGGAATATGTCTTTCCGTTGGATTCCATTTGGAACTTACCAGTCGTGGGGGTTTAATCTACACGTGAAGAGTGGCCGCCTTGCGGAATTTCTGCGTTTCCAGCAACCACGTGCGGAACGTAATCGGGGATTTCGAGGGATCTGAACCGCCGTCCTCACACCCAACAGCTCCACTGCACATAGGCCGTGGTTGCTGGCACCGTCACTACCAGCAACGCCGCACACCCATGCTTTATCAAGTGCAAGGCGCATTTCGGGATTTTTATTTCGTGGGATCATTTGAAGAAGCTCTATTGACCATAGTATCCAAGTAGTTACTGGTTAAGTAAATGGCCGGTATCCAAACGGCAAAAAAGGCTGCCACGTAGCAGGAGAGAATTCAGCCCTCCGGCTCTCACTAAACAAGATTGATGATCTGTACTACACTGGCAAGGTCTTGGAAGCAGATCTCATTGCCATCAAGCTTTCCAAATGTGATGGCCTCCTAGCGGCGGTGATTGCTAAAATTGAAGCCCATTTCGTGGATAAATCGTGGGAGGAGTTCCAAAACACAAGAGCAAGTAATTCCCACTTGATCTCCATTTCGTGCCTGCAAGTACGCGCGATCACTCAGGCGTCAGTAGATGCCCGGTATAAGGGCCCTTCGCTTCGCCGGATAATCGGTGAACGTTTCCCGATACCATTGGTGATTGCTCCGCGCCCTCGGGGCGAGATTGGCGACAGTGAATAGCATGAATGCAAGGCCGCACGATGACCAGGTGGCGACCGCCCAGCCCGTCCATTCGAGGATTTCCCCCAGATAGTTCGGACACGAGACAAAACGGAACCCGCCGCCCTGCGGTATCGCATAGCCTGTCTCGCCAGGCCGACGCAGGCGCATGAGGATGTTGTCGGAATGGAGATTGAGCACGATGCCGGCAAGGAAAATCCCGACGCCGATCAGGAAGCGGGGGTCGGCGAGCCATTCAGTGGCATAGTCGCCGAATTCCGATATGAAGCGGGCATTGATGTACGCGTTGATCACATTGAACAGAAAGCCAGATCCGACTACCAGAAGGGGCGTCTTCCGACCGCTTGACCGAACACGAAACGGATAGACGAACGTCCGATTCAGATAATGGCCCTGCCACATGACAAGGAACAGTAGCGGCGCGATCTGAAGAGCGCCCTTGCCGTTGAGATAGACGATCAGGAAGACGGCAGGAGCCGGCAATTCCATGATGATCCATGCGAGTCTGGCGGAAATGTGTGGCCCCCAGTCCGCACCAGCGTAGTGGCGCCCGTAGGGCGCGGTCCGGCGAAGCAGGTACAGGAACGTCACGGGCACCATCGCGAGGACAGCCCATATCAGAATCCTATGCAGACGTTCTTCGACCATTCACTCCTCTTCACCTAGGATGCCATGTTCGTCGAACCAGCGGTACGTGTCCCCTATCGATTCTCCAAGCGACCGCGGGTGAAACCCGAGTTCCGCCTGCGCCTTAGCGTTGGATATCCGCCGATTGCTATGGGCCATAACGCGGACGGACACCGGCGTGTATAGCGGTTGACGTCCGCGACACCGATCCAAAACGACTTGGAAGGGCGCCCATAACCGGGCGGCGAGTATTGGGAACTGGAGACGAGGTATGGGTACTCCGGTTGCCTGCTGGCAAAGTTCCGCCAGTTCGCGCACGGTGTGCCAGTGACCTGAGACGAGGTAGTTCTCGCCACATTTCGCCTGTGTCTCGGCAGCCATCATGGCCGCAACGACATCGCGCACATCTACCCAGTCGTAGCCACCTGCGATCAGCGCGGGAAGTTTCCTGCGGTGGAGGTCGAGAAATAGCTGCCCCATCGGCGACGGAGCGCCATCATAGGGTCCGATCACGCTGGTCGGATTTAGGATAACGGCGTCCAGGCCGCGATCAATGCCGCGGCGGACTTCCACTTCGCCGGCGGCTTTGGAACGGTCGTAAGGCAGGTCACGCGGGCTGTCAGCAGGAGGGCGGCTCTCGTCTAGCACTTTGTCCAGCGGGTGCTGGTCGTATGCGTGGATCGAGGAAACATGAACCAGTCGTCTTACGCCACATTCGAGGGCCGCTTCCACGACATTGCGGGTGCCTAGGACATTCGTGCGATGGTATTCTTGGGCCCTAACGCTACCGATCGAGACCAACGCGGCTAAATGGAACACGGTCTCCGCGCCCGTGAATGCGCTGATCAGCGATTCCCTGTCGAGAATATCGCCCTTGACCCATTCGATGTCGAGATCCGCCGCCGTCCCTCGACGCTTCCGAAAGACCGCACGGACCTGACTGGGCCCATACTTGTCGGCAAGAGCCCGCGTCAGCACCCCGCCAATCTGCCCGCTCGCCCCGGTGACCACCCGTATAGTGTTAGGTCGTCCTTCATCGGATGACTTCATTGCGAAAGGCGCATTTCGCGAATCGTAGGCCAGGTCATACGCTGGTGGGGCGGGCGTAGCGAGCTCAGACTCGAAGTTCGTGCCGCAGCTCGGCGAGCCTGAACTTGATTTTGTTGCTCGGCGACTGCGAGGGCAACGGATCCATGGGCAACCGCTTGAAGGGGCGGGCCAACTCGATCTTGAAGTGGTGCGTGAGCATTAACAGGTTGATCACCATGTGCATATGGGCCCAGCGGCGCCCAAGACATGAGTGCGTGCCTAGCCCGAAGGGTGCGTAGCCTCGGCTCCGATGCTCGTTTCGCGGGGGCGCGTAGCGGTCAATGTCGAACGTCCAAGGATCAGGAAACACCTCTTCCAAGTAGTGCGCGGCCGTCTGCGCAATAACAAGCTGCGTCCCGACCGGCAATTCGTAACCCTCTACCACGCAAGTGTTCATCACCGTGCGCATCGACATGGGTACGATCGGCGACATCCGAAGGGTCTCCATCAGCACTCGGCGGGTCACGTCGATACGGTCTGGACTCAAGTCATCCTCGCTAGGATCGCCATCGGCCCACAACGCATCCGCCTCGGCTGTGACTCGCTCGTACAACTCGGGATTCTGCAGCATCCTGTAAAGGGCAAAGCCAACCTGGTCGCCCATGTACATGGCGGTCATCAAGATCGCCCCTAGCGGCAGCGACAGGTCCGATTCGGGCAGGAATTGCGGATCAGACGCGTGCAGCGCCAAGTACGCGTCCACCACATCCTTGGGCATCCCAGCCCGCTGCGTGGTCGTATGCGTATTCTCCATACGATCTATGATCCGTTGCATAGCCTTCGCCCGGCGGCGCATCGACAGGGTATGGAGCATGAACGCTGGCAACATCTTGATGATGCCTACATTGAGTACCCGTACCTTGTATTCGAGCGCGTCCATAATTTCGTCCTGAGTGTCAATGCTGGCCAGGAGCGGCGATGACTGTGCGTTCAGAAATAGCCGCATCATCACCTGCGCCGGCATGATGGCGCCGACGTCCCAACTCGCCATGTGAGTGCGGGACAGATCAAAGACCTCGTCCAGACGCCTGGTCAAAGTCGTGAGAGAGTAGGCGGGTTGCAACGACTTTCGAAAACGAAAGTGATCGGCACCGTCGGTCGAATGCATCGAGCGCGACACACCGTACGCTTTGTCGACGCCCTCGAAATACTCCTTCGACCGCAAGAACCCACGCCCCTTGCTATGGGCCCACTGATTCGTCTTCAACCCCGCAAGTACAATAATATTCTGGCGGAATGGGAGCCGTAACTCAAACACTGGACCGTACTTTTCGGCCAAATAGGCGAACCCTGCCGGTAGCCTTCCCTCTCGTAGCTCGCGGTTGAACACCAAATCACGTAGGGACACGGCTGGAATCGGCTTGGTAAGCGAAGGCCGGCGAAGCGAAGGGGCGACGATGCTCTCGGACACCGCTGTCGCAATCGCTCGACCGATCGTGTCCATATTGCTGACTAACTTAACTCGCTCTTCCGCCTCCTCGTCGATTGGAAACATCTGTTGGAACGCGTTACAGGCGTCAACGAGGCCAGTAATAATCACGTCGCGCGGCCCCGGAATTTCATCCGCGAAGATGATCCTGATTAGCCGGGCCCTTACGAACTGGCTCGCCAAGGGGTCTTCTTCCAGCGATGTATCGCCCGCTTGCTGCCGCTTGGTGAACGTATAGAAATCGCCGGGATGGCGGTCGAGAATCTGTCGCCGGACAAGCCGGTCCAGCGCATTGGAAATCACTGATTCGGACTTTGGAGCGAGCCGCTCAACCCAGTAGCCGACATCATGTTGCTCCGTTTCGGTCGCGATCTCCCGCAAGATCCGGTCCAACACCGGACGACCGGTCTCGGTCGAATCGAACAGAATCAGCGACTTCAGATCGGAGTCGATGCGACCTAGCAACGACAGTTCGCCTAAGGCTGCTCCGGCCATTGCGCAGTTAAGGTTCCAGCCGGGCACCTGACGAAAATATCCGGTTTCTTCGTCCAGCAGCGCCAACAGCAACTCTTCCTGCAGACTCAGGGTGGACGCCTCCCGGACCGTTCCAATTGCTGTCTCGTGAGTCATCAATGAACACATTCGCTTCCGCGTAAAGTCTTGCTGAGAAGATTACAGCAGAAGCCTAAAAACATTTAGATATATGCAGGTTCCTGTGGAAGGTTTCCACGATTCCAATTGGAATGATTAAACGATGGCGGGACTGCTGGAATGGCAGTCGGCTCGTGATAGCGGGATTCGTTCGTGTATGCTGCGCATCGCTGGAGATTCAACCCACGGAATGTCTTGATTTCATGCTTTTTGTATCCAACGATCTCAATACTTGACCAGATGCGACTCAGCGGCATGGTCCGCGGCCCTGCGAGACCAACTGGACGCACCGGAGATCAAGGCGATGCCGTTTTTGGCCCGCATAGACGTATTTTTTGTTGGACGATTTGAAATTGCACCGGATTAGTCTGCCCCGAAAGGGGAACCTGATGGAATTCCTAGATGACCGCTAAACTATGCGATCCATGATTGCGACCAGTCTATATCACCTGGATCAATAGTATGAAACCACGCAAGACCCGACCTAGACAGATGCAACCCTGGACCGACTCATCAACAGCGCGCACAAAATCCTATTGACCGGCGAATTGATTTGCAAGATGAACCGACAACAAGAATTAGAAAACGAGATGACCCAATGATGCAGACCACAAGAACCAGCTACATGGGGGCCCCCTTGTGGCACGCGCGAACCATCCCAGATCAATCGGTTTGGTGGCCCTCATGATCAGAATATGCAAATGACTCGAAGGACACTTCCCAACCAAGCTCGGGTGGGCAGTCCCGACCTACCTTTCAATATCTTTTATGTAGGTATTATTGCATCTGCGCCTTGGTAAGAAAGATGTTTCTCCTGCGAATGTTGTCTAGATCTCCTCACAACAAAAGAATTGCAGACCCAAGAATTCTTCAAATTTTCTGTATCTTCTGTCGGAATATTTGAAAGTCATCTCAATGGCATATGCAATGCACTTTGCTATAAACGATCCATCGCCAGAGTCGAGCGACTCGATGGGGAAATCCAGGAAATCAAAACCGCCGGAAGGGGGTAAAACGGGTTTGAGAATTTCAGATCTGCAATTCTCTTTTTCTGAGGGGTTTAAGCCTCTCTTCACAACAATAACGGTAGAACCAAAAATCAAATGACCAAGTCTGATCTTGTAACCAAAGTATCTCGGGAAGTTGGACCGAAAATTTCCAAGACCGAATGTAGTTCGGTCGTGGACGTCCTGCTGTCCTCCATTACGGGGGAGCTTGCGCAAGGAAATTCAGTTGAAATCCGGGGATTTGGTACCTTCAAGGTCCGTGAGCGCAAGGCGCGAATGGGAAGAAATCCAAATACCAGTGAGCCTGTAGCGATTCCAGCTCGTAGCGTCCCCGTCTTCACACCTTCAAAAAACTTGCGTAACCGCGTGGACCAAGGTGCTGCGGGATCGTAGGCGCGAGTCCTGAGAATACCACCAATGGTGGTCAGCACGCAATGTCACCGAAGAAACCGGGACACACTCATTGTTGGTGAGCTGTCCGTCTTGCGGAGTCCACGAATGCCGAGTGCGTGGACCTGAATGTGCGCGTTGCGCGAAGTGATTACTGGCTAGTTCAACACGCACGGAGTGCGGACGAAATTTTTCTTCCGCATAGTACACCCTCGTGGCAGGTGCACGGCGCCCACGCTTACATGATATTGTTTCGCGATCCAAGTTGCGATCGTTAATCGGTTATCCAAGAGTACCAACTTTTTTGATCCGAATACTTGCTAGCCTGAATTTCCAACAGGCAACCTAAAGTGACAGTGTGGGGCCTTTAGCC
>CAZCYQ010000054.1:0-21178 GCA_964503085.1 uncultured Rhodothermaceae bacterium | reverse complement strand
GTCTGTGGTCCAGTAAGATGAGTACGAAACTGCCCCGATTAATCAGAGTTTCCTAAAGTTTCACACATGATGCGTTATGGTCTTAGTCATAATGCTCTAGGTAATAGCCGGGTCAATCCAGGAGCTTCTGGTATTCTTGTGCTGACCATGCAGGTCGATTTTTCGTTTCAAGATGTCGGGTTTGATTTGTATTCTCGTTGTGGTAGTGTCTGTAATTGAAACATTCTGAATTATCTATGTGTTAATATCCGTCGCCGGAATCCATTTGTGGGTTCGCTATACTTAAGACCTTCAAGCGGCATTTCCGCACATAATTTAGTTCGAAATCCTTCCATCAACAAACCGCATCAATCATGCTTCAAACCTTACTAGGGGGCCGCGTTTATGGCCTGTGTATTCTTCTGGTATTGTTTTTTGTTACAAGCCAGTCTGTACACGCTCAGGATCACACCGTCAGCGGCACAGTCGTGTCTGCACTTGACAGTCAGCCTCTGCCGGGGGCTTCGGTTGTAGAAACTGGTACGCTTAACGGCACCGCAACAGACGTAGACGGACGTTTTTCTCTCGAAGTGGGCGACCCCAATGCGTCACTCACGGTCACGTTTGTCGGCTTTGTCAGCCAAACCATTGAGATAGAGGGCAGGGATGAAATCACCGTTGCCCTGGAAGAAGACACCGGTTTGCTGGAAGAATTGGTTGTCACCGCTGGAGGTATTGAGCGCAGGGAGCGTGCAGTGGGGTATGCCGTGAGCGAAGTTGGCGGCGAAGATCTGCGCGAAATCAGAGAAAATAATGTGGCCAATGCGCTAGCCGGCAAGGTCGCCGGTGTCATCGTAACCAAGCCTGCCACAGGACCTGCTGGTTCTAGCCGTGTGATCATACGTGGAGCATCTTCTCTGGGAGAAGACAGCCAGCCACTCTATGTCGTAGACGGTGTACCTATTGATAACACTACATTAGGTAGTGCAGGTATGTGGGGAGGGACAGATGGTGGAGATGGTATCGGATCCATCAACCCCGACGATATTGAGAAAATGACGGTTCTTAAAGGACCGGCCGCTGCCGCACTCTACGGAACGCGAGCAAAGAATGGTGTGATTTTAATCACGACAAAGAAAGCCACACCAGGTGCGGGGCTTGGTGTAGAGTTTTCTAGTAACACGACATTTGAGAATGTTCTCGTGAATACTGACTGGCAAACCCAGTATGGTCAGGGAACACGAGGGGCCAAGCCTTCATCGGAAGATGAAGCACTTTCGACTGTTGACCAGGCCTGGGGGACGCCACTGGACGGGGCCCAGACGATTAGCTGGGACGGTACAAATCAATCCTACAGTCAGGCTTCTGATGCAGTTAATGCGTTCTACAACACGGGAATTACAAGCACGAACAGTTTAGCACTGACAACGGCTACGGCAACGAGTTCGCTGCGAATAGGACTCTCGCACCTGCAGAACGAGGGAATCAGCCCGAATTCGGGTCTGACTCGTACTTCGCTCTCACTGCGCGGCGGCTCGCAGTTCGGTTCCCGCCTGAGTGCGGACGCTAAGATTAACCTCGTTCGTGAGTTTGTAAACAACCGCCCGAGACTCAGTGATTCACCAGGCAATGCTAATTATTCTGTTTACCAGTTGGCTCCAAATGTAGATGTGGAATCCATGCGATGCCCTCCGGAAGATGAGGCCTGCACGGAGCCGGGAACCGACACGGATGGCACGGAATTGCATCGTGGCCTGTTTGGTAACATTTATCAACAGAATCCCTATTGGGCAGCCCATCAGTACACAAGCTCTGATGAAGATCGGCGTGCGATCGGTTTTGCATCATTGACCTTCAAGTTTGCTGAAGGAATTCATCTGATGGGGCGTTTCGGAGGGGATACCTACACCACCCGGAGAACTGGAATCACCCCTTGGGGAACCGCATACAGCCCGGTGGGAGGCCAAAATGAGCAGGAATTTCGTATTACAGAGGTCAATACCGACTTCCTGTTGACGGTGGATCGCGAGTTGACCAGTTCTATTGGCTTGCAGGCTACCGCCGGTGGCAACATACTTTACCGTGAACGCGAGACGCTCACGCTCAGCGGTGGAGGTGGATTCAACGTACCAGGGCTGGAAGTGGTGACCAATCAAAATACACGGTCACATGGCTATGGGTTCAACGAAAAGCAAATCAACTCGCTCTATGGATCCGCTGAGGTTGCATACAATGACTACCTTTTCTTAACGCTGACCGCACGAAATGACTGGTCCTCAACACTGCCAGTGGATAATAACAGCTACTTCTATCCATCAATCAGCGGTAGTTTTGTATTCAGTGATGCATTAGAGGTGCCGGAATGGCTCAGCTTTGGAAAGATTCGTGCTTCATGGGCCGAAGTAGGAGGGGACACGAATCCATATGCGCTTGCACTCACCTATGGACTCAGCGGTAGCCATCTTGGCCAGCCGCGTGGAGCGATTGCCCAGGGAACCATTCCATTGGCCGGTCTGAAACCCTCGAGTACGGTGGGAATTGAGGGAGGTTTTGATATTCGCTTTATTGACAATCGGTTTGGCTTAGACTTCACCTATTACACACAGAGCGCTACGGATCAGATCCTGTCCACGACTATTTCGAGTGCCTCCGGCTTTGGCAGCCAGGTAATTAATGCGGGCGAGATTTCGAATAAGGGCTTTGAAGTGCTTGTGACAACGACCCCGGTTCGTCAGGGAGACTGGCGCTGGGATCTCGATGTTAATCTTGCAAGAAACACGAACGAGGTCGTTGAGCTTGTGGAGGGCCAGACGTCGCTAGTGCTCGGCGAGAGCCGTCATCGTGGCAATTATGTGACTGCTGATGTTGGTGAACCATATGGATCTATCAAGGGCCGCAAATATCTTCGGCAGAATGTACCTGCCGGTGGTTCTGATTGTGAGGCAACCGGCCCAATCGTACATGATGCTGATGGGCTTCCTATGAGGACCTCCGATCTGTGCGTGTTAGGCAATGGCACGCCTAAGCTCAGTGGAGGTATTCGGAATGGAGTACGGTGGCGTAGCCTGTCATTAAACCTGCTCTTTGACATGCGCTTTGGTGGCGAATTGTTCTCGGTCACCAACAGTGCAGGGTACAGCAATGGGCTTCACAAGAATACCCTGCAGGGGCGTGATGTGGGCTACATCGTAGGAGATGGTGTAAACGAAGATGGCCAAGCCAATACAGTCCAAGCCAATCCGCAGGATTACTTTGGAAGAATTGGCGGTGGAACTATAGGAGAGGAGTTTGTCTATGACGCGAGTTTTGTTAAGCTTCGTGAGTTGCAGATTAACTACAACCTGCCATCTCGCCTGTTCACTCGCACCCCGATCAAATATGCCTCTGTTTCTCTGGTTGCCCGGAATCTCTGGTTACTCTACAGCAATGTGGACAACCTCGATCCAGAATCTCTCTACAACAGTACCAATCGGGGCATTGGCCTTGAACACTCGGGGGTGCCGCAGACACGCAGCATCGGTATCAACCTCAATGTACGTCTGTAGCCTTAATCATACCCGACAAACAAACGACGATGACTAAAATGAAACGACTTCCAGTACTGGCTGCGTTGGTTCTATCTCTTATGATTGCCTCTTGTGATTCTGGCTTTGAAGAGATGAACGTAAATCCAACCCAGGCCAACCAGATTGACCCCAATTTCAAGTTGACCAATATTCAACTCCGAATAAGCGGTGAGCGCTACGAAAACTGGCGGACTAACCTGATTTACAGCTCCGTTATGATTCAGCACTTTGCCACACTGCCCACCTATTGGGCGGGGGATAAGTATACCTATATCGGGTCGTATTCCGCAGCAATGTGGGATCGATATTATCCCAACATTGCCAGAAACGTTGAAGACCTGTTACAGCAAACTTCGGAGGATCCTGCGGATGCTAATCTCCATCATATCACGCAGGTCGTGCGTGTAATCATGTACCACCGACTTACTGATCTCTATGGGGATATACCATATTCGGAAGCAGGCAAGGGCTTCCTGGAGGGTATTACACAGCCGAAATACGACGCTCAGTCGAGCATTTACGCCGATATGTTGGCTAAACTAGAGGCAGCAGCCACGGGACTGAATGGCTCCAATCGGTCTTTTGGTTCCGGCGACTTGATGTATCAGGGAGATGTTGACCAATGGCGCAAGCTAGCAAACTCACTTATGCTGCGGTTAGGGATGCGACTAGTTAAAGTCGACCCCGGTGCGGCACAAAGTTGGGTGCAAAAGGCAATTGCCGGCGGGACAATGGAGAGCAACGACGACATAGCTTACATTCCTCATAATGATCCCTCGGGCTGGCAGAATGGTAACGGTTCTGTATTCCTTGCAGATGGATCTCCGAGATTGAGCGAGTTTTTCGTCAATTGGATGGTCGGTCACAGTGACCCACGTCTATACGTCTATGGACAGAGCCCCGTTGCTGGCTCAGATCCAGTCGGAATGCCGAACGGACGCATTACCGGCGGCTCGGATCCCGCTAATGGTATCGAAAATCATTCCAGCTGGGTAAGCTGTGACTCAGGGGCCGAGCCATGTGGAATGGATGTGTATATGGTTCCTAATGATGTGCTAAAGGGGCAGGACGATCCAATGTTTTTCATGACGTATGCTGAGGTCGAACTTCTCAAAGCTGAAGCAGCGCAGCGTGGCTGGCACAGCGGAGATGCTGCAACGCACTACGCAAACGGTGTTCGTGCCGCAATGGAGTACCTGTCAATGTATGGCGCCGCAGGTGATATACCAGGTGACGCGATTGATGCATATTTGGCAGCGAACCCGTATGATCCTGCAAACGGATTGAAAATGATTAACGAACAGTTATGGGCGGCTGTTTTGCTCAACGAGTACGAGGCCTTTGCGAACTGGCGTCGTACGGGTTATCCCGAACTCGTTCCGGTAGACTATCCAGGCAATGTAACCGGGGGTACGATCCCGCGTCGCTTAAGGTATCGGGAGAATGAAGCTGTGGCTAATCCCGACAACTACAACGCGGCAATATCTGCGCAAGGGCCTGATGAATTCACAACACGAGTTTGGTGGGATCGATAAACAAACAGGATAGCCCGCAACTATATAGTCGCAGGGTTGCCTGATAAGTCTGAACAAAAGCAAGGGGCTCCGTGCAAGCGGGGCCCCTTCTTTTATCGTTCAAATTCCAGCTCCAATGATCTAGAAACCGACGTGCCTGCAACTTTGTCATTGATTGTTAGCGTGAGTGTGAATGGCCCTGGAATGGCCCAGCGTTCGATATCCACAACCACGAATTCGCGTATAGTCGAGTTCTGACCCTCGGACTCGAAGGAGGCTGTAATCGGTTGCTTGCCCTCACCACTCAATGAATACGCTACCGAGTAGTTGGTGCGATCTTGCTCGTCAAAACGCAGAAAATATGCTTCAAAGTACAGGGCAAACGGCGTTGTTGCATCAATGGTCTTACGCATGTAGGGAATGGCGCCATCAAAGTTTTTTTGGGATTCCAAAATAAGTGGTTTCAGATCACTGACCTCCAAAGAAGTGCCATCTCCTTGAAGAGCTTCCAACGCATCAATCGTGGCAGTTCCTATTGCCCAGGCAGCTGCCGGTAGTGGAGGTATGGAATCTGGAACAGTCCAATGCAATGACCACTGCATTGCCACAGGTGATGCAGAACTGTAATCGGGAATTATCCAGGATTGAACAGGGGTTTCCTGAGCGGCGCCCCTTGGTAAATGGTATCGTCGAATACGCACCTCTTGGGGCTCAAATTCTTCGTCTCGTGTTGCCAAGGCCACACTCAATATGAGGTCGGAGGAGGTGGCTTGTCTCAGTTGCTCAGAACGACGCACCATACTTCGGCTGGGTCGAACTGTGCTCAAATCAATATTCCAGTAAGCCTCTAGTCTCGTAGAACCGTCCTGTTCCAAAAATCGGATGAACCGTGTCTGTGGTTCAAATTCTACTGCATTGCCGTATACCTGGGACACGCTGTTTGGGACGGTTCTCGCCCGACTTAGCTGATGTTGATCATCTCGCAACCGTGTATCTTGGATTGCCTTTTGCGAGAATTCGTAGGGTCGGAGAGGCTCCGAGGTGGGGAGTGTTGTGTAGTTCGCGATGGCATCGTACACGGCACCATAATGGGGGTGCTCCATGGCCAGTTGCCCAAATATATCCTCCATCCATGCGAGGAGGATCGCTACATTTCTTGGACTTCGAAGGTTCGGGGAGATTAGCGCATCAGGAGTATCAATACGGAATGGCCTGCGACGAGACAGCTGTACAAAGAGGTAATGGGCGTCATCATGGATATTGCGATAAACCCATATTTCGTTTCGTGGCAGCCGAAATTCCAGTGGTAAGGTCAGAAGCCTGGAGTTTTGAAGGGATATGACAGCTGCTCTCCAGGGCCTCCCGAATCGCACAAATATACGCCCCCGGTCATCCACTCCAAGCGGGTCTCTTTGATGTGCGTACTCACGCTGGGCATAATAAACCCTGTACAGATGCTCTTCGACCCTTTCATTGTACAGGGTTGCCGGCAACGGATCCTGTTGATGCCACCAGGACACGATTGCGTTAGCATCATCAGGCGTACCCTTGTCTGAGATAAGTGCTTGCAGTGATCGATTGATCGACGATTCATTGGGAATAATGAGTGCTATCCAATGCAGATGACGTACCAACGCTTCCTTGTCTCCAACCTCCGCATCAGCTGCTTTGCCAAGCCAGTCAAGGTATGCAGTAGCGGCTTCCGCATAAAGCGGAACATTCTCTTCGGTAAAGACACGTGCAATATCCGCTTCCTGGGCCAACAATGGCCAAACTGCGAGTAATTGAAGTCCAAAAATGGAAAGAACCCGTATCATCTTCGTTGGACTCGGTCACAGCGGAAGCTGGAAAGGAATATCTGCATGCTTGTTACCTGTCGAAAAGTCGTCATAAGCTCGATAAGCTTGGTCCTGCTAAGCAGCTGTACGCGTGAGCGGCCGTTATTCACGCTTATGGAGCAGACCGGCGTAACCTTTGAAAATAGAATTGTAGAGCAGGATGCGTTTAATGTACTGGAATATGAGTACTTCTATAACGGGGGAGGGGTTGCAGCAGGAGACCTCAATAACGATGGCTTGGTGGACCTGTATTTCACGGCAAATATGGTGCCTGATCGACTTTATCTGAACCGAGGAAATTGGGCATTTGAGGATGTAACCGAACGAACAGGCATTATACATGAGCCCACCTGGACCACGGGCGTAACCATGGTTGATATCAATGGTGATGGCTGGTTGGATATTTATGTTTGTCGCAGTGGCAATGTTGCAACGGATCGTCGACGCAATGCGCTCTATGTGAATCAGGGCAATCTAACCTTCAAGAATGAAGCGGCAAGATATGGACTGGATGATCCCTCGTATTCAAATCATGCTGCGTTCTTTGATTATGACAGGGATGGAGACCTGGACATGTACCTGTTGAATCACTCTATACGGCGTTACTCTCATTTCGTTGTAGACTATATGCGTGCACAGCGCGATTCGTTGGCAGGCGATAAACTCTTTCGCAACGACGACGGGGTGTTCACAGATGTAAGCGAAACAGCAGGCATCATTGGTAATCCATTGGGCTATGGTCTGAGCGTAGTTGTTAGCGACATCAATGGTGATCTTTGGCCCGATCTCTACATATCAAACGATTACATCGAAGACGACTACTTATACATTAACCAGCACGATGGCACGTTCGCTGAGTCAATCCGATCGTACCTGACGCACACGTCATATGCGTCTATGGGCGCCGACATTGCTGATATTAACAATGATATGCAGGTGGATATTCTAACGCTAGATATGTTGGCGGAAGACAATTTTCGCCAGAAAGTACTCAAGGGTCCCGAAGACTACAAGTTTTACGCGCAATTGCGTGCAGATGGGTTTCACGAGCAATATATGCGCAATATGCTCCATTTGCGTCGCGGGGTTGATTTTGTAGAAATTGGGCAGATTTCAGGTATTTCGAAAACGGACTGGAGTTGGGCGCCGCTATTTGCTGACCTAGACAGAGATGGTCTAAAAGATCTGATTGTAACTAACGGCTATCTGCGTGACTATACGGACCTTGATTTTCTATCGACTACATTACCTGACGCGTCAAAGGCAGCTGAAATGCGTGGAGAGGCTGTATCGGGATTGGCCCTTGTAGAGCAAATGTCCTCGACTCGCGTGGCAAACTACGCCTTCAGAGGACGGGATGGTATTCATTTTGAAGATGTTACCATTGACTGGGGGATGGAGCTCCCAACACACTCCAACGGCATGACTTTGGCGGATCTGGATGGCGACCTTGATTTAGATCTCGTTGTGAACAATGTCAATCAACAGGCTTTGCTGTATCGCAATGAGTCAGATGAGCAGGGAAGGGGGGGAGCATTGAGAGTGGTTCTGGAAGGATTTCCAGGTATTAGTCATGGCGTAGGATCCAAGGTGATTCTCCATGGCGAGGAAGGTAAGTCAATCATGCAGGAGGCTATTTTTGTACGCGGTTACCTTTCATCTCTTGAACCGAATCTACTTTTTGGAACGGGTCAATGGGGCGAAGTTGACATAGATGTTTACTGGCCTGATGGGCGCTTACAGCAATTGACGGATATTGCTACCAACCAGACCGTCAGGATTGAATACAGCGATAGATCCCCAGTAGAATCATTGTCGGAGGCCATCGAAGAAGGCCAGCATGTTTTTGTGCAGGATTACGCCTCGGGGCTGGACTATGAGCATAGAGAAGACATCTATTCTGACTGGGATATCCAGCCACTTTTGCCTCGAGACCTAGCACAGGAGGGGCCAGCTTTAACGAGTGGAGATGTAAACGGGGATAACCTTTTTGACATCTTTCTGGGAGGCGCTCGAGGTCAGGCAGCGATGCTGTATTTACAACAGTTGGATGGTACATATGTAGGTGTCGAGCTTCCGGCGTTCGAGAAGCATGCAGAGTACGAGGATGTTGATGCTGTTTTCGCAGATTTTTCCGGCGATGGTGCTCTTGATCTATATGTGGTGAGTGGAGGGGGCCCTGATCCCGCATACTGGCAGGACCGGCTTTATATAAATACCGGCTTTGGTAATCTGTTACACACTCCTGGCCTGTTGCCCCCAATACACACGGTGACAAGCACTGTCGCACCAAATGATATAGACGGCGATGGAGACATAGATTTATTTGTTGGTGGACTTCATATTCCCGGGGAGTTCGGTAAAGCCCCACGTAGTTATTTATTAGAAAATACACCGCAAGGTTTTCGAGATCAGACAGCTTCCTGGGCACCAGAGCTACAGAATCCAGGAATGCTAACGACTGCTGTTTGGGTAAATGTTCAAGGTGACGAGAGAAAGGAACTCCTTATTGCAGGACACTGGATGACAATACGTGCTTTCTGCATGAATGAATCTTTCATTCTGGAGGAATGCACGGCGTCTTTACGATTGGCGGATCAGAATGGGCTATGGAATGAAATTGTGCCTGCTGATTTAGACATGGATGGGGATACAGATCTTATTGCCGGTAATAGGGGTTGGAATGCGCAAGTCCAGATTTCTCCTGAACATCCAGCTACGCTGTATGTGGGTGACCTGGATCGTTCCGGCACATGGAATATCATATACAGCGGTTTTGTTAAGGGTTTGGAGGTGCCTATTGCTTCCCGAGATCAGATGGTTGCCCAACTGCCGGATGTACGTCTACGATTCCCAAAATATTCGGATTATGCAGCAGCGACTACTGATGAAATCATGTCTGGCTATGAGAAATCAACAGACCCACTCGAGGCAAGTAACACTGCCTCAGTTATCTTTGAATTAACCGGGAGTGGTACATTTGAATCCAGACCACTACCCTTGGCTGCACAATTTTCACCAGTCAGGGACGCCCTTGTCATGGATGTTAACCAAGACAAGCACCCTGACATTCTTTTGGTAGGTAACGATTATGGAAATAGAGCAGAGGAGGGCCGGATGAATAGCAGCAGGGGCTTGGTTCTGTTCGGGGACGGCGCGTTTAACTTCCAGGAAATGAAAACCAGTAGTTTTTGGATGCGTGGAGATGCTCGTAGGCTGATCAGGGTCAACAATCGTGTGATTGTCACGAATAACAATGGTCCGCTTGATATATTTTTGATCCCGGATAGAGTGGAGCATATTCCGTGATTTTTGTCTCTCCAAAACATCGCTAGACCAATTTATTTCTTATGTGTGGACGGATAGCACAAACCAATAGCCCAGAAGAGCTTGCAGAGTTGTTTGGTACCCAACTGGGTGTTGACAAACTTGCGGATATCACTCCCTCATACAATGTAGCTCCAAGTAGTAAAATTATTGCACTGAGCCTAAGTGCGTATGGTGATGAAATGTGGACTACACTGCAATGGGGGATGTTGCCAATATGGTCGCGAATGAAGCGCCCGGTGATCAATGCGCGGATGGAGACCGTGGGAAGTAAACCTATGTTCAGAGATTCATTTTCAAATCGCCGTTGCGTGATCCCTGCAACAGCATATTATGAATGGCTATCCTCTCCCTCTGGGAAACAGCCCTATTGTATCCGGCTAGAGAACGATGTGCCACTTATGCTGGCGGGCTTATATCGTGACGGCCAATGTGTTATTCTGACTCGACCAGCTGGGGAGGGTATTGCGTTCATTCATGATCGAATGCCGGTCATTCTGAATTCCGAAATGATAAGAGAATATTTAAGCACATTGGAGTCCGCATTCAACTTAATTGAGTTGGATACCGATATCAAACTGCGGACTTACCCAGTAAACAGAAAGGTAGGCAACCCAAGGTACAACAACCCTGCCTGCCTCAATCCGGTCACCCAGACATCGGCATAGCTGCGGGATTATGCCGGCAGACCATCTAATTCGGGATATACTACGTTCCAAGGATGCGACGGGTATAATCATTAGCCATTTACCGCATATTCGATGGATCTGCGGATTCACGGGATCTACTGGTTTTCTGATCGCCCGCGAAAATAAGTTTGATTTATTGACGAACAGTATATACGAAACCCAGGCAGCCTCGGAGGTGTATGGGGCAGAGGTCCACATAGGCTCGCATCCTATGGCTGAGTTCGCCAAGGAGGAGGGCCTGGTTAATTCGGAAGACAGGTTAGTTATTCAACCAGAATATCTGCCAGTAGCAGAACTTACCGCGTGGGAATCCGCAGTACTTGGGATCTCATTTATCCCGGTTGAAAATTTATTGAATAAGCATGTCGCCGTAAAATCTGCAGAAGATATTGCCGGTATGCGCCGAGCACAGGCTATTTCGGATACTGTATTTAAAGAAATACTTCAACACATCCAACCGGGTATTCGGGAGAATGAGCTGGCGGCAAGGATCAACTATCTTCATTTGATGCTCGGTGCTTCAGCGATGGCATTCGAAACAATCGTCGCCTCTGGCCCGAACAGTGCATTGCCACATGCCCGTCCGGGTGAGAGAAAACTACAGCCTGGGGAGCCATTATTACTTGATTTTGGCTGTATGGTTGATGGATTTGCTTCGGACATGACACGTACTGTACATTTAGGCGAACCAAGTAAAAAATTCGTTAGGGCCTATGGGGCAGTCGAGATGGCACAGAAGCGGGCTATATCTTCGGCTTCTGACGGCATGGAAGTATCCACAGTTTCCCAAATTGCCCAAGATAGCCTAAAAGAGTTTGGACTCAATGAATTTTTTATTCATAGTGTAGGCCATGGAATAGGCTTGGAGGTTCACGAGTGGCCGCGTATTTCCGCCAATTCCTCTGCAATCTTACGTAACGGTCATACGGTAACTGTTGAACCGGGCGTCTATTTCCCGGGCGAGTTTGGAATCAGGATTGAGGATACTATTCTGATTAATTCCAATACTTGTGAACATTTATCCACCATTGGACGAGATCTGCTGGTTATTTGATGAAGCATGTGCTGGTCGTAGCATACTATTTTCCGCCACTTGGACTAAGTGGTGTTCAGCGGATTGCAGGATTTGTGCGTCACTTGCCCGAGTGTGGATGGCAACCAACCGTACTTACTGCAAAACCAGCGGGTTATTTTGCACATGACAACTCACTTTGGGCGCCTATACAAAAAGCAGGGATCCGTGTAATACAGACGAGAAGCCTTGATCCAACGCGCATTTTCAGGGCAGGAAGTACCGTAAGGCTTCCTCGAGAATCGAAAAGGCAAATGCTGGCTTCAGTCAGTAATTGGGTTTTTGTACCCGACAACAAACTAGGTTGGATGCCTTTTGCAGTTCGGGCCGGTCTAAGGGAAGCAACTTTTAAACCTTTTAGTGCAGTTTTTTCCAGTGCACCTCCCTATACCGGGCACCTTGCCGGTAGGCGGATTGCTCGGCGGTTAGGTTTGCCACTTGTTGTTGATTTTCGTGACGATTGGGTGGGTAACCCCAGACATTTCTATCCAACCCCTTTGCATCGACAGCTCCACGTTCGACAGGAGCGACAAGTTCTCCAGCATGCATCCGCAGTCACCACGATAAACCGTCCAATTCTAGACGGATTGCAGACCAGACACAAACATCTAGATATTCCTGGGTATGTTATCCCCCATGGATACGAAGAACAGCGCGCTTCACCAGCAACTAGAACGAATAATACAAATCAGCTTCGCTTTGTCTATACAGGCGTGTTTTATGATGCTCAGACTCCCGAGTATTTTTTACGTGGTTTAAGAGAATTCTTAATTCAATATCCTGACATGCGTAACCGGGTTTCGGCAATCTTTGCAGGGTTAGTGCCGGACTATTTCGCTCTACTTGTGCGAAACTTGAAGCTTGAACAGGTGGTTCAGTATGTGGGATATCTAGAGCATGATAGCGTAGTTGCGCTACAACAGAAAGCTGATATTTTGTGGATGACTATTGGCAGTCGAGCTGGTGCATCACAGATTTCGACGGGCAAATTATTTGAGTATATGGGAACCAGAAAGCCGATACTGGCATTGGTACCCCCGGGAGCTGCAACCGACACATTGCACCGCTATAGAGCGGCTTACATAGTTTCTCCTGAGGATGTAAATCAAACGGCTCAAGCACTAAGTCGGATAAGAAACGATTGGTGTGATCAACATTTTCCGAAGCCGGATGAAGCGTTCGTATCCACGCTTAGCCGCAATCATCTTACACAGAAATTGTCTGATGTGCTTAATACTGTAGTGCAAGCGCAGGCCAAAGAACAAAACTGTAAACAGAGTTACAATGTCTCAAAAAAGGCTTGATCTGGTGTTAGGGTCCACTTTTGAAGAGTTGGACTGTGCGGTGGAAGCCTTGCAGGAGTTTATACCAACTATGGAACTGGATAACGACTTGGCCTACAGGGTCATCCTCCTTGCAAGTGAAGCCCTAACGAATGCCATGGAGCATGGAAACGAATGGGATGAGAACAAGAATGCAACTCTTAGCCTAGTTAAGGATGGAAATCTAATTGAGGTAGTTGTAACCGATGAAGGTGAAGGTATCCATTGGACGCAGCATGACCCGTTAACGGAATCTAATCAATTAGCAGATCATGGCCGAGGGCAATTTTTCATGTCCAAGATGGCCGACGAGATTCACGTTGAGGGTGACGGCTGCAGGCTACGTTTGGTATTTTATAGTCAACCGTAACCTGCAGCGTACGTATCAAGCAGCTCAGCCTCGGTGCTATTTTACAAGCACCATGGCTTTTGCACCAATCAACTTGCCGTCTGCTTCCATCCGGTAGATGTATTGTCCGCTACCCATTGCCGAAGCATCCCATGTAATTTGGTGAGTGCCTCTTGAATAGGGTTGGTCTGTCAGTGTTGCAACCTTACGGCCCAGCACATCGAACACGTTCACACGAATATGACTGTCCGCTGCTAATTTGAAGCCAATCGTTGTACTTGGATTAAATGGATTGGGATAATTTTCGAGCAACTCAAACGAAGTTGGTAACTCTGTTTTACCTTCTTCTTCTACGGAGGTTAATACTTGTGAAAGATCAAGTGACCAAACCCCACGTCCATGTGTAGCAAGAACTACTTCACCATCAACAATTCGAATACGCCAAACACTCACAGCAGGGAGACCATTATCAGCGTAAGCCCAAGTCTGGCCATGGTCACGGGATTCAAATATGCCCAAATCAGTAGCAGCCCAAATAATCCGCGGTATATCAGGAAAGACCTCAACATCCCAAACTCTAGCATTGGGGAATCCATTGCTGCTTTGGCAGCCATCAGTTCCTACGAATCCTGAAAGGTCTTCCCAAGTCTGTCCCATGTCTTCCGTCCGTAACAGTTTGGGCATACATGAAACGGAAAATGTCACATAGGCGGTAGCACGACTAAACGGGTGTGTGGCTAAGCCCGTAATTGGGCTTGTTGGTGCAAAACTCGGTGAATTAACCGGTCGCAGTGCGACTGGATCCGACACGCCTTCTCCTGGAGGGGGATTTAAAGCATTCTCGGATACATGGAGTCTTCCAGCACCACTAGAAGTTCTCAATCTATATCCCGCCCAGACCACCGAGGGATCGGCGAGGGAAACTCGTACCCTACCACTGTTGCCTCCCACCCAAGCGGCGGTGCTGCTTGCCGGGATCGCATGCCAGGATTCACCAAAATCAAGAGAGCGGAGTAGTCCCCCGGCTGCACTTGGTGATATGCTAAACACGGTCGCCCCCGATTCAGGGGTCCATCCAATAGACGAGAGGAATTGCCCCGGCCAGTCGAATATGTTGCCTGCTGGTTCCCAGTTGGTACCACCATCGAGTGATCTCTGTATATTGTTACCCTGGCTGGTACCCATAAGTGAATCTGCTCCCTTCCAAATAACGTCAAACCCGTCTCCCGCCAGCATATCTCGCCATCCGCGCCGGCTATTAGCCCTATTATAAGAGGCCCAAGTACCATTGTCTTGCGTACCACCTAAATACATAGGGAACCCTGGACGCTTGGTGGCATCATAAAACTGAGACGTATTGTATCCTGGGAAAGCGTCTCCCTCTAACCAGGTTTCACCGCCATCGCGCGAGTGGGCGAAACCACCATCATTTCCATTCAGGATATGAAATTCATTACCGCTTTTATCTATTGGCACAATGGTAAAATTATGGTGATCCACGTGGACGTCGCCATTCTCCCAAAGAGTTATATTTCGATATTCGCTATTGACAGAGAGGAAATCAATCTCGACAGTGCCTGGGGTGGGAGAATTTGGATCCCATGTTACCTCATCCCCCTCCTTTAGAAGGGGCGCTATCTGATACATGAGACCGCTGGTGAAGCCTCCGTCTACCATGTAGTCGGGCAGGGGGGCACTGGCATCGTAATCATGTTTGGAGATGAATGTATACTCTCGACTATGTGTACTTCCTGGGCCGGATAGATTAAAAGGGATCAAATCCCAGACACCATTATTTGCCTGATCTCTAAAGGAGATCATCAATTGGCGGTTATTGTCCGTGTCCCAAACCTGAAAGGGGACCTCCACATAATCTTGATACTTATAATCTGCGAACGCAATACCCGCACCGCCATCTTCATTAGAGCCCCCGTCTGCCGGTACTGAGAATTGGTGAGCAAATTGAGTAAGATTGGGACCAAATCGGATTTCTATAGAGGTCATTTCGTCTATACTTATATCGGAAGCGTTGGAGTTATAGGGTCCCACATCTACTCGGCCGCCCACATGGCTTGCGCCTAGGCCAGCTAGATCCAAGAAACTACTTGCATTGTTCGCAAAACGTCCGATGGTCCTTACTTGAAAAGTTGAATCTCCCTCAATCCATGCTTTCCAACGAAGTACACCTCCGATATAAACAGTATCCGGTGAAAAGGGGTGGACTGTAATCGCATTATCATACCATCCTTGGTTACCTAGGAAACCTTGGAAAAGTACTGGTACACTCTCCAAATTTTCGACAAAATTCCAAGACTCGCCAGCATCCAAGGAGCGATAAAGATCTGCAACGGGGCCTAGTGGGGATGATCTTGTCCCTGAACCTTGAACAGAAGCCCAAACCACCTCCGGGTGAGATTGTGACATTGCCAATTCAATGCGAAGTCCTCCGTAAACCAGCCCCGAAAACGCGTCTTCCCAAGTTTTTCCTCCATCGGTTGAACGCATTATCCCACGCCCATTTACTGTTGCAAGCTGCACATTAAAGTTGTCCGGTTTTGCTCGTAAATCTTGAATTCGACCGTCGTCACTTGTTAAAACTAGTGAGAACGATTGGCCACCATCTTCTGAGCGAAAGATGCTTGAGCGAGAGGTTCTTGGGCGAGAGACGTTCGTTTGTGTCGCCGCTACAACAATATCTGAATTGTTAGGATCTACGATTATACGATTTATGAAAGCCCAGTCAGGATTGTTGCTTGTCGAGGTTAAGTGCGTCCAAGTATCCCCACCGTCAATTGATTTGAACATGCCGGCGCCAGAGGAAGCGTCAAGGTTTCCAAATCCTTCGCCAGTTCCGAAATATATGACATCGGGATGGTTTTCAGATGCTCCTGCCATAGCAGAAACAGCAAGGCTGGGAAGATGATCGGTAAGCGGTGTCCATTCAATCACCGTCTCACCAGATGTAGCAATATACCGGCGGGCCTTCCACACACCGCCTCCTACAGCTCCAACAAACCATGTGCTAGCTGTTGGATCTGTGTGATCAATCAGGATAGCACGGGTTCTCCCTCCCACACGCCCAGGACCACGTTCTACCCATTCAAGCTTGGCTGTACTCCCTCGCTTGGCATTGGTGAACTTTGCTTTTCGGAATTCCTCCATCTTGTAGCCCTGTGGATACGGCGCATATCCCTCATCCAGGCCCTCAGCTGCGGCAAACATTTCTGCAAATTTATCTGGATGTCCAAATGGAGCTTTGAGACGTTTGGATTTCTCCGATCTAAGTTCCAAATTTTCCTGAGTATTTACCGGAAGCAAAAAAATTCCAGTCACGGGTATGAACAAAAACATGGCCGCTAAACCAATAAATCTAATCTCTCGATAAGTCATGAGCTGCAACGATTTAGGGATGCTGGAAACAGTCGCACAGGACGAAATCAACGATACGGGTAAAAAACGTGCCACCGAACACTATTGAATAATATAAGGATCATACGGATACTTCGGCGACCACATTGGGTAATAGCAGCATAAAAGCTGGGTAGGCCTTAAGACATACTTATGCGTTGGGTGAAGTTTCTGATTATTTAGGGAAGTCCACTCAATGTCCAAGAAGCACGCGATAGATACGCCGAAATGACTCACAGGGGTACTGGCACGCTGGAAGATGAATAGCATTTAATTGGATGTCCACACATGGAGCAAATTGGAATCTCGCAAGGGGCAATAGGGTAGGGCAGAGTTCCAAATACTGGAGGCGGGAATAATATTGGCCGTGAGGGTCTGTCATAGCATAGAATTGCTAAGGTGTAATAGGATCAACAGCAGGTAATTTGCAAGTCTAGATCCTCCTGGTGGATGTGGTTTCTCCGCGGTAAAGTGCAGAAATACGGCGACATATGGAAGAACCCGGATACGTTAGCGCTCATCTAGATATGGCAAGATTGGGGAAACCGGGACCCCCACTGAGGTCGTTAACTTATAATTACTATGGCTGCAGTTTCGGTTATAATTTCCTGATATTTCGCGTACTTGATGACAGACACAATTCATGACGGTGATAGCGGCTGCAGACTATACTTGGGGTTCAATAGGCAAACGCATCCTGCTGTCTGGAGGCAATCCCAGAGAGTGAGAACATATAGAGGATGGCTTCCGCGACAGTGATATTATTTCCGAACCGATGGCTCACTATATGGCAATTCGTCGCACATGTTGGGCTCTGTGCAGCGGTTTTAACATTGGGGTTCGTAGCATTTGATCGTAGCCATATACCATTAATATTTGGCTTAGTGGTATTCGGGAGTATTTGTTGGATTATTTGCTGGCGTTGGGGAAATTTCAATCTGAAAGTAGTCATTTTATTTGCAGTGCTATTTCGGTTGGCCTTGATTGGTCTCCCGCCATCTCTCTCCGATGATGCTTACCGATACGTTTGGGATGGACTTGTACAGCAGGACGGAATTAATCCGTACAGGCTTGCACCAGAGGATGTCGTTTTCGGTGAACTTCAGCAGGATATTACATTCAAAGAGCTCAATTCCAAGGCACTTGTGAGTGTTTATCCTCCGGTTTCTCAGCTGATCTTTAGACTGGGAACCACTTGGCACACTCAAGACAGTCTGCGAAGCTATTATCTGATCAAATTAGTCTTTGTTCTGGCTGAGTTGCTGGCAATTTTTCTTCTCGCACGAATTGTGTCGAGCGGATTTGTGTTGCTCTATGCATGGAATCCGGTCGTATTGCTGGAAACTGCAGGCCAAGCGCATACAGAATCGGCGGCCCTGTTGGCCTTGATCTTGGTACTTTTCTTGGCTAGGCGAGGATATGGAGGCTGGGCATCTATCTTCTTAGCGGTAGCCGGATGGATTAAACTGCTACCTTTTCTCTTTTTTCCCTTTCTGTGGAGCCGATTTGGCTGGCGTTCTGTTTGGCCTGGCATTATTGTAGCAATTGTTCTTGCACTTCCGTTCGCAGCTCCATACGTAATGGGCAATGTGGCGGGATCCCTTGATCTTTATGCTCGGTTTTTTGAATTCAATGCCGGACCGTATTACAGCATAAAAGCTGCGATGCATTGGTTTACCGGGGATGATTGGAGTAAGCAGATCGGTCCGTTTCTGCGATTCGTGTTTTTTGTCAGTCTTCCGGTACTTTATTTCGTGAGCATGCGGCGGCGCTGGCCATTGGCGCAGGCAATGCTTATCACGACGGGATTATATCTGGCGCTTGCTACAACTGTCCATCCGTGGTATTTACTCATTCCGCTATTCCTGGTCGCGAGTTTACAGACTTATGGATGGCATTGGGTATGGTTGGGAATATGTTCAGCGGGCACATATCTGCTGTATGTTGATGGTCCGTATTGGATATTCGTTATTGCCGGTTGGCTAGGTTGGGGGATATTTGGGATTGCTCGATATGCTCCGAAGTTATTGCAGGGCGTAATTCGCTGGCGGGCCAACCAAAAGTTCAGAAAAATTCGCCCATTCTTTCCGCGGAATGGAGGCGCACAAATGGTGCTGGATTTAGGCTGCGCAGAGGGTTATGTGGGCAAGTGTATTAGCGATCGCTTTGGGGCGCAGGTTTTACTCGCAGATGTAGTTGCAATGAATAGAACAGAGTTACCTCATGTCTTGCTCAAGCGGGGACCATTACCATGGTCCGATGGACATTTTGATATAGTTCTTCTCTACTTTGTGCTTCATCATGCTGAAGATGCCGAAAAATTAATCAATGAGGCAGTGCGGGTATGTCGTAAACGCGTTATCGTGGTGGAGTCATTGTACAAGACATCTGCCCAACTCAAGTGTCTGACGGTTTTGGACAAACTAGCCAATCGCCTCAGGTCGCATGGTAGAATGAACCTGCAAGAGGAGGCCCTCCGGTTCAGGACCTATAAGGAGTGGAGCATGCTGTTTGAAAAATGTGGTGCACGGTCATTAGCTGAGTTTAATACAGGAATAGGGCCATTTGCCGGGGCAGGGTTCGTTCTTGAACCGCAGTAGAAGAGCCATTATTCCTGCGAAAGGTGACAAAGTGTTTCAATCAATACATCATCTGGAGTGTCGGCACTAATTCTTTGATATGTTTCATAACGTCGAAACCATGTTATTTGTCTCTTTGCATAGCGTCGACTATTACGTTTCAGGATTTCAACCATATCTAGCAAAGAATACAGGCCATCCAGGTAAGCCAGGGGTTCTTTGTAACCGATTGATTTTAATGCGGGTAATGTTCGGTCAAGCTGCATATCACGGATGTTCTGAACTTCCTCAATGAGGCCTGCCGCGAGCATCGCATCTACGCGCTGTTCAATTCTTCGATAGAGCACGCTGCGGTCCAGCGTTAGTACGGTCACATGGAAGGAGTATAGAGGATTCTTATGGACCTCATGGAACTTGGATAGCGGTGTGCCCGTGAGTTCAAAAACCTCGAGCGCCCGCATTACCCGCGCCGTTTTTGTCGAATCCATTGTACTGGCACAGTCCGGATCTATTCGACACAGTTCATCGTAGAGCGCGTCCTTACCCAAGTCGGCAAGCCTATTTCCAATAGACGTGCGTACTTTCATATCAGAAGGACTGAGCGGTGACAGACCGTGTATGAGTGCGTGAAGGTACAATGTTGAGCCTCCAACGACAATTGGACTACGATTGCGTCCCAAAATTTCACCAATACGCGCCGCAGCCTGCTCAGCAAATAGACCGGCAGAGTAATATTCGCCAAGTCTTAATTCATCAATAAAGTGGTGAGGCACTGAGGCGAGCTCTTGAGCGGTTGGCTTTGCTGATCCAATGGAGAGTTCTTTATATATCTGACGGCTATCTGCGGAGATGATTTCACCATCAAGGAACTGCGCAAGTTTTATTCCCAGAGCCGTTTTACCAACTGCGGTAGGGCCGACGATGGCGCGAATGGGCGGTGTCTGGGCCCGCATGACCTTGAACTGAGTACCTAATAGGTCGGCAGACTTGGATCAATTTCTTTGCTCCAGGCGAGGGTTCCTCCACGGAGGTTTTTGGCATTGCGGAAACCTGCAGCATGCAAGAACCGCACGGCCTGTGCTGACCGCCCGCCAGACCTGCAATGAACAACAATCAGCTCATCGTCTGAATACTTCTCAAGCTCCTCCATATGGTCAACCAATTTACCGAGAGGGACTAGATGTCCTCCCAGATTAGCAATGCCATATTCCGGCTCTTCTCGGACATCAAGAATGAATGGTCGTTTATTCTCGTCAAGAAGCTGCTTGAGCTCTTGCACGGTGATTTCAGGGACGTGGTTTTCGGTTAATCCAGACATAATCTCGCTTTTGATTGAGGCAACGAATAATCAGTGAGCATGTTCTTGCAGCCTGTCAGCCTTTAACCCCTTTGCCGTTCCAGTGTTTTTTGTTTAGTTCGCTTTGGCAGGTTAAACTTAAGGAAACTCTGATTTATGTTGGCGAAACTCACTATGTTACGGCATCCAGATATCAATGATCAACGTGCCATGAGACAACTCACTTTCGAGGACGTCA
>CAZCYQ010000053.1:0-23354 GCA_964503085.1 uncultured Rhodothermaceae bacterium | reverse complement strand
CCTACTGAAACACACTATACTGACCCGTAGTTAGTTTTCGGGCAAACACTAATTAATTCGAAAAGAAATATATTTTGAAGCCCCGAACAACGGCCTCAAGTCAAAGATGGGTTAGATTTGGCAACCACAGGATTCATCTCCTGGCGTGATTCCTATTTCAATCATCTTCACAGAGCATTCGCGAAGGGCACCAAATACTAAAAAGTTCTGAAAGCGAATCATATGGCCATTGAACCTGAAAAGTATGATGGGCCGATTGCGGAAGTATTTGAGTTTCTTGGAGCTCAGGTTGCGCGAATGTCAAGGGACGATTTAGAAGAGATAAATGCTGAGGACTGACGAAAAGCGAAGAATAAATAGCAAGAATGAACAGATGCACGTTGAAATGCTCAGGCGTCAGTTAGGCCGCAATCCACGCCTCAATTCATGGTCAATTGTCATGGGTGTCGTCTGGCTCATGGTAAGTGCGTGTGGCACCAATGAAGTCGCCGACCAAAGCACCGAAGCCGAGACATTGGTATTGACCGAATCCGTTCGGATCGGTGATGAAGCGGAGGGTGATACCGTTTTCTTCAACAATATCTGGGATATAGCGGTCGATTCCAGGGGACGTTTGTTTGTGGCCGACTTTGCAATGTATGGGTTTCACGTGTTCACGAGCGATGGCTCGTTGATACACGAAGTCGGGCGCGAGGGCGAAGGCCCCGGTGAATTTAGTATTGCGCCGCAATTGTATATAGGACCTCAAGACTCAGTATATGCCTACGATCTGGATAGTGACCGCCTGACCGTTTATGCACCTGGTGGCGACGTACTTGCCTACACGATGAAGCTCCCTACTGACGAAATCTCTGGCGCGAGGCCAACGGATATACTTGGCTCCCTCGAGACGGGACTACTGCTCGAGTACCTGCGGACCTCGCCAAGGGGATCTGAAAGTGAAATAGATGGAATGGTAGAAATCAAACTAGTAGACCACAGTGGTCAATTCTTACGTGATTCCTTGGTGCTTACCCCTTCCATGCAAGTAACGACGATTTCTGACAACGGCTTTACTATTCCGTTTCCGCGTCAGTTTGGGCGGAGATCGCTTCTGGCCGTGGGTTCGGACGGCCTCATATATCATGGGTGGACCGATGAGATCAGTATCAGAGCGTCAGCAATCGATGGAACCACGGCGAACGAATTTGCAGTTTCCCACGTGAGTGTACCGGTAACATCGGAAGAAAAGAGCGCCCGAGCTGCAGGGTACCCCGAAAACTGGCAAGAAGAGCTTCGCCAAGACATGCCTGATACTAAACCTGCGTTTAATGCCATGGTACCGGACGACCAGGGCCAATTGTGGTTACGGCTTAGCTGGTCGGAGAGTGCTCTGGAAACCGAATGGATTGTGGTAGAGGCTGAAAGCGGCAACGTCGTAGCAAAGACAACGCTGCCAACAGGTGTCGGATTGGATACAATACGCGGCGGAAAAGCGTATGGGACACTGGAAGATGACGATGCTGTCGTCGTTGTGTGGGATATTGCCGAATAACGGCAGTTGCAGCGGGAGGGATAGACGTACGATCGCGCTATTGAAGAGGCCGTCAAGCCTATTGCGCGCATATGAGGGGGCAACTTGCCCGGGAGACACATCGCCCGCTGCAACACGTGTTCGGTGAAGCAATGCAGTAAAACGTTCAGATGCGCTTGATCCAGAATATGCGTGAGGACACGCAGCAAGAAGGATTACCTTGAGCGCACGGAGTCGATCGCGACGCGCGGGCGAATATGACTATTCTGAGTGAACCCCGCTAAGCGCAACCGTAACCGGTGAAACCAGGATTGCACGATCAGGATAACCTATTTGGAACAGAATTCCAAGGGACTTTACCGATGGCCCTGATTCGTCCGCTGACCAGATCGGGCTCCGCTGCAGTTATGCCCGAAATGATCGGCCAGTGTGTAAAGGGCACACATTCTAATGCCGCTACTGGTCTTCCTTTTTAGACCTGATCACTACTTGCGGTATCCTGATACCGTCTTCATTTTCTGCTAACCGGCCGGACACCAACAGGTCAGCCTCGGTTATGGTATGCACTCCGCCGCTTCCTACATGCGTGTACGCTCCAGTCTCAGGATCAATCCTAAAGGTCAAAACGCGTCGACGATCGTCTCCTAATTCCTTTGAGGCGGTAAGATAGATCCATCCGTCATCGAATGCCTCCGAGATGCTGAGGAACCCGCGCCCCTTCTCACTTTGGCCACTCGATTGAAAAGTCGTCCTGCGTCCACTCTCTGTAATCTCAACACCATTACGTATACCGTCGACACGAACGACCCAAAGCTGGTCACCTTCCTCGTTGTACGCCCGTATCACAGGGATCGAGTAGGGCGAAATCGCAACAACTCCGTGATCCTCGTTGCACGAAATGCTTGCACTGTCCGACATGAACGTAACAACCATTTGGTTATCGTATTCGTACGGTGTCCCAAATCCTGTTACGTAGTCCCCGTCCATTGTGTACTTGTGGATAACATGGCCGCTTGATTGTTGGTAACGCACCACATATAAGTGACCCCGCATCAAACACGCTGCGCTTGCCCCAGTACTCGTGCGCAGATTCTTGTCAAACTCGAAAGTACCACTTTCTGCCCGCTTGAAGACAACCACCCGTTGGTCTGAACCGGCCACGAGCACGGTGTTGCCCTCGTCGGCTACCATCAGAAACCCGGGATACCTGAATTCGCCCGGTCCGTCTCCTGTCTGACCGAAACTGCCCAGGTAGTTTGCCTCAGCGTCAATTACGTGGACCGTCTTGGCCTCGGAGGCCGCGCGTGTCCCCGGCATAGCATCCAGAATGAAGATCGTGCCCTTGCCGTCGGTAGCAACATCTGCTACACGACTGAGCAGCTCGTAGTCCTCTCCGTCTTCGCGTCCAAAAACTACGGTCCTGAAACCTGTGGTGTCAATAAACGGCGGAAGTTCATCCCACTTTTCCAGGTCACTCAAATCAATAACAAGGCTGGGATCAGTTGCTTTTGGAATACTCTCAGGTCTCGGATGATATAAACGCTTCTCAAACTGGGCGACCGCCGGTGAGGCGGACTGGGCCCACAGCATAAGAACCGCCAGGCAAGAAAGAAATCGAATGGGGCAACGAAAGATCATGACCGGAAGGGTTGCGGATTTCAAAGGTGGTAAAAGTTGCGTCTGACGGGCCTCAGAAAAGCGCCACTTGAACAGTGCAAACTCGTACTGCCCGGCTTTACGATGGATCCCGACATTTATTGGAACTTTCGCAGGCAGGGTTCAGCAACTGTCTAGCCAGAAGATCACCTTGAACCACTTATTTGCCGCCACTTCGTCCGGGAATAGCTGCACAATGTCCAGTAGCGTCAATCCTGTGAGGTGCGCGTCGCGGAGGCCGGCCAGTAGGGTTCCGTGTCTGATTTGCCCGCTTATCCGGGCCAACTACTCAAAAGTCGCGATTAACTAAATGAACGCCGAAAACAACCTATTTGGAACAGAAACCAAAAGACTGTACGCTGATTACTCATCGTCGCACAACATGATGGTGGTGCCATCCTCAATATCTTTGCGCCTTCTCCAATTCTCACACTTTATTTTCCTGAGACAACCCGCGAATCCTACCTGCTCCTCTTCGCCTGCATTCTCCTCAAGAATACATGCATTAGCCTGCTTATCTCGATTTAAGCATATCATCGCGGTATTACCATTCTCACCATCGTGAAGTCTGTTCCAATCCGTGCACTCAGCTTCCGCAACACAAGTTTCATACTCTCTATGAACCGCTTCGCTTGCATTCCCTCGAAGAACACATAACGTAGTCTGCGGCCCGGCTGGAACAATTGAAGTATTCCCATCCTGGAGCATAACTGTATATGACGCTGTCAATCCTCCCCGCCCATTATCGCCAAGAGTAGAAATTGGTCCACGTACTCCAGAACATCCTGCGGTACAAAGAAAAACTAGAAGGACTCCAATAAGATAGAACCTTGAATTGAGCATCTGCTACGAATGATTTGGTTAGAGGTGACCGCGGCAACGGTATAGCGATTTTTCTTATCAACTTCAATCACTTAACCCAAGATACTATAAATTGATGTTAGCCGGACATTCAGGTCAGCGAAAGAACAGAGTCAAGGAATGGTGCGGGGGTGCCCTGAAAGGCGCTATACCGCAGAAAACGCATGCTGTCAACCATGTATTGGGGAACAAAGGCAAAATAGTCCATCCCTAGTTGGCGTGGTGCCTTAGTTAGTTGAAACTAGGCAGCTACAACTGGCTGGGCGTGGAACTGGGTTGATATTTCTATACTTGTTCCAATCCGCCAGCCTGAGGGCACGGAGCTGATCAAGGTTATTGTTGGGTTACAGTTGTAGTTCGGCAACTCGACTCTAACTCGCCGCGCTTGCTTCTCACTCCTGTGCAACTTTAAGTACCGCCAGTAAAATACATCCGTCGCTGAACACTTGATCCAATTTAGGATGTCTCGATGCGACTGAGTTTCACCGCCAGACGTTTACCCGCTTGCCCATACACCTTGTAGGCTTCCGATGTGTTGTCTGTCTCAGACTAACAAGCCTGCAACCAAAAATGCACAAAAAGAAATCCCCGCAACCAACGCGGAATAAGGTAGCTGTGTATTCACATGGTCCACATGATCGCATGCAGAAGCCATTGAAGATATGATGGATGTGTCTGATAGCGGCGATGCGTGATCACCGTACACGCCCCCCGAAAGCACTGCGCCAAGCATAAGCGGCACAGAGATGTCCAGCCCCTCCGCCAATGGTAACGCCAGAGGAATCAAGATGGCAAAGGTAGTCCAGGATGACCCCAGCGTGAAGGACACGACACACCCTATCGCAAAGACTAGCGCAGGCAACCACCAAACCCATATGTCTTCTCCCAAAACCGAGACAACGTACGGCCCCATTTCCAGGCTGCGCGAAACTTCACCAAGCGCAAACGCAAGCACCAGTAATCCGACAACACCAACTAGGCCTGATGCGCCCTTGATAACATAATTTGTGGACTTATCTGGCATCAGAAGCGGTTGACCCTGTCGCGGCAGCATATAGACAAGCATCGCAACAAAGATGGCAGTGCCCACAGCCCACAATACTGCCGTCGAACCACTGCCATCCATAAGATTCCCGTTGCCTGTCACGGACAGGCTGACGAAGATCATTCCGATCATCACAAGTATCGGAACCAGAAAATCATACACTCGGCCGAGGTCTGGTTTAACAGGTTCCAGCCCAGTTACCTCATCTGCTATCATGGGGCTGGATCCTGGGCGGATCAACTGCCCCGTGGTGGCTGCTCTACGTTCAGCTGCGCGCATCGGGCCAAACCCCCATCCCGTTAGCGCAAGCCCCAAAGCAAACATGATGGCAAAGAGGCAGAAAAAATTGTAGAGCAGCGCACTGAACAGCGTACTCACTGCATTGCTGTCATACCCTTGCGTAATCAATAACCCAAGCACAAATGCACCCCAGCCATTGAGTGGAATAGCCATACAGACTGGGGCACTGGTCGCATCACAATAGTACGCCAGCTTCTCCCTTGGAAGCTTTAGTCCATCGAAAAACGGCCGGCTGAGCGTGCCTACAATCAGAGACGTTATGCTGGATTCCACGAAGACCAATAGGCCCGTAACCCAGGCGAGCAGTTCTACACCGCGACGTGTTTTGGCCAAGCCTGCCGTCTGAACAAAGCGCACGAAAGCAGCCACCCCACCAGACACCTGAACCAGCGCAATTAGTCCCCCAACTAACAGGCTGAACAGCACAATCTTCGTGTTTGATGGTTCGGCAAATACTGCTACTACAACATCGGCCATACCAATCAGGCCTTGAATCACATTACCGCCCGCCAAGATGGTTGTCCCAACCCAGAGCCCGATAACCAATGACAGGAATACCTGTCTTGTCCAGAGTGCCAACCCAATGGCCACAATCGGCGGTAAGAGGACCACCCAGTCTGTTGGCATTGGCTATTTCCATTTTATGTTGCAGCCCATGGATGGGCGCTGCGGCATAGTCACTACTCCCAAGGTCAGGAGCTCATCCACTGCCTGCAAAAACTCTTCGCCAGTTGCCTGACCAATACCCGGGCGACTTTCGTCAAACCTTCCTCGATAAGCCAGACGTAGATTCTCATCATACAGAAAGAAATCAGGCGTACACTCCGCACCATAAGCCTTAGCCACAGACTGAGACTCATCATACAGGTAAGGGAACGGATACTTCTTATTCTGCGCACGCTGTCCCATCGCCTCAAAAGAATCCTGAGGGTACTGCAAAACATCATTGCTGCTGATACCGACAAGATTCACTCCTCTCTCCCCGCAGACCCTCGCGGCCTCCACTAAAGCATCCTCAACATGCACAACAAACGGACAATGATTGCACATGAAGACAATTGCGAGTGGCTTTCCATCCGATGCACGCTTGAGGTTTAGCGTTTCACTGCCAACTGTCTCAGGATTGCTAACAGGTAAGTCAAACTCTGGAGCTTGCGCTCCAAGGTCAATCATTTGTGAATACGTAAGTGCCATAAAAACTTGTTTGATGTGTTCTGAGTTGTGAGAATGTAGCGCTTAAAACTGACTTTGCAGCCTTGTGCCTCAAAAGCCCTCCTATGATCCGGCCCGTATACGGTGAAGCGGTTCCGTTACACAACGGGCAATACTTGCCAGATGCTCACCTACACGCCCTACCGAATAAGCACCCACCGTACATACGACCGCTTTGTTTGCGGACAGCTCGGATTCAGCCAAGCGGGCAAAAACCTCGCGAAGAGCCTCAGCAATGGCCTCCTGCTCCACCTGAGCAACATCTGCCTTTTCTATGTCTCCCTCAATAAAACAGTCCCGCACAGCATCAAACTGACCCAGCGTACGCGTACGGAGTTCACGAATTTCGTCCACAATGGCACCAATCCGGGGAGCGGTGGCCAATGTAGCCGTCTTCTCCATCGTCCGTCCCAAATATCCGATACGCTCGGCCTCCTGTGCAACCGTTAGCAGTTTGACACAGAGTACTAGCTCTCGCTTCGGGTCAATGTTCAGGTGTTCCAATACCGCCCGACGCACTGACTGCTCCCGCTTACGAATCACTGCTTCCTGAGCAGAAAGATCTGTGTCGAGGATTTCATTTTCCAGGAGCCGACCACTTGAGGCAGCAAACAAGTCGCGGCCCGTGTCCAACATAACCTTAACATCATCCAGGGCGTCTCCGATGAGAGGTGGTTGGTTGCCAGTGAAAAAATCCAGAAAGCCCATGACCTAGGGGGCTGATTTGGTGTTGCTCTCCCCGCAGCTGTTATACCCTCCGTACAGACGATGTTTGATAATGTAGGAAAGTACATCGTCTGAAACCAAATGACGTACAGATTGGCCGCCAGAAAATCTACTGCGAATATGCTCCGCACTGATTGCTATTTCGGGCGCTTCCATGAATTGAACACGCCCATTTAGATATTCAGGCAAATCTGTTTCTGCAACTGGGTGCCCCGCACGGGGATAAACCAGAAGCTGTACCCTCTGGGCGATTACATCCGGCTGTAACCAGGTGTGAAACTGCTTCAGGCTGTCACTCCCCAGAATCAGGTAAAATTCGGCATCGGGATATCGTCCTCTCAACGCATCAAGCATCCGCACAGTATAGGTCGGACGTTCAATTGTCGACTCTATATCAGAAACCCGAAAGGATCCGTGGTCTGCGGTAGCAGCCCGTACCATACCCAGACGGTTTTGATACTGCGTGAGTTGATTCTGGGATTTATGCGGTGGGTCGTATGCAGGCACCCATAAAATCAGCTCCAGCCCAAAATTCGATCGTGCAAACTCGGCAATTCTCGAATGGGCGGTGTGCGGTGGATCAAAGCTTCCGCCAAAAATGCCCACATTCATCTATTTGTCAAGCGCCCAATACGCTACAGTGCTGCGTCGTTTTCGATCAGTGCATCAAGATCTTTTTCCGCCTGGTCATGGAGTTCGCTGGCCACATCCATCAGTTCGCTCTCAGGAAAAAGGTCCACCAGACGCCGATAATGATCAATCGCTTTTTGTAATCGCTCAGGTTGCCGTTGCGTGATACTCTGCGAACTGAACTCAATATAAGACCTGATAGCACCCAGTAACGCGTCATCTGCCAAGGGAGTATCCGGGTACTTATCAAATACCAACTCATAAGACAGTGCTGCTGCCTGGTAAAGGCCTCGCCGCTCATAAAGCCTGGCAGCATGAAATTGCTTGTCGGCCAACTTCTGACGCAACTCCCCAACACGCCGAATCGCAACATCTACGGAATCATGACCGGAATAGCGCTGAATGTACAGATTGAAAACCTCAATCCCTCGCCGCGTGCTTGTCTGATCCAGCTCAATCTGCGGGGAGCGCTCAAAGAAGGTCATAGCCCGCTCAAACTCAGCATCTGCAACCCGCGGATCGGCCCTGTAAAGCTCCGTGAATCGGGTGTACTCACTTGCTGATAAGATGAAATCCCTGTTCTGGCGATAAGAACGAGCCAAGTACAGTTGTGCATCGGCAGCCCACTCGCTTGTACGGCCAAAATCAAATACGCCCGTAAAATACTGGGCCGCGCGACTATAGCGGCCAGCCTCGTAGTGCTCCAACCCTTTCGTGTATGCCTCACCGGGAGAATCATAGCTAAGACGCCCTGATCCTGCACACCCGGCAACAAACAGAAAAAGAACTATTACTTGATTTCTCATCCAAAAATTGAATATTACACACGCTGCGTAATGCTGGGAAACTAACGTATATCACTGTGGAATCATTGTGCGGTTACCGTAACGGGGCCGCACTGTTCCTTATCAGCGAACCCGCTGTGGACCGTTGGGGGTATGCCTAAAGAAGTAAAACTCTGTGTTACGCTGATTGTCTCCAAATTGGATCTGGATACTTAAACCTTCATACAGCGACGCACCCAATAGGCGCGCCCGCGATAATTCTCCGTCGTCCAGATTCTCCAGAATCATATTTGTAACATCGTAGCCCACATATGCGAGCCGATCAGGTGCAACGCCTCCGTTAGCCGCCCGATACTTCTGAACAAAGTTTCGCACACTCCTGCTTAGATCATTGACGTAGTAGACATCCGTGTAGTATACCGGAATTGACAGGTTATAGTTATTGAGATTAAGGGAGGGCCAGGCCAATGGACCCAATATGATCGGGCGCACCCCTCTCCGTCTAAAATTAATAACAGTTCTTCCTACCAATCGAGAGGCATCCACCTCATTATCGCGATGGATCGCCAAAAAAATCCCCTCTGCCGCTCTTAGCGTATCTGAATTGATTACATTCGGCGATCTTATCCAATCTGAATCGGGCCCGACCTCATAAATAAATGTTGGCGTCAGGCCCCGGGAAATAAGTTCTTCTTCAAATCCTTGGGCCATTTCCTCACTCATGGGATTATCCGCTTCTACCATAATTCCAATATTCCGCAAGTTCAGGTAGTCAATGGCCTGGCGCGCCGTGTAGCGTCCGCGCTCAGCTAGTGTAGCATTGACCTGAAAAACATATCCGCGCCCCCGCGTAATCTGGCCATCTGTAGCCAATGGAGCTATCATCACGGTCTGCTGCTGCTCCACCGTGCGGGCGGCGGAGTGAACTTGGTCACTGAACAGCGGACCAATGATTACGGATACACCTTCGTTCACTAGTGCATTAGCCGCTGATCTGGCACCGGCCTCGGAGTTTTTTGTATCCCTGAATACAATCCGTATCTTCGGCTCATGGCGCAAATTGTAGTCCACAACGGCAAGTTGCACACCACTGAATAAAGACCGCGTTAGCGGTAGCTCATCACGCGATAGAGGTAGCGCCAAGCCGAGGTTTATTGCGCTGTCGTTCACTCGTCTATGCTCTCGGCCGATCCGGGCTGCTGCAATAACGCGTTCGGCCTCTTCACGATAACGACTACTGGAATATTTACGAATGAATTCTTCTAAAAGATCTATAGCCGCATGGTGGTCGCCGTGGCGATAAAGCGCCTTGCCCGCCATCAAATGTGCTGCCGTCGTTTTGGTGTGCACGGGATCCCGCTCATACACATCTCTGAATCCGAAAAAAGCGCCCGCGTAATCCTCTGCCTCATAGGCACCTAATGCAGCGGCAAAAACCTCCTCCACATCCCCTGATTGCTTGGGCGGCGCCTGAGCAGCACATACCCCCGCTCCCCATATGAGCACAACACAAATCAATGAAAAACGGATGCTCATCTGCATACTACTCCCACTCAATAGTTGCTGGCGGTTTTGAACTGATATCATACACTATACGGTTGATACCCCGAACTTCGTTGACGATCCGGTTGGCTACATATCCAAGAAAATCCAGCGGCAACTTAGCCCAGTCTGCCGTCATCCCATCTTTACTGGTAACTGCCCTGAGCCCACACACCTGTTCATAGGTGCGCCCATCCCCCATTACGCCCACACTCTGGACCGGTAATAGAACGGCAAAAGCCTGCCACACATCATCATAATAACCCTGCGCATGCAATTCTTCAATAAATATGCGGTCCGCCTCCCTCAAAAGATGCAAGCTCCTCGCGCATACCGGTCCAAGGATACGCACAGCAAGCCCTGGACCAGGAAACGGGTGCCGACCAATGATTTCTTCCGGTAATGCCAATAGTCTGCCAATCTCTCGAACTTCGTCCTTAAATAACTCCCGGAAGGGCTCCAATATTTCAAATGGATGGTCTTCCGGCAAGCCGCCAACATTGTGGTGTGTCTTTATAGTTACACTGGGTCCCTTGAAAGAGATGCTTTCGATTACATCAGGATACAGCGTACCCTGCGCCAAAAATTTCGGTATGGTGCCCAGTGCGGAGGTAATGGCCGATGTTGCCTCCTCGAACACATGTACAAACGTATTGCCGATCACAACACGTTTGCGCTCTGGATCCGTGATCCCCTCAAGGCGAGTCAAAAACCGCTCGCTCGCGTCAATTGCTTCCAGGCGAATCTGGAAATGATTGCGGAAAGTGTTTTGCACACTTTCCCATTCACCGTGGCGTAAAAGCCCGTTATTCACAAAAATACAGGTTAACTGGTCACCAATCGCCTCGTGAATCAACCGGGCAGCAACCGATGAATCCACTCCTCCAGACAAGCCCAAGATAACGTGATCCATCCCGACCAGTTCGCGTATCTCTGCAATCTTCTGCGTCATGAAGGAGGCAGGAGACCAGTTACAGAGGCAACCACAGATTTCCCCTACAAAGTTCTCAAAGATGCGCTGCCCGCCTTCAGTGTGCACGACTTCTGGATGAAACTGCACACCGTAGTGTGGCAACGTTGAATGGCGTAGTCCGGCAATAACTGCACTTGTCGTATCGGCAATGACCTCGTAGCCAGGAGGGGCATGCGTGGGAAGATCTCCGTGACTCATCCAGACTTGCGTACCGTTTTCAATGCCGGCAAGCAGCTTATCATCCCGAAGTATATTGAGTGATGCACGCCCAAATTCCCGATGTTCTGCAGCCTCCACCACACCACCAAGCGAATGGACCAAGGCCTGCAATCCGTAACAGATCCCCAGCAAGGGCATAGGTGAACCATCCTCCCGCTGAAGCTGAAGAAGTGCTGGATTCAGCTGTGGTGCACCCGGCTCATAGACCGAGTTTGGGCCTCCGGAAAGTACAATCCCCCGTGCAGTTGCGAATTCCTCAACCGATGCAGTACAGGGAAGGATCTCAGAGAATACACCTGCCTCGCGTATTCGGCGAGCGATTAATTGGGTATACTGGGCCCCGAAATCCAGAATGACTATCCGATCATCCATACTGGAAATGCCTATGCGACTTGATCGGCATATTCTTCGGCGGATAGTAAACCTTCCAACTGCTCTGGATCCGATACACGAAGCTCTATCATCCATCCCTCGCCGAAAGGATCGCTGTTCACCAATTCCGGGCTAGCCTCAAGTGCCGAATTATGCCGCTCGACAACCCCGTCCACAGGGAGAAACAGTTCGGAAACGGCCTTAACCGCCTCTACGGAACCAAACACCTCTCCCTGCTCATAGGCTTCTCCTTCAGGTTCCAGCTCTACAAACACAATGTCTCCCAGCTCACCTTGGGCATAATCAGTGATACCAATTGTAACGGTAGTGCCGTCTTCATGTATACGTACCCACTCGTGCTCTTCGGTATACTTAAGATCTTCTGGAAAATTCATGACTCGTGGTTTAGCAGATATCAATTAATCCTGCGGTAACATTTGTCGCTCTACAAAATGCGTATCTATTTCTCCGCGAATGAACGCAGGATGCTGTAACAATTCTTTGTGGAATGGGATCGTCGTAGGAACACCTTCCAGCACAAATTCATCTAGGGCCCGCAACATTCGCCGAATAGCCCGTTCGCGGGTAGGCCCGTGGGTGATGAGCTTGGCAATCATGGAATCATAGTGAGGCGGAATTGTATATCCGTTATAGACATGTGTGTCTACGCGGACTCCGGGGCCTCCGGGCTGATGGAAGTCCTTAATCTTTCCTGGAGCAGGCCGGAAGTTTTTTGCAGGATCCTCCGCATTTATCCGACACTCTATTGCATGACCATTCATTTTGACACGCTTATTGGAGAGCCGCTCCCCCATGGCTACGAGGATCTGCTGCTCAACCAGATCCTGTCCCGTCACTTCTTCAGTTACCGGATGCTCCACCTGTATCCGCGTGTTCATCTCCATAAAATAGAAGTTTCCGTCTGCGTCAAGTAAGAACTCAACTGTACCAGCGCCCTCGTAATTGACAGCTTCCGCCCCCGCAACAGCCGCTGCACCCATACGTGCACGAAGATCGCTGTCAACCGCTACCGAAGGAGCTTCCTCAAGTAATTTCTGATGGCGTCGCTGCACAGAACACTCCCGTTCCCCGTAATGCAACGCGGTTCCGCGCCCATCCCCCATTACCTGAATTTCGATATGTCTGGGCCTTTGGATCAGCTTTTCCAGGTAAACATCGGAATTGCCGAACGCCCCTGCTGCCTCTGCCTGCGCTGCATGGAATTGACGCTCAAAATCGTCTGCATCCATGACTGCACGCATCCCTCGACCTCCTCCTCCCGCACTGGCCTTGATCATGACCGGGAATCCAATTGACTTGGCAAGGGCCCTCCCATGATCAAGCGATGGTACAACCCCATCGGAACCGGGCACTACCGGAACACCAGCAGCCTTCATCTGATCCTTGGCACGACTCTTATCGCCCATCACGGCAATTGTCTCCGGAGATGGACCTATGAACTTCACACCGTGATCCGCACAGATTGCACTGAATACAGCGTTTTCGGCGAGGAAGCCATATCCCGGATGGATCGCATCCGAATCAGTAACCTCGGCAGCCGCTATGATTCGATCCGGTTTGAGATAACTCTCTGAGGACGGTGCCAGACCAATGCACACTGCTTCATCAGCATAATACACATGGAGTGCATCCGCATCGGCTTTGGAGTATACCGCTACGGATTTGATTCCCAATTCCTTGCAGGCACGAATCACCCGGAGGGCAATTTCTCCTCTGTTTGCGATCAGAACTTTCTTCATACCGGGTGCACCCAATTATGGGGACTCAATAAGCAGCAATGGCTGATCGTACTCAACCGGATCACCATCGCCTACAAGGATTTGTGTCACTGTCCCTGCAACCTCGGATTCCACTTCGTTCATCAGCTTCATGGCCTCAATGATGCAAACGGTCTGCCCTATGCTTACACTATCCCCAACCTGAACAAAAGGTTCTGAATCAGGTGAAGGTTTTGCATAGAAAGTACCCGGCGTTGGCGCAAGTACCGGCTTACCACTCGCAGACTCTGTCTCAGGAGATGGTGTAGTCTCAACCTCGACAGGGTCTGCACCTTTTTCCTTGATAACGGCAGTCGTGCTCGGTCCAGCCTGCACTGTAAATGGAATAGAGGCGGATGCCCCCTCCTGGGCGTTAGGTGCAACGTACTGCCGAACCAGTACACGAACACCATCGGCTTCGATTTCAACTTCCGCTGCACCGCTCTCAGCTGCCATTGAGATCAGTTCCCGGATACGATCAAAATCGCTCTTCGACCAAGCTTTAGAAAAGAATTTTGGCACGTGACTTTTTTGGTTAACTCTTATTAATTAGCCCGCTATTCCGCAACACGCGTGATATAAGCCCCAGTATCCGTATTGACCCGAACAAGGTCCCCTTCGGAAATAAACAGGGGAACATTGATTGTTGCGCCACTCTCCAGCTTTGCCGGCTTAGTGGCCCCGGTCGCAGTATCCCCTCTGATACCGGGATCAGACTGAACAATTCTCAGCTCCACACTCTTTGGCAATTCGGCCAGGAGCGGAGCTTCAGTTTCAGCATGAAACAGAATATCAATCATCCCTCCTTCTTTGAGGAACTCGCGTTTAGCCACGCTCTCTGCGGCCAGAGCAAACTGGCTGTAGTCCTCCATATTCATGAAATGCATCCCCATCGCATCCTCGTACAAAAACTGATGCTCACGACGCTCTATCCGTGCCTGCTGTACTTTCTCACCCGCCCGAAACGTCTTGTCCACGACACGACCTGTCCGAATATTCTTCAATGTAGTTCGAACAAAAGCCCCGCCCTTGCCCGGCTTCACATGCTGAAATTTCACGATCTGCCACAGCTCACCCTGCAATCGCATGGTAAAGCCGTTCCTGAAATTTGTCGTATCTGCCATAATTACCGATTAGTACGGCACTCTGCACGCGAATATAACACGTATCTGGTTGTTGTGCCCGAAAGATTATAGACTGTTCGCTCTGCTATACTACCGAAAAGGCGCTTCCATGTTGAGAAACTTATCCAGATTGGCGGTCCCCAGTGTCCCATCATACTGAAAAGCCTCTCCAAATGTGCAGCCAATGAGATGGCCATACGTGCGAGCACGTGCTTCAATCCACTCGGAGAAGCCTGCATTGGAAATGTAGGTTTCAGGCTCCTCACTTGCCCCCTTATAATCTGGATTATGAACCTGAGATCCATAACATCTGAGTGCTTGCATTCGTTGCTCCCATGTACGTGTGACATCCACGATGAAGGTTGGCTCAAAATGCTTCACTTCGGCGAAGTACAGTAAGTGCTTGGGCCTCCAGGGCACTACACCTTCTCCCGGGTTCATTTTTTTCAGCCCTGCATAATAACACGCATCGCGGACAAGCGTATGCGTGGCTTTGTGATCAGGGTGCCGGCAAACCTCGGGATGTGTCATGACCATGCGTGGGCGCCACTTCCGCAGCACTCCAATCACGTCCCCCAAACCAGCGGCAGTAATATTGCCATCCGGGAGTCCAAGATTCTCACGCACTGAGAGCCCGAGAACTGCAGTAGCTGCAGCAGTCTCTTTGGCACGCAACTCGGGCGTCCCACGTGTACCCAACTCTCCACGAGTCAAATCTAGGGCCCCAACACGCAGTCCTTGTCTGACACAAAGTGCGAGTGTCCCGCCCGCAGCCAATTCGACATCATCTGGATGGGCGGCAATCGCCAGTATGTCAAGGGTTTCCACCATCACTTGGCAGCTACCAAGTTAATTATACGCCCCTTCACATAAATTTCCCGATGTGGAGGCTTGCCACCCAGAAACCGTCGCACATTTGGCTCGCGCACAGCGGTCTCGATCACATCCCGCTGGTCTGCATCTGGAGCAACATGAATCGTAGCCCTCACCTTTCCATTGACCTGCACGGGCAGTGGTATGCGATCCTCAACAAGATAGTCGTCATTCAGTACTGGCCATGCAACATAGGCCAACGACCCTTCGTGCCCAAGCCTGGACCAGAGCTCTTCTGCAATATGTGGCGCAAAAGGCGAGAGTAAAAGAATGAGTGGTTCTGCAATCTTCCGAGGAATCGCAGGCCATTTGAAAGCAGCATTGACCAACTCCATCAGTGCAGCAATGGCCGTATTCATTCGAAGGGCTTCAATATCTCGCGTCACGCGATCAATCGTTTGATGCAGAACCCTCAACTGCGCGCGGCTTGGCGCTTCCTCACCTAGAGGTTTGGCCGTGATCAGGCGCCATACGCGGTCAAGGAACCGGAAAGTCCCGTGAACTCCGCGCGTGCTCCAAGGCTTTACCTGCTCCAGTGGCCCCATGAACATCTCGTATAGCCTGAAGGCATCTGCCCCGTACTGATTAATGATTGTATCAGGGTTAACCACATTGCCTCGACTCTTGCTCATCTTGAATGCGCGCACATCAAGTCGTATATCCGGTGCTGCTTTCAATACGAAAGCCTCACCATCCTTGACCACAGACTCCTCGTCAATCCGGACAACTTCCAGGCTCGCACCGGTAGAAATTTCTTTGCCTGCATTCACGCTCTCTGCACTGACCCACTCTCCCGTCTTGCTGTTGCGCCAGGCGGTGTATTCAAGCTCCCCCAGTATCATACCCTGATGAACAAGCTTGGCAAAAGGCTCCGGTGTCGAAACCACGCCAGCATCATAGAGAACCATATGCCAGAACCTGGCATAAAGTAAGTGAAGCACTGCGTGTTCAGCTCCCCCGACATATAGATCCACGGGCATCCAATATTTCTCGAGCTCTGGATCAACGAGACGTTCCGCGTTATTCGGGTCAATGTAGCGCAGGAAATACCAACATGACCCCGCCCACTGCGGCATCGTATTGGTTTCCCGTCTCGCTGATTTACCGGTGTCTGGATCCGTGATGTTCAACCACTCGGAAGCCAAAGCAAGTGGACCTTCCGGGGTTCCACTTGGCTTAAATTCTGCAAGCTCAGGCAAGGCGATTGGCAAAGCCTTCTCGGACAATGAACGTACTTTTTCATGTTCAAATACGATCGGAATCGGCTCCCCCCAATACCTTTGCCTGGAAAAAAGCCAGTCACGCAACTTATAGTTGACCTTCCGCCGCCCCAGGTTATGCTCTTCCAACCAGTCCAGTATTCGCGCTTTCGCGTCCTCAACATGTAAACCGTCCAGAAAATCACTGTTGATGGCAGGACCATCTCCTGTATAAGCCAGACCGGTAAAACCTGGGGGTGGTTGTACAGTGCGACGAATCGGCAGATCATACCGTGCGGCAAATGCCCAGTCTCGCTCATCCTGCCCGGGAACTGCCATGATGGCTCCGGTTCCGTAGGATATCAACACATAATCGGCTATCCAGACCGGAATAGATTCTTTCGTTACGGGGTTTACGGCGTACGCCCCTGTAAATACACCAGACTTGTCCTTTTGGAGTTCGGTTCGTTCCAGATCACTTTTACGGGAAGCCAGTTCCCGATATTTTCTGACCTCATCAAGTTGCTCCCTCGTTGAAATTTGCTCTACAAGGGGATGCTCAGGAGCAAGTACCATGTAGGTCGCCCCGAAAATTGTGTCCGGTCGCGTGGTATACACGCGAATACTGGCCGACTTGTCGCCCTGTATCGGAAAGTCTATATCTGCCCCCTCGCTCCGCCCAATCCAGTTGCGCTGCATTTCCTTCGTACTGGTGGGCCAATCCATATGATCTAATCCCTCCAGCAGTCGTTCGGCGTAGTGTGTAATGCGCAATACCCACTGCCGTAGCATTCGGCGTTCACAGGGATGTCCTCCTATGTCACTCTTGCCATCAATGACCTCCTCATTGGCCAACGTGGTGCCCAGTTCCTCACACCACCAGACGGGTACCTCGGCCTCATACGCAAGCCCACGCTCAAACAGTTTCAAAAAGATCCATTGCGTCCACTTGAAATATGCCGGATCGGTTGTATCCACCTCCCGATCCCAGTCATAAGAGAGTCCGAGGGATTTGAGCTGCTTGCGGAAGCGGATAATGTTTCGTTCTGTTGTAATGCGTGGATGTGTCCCGGTCCGCAGAGCGTACTGTTCAGCCGGCAGTCCAAACGCATCCCATCCAATTGGATGCAATACGTTGAACCCACACATCCGCTTATACCGTGCGACAATGTCTGTCGCTGTGTAGCCCTCGGGATGCCCAACATGTAAACCGGACCCACTCGGATACGGAAACATATCCAGAACATAGTACTTCGGCTTCGAAACGTCGACTTCGTCAGGAGTACGGAATGTCTTGTTCGACTCCCAATAGGTCTGCCAACGACTTTCAATTTTCTGAAAAGGATATGCCGCCATATAACTAATTATTCAAGGCTTAGCGCGAACAGCCGAAGCTAGCAAACGCCAACACAAATATATTCCAATCACGACTTCTTGATGGTGATCGTTGATTAACCTGGTCTTGGGTATGTCCAGTCGAGTTCACGTGGATTCTGTCCTGATTCCGCTTAATTCACTCACTCGACTCATACGAAGGCATCTTTAACCTTCGAAAAAAAAGATTTGCCTTTACCTTGCTCTGGCGTATTCGATGCGCTGGATTCCCGCAGCTGCTCGAGCAGATCTTTATCGGAATCAGAAAGGTTTTGAGGAGTCCACACATGGATTCGGATCAGCTGATCCCCCCTTCGGGAACTTTGAAGTTGCCCGAGCCCTTTTCCCCGCATACGCAAGACTTTGCCGGATTGCGTCCCCGGGGCCACGGTAACGCTTGCCCGCCCAGTGAGTGTGGGGACTTCAATATCGGCCCCCAAGGCTGCGTCAGGGAAAGAAATTTCCAGATTATAGATCAAGTCACTGTTCCTGCGAATAAAGTGATCATGCGCTTTTTCCCGGACCTCCATCCTTAGATCTCCTGCTCTTCCTCCACGGATTCCAGCGTGCCCCTGGCCCCGCAGATTAATAGTCATTCCATCTTCCACACCCGCCGGCACGGTGATCTTGATGGTTGACTGCGTCTCTTTGCGCCCCTGTCCCCGACACTCTGGACACTTATCCTCAATTATTTGACCGTCACCATCGCATCTGCTACACTCCGAAACACTAACAAATTGTCCCAGTGCCGTCTGCCGTACACGCCGCTCTTCTCCTGTGCCGTTACATGTACTGCACTGCTTCAGTTGGCTTGGGCCTCCCTTGGCTCCACTACCTTCACATTCTACACACGATGCCAGTCGGCGAATCTTGATCTGCTTTTCTACACCTGTAGCAATTTCCTCCAGGGTCAGCGGCAGTTGTCGGCGTATCGTTGCTCCCGGCCGCCCTCTTTCCCGTGTTCGTTGCCCCCCCCCAAAGAAATCACCAAACATTCCACTTCCTCTGCTTCCCCCAAAAACATCACTGAAAGCACTGAAAATGTCGTTAATGTCACTGAAGCCTGTCTGCTGTCCTCCTCCAGAGCCACGCAAGCCCGCTTCGCCATAGCGATCATAGATGGACCGTTTCTCTGAATCACTCAGAACCTCATAAGCAACCGCCGCCTCCTTAAAACGGGACTCCGCCGCCTTATCACCTGGATTGCGGTCTGGGTGATTCTGGAGCGCTTTCTTACGATAGGCTTTTTTTATCTCGTCCGCGGATGCATCCCTCTCCACCCCCAAGACCTTGTAGTAATCACTCATTGTACATCCGCTTCCACTGTTGCTGAGGGCTCAGGCGTAAACGCAACAATAACCTGTGCATGCCTGAGCACACGATCCTTCAAGCGGTACCCTGCCTGACTCTCGAGCATTACCGTGCCACTCTCTGATCCCTCAGCAGCAGGCGCCTGTCCCACTGCTTCATGCAAGTTCTCATCAAATGGTATCCCGATAGTTTGAATCCGCTCAAGGCCGAATTTCTCCAGTTCGGCAACAAAATTTTTGTACACTAGGCTGACGCCGGATTGCAATGACAGGAATGCAGCATCCTCCGACTCGATTTGCCCCGCGACATCCAGTGATCGCTCCAAGTCATCCAGGATCGGAAGCAACGGCTTGATAACCGTTGCCCGTGCACGCGCCGGCCATTCAATGCGCTGGTTTTCCATCCGACGACGATAATTAGCGAATTCTGCTGCAAGTCTGAGACGTTGGTCCTTTTCCGCAGACAACGCCTCAGTACACTCTGTCAGCGCATCTGGCAGTTCCTCCTCTGGAGCCTCTTCTTCGCTCACCTGAGAAGACGCCTCCTGGTCAAGGGATTCCTCCTTTTCCTCAGAAAATTGCTCGGTCATTTTTGTTATCTGTTCTATTGTCTTGAAGCTGTGATCGTTGATCTGTTAAGTAATGAGGCCATGCCCTCAATAAGTGAAATAGCACGACCATAGTCCATACGCATAGGACCAAGTAATCCGACTGTCCCTACACTTTCTCCTACATTGTATTGAGCCGTCACAATTGAATAGGCACTCTCGTCTTCTATTTCACTACCGATACTCACGGACACGCGATTACCCGTGTCCCGAAGCTGGTTCGGAGCCTGCTCGAATAGCTGTACTACATACCCTTCATCTTCAATGAGTTGAATCAACTGCCGCATTTCGGTGGTCCCCTGAAATTCAGGCTGTGTGAGTAACCCGGAGGTTCCTGCATGTGTCAGCCGACCTTCGACAGAGTCGCTGAACAGCACCGCCGACTCATTCAGAATCAGTTGTACTATTCCCGTTGGATCATTGTCCAGATCTCTCGTACGCGAGGCATAGTCACGTCGAATTACATCAAGCCGGAGGCCCGCCAAACGCTCATTGAGAATAGCAACAATCCGGTCAAGGTCGCTGCGACGGATCTCAAGTGTAGTTTCGTAGATGATGGTCTTAACCAGCCGACTGCGTACACTGATTACGATCATTATATTTGACCCCGATAGCTGGACCACCTCCAGTCGTTCCAGCACCCCCGTCGAAATTTTTGGACTGAGTACTACGCCCAATAGATTAGTCATGCGGCTCAGAAGACGGGAGGTCTCTCGAAAGAGCGCATCTGCATCTCCTATAAGCCTGTCCATTCTCTCTTTCAGCAGCTTCCGTTCTGCTGCGGACAATTCGGGGGTATCCATCAGTTCATTCACGAATGCACGATACCCGCGCTCGGTTGGCATACGTCCGGCAGATCTGTACGGATGCCTGAGAAATCCCTGTTCTTCCAGATCGCAAAGTGTATTTCGGACGGTCGCCGGGCTGAGATCAAGGGAGGAGCGCTTGACCAATTTGCGTGATCCCACCGGCCCGGCTGTATCGATAAAATTGCGAACAACCAGGTTAAGGATTGTACGCTCCCTCTCCGTCAACTGAAATGGGAGCTTCTTGTTATATGTATATATCGGCTTTTTCACGAGTCTAATAAACTACAAACTCCTTGCCACAGGACAGGACTGCATTAATTTGGCAAAAACTGCCATTTTGACCGCACCGAATACCTTGGATACCAGCCGTGTCACGTGCGGTTTCCATCGCAGCGCAACAGTAGATAGTCTATAGCGTATTCCTAGTTCTGCCTTTCTAGATTTCAGATTGTTATCAGCACATGCGTTTTTTCTCAACCATGATGGCAAGCGCCCTGGGCTCACTTATAGCCTTAGGATTGCTCATGTTTATTGGCGTACTGATCACTACAGCATTTATCGCCTCAACCATATCCTTCTCTTCTGTTCAAGCCCCCATTGCATCAGAGTCCGTACTGACGCTCCGGTTATCTGGTCCTATAGCAGAACACGGAATATCTGATCCAACCTACGAACTGTTTGATTTACCACAGCCACAGAGTTTAACCCAAATAACGGGAGCGCTTGAAGACGCGGCCAGTGACGACCGCATCAAAGCAGTCTGGCTTAAGCCACAGGGTGTGATTGCAGGATGGCCAACACTCGTGGAAATCAGGGAATCCCTTCTTGAATTCAAGAAAAGTGGCAAGCCAGTTATCGCATCCGCATCTGGTGATATGGCTATGCGTGAATCTGATTACTTTCTGGCAACTGCTACAGACAGCATCTATGCTGCTCCAGGTGCATTCTTTGAGTTTAATGGCCTGTCCCTCAGTGTACTTTTTTACAAGGGGCTCCTTGATAAATTGAATATTGAACCCACAATCCTCCGCGTCGGTACCTACAAGGGCGCTGTCGAACCCTATACTCGCGAAGAGCTGTCTAGAGAAAATCGGGAGCAATTGGAGGCTATACTGGAAAACTGGAGTCAACTCCTGGCCAGTACTACTGCCGAAGCCCGTAGCATGAGTGAAGAACATATCATAAATCTCATGCAAACAGGTACACTATTGACCACTGACGATGCACTTGAAGCTGACCTCCTGGATGGACTGCTGAGCGAAGAGGAGTTAAGGACGCATCTTCAGAAATGGTTGGGAATTGATAAGAGTCTGCGAACAACCAGCCTCTCCTCCTATGCTTCGTCGAGTTCTAGCGGATCATCCAGTCACGACGATGCAATCGGCATTATGATCGCATCGGGTACCATTGTTAGTGGCAGCAGCAGTAACCGTGACGGTTTTTTGGGAGCAACCTCTTTCGAAAAATCCATGAAGTCGTTCCGGGAAAACGATGACGTAAAAGCTGTCGTGCTTCGTATAGATTCTCCTGGCGGTAGTGCAACTGCAAGCGAAGCCATGTGGCAGGCTGTCAAGAAAACATCGACTGAAAAACCGGTGGTTGTCTCCATGGGAGACTTGGCAGCCTCTGGCGGATACTGGCTTGCGACAGCGGGAGATACGATTTTGGCTTCTCCGCATACCCTGACTGGCTCTATCGGAGTTTTTGGGATGCACCTCAGCCTGGGTAAGATGATGGAAACCAAGTTGGGAATTACTTACGACCATGTATCCACAAGCGATTATGCAGACATGTTTTCCGGGATGAGACCTCTGCGTGACTCCGAACGTGCACTGTTCGAACGCTCTCTGGGTCAGATCTATACAAAATTTCTCGAACGTGTCGCAGAAAGTCGCGATATGACCGTGGATGCCGTGGATGCCATAGGCCAGGGACGCATATGGACTGGAGAAGCTGCTCTGAATTCCGGGTTGGTTGACCAACTGGGCGATTTGGATGACGCAATAGAAATCGCAGCTGAAATGGCCGGTCTCGAAAAGGATGAGTACCGAATTCGACGATTGCCCAGACCCAGGACATTGATGGATCGGTATCTGGATCTATTTATGATTGGCATCCGGTCAGTCTTTGAATCTCCGATTGAAGCACAGCTGCGTACGGAGGCTCGCCTACTAGAAGAGGCGGTCAGACTGCACGCCACACCCATCGCGCGCTTCCCGCTTGATTTCGTGGAATTTGACTGAATGTATTGAGTAGCTCTATTCTGTAAAGGTACTCCGAGCACCCAAATCTGTCTCGTTCATCCTAAGGGCCGACTTCCATTGTTTGTTTCTTGATCAAAGAAGGGGTGGCAGGTGCCTCACTGCACCGCTGGGACTCCCTCGGATTGTTACTGAACTTCCCCCTATTTTCCTATCTGATCGGTAGTATTTGAGGATCTCCCCT
>CAZCYQ010000052.1:0-23972 GCA_964503085.1 uncultured Rhodothermaceae bacterium | reverse complement strand
TTTCGAAAATTACCTAAATTTATGACTCATCTCACAATTAAGGGCGAAGACCCAAAATATAATGCTCCTCCCAGTTCACCGTGTGAGCATAGGGAATGCTTTGCTGGAGATACACCGTCCAGGCACTGTCGGGAGTGAACACTGAATTTACCACTATTTTTGAGGAATAGGAGTCTGGAAAATCCAACTCCACTGGAGAAATACAACCAGTCAGGGAAGACACAATTAAAAGGATTGCAAACCGCATGAATCAGAACTCTATCTGGTACGATAGTGCAGGAATGAGTTGAAAGAGACTCACCTGCCGCCATTGTATTGTAGCGTCATAGATATAGGGGTATACAATCGTGGGATTTTGACGATTGTAAACATTGTACACTCCGAGCACCAATGTGCGCTTACCCCAGCTCATTTGTTTTTTGAACTGCACACTCACATCTAACCGGTGAACGGAGGGAGCCCTGGCTGAATTAACAGATCCATAATCTAGGAAATCAGGCTGTTCCCATTCATAAACCCGATCATAATATCGACCGGCTGGTGCCCAAACGGGATATCCACTCCCATACACCCACGAAGCACCTAATGAGATCCGTGAACTTGCCTGATAGTTGAGCACGATTGAGATGTCGTGCCGACGATCATAGTTATCTGGAAAACTCAAGCCTCCGTTCAGATTTGAGAATGTCCTTGACGCCCTGGCCAACGTATAGCTGACCCATCCACTAAGCTTTCTCTGCCGTCGCGCGATTAGCACTTCCAAACCATAACTGGCACCCTCGCCAAACTCCAGAAGCGCAGGCCATCCTAAAGCAGTTGCCTGATGCGCATAGGAATGTTCCTTGAATTCGGTTAGTCCATGCGTTCGCTTTCGGTAAGCTTCCAGCGATACATCAATGGAGTATTTGGGGAAACTTTGTACAAGCCCTACAGCAACTTGAGTACTGCGTTGCGGTGGGATGCCATCCATTGCAGGGATCCACTGCTCCTTGGATAGAGAACTGCCTAATTGGGTAAGGAGATGGAGATATTGTTTCATCAAGGCATAGGACAGCTTGACGGATGAATTCTTTTTCAGAACAATATTGGAGCCAATCCGAGGCTCGAGAGCACCCCATAATTTTCCGTCCCCATATGCAGATGAAATACGAAGTCCCACATTGGTCCGCACTCGTGTACCGATTGGGATTTCATCTTCCAGGTAAACTGCAAGCTCATTCAGTGAAAATAGTCTCCCCGATTCTGTCTGCGTATTCAATTGAGGTTGCTGATCACTCTTGACCCGATTCCACGTGCTTTCAGGAGACAGCCGATGGTGAATGTACTCAACCCCGCCGCGGAGGTAGTGTCGCGGATTGGCCGCATATTCCAACTCTAGACGAGTTGAAATATCAACAATGGAGGAGCGCCACCTCGTACCATAGATCTCAGACCCGCCCTCGGGTAAATCCTCGCTCTCCTCATGCTCCCGTACCACACGATAGCTCGTCACGCCCGCAATCAGGTTGGCAAATATCTTGTCTCCGATGAGACGATTCCACCGAATGGAAGCCAGACGATTACCCCACTTATGGATATAGTCAAGATCCGAACGTATGTGCATAACCCCCTCCGCACGTTCCCGGTACGTGAGCGCATCCTCTCCCAGATAGCCGCTTACATGCACATGATCTCGGCTGCTGATTTTGTAGTTCGCCTTGAAATTTAAGTCGTGAAAATAGCCCCCGTACGTCTTGCCTTTAGGCTGAATCCATCGTGTAAACAGATCCAGAAATGTCCGACGTCCTGAGAATAGAAAAGACGCCTTGTCTCGGGCCAGAGGGCCCTCTATCAAGAATTTTGATGTGAGTATCCCCAAAACACCTTCTCCGGCAAAGCGCTTACGACTGCCATCTTTCATCGTAAAATTGACTACTGAAGAAAGACGCCCCCCATACCGGGCTGGAAATCCACCCTTGATCAACTCAACATCCTTCAACGCCGATGAATTAAACACGCTGAAAATACCCAATACATGCGTCGGATTGTAGACCGTCTGTCCATCCAGAAGTATCAGGTTTTGATCTGCTCCTCCGCCACGAACGTAAATCTGGCTGAATCCCTCGCGTCCACCCTGTAGGCCAGGTAACAATTGAAGCGTTCTGAGCACGTCTGATTCCCCAAAAAGCACCGGGATCTCCTCGATTTGCTGAATGGGCAGGGTGTGATGGCTCATCTGGATACGACTTGCAAAGGTCTCGCCTTCCGAAGTCACAGCTATCTCGTCCATTAAAAATACTCGTGGATCCAGACGAATTACCAGCACCGTGTCCGCTCTCAATTCTAAGTCTATCACCGCGGATTCATACGAAACGTGTGATACCGAAATCTGGGACCCCAGGGCAGGTATATTTAGACTGTAGAAGCCGTATTGGTTGGTAACTACACCTGCTCTTTGCTGATCTAGGTACACATGCACTCCTGCTATTCGCTCGCCGCTTTCTGAATCCTCGATATATCCGCTTGCCCGGTAACTCTGCGCTGCGACGCAATTGAATAATCCAACAAGGAATAAACAAGCAGCCAGAGTTGATGGCGTGGCAGTTCGACGCATGTATATCCTAGGGTACCGGTGAGTGCTCAATTGCACAGTTCTCCAAGTGCAACTGCATCACTTACCTGAGCAAAAACTGCGCCAAGAATCTGCTGAATCAACCACGGTCGGTCTAGAACTTCCCCCAAAGTCAAATCAAGCGAAGGTAGGCATCAAACAATGCCAATACCTCGATCAAAACCGGGCGTTATTATTGCAATCCAGCGCGGTTTCGAGCTCAATTGCAGGATCACTAGATACTCGCTTACCTTGCTTACCCGAAAATACTTCCCTGAGCAAGTCTGCTGTATGGGCATTTTGACGACTCATCCCTTCGGGAGAACCAGCAAAAAGGATCTCCCCACTTGGCTGCCTCTCTCAAGACCCATGTTACAATAGTAATCAGCAACTTTTCTTACATGCTGGTTGCGTCCTATCACCAGCACTGTATTGCCCCTGTCCACCACTTTCTGCAATACATTCGGAAATAACCGAATATCCAGAAAATGCAGCCCGGTCGTTAGCTCATCAATTTGATGCAGAGTCCGCCCTATTGAGGGCATTGATACTTAGGATTTCGGCACGCACCTTTGAATTATGCACCGCACAACCGCTACACCTATTAAATACGCGAAAATTGAAGGCCTGCAAGTTACGGCTAGCCGATTCACAAACATGAAGAAACTGAACTGTTTCGTGGAGGCCACGGAACAAGTTGTGGTCACGGCTAACCTGCAACAGACAACTGCTGATCCTGTTAATGGCGCAGTGCACAGTAATCATTGGTGGAGGAATTGTTGGCCCTGCAACAACTTGACAACTGGGTCGGCACTGCGAGTGCTAAGTTTTCGTTCTGGAGAATGAAAGCCAATACCTGAATAGGCGCAGGGGGCGATTCCCTATTTTCGCACGGATATACAAACAGTGATTCGGATGGATTGCCTCTAACCGCTGCGATCCGTTGTATACGTGAGCCTGATAATTGCAATTCGCCCGAGTCTGGGAGCACCGACGAATTCGCGGTGGTCACTGTTGAACAGATTGTTGATTCCCAGATCAGCACGGAATCCGGCTTTATGAATTGCATATCCTATGCCTACATCAAGCACCGTATAGCTCGGCACATTCCCCACATATTGACCAGAAATAACAGGAAATCCCTTTGTAAACCGTCCCGATGCCATGAACGAAAATCCATTCTTTCGTTGGTATTGACCGCCGATCTTAAACTTGAATCCCGGTGCATTGAGGGCCAATTCCAGATCCTCTGACTCTTCGTTGATCTCCGTATGATCAAAATAATCGTCACTTACCCAAGATGCATTTGCAAAAAACATCAGCTTTTCACTGGCGATGATCTGAGTTGAAACATCCATACCAAAATACCGGATACTCCCAAAGTTGGGAAAAGTCAGCATCAGTTCAGGAAAATTACCCACTCCATTATTGTTCTCGTTTGGCTGTACAATTGCTACTGGAGTCTCATTATCTGGCAGATCACCGCCTGCAATATTGACGAGCATTTCCGCAGCCAGTTGAGGGGTCAGCCCAACTAACCGCAGTGTATTCGCAATGTCCGAATTTGCTGCCAGTCCTGCTGAGATGTCTTGAATGAGATCCCGTTTCAGATTTGGAACCAGAACAAATGGTGTCTTGATCTGAAGCGGACCTGTAAAATTTTTTCTTCTACCGTAGTACCCGTCCAGTGTAAAGAGGATATGATCACGAATGATTCCTTTATATCCAATTTCCCAAGATTGAGTTATGGTTGGCTTAATTGGTTCGGTATCCTGAAGATTATTCAACTCCGGGTTGAATTTGAGCTCAAGCGTACTAAGGTTCACGAGAGCAAGGCTCCCAGAACTGAATCCCTGAACCGGAGTCACTTCTGGGTTCAATTCCCGCTTCAGGAGGGGCAGAAGCTGAAGGGGAATACTTAGTCCTGCTTCGGCAAGCATGCGTGCAAGTTCATCATCTGGAATTTTTGTTAGACCATCGTAGATCAACCCGTAGAGGAACCCTGTATCTATTCCAACGGGAGTTGGATATCCTTCCATTCCTGGGAGCATACTGGAAGCAACAAGAGACGTAGGTGCACCAAGTTCAAGGTAGTTGGGATTTCTTTCAAAGGTAAATCCGGTTGCCCCACCGCGGGCCCGCACCGTGAGTGGCCCAATGGAAGCTACCACTAAATTCAATAGGTAATCGGTCGACAGGGGTGAAGAAAGACTACGGTTATAGGTTGCACGCAGACTTGAGGAAGGTGTTGGATTTAACACGAGTGCGACGCGAGGAGATAGATGAAGATCGGGTACGATATTGTTGATGTCTCCCCGAAGAGCGAGTGTCAGTTTGAGTCTATTTGAGATCTGTGTATTCGATTGCAGGTATGCACCATATTCGTCAAGCCCTTTAATCCCCTCGCCATGTGTGGGAACAATTCCTCTGGTATCAGGGCGATCAAACCGCAGGTCCACTCCTGCAATCAGCTGCTGTCTAGACCCAATCTCTTGCGTATACTGGCTTTGCACGGAAAATTCTTCGGAATACTCTTGAATAGGATCTCCACCATAGATATAGGAGTTCCCCGAATTGATTGAATTCATATACGCCTGTACGAAGAGACGCCCGCTGGACAGCCGAATCTGAGTATAGCTGGCAACCATTCCCTTTGCCTGAATTGTGCCCAAGCTGCTGAGCATTGCACCATCCAGATTTCCAATTCCCCCACTCAACGAAAGAGTAGTGGACTTACCCAAGCGCAAGTCCACAGTACTGGACAGCACAAGTTTGCGGTTCTTGGTTTCGCGAACCCCATCAACAAACAACTGAACTGCATCTTCGGGATCAGGGCATTCACTAAACCTTTCATTCTCTAGGAGAGCAGCATCACACCCTTCAAGAGTAAAATCCTCCGATGTCGCGTAACTGCCAATCACTTTGACACCGAGATTTTTGCCCAGAACCGTAGCCACACGTCCCTGAACATTGAGCATAGACCGTTGACCACCTGAAACAGAGATCGTAGCTCCTGGGTAGTTGAATGCATCTTTGGAGATGTAGTGAATCACTCCTGAATCTACACCTGGTCCATAAAGTGCGGATCCGGGCCCCCGAACTACTTCTATCCGTTCCACATCAATGGCCAGGCTTGGCATGACATTATGCAGGTTGACCCCAATAGAGGCAACCGCTGCCTTCCTGTAATCGGTCAGTACATGTGTAGATCTTGAGAAAGCGTCATTGAATCCGCGGAGTACGATTTCGTAGCGATCCACACCAGTCTGTACCATATCCAACCCGGTCACATTACGGAGCGATTTTGCCGTTGTCTGTGCGATATCCAATTGAAGATCTCGCGATGTAATGACATCAATGGAAGAGGGTGCATTCAACGTTTTCTCATTCCGGCGTCCTGCGGTCACCTGCACGGGGTCTAGATCTGTTCCCGGATCTAAGGCAACGTTCCAGACATAAACCTCTCCCTCAGCCAGAGTAACCGTCAATTCCTGAGCTGAATACCCTACAAAACTTGCTCGCAGGATATGGATTCCAGCGTGAAGGTTCGAAATTTCAAAATTACCCTCAATATCAGTGGCACTTCCAATCGAGGTCCCGGCAACCAGCACGTTCGCCCCAATCAATGATTGACCAGTTTCCGAATCGGTTACCTTCCCAACCACGGTCACAGTCTGGCCAAGAACTGGCTCGGAAAAAAGACAAAAACTGGATCCTACGTAAAGGAGGGAAACAATTAAATGATTAACTCTGGGAAACATGAATAATCACAGTCGACTCCAAACGAATGTACGAGACAATCAACAGATGTGCAGGATCTCGTTTAGTGATGCGACATGTTCATATCGTGCAAGAGAATGCTTAGACACGATTCGATTGAACATAGCAGAGTGTGTTGAATCCAGGATCTCTTGACATTTGAAATATTCTCCTCCAAAATTGAACGCCTTTATTCAACAGTCCCAATATGTTGTCTGAAACCCAGCATCCTGACTGAGACCAGCAGTTCGCGCAGATTTCTATTCTTCCGACGCGGGCCAACTCGGAATGCCTCCCTAATCTCAATGTGGGGATACCAAGAATACAGAACTCATCGGGTGCTTTCGCAATCCTGGCACATCTTGGCTGCGCATACCGAAGTGAGTTTACGATCACGACTTCCGCTCTTTAGCGAGCGGCATCTCTATCCCCTGTGACGCGAAAGATCTTTCGTGCAATTACGGGAGCCGTCTTTGTCGAGACTTCCTATGGTACTCTCGAGTTTGCTGTGGGCTGCGTTGCAAACTGGAGGAAAGAAGTGTTGCAATTCCAGTATCCCTATGTACGTGAACTCTGTATTCTTGCCGGTAGTGGAAGCTGCAAAGGATATCGGCCCCGAGCCTGGAAGTACTTCCCACTGCACACCCTCGCAACTCCGATTGATCTTACGGTGACCGTGGCACACTATCCCAGCGGTGCGTCAAAGTACAATCGCATCACTTACTATAACAGAACTCTGGCCAATAATCTGATGAATCTACTACAGTCCAGCAAGAAGAGTACCTCCAGGCTAGATCAGGCAACGGCAGACATCAAACAATGCCAATAAACCAGTCAGCGGCTGACCGAATTATTGCAATCCAGCGCGGTTTCGGGCTCAATTGTCGAATCAATAGAAACCTGTTCGCCTTGCTTACCCGAAAATATCTCCCTGAGTAATTCTGCCGTATAAGTATTCTGACGACTCATCTCCTCGGGAGAGCCAGCAAAAAGAATCTGGCCACCTTCCTCGCCTCCCTCTGGACCCATATCCACAATGTAATCAGCAACTTTTATTACATCCGGGTTGTGTTCAATCACCAGCACCGTGTTGCCCCTGTCCACGAGCTTCTGTAAAACATTCAGAAATAACCGAATATCCTCAAAATGCAGTCCTGTCGTTGGCTCATCAAATAGGTATAGTGTCCGCCCACTCGCCGAACGTGAAAGCTCTTTGGCTAGCTTCACGCGCTGAGCCTCTCCACCAGAAATAGTAGTTGACTGCTGCCCTAGACGTATGTATCCCAGACCAACCGAGAGCAGCGTATCCAGCTTCTTGGCAATCTTGGGCAGATTAGCAAAAAAGGCCGCCGCCTCAGTTACACGCATGTTCAGGACATCCGAAATGGTTTTGCCCTTGTAGGACACTTCCAATGTTTCCTGATTGTAACGTCTGCCCTGACATGTATCGCACTCTACGTACACATCGGGCAAGAAATTCATCTCCAGGCGAGAAATACCGGCCCCGGAACAAGTCTCGCATCTCCCACCTCGCACATTGAACGAAAAACGTCCCGGCTTATAGCCCCTCGCTTTAGACAGCGGTAGATTAGCAAACAGCTGCCGGATTGCCGTGAACAATGTGATATACGTGGCCGGATTAGACCGGGGCGTTCGCCCAATCGGCTTTTGATCAATGTTGATCAACTTATCAATCAACGAATACCCCTCCAGTTTCTTATACGGCAACCCTCGTACCCGAGCACCCGGGTTCATCCGGTACGTTAGCGCGGGAACAAGCGTTTGGTTAATGAGCGAACTCTTCCCCGATCCACTGACACCGGTCACACAAATAAACGTCCCAAGGGGCAGGGTAAGCGTAACGTCCTTCAGATTGTTGCCCGTAGCCCCGGAAAGCACAATGGCTTTCTTTCTTATTGCGCGACGCTTCTCTGGAATTTCTATGCAACGCTGTCCCAAGAGATAAGGCAAGGTCAATCCCTTTTTGGAACTGCCATTTTGCCGTAATTCTGTTGGAGGACCAGCATACACAACCTCTCCACCTTGATCACCGGCACCGGGCCCTATATCAATGATTTGATCGGCCGCCTCAATCATGTCACGATCATGCTCAACGACCAAGATTGAGTTACCCAGATCACGTAATCTGCGCAGAGATTCTATCAGACGCCGGTTATCCCGGGCATGTAACCCGATAGAAGGCTCATCCAATACGTATAGGACCCCTGTTAACTGTGTACCAATCTGTGTAGCCAGACGAATACGCTGGCTTTCTCCACCAGATAATGTAGCAGCCGGTCGATCCAATGTTAGATAACCAACTCCAACATCAATCATGAACATCAGGCGCTCTTGCACCTCCTTGATAATGGGCGCAGCAATCTGGGCCTGTCGCTTACCAAAGTGAACTGTATTCAAGAACTCGCGCAGGCTAATCAGATCCATCTGTGTTAGATCAGCAATCGTCTTCCCGGCAATTCTGTACGAAAGCGCCTCACTGGAAAGACGGCCCCCCTTACATTCAGTGCATGGCTGACTTACTCGGAAATAATCAAGTTCTCTTTTCTCTTTTTTGTCTGCAAATTTGTATCGCGTGTCCAAAAAGCGATAAACGCCGCGCCCATCTGGAGATTTGAAGGCGTACTTGGTACCACCCACCTCCATTTCATGAAATCTGTAGGAACCATTGAGCACTTCATCCCACGCAGATTTACTGATCTTCTTCACGGGTGTAGCTAAAGAAAAGCCCCATTTCCTCAAAACCAACGCTATCTCGTCAAAGAAATATTGGTCCCTCCAAGAGTCAAGGAGTTCTATCGCATCGTTCTTGATACTGAGTGAGCGATTCGGCACAAGCAAATCTTCATCCCAACAATCCTGTACCCCGAGGCCCTGACATGCCTTGCAGGCACTGGTTGGCGAATTGAAAGAAAAGGTCCTCGGCGAGGCTTCCTGATAGGACTCTCCTGTTTCTGGATCATATAGGTGACGACTAAAGATGCGATCCTCTTTGGATTCTTCCGCCAGAATCAAGACTCCTTTCCCCAACTCCAGAGCGGTCTTGACCGATTGAGCTATGCGGGCCTCCATACCTTCCTCAATACGCAAACGATCTACAACAACCTCGATGTTATGCGTTCTGTATCTGGCAACCTTCATACCGGGCTTGATCACACGGATCTTGCCATTGACGCGAACTCTGGTATAGCCCTGGCGAGACACCCTCTCGAAGAGCTCCCCGTAGTGTCCTTTTCGACCCTGAACTACTGGTGCAAGCAGTATAATTTTTGCATTAACAGGGTATTCCTGGATCGCTGCAATAATCTCGCCAGTAGACTGCCTGATAAGCGGTTTGCCGGACGCTGCTGAGAAGGAGGTCGCGGCGCGTGCATAAAGCAGCCGCAGAAAGTCGTATATCTCGGTAACCGTGCCAACCGTCGACCGTGAACTCCTGGAGACGGTCTTCTGGTCAATTGCAATAACCGGGGAGAGTCCTTCGATATGATCAACGTCAGGACGTTCAGGCATCCCAACAAACTGTCGTGCATACGCACTCAGGCTTTCTAGATATCGTCGCTGACCCTCAGCATAAACAGTATCAAAGGCGAGCGAACTCTTTCCCGAACCTGAAAGACCCGTTACGACAACCAACTCGTCGCGCGGAACATCCACATCCACATCTCTCAGGTTGTGCTCACGCGCACCTCGAACAAGAATGTACTCGTCCAGGCGTTCTCTATTTTGGCCTTCCATTGACAGGCCGGGCTACGCCCTATATTTCCGGCTCCGTAGTGGGGTCCCGGAAGTATATTTCGGAATTGAACATTTCCTCGACTGCAACCTCGGTGGGCTTGGGTCGCTCCTCGTGCTCAATAGATATACGGCGCTGTTCTTCCTGAAAATGCGGATCCTCCAGTTCGGGATCGAAGCCTTCAAAGTACGCGAGACGCGTATCAAGCTCCGACTTCATTTTGATCGCGGCCTGGCGCGAACGCTTCGAAAGGATCGCAACGGCTTCAAACAGGTTTCCTGTTTGTTCAACCAGCGCATCAATATCAACTGTTTTAAGCGGCATGAGTAGTTTATAGACACGAATCCGTAACGGACTGCTGACACGCTAATGCAAAAATTTAGTTCCATAATATTAATCTCCACATTGCTGCTTTCTGCAAGTTGTGAGACCACGCAACCGCCTGAACTGACCGAAGAAGACCTGGCCGAAATCCTCCCCTATGTACCGCTGGGCCGCGGACTACAAGCTTCCATTGACACAACCACCATACGTGTGATCTCAGATGTGGATACATGGGCTGCATACGCGGATTCTCTTCAGCCGCTGATGCCCTTCACATCCGTAGACTTCGAATCAGAAATGGTCCTCCTGGCCGCCATTGACGTTAATGAGGGAGGGTATGACGTGCGTTTTGAGCTCGTCGAAAGTCTCAGGGATACGGTGGTGGCGACTTATCGGCTGTTCTCTCCAGGCTCCGATTGTCGTCCATCTTTTTCCACCGGGGTTGCTTTTGAAGCCATTCGGATCGGGCGAACACAGAATGCAATCAGGTTTGTGCAAATTGAGGAAGCGCTGGACTGCGAACCAAAATGAGGTAGGGGCACAAACAAACCCTGTAGTGGAATCCAGAAAGACAAGCGTTGTGTCACCGATACTCCAACGCTGAATGGTACGCTACCCTGGACATAGAACTAAACCAACAACCTTGGTGCTAGATTTAATCCAATCCTGAACGAAAATCGCTGCCAACCTGATCGCCGGCGACTGCTCATCACCTTCTGACCGGCACACCTCTCTCAATCCAGTAAAGCAGATGTATCCGTGTTCGCCAGTATGGGGTTTTCAACACGAATATCGCTCTCTATCAGGCCATCCCGCAAGCGAACTATGCGGCGTGCATGATGCGCAACCTCTTCTTCATGCGTTACGACCATCATCGTATTGCCCCTGCGATAAAGCGTCTCGAAAAGAAGCATGATCTCTTGACCTGTCTTGGTATCCAGGTTACCGGTGGGTTCATCGGCTAGAACCAATGCCGGGTTATTTACCAAGGCGCGCGCAACGGCAACCCGTTGGCGCTGTCCGCCAGACAATTCATTGGGTTTATGTGTAACCCGGTCAGACAATCCAACCTGCTCCAGCGCATGCTCAGCCATTTGGCGACGCTGGCCGCGCGTCTTACCGCTGTATATGAGTGGAAGCTCTACGTTCTGCAGACAGTTAACGCGCGGCAGTAGATTAAAGGTTTGAAAAACAAATCCAACCTCACGATTGCGGATTTCTGCCAATTCGTTATCAGCCATCTCCCCCACATTATGCCCTCGAAGAAGATAGCTCCCATCCGTAGGCGTATCCAGGCAACCAATCATGTTCATGAGCGTGGACTTGCCGGAACCACTGGGGCCCATGACTGCTACGTACTCGTTCGGATATACATCCAGGCTTACTCCATCCAATGCGCGGACAATCTCCGTGCCCATAGGATAAAGCTTTCTGACGTCGCGTAACTCAATTAGCGGATGACCGCTCGTTCCATTATTCATCTGCTACCTCCAAAGCTACGTTCCTCGACCAGGTCTCCATCGCTGAGTTCACGGCTTACGGCACTGTACGGACCATTCACCACTCGCTGCCCCTCTTCCAGACCTGACTTGATTTCAATAAACTGATCGTCAGAAATTCCTGTTTCGACCGCCGTCGCAACCGCTTTCATTTCGTCGTCCACTACAAACACCATCCGCCGCAGATCTTCGTCATCCGACGACGAGACCGATCCATCCTCGCTTTCGCCCACCGCCGTCGAATCTGATTCCGATCTGGCGGCTCGCCGGGCACGAGCTCTGTTGATGTCTTTAAAGTTTCTTACGGTCACGGCCTGAATTGGAATAGCAACGACCTCGCTAACCGTGCTTGTAAAGATATCAACCGTCCCACTCATACCCGGTCTGAAGCTTGGATAGTCTTGAACCGTGGGTGTCTCGTTAAGGACGCCGGGGGCCTGTGCAGTAGGATTATGGGGATCCAGGATGCGGATTTTGACTGGAAAATTCGTTACCTGCTCCTGAAATGTACTCCCTTGCAGTCGAGCCGAGTTTGCGATCTCTGTAACGATACCTTTGAAATAGCGCTCAGGGTAGGCATCCACTTCTATGGAGGCGGTGTCACCGAGCGCAACGTTGACCACATCGTTTTCACTGACCTCCACTTCCAATTCCATTTGGTCCAAGCGTGCCACTTTCATAACCGTAGTGCCCGCCTGAAGCTCATTGCCCGTCACCCGTTCGCCTAACTCAATATCCAATTGGCTCACCGTTCCAGACATCGGTGCATAGAGTGCGGTCTTGCTGAGCTGTTCCTCGACCTCCCGCAGACGTGCCTCTGAACTCTCGACATTAAATGTCGCCGCGTCCAGATCTGTCTTGGCGATCTTGTACTGGGTTTCACTCTGCTCATATTCGTCAAGAGGGATGACCTCTGCTTCATATAGCTGACGCTGCCGTTCAAGTACCTGCTCCTGCAGCAGGAGGCTTGCTTCGCGCTGGGCCAGATTCGCCTTGGCCTGCGAAAGCTGCGCTTCTGCCTGTTCTACCTGAGCTTCGTAATAATCCGGCTTGATACGTGCCAGAAGCTCTCCCCTGCGAACGCGCTGACCTTCAACAACAGGTAACTGCACGACTTCACCGGAGACATCCGGGCTAATCACGATTTCCACTTCGGGCTGCACGCGTCCAGACGCGGTCACCGTTTGTGTGACTGTCCGTAGTCCCGCTGTAACAATCTCAACACGCTCTGCGTTGGGGCCACCAAAGATACGCTGTCCAACAAAACCCAGAGCCACCAGAAGGACCACTGCTATTGCAACAAATATCAGAAGATTACGGGTTCGATTTTTTTTCTTTGCCATGGGAATCCTAGTCAAATAATGGTTGGGTTGGATCCAATTCACCAGTGTAGTAACGAATCAATCGTTTATATACAAAAATGGTGTATCGCGCGATGATTGCATCCTGAGACGCCTGCACAAAATCAGACTGCGCCTGTGTAAGTTCAACGAGCGTAGCGGCGCCCACATTGTAACGCTCACGAGCAGCGTCCAACGCCTGCTGTTGGAAAACCAGTCGTCTCTCATTTACTTCCAACTCCTTTTCGGCGAAAACATAATTAAGATATGCCTGCCGAACTTCAACACCGACCTGCTGCTGAGTGGCCTCAACGTCAAGTTGTGCATTTTCGTACGATACCTGCGCACGCTGCCTTTGCGTACGTGTGCGTAGACGATTGAAAACCGGTACACTTACCGACAGCGAAATTGCCTCAGATCGGTTCCGTTCCAACTGTCCACCAAAATCAAACGCCTGTATCCCGCTGTTATAACTTGTACCTGTACGGGCCGAAAAGCTGAGTTCCGGTAACATGCTACTGGACGCTCTACGGAGCCCTTGCTGGGCTACTTGCACAGCAATTTCCCGTGCGCGCAAATCACCTCGCTGCAGCCGCGCGCGCGTGATCAAATCATCCAGATCAAACTCTTCCGGCACCAGGTATTCGTCAGCCAATTCCGGCACCACAAACTCGTAATTGCCCAGCGGATCCAATTGTAAAATCTGTATTAAATTGGCCATCCTCACCTGCGCCTGCTGCTCAGACTGCAGTATTGACAGCTCTGCGCTTTCTACCGTAGCCTGTTGCTGGTACAGATCCGATACCGGGCGTGTACCAACTCGTACAAATTCCTCAATTTGCGCCAGAAGCTGCTGAGCGGCGGCTAGGTTTTCCTGCTGAATTGCGATCTGTTCGCTCGCTTGGATATAGAGGAGAAACTCGGTCGCAACGTAGAACACCACTGACTGTCGCTGACGATCAAGATCCAGGTCGTTTACAGTCACGTTGAGTCGACTCTGACGAAGAGCCGACCGCCTCTGGAAGCCGTCAAACAGCATCACAGACGAGAAGGCATTTACATTGAATCGTGAGTTGGCCGTTGTCCGAAGCTCACCAACATTTGTGTCAAAAGACAACCCGAAGTTTGTCCCGCCTCCGGTGCTCAGGTTAAAACTTGGCAGATATGCCGCACGCGCGGATCGAACATCAATCTCGCTCATTCGCAATGCGTTGACACGCTGTCGCAGCTGAGTATTCTGATCCAGTGCAATGCGCACCGCATCCTGAAATGTAATTTCCTGGGTTACCTGGGCTGATGCAGTAAGTGTGACGAAGGCCAGCAGGCCTACACAAAACATGCGCGAAAACGTCCGTAAGGAGAGCCGAATAGTCATGAGCGTACTCATTGAAGAAGTTTGGGAAAGATTTATTTTGCGATTTTTTTCGGGGCGATACTGCTATCGGCTATCCGTATCTACGAAGTAGTATCTGCCATTGTTACACACACAGCGATCCACACGCAGGCATTACCAATCATAGCAGTCACATCCGCATTCATAGACGACCGGGATTCAATATCCACTCCGGTGCTTTATGAGGCAAGGGTCCTATATCTCATCAGGAGCTGTAATTCCCTTTACATGTCGTGCATTTTCAAATCTTCGCGCCTGTGTTTCTGGCGAAGTTTACGGAGGGCTTTTTCTTTAATCTGTCGCACCCGCTCTCTTGTCAAATCAAATCGGAGGCCAATCTCCTCCAGTGTCAGGGGATGCTCTCGACCGACTCCGAAGTATAGGCGAGTGATCTCTGCCTCACGCGGACTCAGGCTGCTGAGTGCCACCTCAATATCAATCTTCAGGGACTCCCCACGGAGCGGTTCGTCAGGCGAAGCCACCTCATTGCTGGGCAATACATCCAGCAGGCTGTTCTCGTCATCCTCATTAAAGGGAGCGTCCATAGACAGGTGCCTGGCAGTGCGCTGCATTGCGCTGCGAACCTTTTCAATATCAATCTGGAGGTCAGTTGCCAGTTCTTCCAGGTTTGGATCACGTTCGTGCTCCTGTGCAAGCCGTGCACTGCTCTTACGAATCTTGCTAATCGTACCGATCTGATTCAGGGGCAAACGCACTACTCGTCCCTGCTCAGCCAGCGCCTGCAGGATAGATTGGCGAATCCACCACACGGCATAAGAGATGAACTTGAATCCTCGCGTCTCATCAAACCGCTTAGCAGCTTTAATGAGACCATAATTGCCTTCGTTGATCAAGTCAGTGAGATGCAACCCCTGCCCTTGGAATTTTTTCGCAACTGAAACTACAAAGCGAAGATTGGCACGGGTAAGCTTCAGAAGCGCCTCCTCATCGCCCTGTTTAATCCTCCGTGCTAACTCTGCCTCCTCCGCTGGCGTCACAAGATCAATTTGACCTATCTCCTTCAGATACTGATCCAGCATTCGCTGGCGACGTGGGACGTACATATGTGTGAGCGAATCCGGTAAATGTGGTTCAGATTACGTGCTGGGCTATTACGCTCCTCGACCGTTTACACAGTTGAGGCCATCTATGATCCGTTAATCAGGTGTCGACCGTCTGTTTCTTAAGAATAAACACGCCTTCCCGCCGACTCGTCACCACAATGATGCCACTCTTGAAGTACGGATAACTGCTCCAGGTTCCATTGAATCCAGCTTCATCGGTTCCGTACGGCGTTGTATCAAAGTATCCGATCTCCACCGGGTTATCCGGTGTCGATACATCTATGAGTCGCAGACCACTCGCATTATTGGTCTGATACATCAGGTTACCGTGTACATAAAGGTTATGATCCGTAGCCGAAGTGGGTCCATAGAACTCACGTACCATTATCGGATCACTCAGATCTCTGACATCCCAAACCAGCGTGCGTGTTTTATCGACCTTCCCGGCGATTTCATCCAGTTCGTCATTCTGGTAGAAGTAGGAATGATCTTCTGAAAGCCAGCCTTGGTGCACATATCCTGCGTCGGGATAGGAACCTGTTCCAACCGCAATCGGATTGTCTTTATCGGTGACATCCGCGATACTGATTGCAGTTTCGTTGGCACCAATGCAAATTTCACGTCCTGTATATTCGGTGTCCGGTCCACCATAGATCACGCACTGCGCATCATGACTGTATCCGGTCTTACGACGTCCTGTCGTTTCGTCTGCGAAGCAACCCGCAAATACGGGGGCTTGGGGTTCACGAATATCAATCATGTGGAGGCCACCACCACAGGTTTCGCCACCGGCCGAAGCACCAACAGCAAAAGCAAACCCGGTGTCTTCGTTGATAACAATATTGTGAGCACTGTGAATCTGGTCATAGTGTGCAGTTTCTGTAAACTGCACTGGTGGATTCGTCACGTCTCTCAATTGCGTTAAGTCAAAGACTTGCATCCCATGCTCGCGTGCACCGTCAGCAACAATAAACGCATGATCTTTATACACCTTGATATCCCGCCAGGTACTTCCAGGCGAGCCTTCAGTACGCGGCAGCGTGCCCAGATATTCCGGCATGGATGGATCGCTTAAATCAACAAAAACCGCTCCTTCCAAATGGCCGATCAAACCATATTCAGTACCGGTTTCAGGATCTGTCCAGCCCCACACGTCGCTCAGGCGCACACCCCGATTCATCTCCATTTCCTGATTAGGCAGGAACGCCACCAAATCCACTAGACCACAGCCAAAGCTTTCCGCCTCTCCCCCGGCACAGGTAACCTGGGTCCCGGCAATACGTGACATAGGTTCTCCTGCATTAAAAATCTCTTGTGTTACCTCCCAGGTATCATTCCTTATTTCCACCAGCGAGGCACTGCCTTCTCCGTAGGCTGCACCCGGCGCGCCAACCGCAATGACTGATTCCCCAACTGCCAGAACTGATCCAAATCTTGGTCTGGGCCCGCGAACTGTCGCGTAGTTATCCGAGTCAGCATATCCATTTTCCTGTACCGGATATACATGTACTTCCCCATCCATGTCCGAGGCCACTGGCGCGCCAACAACAATCCATTGAGGATTCCGGATCTGGACCTGCGCACCAAAATGCTGGACCGTTGACCGATCATTCGGGATAAGTGTTTCCCATTCACTCCACGTTGCATCTTCGCCATCCCCCAGGCGCCAGACAGCCACTGCACCTACTCCGACATGATGCCAAGGCGCCCCTATGGCTGCCCGGTTTCCTTTTAAATCTAGGGAGGATCCAAACTCAGAATTTGTGTCCAGCTTTCCACACGAAAATGTTTCTACAAGCCCCCATTTATCATCGCCGTGCTCGTACAAATACGCGCTACAGGCCCCAGGGGAACCCACAAGTAAACGCCCCTGATCCATCGAAAGCGCCATTCCATACATTGACTCGGCTTCTGTACTGGGATCGACGAGTATTGTGCTCTCAACCCAAACGCCATCCGAGTTACGATTAAAAACAATCACATCGCCTACATTTCGCTGTGTAGTACCTACGGCAATCCATCTTCCATCTGCTGTGAGCGCACTACCGAAGGCGGGATGATCTGACTCGAGTCTTCCTGTTTGAACAAAGTTGTCTGTTCCATTCTCTTGCTCAAATACAAAAACGGCGGTTGCACTCGCAACAACCAATGTTCCGTTTCCATACGCAATAGCACTCCCAAATCCATCATTAACATGGGCATCTGGAGCACGCAGTGAACTGCTCAACAACCACGCCTGATCTGCACCACGCACATAAACATGAACCATTCCCGGGTTTTTGAAGCCCCGGGACTCGGCTACAAAAAGATGACTATCTCCAGCGACAATCGCTCCGCCAAAAGCAGCGATCGATTCAGGAGAAGAGGTCCCTGTGACAGGCACTGTCAATGTGGCTAAAATGGCCAAAACTGAAAGACTTCGCATCATTTCTAGACGTGGTTATTTAGTGTAAGCAGTTGGTGGGCCCTACGGGATTCGAACCTGTGACCTCTCGCGTGTGAGGCGAGCGCTCTAAACCACTGAGCTAAGAGCCCCTAACCAGATAGATACTCCCATAGGGGCCGACCTTGAACCCTTTTAACTGATCCAAGGTCCGCTTCTAAAACAGATTGCCCCCCACCATGCAACCTCATTATCGAAGTGGGTACCTGCCGCGAAGCACCGGCTACAAGCCCCGCCGCCAAAATAATCGCAACGGCCGTGCCAACCAAAATACTCGTGTGTGGTGGACGGACTGGACTGGCAAACGGCAGATGCCGAGACAAGCGCCTACGAACACACTCACGCAAACCAGTTGGAGTTCGCAAACGATGATCACATAGCAATCGGCGTATACAACGCAAGCACCTGACTTGCCTTGCAAGTCGTGTATCGCCTTCTACACACTCCTCAAACGCAGCGCGAACGTTACGGTCCATCGTTCCGTCCACGTACTCGCACAAGAGTTCGTCCATCCAGTGGGCTTTACTCAACATGAGCGAGAGTAGCTATTTGGCATCCATACGATCCGTTTCCTGTGTGAGATTGGCTCCTTCCGACATGGTGCAGCACAGTGGAGACGAAACACGAATGTTTCCTGAGCTGAACCAGACCGAAGCCCCTCGGATAACCATAACATGAAAGCGTTTGCAATGATCCCCGCGGGGACCCCCGAACAATGCCAACGCAATTAGTACCGCAAAGGTTCAGACAGCAGCTGTACAATCAAAAGTGTCATGATTACATGCGGGCTTCGTTTGGAGAATCCTTTGATTTCGCTGTCTGCACTCAGAAACAGTTGCATGGCCCGTTTGATTTCCGGTAGCGGCCATTTGCGTGCAGCCTGCCTGTACTTATAGATCATGTTGGGTGGAATGCCTGTCCGCTTAGAAATATCTGCCGGCTTGAGGCCATGTGAGGGACAGCCGTGCAATTTCCAGAGCTTAAGGAAGTGCTGGCTTAGTACAGCTAGAATTCGCAGACACTCGCCCTGCCTTGAAGAAGCACCTCGCAATAACTGCTCTGCAATTCTGTGTGCCTCAACCCGTCTGCGATCCGTGATAGCATCCTGTAGCTCAAATACATTGATCTCCCGAGTTTGTCCACTGGCCTGCAGAACATCCTGTTCCGTAATCACGCTCCTCTCAGACGCACCTACATAAGTGATCAGCTTTTCGATCTCCTGGGTCAGTAACGCCAATCCGGTGCCTAGAAACTCTATCAGCAGTTGTTCGGCACCCGTTTCCAACTTGTAACCTCGGGACTCCGCGTACTCACGTAAAAACGATCCTACCTGATTGCGCCACAACGGAGCAAACTCGACTACCTGGGCGACTTTTGAGTTTCGTTTCAGGGTGAAATAAGGATCCGCATTGAACTTGGGACGGCCTTCGCAAATTAGGAGCACAACCGCTGCAGGATTTGGCCATTTAGCCAGCGTTGCAAACAACTTATTCCCCTTAAGCTTATCAAATGCCCGTACAATGACAATACGCCGTTCAGTCAGCATGGGAGCCATTTGGCATATACCCAGTGCATCTTTGGCTGCAATATCCGGTCCATAAACTACATCAAGGTTGAAGTCACGGTCTTCCGGGGAAATAGTATCCTCAATCAGAATCTGCTGCAGCTGATCCGCAAAGTATGATTCTCCTCCGTAGAAGAGATAGACCGGCTTAAAGCGTCCTCCCTCAAAATCTTTTTTCAGATCCTTATAGATCTGGAGCGCAGATTTTTTTTTGCGCCTGCTGCCCGCTGCAGACATCACCAACTGCGATAAAGCCTTTCTGCCACGGTACGGAGCGTGTCCGTATCATGCTGCGAGGCGGTTAAAAGGAATTGACCGACATCCATCCCCTCCGTAACCTGCTGTGACCAAGCCTCCACACTTAGATCTTCGGCAGCCTCAATGACCGATCTCCGGGCGGATTCAACCTGCACGAGAATATCCTTTATGGGTACGCTGTTCCAATCCATGGACAAGGCCTCCGGGGTTACCTTACGTCCCGATAAATTCTTCAGAGCGGGAAGAATCTTGTTTTGATCTCGCATGATGATCGCACCGTAGCACTGTTTGACTGATGGTCCGCGGTCAGTGTTGGTGATTTGCGACTCATGCAGGCGTGGCGAAATTTGTCGCAATGCAGTAATCTCGTCTATCAGGTAGCGCAGTTGATCCAGCACTGCACTACGACAGCGCACTGGATCTGGTTCAGGCATCGTCTGAAGAAGGACGGCCCTCCCATGTGTTGGTAGCAGCAATGGGGGTTTCCGAGCGCAAATGCGTGTTCTTTAACGTCGGCATTTGCGTCTCTGCCAACTCACGCACGTATTGGCGGTCCCTTAAGCTGTGCAGATTATTATCCCTGCGATGCTGCCATGCATCCGCGTTCTCCTGCTTATTACGGGCTTCCTCTAGATAATCAAGCCGATCTGTGAGCCGCTCTGCGGGCACCAACAACCGATCAAGCCCAAAGATCGCCTCATCCCGTCCATGAAAAGTGAGATCGTACTCCTTCGACATTACAATAGCTTCCTCCGGACATACTTCCTCACAAAATCCGCAATAGATACAGCGGAGCATGTTGATCTCGAACCAGGCTGGTTCACGCTCTTTACTACTGTTCGGGTCATCCACCTCCCGCGACTGCATTGATATTGCCATTGGGGGGCATGCCTTGGCGCAAAGATTACAGGAAACGCAGCGCGGAGCGCCTTCCTCTTCCACAAGCACGGGACGCCCACGATAAGAATCAGGAGGCTCCCAAAGTTCATCTGGATACTCCGTCGTATAAGATGGCTCCTTGACCATCTTGCGGAAGCTGTATCTGAGACCTTTGAAGATTTCCGGGAGGTACAGCCGTTCCCAGAAATTGAGCTTTCGTTCGTTCTCGGTTTTGGTATTCTTCGGTACGCCAGGCATGGGATTGTCTACCGTTCGGCCTCTGGATATCAAACCGGGCAGTTATTGTTCCATTATCCGTCTTCTGGAGATTTACGCCGAAAAGCCAGCGTAATCGGAACCCCAGTGAAGCCATACGCTTTGCGAAGCTGGTTTTCGAGATAACGGGTATAAGCTGTCCCAACACCCTGCGGATGATTACAGAAAAAAGCAAAGAGTGGCGGAGAGACCCCAACCTGAGTTACATATTTGATCTGCACATACCGCCCACGCCAAGTGGGAGGATGATAGCGCCCGATTGATTGCTGCACCGTTTGATTGAGCTCGGATGTTGGCACGCGATATGCTGCATTGCGCATTATCTCCAGACAGATATCAACCACACGATGTGCGCGCTTGCCCGTAAGTGCCGAAACAAACAGGATCGGAACGTAATCCAGTGTCTTCAGACGCTCCCGGATCGCACGTTCAGTGTCTCTGGCAGTGTTGGTTTCCTTTTCAACAAGGTCCCATTTGTTAACAACAATCACCAGACCTTTTTTTAGCGCTTCCGCTTCCTTGAGAACATTTATATCCTGGGCTTCCAGGCCCACCGTTGCATCTAGAAGCAGTACTGCAACATCGCAGCTACGAATCGCGCGTTCTGTACGCAATGTAGCGTAGAATTCTACATTCTCACGGACCTTGGTCCGCCGTCTTAATCCGGCCGTATCAACCAATGTGATGGCCTCCCCCTTGTAGGTCAGTTCTGCATCAACAGCGTCCCGCGTTGTGCCGCTGATTTCTGTTACGATAGAGCGTTCCTGTCGCAACAATGTGTTCGTTAGTTGGGATTTTCCCACATTCGGCCGTCCAATGAGTGCAATTCTCACGCCACCGTCATCTTCGCCTTGTTCTTCCTCGGGTAATGCGGCAACAACCGCATCCAGAAAATCACCCGTACCCATCCCGTTCGTAGCACTCACGGAATAGACCTCACCCAGTCCCAGACTGTACATGGATGCCGCGTCCCACTGACGCTTTTCGTTGTCGGCTTTGTTCGCGACAACAAACACTGGCTTGTTGCTTCGTCGGAGCATTCGTGCCATTTCCTGATCAAGGTCGGTTACGCCCGCCATGACGTCTGTGATCAGTAGGATAATGTCCGCTTCTGCGAGTGCAATCTGGACCTGTTCGCGTATTGCGCGCTCAAACCGATCTGCACTCCTCGGCACGTACCCGCCCGTATCCACGAGTGCAAACTCCTTTCCGTTCCAGATTACCTGACCATAGACACGATCCCGCGTGACGCCGGGGGCGTCATGTACAATTGCCTGACGCGATTCCGTCAGTCGATTAAACAGCGTGGACTTCCCAACATTTGGACGACCAACAATCGCAACTAGCGCCATGGTTTTCTAGACTTATCCAACACCTGCTTCAAGGTATTCCAAACTGGTTGATGCAATATCACTGTTTATCAACCATACAACAGGATCCGACCACGCCTTTGTCTCTCGGTCCCGGATTTGATGAAAACGCCGGACCCTGAAAGCTGAGCACTTCTTGTCGCTTGAAGGCATCAATGGATTGATTCAGCACCTGTGTGTTAAAGACACCGATTTTGCAGAGCGTTTCGAAATCTCGGATTTTAAGACCCGTGACTTTTGTGAAGAGGGCCGGCTCAGCAGTGTGAATCACATCTACTAGGCTTTTCTCCCGGTAGTCCGTCAAGTACATGAAAATTGGAACTCTGGTGAGAAATTGCAAAAGCGCTTCTTCAATCTTCTTGCGGTGTTTGGCCATTTCGCGCTTTTCCCTGCGCGCGTCTGAACTTCGCCTATCCTCCGCCCCGGCTTTCTTCAACGAACTCTCTGCGGTTACAATTTTTGTTGCATGCTTGCGCAATGCACGAAAAGCCTCAATGCTTTCTAGAGATCGCAGAAGTTCCTCATCATTGAGGATGCTCTCGAGCGAAGCGTGACTCAGATCCATCATGCGTGGAGATTGCCATCGCTCAGCCAACGTGGCAGAGTCAGCACCAGATGTTGCCATATCCATCAGACCCGTTTCATTTACCCAGTCAGTTTTCCATCAGTATGCGCAATTATTGGCAGGAACTTCAAGACTCACGTACTGGGGACCTGATATTGCCCCCGCCACTCGCGTTGGCCTGTTGCGTACAGAATCAGCAAACCTTTGCCAACGCGCGATTTTGCACTAAGCTGAATATGTAGGATTCCGATTTGTTTACCTCCTGCCTGTTTGGATTGCCATCTTTCAAGCGCACCCAAGGTGACTGAATCAGGAATGTAGTCTGAAACTGCGCGACCCTACAAGCTACATTAGTTTGTGGCAAAATTAACAACCCAACATGAATTTGACAAACTTGATTATCCTTGCCTTGATTCTTGGCATATATTCACGAGCGTGAATCCACTGGCAAAAAATCATTGGAATATATCCGAGCCTAGAGAGCAACTCATGAATGATGGACTTCTCCAGCACGAAGCTAAACTGCTTACCGGTCAAGAAGCGTTTTACGGGCAGAAAGTTATGCCATCCCTCCAGTTGATTGACTTTTGGCGCTGGTCGGGTTCCATGCTTTCAAATAATACCACTCGAGGAGTGCTTGCGGAGTTTCTCGTTGCGGCGGCACTAGGACTTCACAAAAAGATAAGAAGGAAATGGGATGAGTGTGATATTCGTACGTCATCTAATGCCTCAGTAGAAGTGAAATCTGCGGCCTATAATCAGGTATGGAAACAGTATAAGCCTTCCACGATCCGGTTTAGGGTAGCACCTCACAGAAGCTGGAACGCGGAGACTGGAGAGTTCAGAGAAGGAAACAGGCGGTGGGCAGACATCTATAATTTCTGCGTATTTAAAAGA
>CAZCYQ010000051.1:0-24227 GCA_964503085.1 uncultured Rhodothermaceae bacterium | reverse complement strand
TGCAGTTCAAGGAAGTATTCCTCGGCCTTGAGCAGCGCGCCTGCGCGCGCGCCGTAACGGCCCAGCGCTGCGTGCGCGCCGGAGGCAAACACAACGACCTGGAAAACGTCGGGTACACCGCCCGCCACCATACTTTTTTCGAGATGCTGGGCAATTTCAGTTTCGGAGACTATTTCAAGGAACAGGCCATCCATTACGCCTGGGAGTTCCTTACCGGGGAGCTGGCCATCCCTGAGGAGAAACTCTGGGTCACCGTCTTCCATGATGATGCCGATGCCGAGGCCATCTGGCTGGAACAGGTGGGAGTTGATAAAGACCGGTTCAGTCGTTGCGGAGAGAAAGACAATTTCTGGTCGATGGGGGACACGGGACCCTGCGGACCGTGCAGTGAGATCTTTTACGATTACGGCGCCGACGTGCCCGGCGGCCCGCCCGGCAGCGCGGAGCAGGACGGCGACCGCTACGTGGAGATCTGGAACCTGGTATTCATGGAATTCAACCGGGATGCGCAAGGCGCGATGCATCCCCTGCCGAAACCGTCGGTCGATACGGGTATGGGTCTGGAGCGCACCGCGGCGCTGCTGCAGGGCGTTCGGAACAACTATGAAACGGACCTGTTCCGTCCCCTGACCGATGCAGTGCAATCCCTCGCAGGAGACAGCGCTACGGACCTTGTCTCAACCCGGGTGATTGCCGACCATATCCGGTCCTGCGCGTTCCTGGTCGCGGACGGCGTCATCCCGGCCAACGAGGGCAGGGGCTATGTGCTGCGCCGGATCATCCGCCGGGCATTGCGCCACGGCTCCAAGCTGGGCCTGAACGAGCCGTTCTTCCACAAACTGGTGGAACCCCTGGACTCCGTCATGGGAGAAGCCTGCCCGGAATTGAGCAGGGCCAGGGAATTCGTAACCAATACCCTGAAACAGGAGGAAGAACGGTTTGCGGAAACCCTGGAGCAGGGACTTAAACACCTGGAAGCCGCGGTCGGCGCGCTTGCTTCCGGCACTATCCCGGGCGAAGTCGTATTCAAGCTGTATGATACTTACGGGTTCCCCGTTGACCTGACCGCGGACATAGCCCGCGAACGCAGCCTGAAACTGGACCTGGAAGGGTTTGAGGAGTGTATGGAAGAGCAACGCCAAAGGGCGCGGGAGGCGAACAGGTTTGCTGTGGACGTCTCCGTACTTCCCGACCTGAAGGACCACGCTTCCGGTTTCGAAGGCTACGATTCCCTGCGCGTGACCGGGAGGGTAACGGCCCTGTTGCAGGACAACCAGGTAGTCGAGCGTATTGAAGAAAGCCAATCCGGCGCGGTTGTGCTGGATCGAACCCCGTTCTACGCGGAATCCGGCGGCCAGGTCGGCGACCGGGGGGAACTGGTTTCCGATACCGGCGTATTTATTGTCGATGACACCCGGAAACAGGGTAATGCCCACGTTCACATCGGCAGGGTAAGCCGGGGCAGCCTGCAAACCGGGCAGGAGACAGAGGCACGGGTCGACCCCGCCACGCGCATCAATACTGTGCGCAACCACTCCGCCACGCACCTGCTGCATGCGGCGCTGAGAGAAGTGCTCGGGGAGCATGTGACCCAGCAAGGCTCCCTGGTGGCGCCGGACCGGTTGCGGTTTGACTTTTCCCATCCGGAGCCGGTATCGGAACAGCAACTGTTGGAAATCGAACGGCTGGTCAACCGCAAGATACTGGAAAACATCGATACCGAAATCCGCCTGATGCCGCTGGATGAAGCGTTGAAGTCGGGCGCCATGTCCCTGTTCGGTGAGAAATACGATGAACAGGTCCGGGTATTGAAGATCGGCGGCGATTTTTCGGTGGAGTTGTGCGGCGGCACGCACGTAGCCCGGGCCGGCGACATCGGCCTGTTCAAATTCATTGCCGAGACGGGTATCGCCGCGGGCATCCGCCGGGTTGAGGCCGTCACGGGACTTGGCGCGCTGGCCCTGGTCGAGGCCGAAGAAGCGCAGTTGGCCGAACTGGCGCGGCTGCTGAAATCCGACCGCGGCAAACTGGCAACCAGACTGGAGCAGGTTCTGGAGAATTCCAGGCGCCTGGAAAAGGAACTGGAACAGGTAAAGGGCAAAATGGCCAGCCGCGCCGGCGCGGAGTTGGGTGAACAGGCTGAACTTGTCAACGGCATTCATGTCCTTGCCCGCAACATGGATGGGGCCGATCCGAAAACCCTGCGGGATACGGTCGATCAGTTGAAGAGCAAACTGGGCACCGCGGTCATCGTGCTCGGCGCGGTCAAAGGTGATAAAGTCAGCCTGGTGGCGGGAGTGACGAAAGACAGCACGGACAGGGTACAGGCCGGTGAACTGATCAACTTTGTCGCGCAGCAGGTGGGCGGCAAGGGGGGAGGCCGACCGGACCTGGCCCAGGCCGGCGGCAATGATCCGTCCGCGCTGCAAAGCGCGCTGGCAAGCGTCCCGGCCTGGGTGGTTGCAAAGACTGTTGGGAAAACTGGCTGATATGGCTCTTATCGTGGAAAAATTCGGCGGCACCTCTGTCGCAACGGTGGATCGGATCAAGGCGGTTGCCGATATCGTCATTGCCGCGCGCAAGCAGGGACACCAGGTGGTGGTGGTCCTCTCGGCCATGGCCGGAGAGACCGACCGGCTTATCGAACTGGCGGGGCAGGTGGCAAAAAACCCGGACTCCCGGGAACTTGACGTGTTGTTGTCAACCGGCGAACAGGTCACCATCGCCCTGTTGAGCATGGTATTGCAGGAACACGGGTATCCGGCGGTCTCCTATACCGGCGGACAGGTCCATATACTCACGGACAACGTCCACAACAAGGCCCGGATCATCGATATCGAAGCGGTGCGTGTGAAAAAAGACCTGGCTGACAGCAAGATCGTTGTTATCGCAGGTTTTCAGGGTATTGACGAAAACGGTAACATCACCACGCTCGGACGCGGCGGCACCGACACCACCGCCGTTGCCATGGCGGTGGCATTGAACGCCGACGAATGCAGGATCTATACTGACGTGGACGGCGTGTACACCGCGGACCCCAGGATCGTGCCGGGCGCCAGGCGCATGGACAGGATAGCCTACGAGGAGATGCTGGAACTGGCCAGCCTGGGGGCGAAGGTGCTGCAGATACGCTCAGTGGAATTCGCCAACAAGTATAAAGTACCATTACGTGTCCTGTCTTCTTTCGAGGAAGGTCCGGGCACCTTGATCACAGACGAGGATGAAGAAATGGAACGGGCGCTGATAGCGGGCATAGCCCATAACCTGGATGAAGCAAAACTCACCTTGCGCGGTGTGCCGGACAGGCCCGGCATCGCCGGCGCGATATTGAATCCCATTGCCGAGGCAGACATCGAGGTCGATATGATCGTCCAGAATGTCGGCGTGGATCAACTGACTGATTTTACCTTCACCGTGCACCGTAATGATTTCGGCAAAGCCAGGGCGCTACTGGAAAAAACTGCCCGGAACCTGGACGCGAAAGAAGTCCTGGCAGATGACCGGATTGTCAAGATTTCCGTTGTCGGTGTGGGCATGCGCTCTCATGCCGGGATCGCAAGTAAAATGTTCTCGGCCCTGGCCGGCGAGGGCATCAATATACAGATGATATCCACCTCTGAAATAAAGATATCAGTAGTCGTTGACGAGAAGTACCTGGAACTGGGTGTGAGGACGTTGCACTCCGCTTTCGGTCTTGAGGGCGATGACAATGTAAATTACCCTGCAGCATCATCGATTACATTGTCATCGCTTTCGGTCTTGAGGGCGATGACAATGTAATCGATGATGCTGCAGGGTAATTTTTTATAAAGCATTTATCATCGAAAAAAGCTAATATAGTTACTACCTAGGGAAAAAACAGGAGAAAATAAGATGTTGATATTAACACGCAGGATTGGCGAGTCTCTGATGATCGGGGATGATGTCAATGTAACCATACTCGGAATACGAGGCAACCAGGTCCGGATCGGAGTCAACGCTCCCAAAGAAATAGCGGTACACCGGGAGGAAATCTACGAACGCATCCAGCTTGAAAAGGTAAAGAAGGCGAAGGCCCAGCTTGCCCAGGAATACATGGATGAACCGGAGGACGGCGACGGAGAGCCGGAGGACAATGATGGAAATTCGGAGGAAGATGACGAACATACTTAGTCAACAGACTGTATAGGGGTTAAAGACTTCTATACAGACATATCCGGGCCGGCCCAACCGGCCCGCATACGGAGAGGTGGCCGAGTGGCTGAAGGCGCTCCCCTGCTAAGGGAGTATGGGTTAAAAGCCCATCGAGGGTTCGAATCCCTCTCTCTCCGCCACACTTCATATATTTTTTGTTTAAAAACAAATATTTACTATCGATACGTCAATTGGGCTATCGCTTTGGATATTGAAAAATTGGCGATCTTCGAGGCAGCTTACCGATGCCTTGCGACACAGCCCCAACCACCCAGCAACAACTTGGAGATCTTTCATGGCAACAGAAGCGGAACATCGCTTGTTCACTGACTCGGTGAAGGAGCTTCTCTCCGAACAGGAGGATGCCGAATCACTTTGGTTGTCAGTAGCCCAGGAATTCGTGAGGGGCGGACCAGATGCTGCGAGCGAGTATCTCGCCGGGGAAAAGCAAAGATTGGTGGGGCGTGTGCGCCGGCTTCTCGTTGAGGTAGAGGGGCGCATCGGTGGGTGATGGGTTCCGTATCGCCCGGATCGGCATAGAAGGATTCAAGGGATTCACGACGCGGCAGGACATTGACCTGCGGAACCGCCATGTGTTCCTGCTCGGTCAGAACGGGAACGGCAAGTCGAGCGTGGTCGAGGCGATTCGTTGGGGCCTGTTCGGTTCGACTGGCCGACGAGGTGACATCGTCGCCAACAGCGATTACGGCAAACGGTGCCGAGTGGAAATCAGCCTATTGCGTGATGGCAAAGAGTGGCAGCTCCGTCGCACGCTCATCCGGGGGGCCAGTGGAGGAAATGACCCGAGACTGTTCGACGAGACAGGCCAGGAAAGGCGCATTGGCGACATCATGCCGCAGCTTGATTCGCTTAACGCGGGGGAAGGCACGCACATCATCTTCGCACCGCAGTCCACGCCGCTCAAACGTCAACCGGAAGATCTTAAGCCCTTCGAGCGGACGGTGTACACGCACTTGGGGCTGACACCGGCAAGAGCGCTGATGGGGCACTTGGAGGACTTCCAGTCTGAGCTGCGGGAAGAGGAGGAGACTCTAGACGGGCACGTGAGCGACTTACGCAAGCGGGTGGAAGGCAGGATTGAGTCACTGGAGGCCGAACGTAGTATGATGTTGACCTCGCCGCCATGGGGCGAAGCGAAAGCGCCTACGATGGCTGAGAGTGAGGTCAAAGCTAGGCGATTGGTTAAGAGGATCACCGATCCCGACGAAGAAGCGCCAGCAGACGGAGCATCGATAGGAGCGCTCATTCAAGCTGCGGAGTTGGCGCTGGAGAGCAGAAGCGCGGAACAGCAAGCGACCTTACAGGCGAAGCTGGAACTCGCAGTGGCGCGGCATGGACAGTTGCAGGAGCTACGCGACGGGTTGGGCGAACTCCGTGGGAAGGAGGCAGCAACGATAGCCGCGCGGTCTAAGTTGGCTGACACTTTAGAGGATAAGTCTATTGAGGATCTTCGGCAGTCCGCCGAGGAGCGAAGGCGGCAAGCCGATACCGTTGCCCTCAGGAGCGAGTTGGCAGTGAAGGCAATCGAGGTAATGCGACGTGAGGTCGAGTCACAGGCGATCTCCTGCCCGATCTGTGGGCAGGATCAGGACAGGGTTGGGTTGGAGTCCATGCTTGAGGCGCGTTGCCGGGAACCGCTGGAGGAGGAGCTTGATGGATTGAGAAAGGCGGAGCGAGTCCTGCGAGAAGCAAAAGACCGAGAATCCGTCGTCAACGAGCTAGCGAGGAACGAGGCTGAGCACAGAGAGAAACAGGCCTCTGCACTCAAGACGATTGAGGGGTTGTCAGACCGGAACGTCGAAGAACTGGACGACGCGAGCCTTGAGCATGAAGTCACGACAGTCTCGAACCAAATTGCGTCCATCAAAGCGCAGGTGAACGACGATCAGGAGTGGTTCAATGAGATAGGAAAAGATCTGGCGGTCTTGCGCGTTGAGGCGAGGTATCACGATCTGCAGAAGGGGCTGCGTGACCTCCGAGCGATCGAAGCGGACTTCCGCCGCGCGGCTGACGTGTTCCGAACATTGCTGCGATTTGGGCGGTCGGTGGGGGAAATCCAGGATGCCGTCTCGTCGGCACTGACCAAAGAACTAAAGGACAAAACACCCGCAGTGGCGGATAGTTTGAGCCAGGTTTTCGCTGCACTGACTCGACATCCGCATTTCGACAGGTTGACGTTCAATGAGGCGAAACTGCCAGGGCTGGAGATGCGCGTCTCCAGCAGCAGATACCCTGGGGCTACGCATCCCACGGGCGTCCTGAACGGGCAGGCGCAAAGCGCGTTAGACCTCGTGCCTTACTTCGCACTCGGGGGCGCGAAGGAGACGCCCACGGAAGTGTACTTGGTGCTGCTGGACGATCCTACTAGGGCGTTTGACAAGGAGCACATCGCGATTCTGATCGATCAGCTTGCCGACTTGGGACAACGAGTGCAGATTATGGTCGCGTCGCAGGAGACCGAGACATTTCGAAAGTTGCTGCCGCACAGCTTCGATAGGGCAGAATATGTTGTGATCGAACCGAAGAATTGGTCCTTTGAGCACGGTCCCGTGTTGGACATCGAGTACGAGTGACGGGATGGGAACCAACGCAAGAGCTTGCTTGGATAGGCTGCTTCTCGAATCGGACGACAAGGCGTTCGGATTCAAGATGCAGGCGGTTGCCGCGCACATTTTGCTGCGGTTGGGGCACACCGTGCTCGAAGTGAAGCGCGTTGGTCATCCGGACATCATTACCTCGAAGGATGGTGTCGAATACCGGTTTGAAGTGGAAGCCGAGGTGCGCGGGCACCGGAAGCGAAAGCTCGAAGAAGCCGACTTCGTTGGGCTCAACGCCACGGACGCCGTGGGGTACTTCGCGCTGGCTGTGAGCTTTCCGCGCCCCTACTGGGTGGTGGTGCCAATACCGGAGTTGATAGACCGCAGAGCACGATCCGGGAATGCGACATTGGAGGCCCTTCGCGACACGTGCCTATCCGATGCGTGGACGCAAAAACATTTGGACTTGCTTGCTAGGTCATGTGAGGTGATCAGGGAGAGGTCCTTCGAGCAATTGGCCAGGCGGGCGAAGGAAGGCCGTGCGCTCTGACGCCTCGGGATCGACCTGACGCAACGCCTTCCGTAAGCACCTACAAGCCTGTGTGCGGCTAGTGTACAAGCTCAAGGCAGTTCAAGGGGTTAGACCAGTTCAAAATGATACGCGTTCCCCGTCCCGCGTGATTAGGGTATATGTGGGGTGCCATTGTTGGGGCAAGCCCTTAGAATATGATTAAATTATCAAGGTATTGGGGTCTGGAGGCGATTGATGTTCGTATTCGTAGATGAGACGGGAAATACGGGAGGAAACCTGTTCGATGTAGAGCAACCGGATTTTCTCACTGGAGCACTAATCACGAAGATAGACTTTGACGCATGTCGGTCTGGAGCCGTAAGGTCCTTGTGTAGACGTCACGGGATATCATCTATACATGGTTCGGTGATTGGAGTTGAGGCAGTCGAGAAGGTAGCTGGGCATTTATTGCGACTGTTGAAGGAAGTAGACGCACGTTTCTTCATCTCGCGTGTGGAGAAGAGATATCTGCTGGTGACGAAACTCTTTGACACGTTTTTCGATTCGGGGGAAAACCCGGCAGTACCATTTATTACCTATAACGCAAAGCCGCTTCGTTTGCTCCTCTGCTTCAAGGTGGCTAGTTTGGTAGACGAGTCAGTGGCGCGGAGTTTTTGGGGTATGTTGACGACGAAGAATGAGACTAAGGCGAGGAAGGAGATCCTAGGAATTTGTGACACATTCTTGGAACGAGTGCACTATCTGCCTGATGCAAGGTCGCGTGAGGTAATTTCAGAAGCATTCTCTTGGGCACGGACACACCCGGAAGCCCTCGAATTTGCTAAAGCACGAAGAGAAGCTAAGAAAGGCCACATGCCGAATCTGGTGGCATTCGTGAACCTGTTGGAGGGGCTGGAAGAATATTCGAAGCGGTGGAAACGACCAGTGAGGCGAATCACACATGATCGTCAGTCACAATTTGAGTCGACCCTTCGTGAATATCATAGACTTTTCGCAGAGGCAATGGAGGAACACATTACATGGTTTGGTGATAGCTTTGAGTTGAGGAGGGTGCCAGGCTCCGAATTCAAGGTATTATCTTCAGAGCAGAGTTCTGGAATCCAAGTTGCTGACCTCTTCCTTTGGTTATTCAGACAGATGGTTAACGGCAAGTCCCTCCCAATCGCTTCAGCGCAGTTATTGAAGTATTGTTTGAAAAAATCATACATCAGCGACTTCTCTTTCGAGAGTGTTAGTTCAGATCTGAAAGACAAATTTGATGCACTGTCAAATGCGGACCTGTCGTCAGAGGCATTGGCACAGGGTAAGGCGCTGCTCGAAGAAAGTGAGCAGTTGAGGCAGAAGCTGATTAAAACTTACGAGATTGATGGTCGTAAACCTTATCAGGGAGGATTACCTGACCAACACACTGTTGTCGGGTCGATGATCGGCAACGGAGGAAGAGAATCGCGCTCATAGGAGGATTTAATTGGAACCCGGGTGAATTTTGAACCACCCCGGTAATCCCGGAGTGTATATACAAACTAACGAGGTCCTGGAACTCCCAGAGCGGTTCATACACGGACTTGGGCACAGCAATGTGTGTTCTCATGTATCGTGCTAACATTCAATATTATTGTCCAATGTATGAACATGAAAAAACAGACCAGCAAGATACAGTTGCAACACCCCACGTTGGATAACTCACAGGGAAGCGAATATTGGATGCGCTCCCTCTCATTTTCGGGGCTACATCGCATGTTGGAAGCCGTTTCAACTTTCCCAAATGGATTGAGGGTCAAGGATGTTAACGAGCTGGTAATAGAAAATGGTATTTTGCTAACTCAGAGCCGATTACGGCCAGCGCCATCTACTCTCTACCACTATCGAAATACACTACTTCGTCTAGGTATATTCAAACGGGACGGAAAGAAGTTATATGTCAATAAGGATGATCCAGATGTGCGCAAATTGCTCCAAATACCTGTACCGGATAACTGTGCTCAATCACTTAATGAGGCTGCGAGAGACCCGTTTGCATCACTGGTATTGAAAAATGACCAATGCAGGTCTCTTTTTTTTGATCTTTTCATGCCGTTGGATACGGAGTTATATTCCGTATCTGGGTTTCGACAACATAGTATCGCAGTCAAATGGACCCGGATACGTTCGCCGAACACCAAGGAGGTCGTTTTTCAAAACGACAAAACAGGCACTATCAGGCGTTGCGTATCTCCTGTGAGCATAATCGCAATTCTATACGGCCTGCGATACTGGGCTCGTGATGAGCTGAAACTCATAGATGAATATTGTCAAAGAGAGGATGATAGTACGATTATGTTTCCCTTAGCTTATAAGGATGTTCGTCCCGTCATGGAGATGGTTCTTTTTCTGCTTTCTCTTCGCACATCAGATGAATGGACTATATTTTCCATATTGGATCTCGTTACTCGTTGCTGTGAGGCACGCAAGCAACCTATCGGTCTACTCTATAAAGCACTTGATTGGTTGTTGAAAGAATGGCCGAATCACACTGTATTAATACCGACCTCTCGTGCTCTTGCTACACTGACTACGACATCGCCGCAAAGGGAAGACCTCGCATTACGGCGATACTATAAGGTCTCGGGTGGCCCCTATATATCCCATATTCGGCTACACAAAAATATAACAATCAAATCTATGGAGCTCGCAGATGACGTCCTCTAACCTCCTTCAAAAATTCAGACTTGACACCAATCCATTCGAGCCTGCCGCGGCAGGCGCTCCTCTCATAGGAAAGCTGGCACCTCCAGATATTCTGGTGAGGAAAACGATGGAACTCCTTGATGCTCACCAGACTGGGCAGGGAGTAAAAGCCATCGTCATTGTGGGTGAGTATGGGACTGGAAAGACATGCCTTTTGCAATGGTTGCATAGCAACGTATTCCCAGACCGTCAAATCAAGTCGTTTTATTTTGACAACCCAGGCGTACAATTCTATGACCTTGCCAATACGCTGTTGCGTACTATAGGGCGCAAAGATTTTGCAAGATTTATTTGGGAGCTTGCCGGTTCTTATGTAAAAACACCATATCAAAGAAGTCTTTTTGAAAGAGGTTATGAGGAATACTTGTCCAACATGTATCGTCCGGGGCAAAAACAGGATATGGCAGTTCCCTTGCAAGAAGCCATCAGAGATGCAAGTATCACGAATGACGAGGAGATTGCACATTGCCTTGCCCGAATTGTTACCGAGTCTGTAAAGAAACCATACTTTGAATATCGTGATTTCGCACCTCAGATAAGGGGTAGTATGGTTCCTGAAGGGGAGGAAGCTCCTTATTTTCGTGCAATATTGAAAACCATCTCACGAGGGATGGGCGCCAAAGCGACTGCATTTCTTATTGACGAATTCGAGGAAATAGGACTCCAGAAACGACTTACTAAGCGCGCAGCGCACGACTACCTGGCAACGCTGAAACGTTTGATTAACCTAGCTCAAGACGAGCAGGTTGACTTCTGGATTATCTTATCAATGACCCCTGATGCCTTTGAAACCACTAAGGGCCTTGAACCTTCGCTGATTGAGCGTATTTCTGACCGCATACTGAAAATCGGCTTTCTGTCGGACAAGGATGCGTCCGCCCTGATGAAGTCACGGATAGCCGCTGCTCGGTCTGTAGAAACGGACGAAGCGGCGGGAGAGCTTTTCCCTTTTCCTGATGAGATTGCCTTCCGTCCGAAAACGTACTCAAATCCCAGACGGCTTATAAAGACATGCTTTCGAGCAATATCCCAAGCAGGTGCTGACACGCATCTACCATTTACTGAAGACTATCTTCACAAAACCGAAGACGAACTTTATGAAAGCTTCGCTACAAGTGCAAATACATAAATGAACAAGAAGAACAACTTTCGGAAAGTAGTGTTTCTGGACACGATGACACTACACAATATTCGGCTTTGTCTTGAGCACGCTAATAAGGAAGAACTTCAATATCCTACGGACAATAAAGCTATCTCAGATTTGAAAAAAAGTTTTGACAATGTTCAAGAGAAGGGATTAAAGCAAGCTTTCCAAACAGGATTAGAGACTATTGTCCAACTGTCAAAATACGACATTCAAATTGAATATGCATCGGTCTCTGAGATTGAGATGATTACAGGGCTGACAGAAGGAAAGGTGCGTCTGGCCTTGGCTGACGAGGGTGTCCCTTATCGAATTTGGTCAGGGTTTTCGGAGAAAGAGACTCGTGAGCGGATTACTGTCGAAGAATTAGACTCAATCAAGACACAGGTCGACAACCTCGGATTGATGCTGCGGCAGTCTGGACTTACGGTGACACAAAGTGATACAAGACGAGAGGACGATGTTATAAGATTGGCAAAAGGCATAGTTGGTCTAATCTATATGCGTGAAATTGACAGTATAATTTATGCAAGTGCGATAATCGCTGGTGCTGAGTGTTTGTTTACAGCTGATGGAAACCTGAGTACTGTTATAAATTCTATCCAAGATGGCCGGGATCAGCGCTACAGAGATATCAGGCAGAAATTAAAGAATCTTTTCAGTAGTTTAATCCCTGGAGATCGCGACAAAATCGACTTGCCAAACGCTATCAGAGTTACTCAAGATGGCACATGCAAAGGAATAAGCATTGATAAATTAAAAAAACGTTTAACGTGACATACCAAGCCACCGAACAAATTGAGTGGCGGCGCTGGGTCACCCCGGGTGATGCAAGGCAAAAGGCGCTCCACAGGTGGTATCTGTTCCCGCACAGCTTTACCGACAATCTGGTACACGCATTGATTGATGAGTGGAGGCTGGATCTTGCGGACAGAATATTGGACCCTTTTGTGGGCGCAGGAACAACGTTGCTGACCGCCCGAGAAAGAGGAATATCAGGAACAGGTTGTGATCTTTCACCCTTGGCTGTCTTGGCATCGAGCACCAAAGTGGCGGCATTCTCACAATGTCGACTGAAGAGTGCATGGCAAAATCTCAGATGTACGTTGGATTCGTCGACGTCAGCATCCATGAAACGCACCTATCCAGAGCTTGTGCAGAAAGCGCTTCCAGATGGGCGACTTGAGCAGTTTGATTTGATCTGGGGCTACATAGATGAAGTAGTTTGTTCATCCACGGAACGGGATTTCTTCCGCTTGGCATTGCTTTCAATTATTCCGCATTTCAGCCATGCAATTGCCAACGGGGGATGGTTGAGATGGCAAAATCAAGGTGCCAGCGCAGCAAAGATAAAGGATATGTTTGCAGGGCGGGTTGCAGAAATGCTGGCGGACGTGCGTGACGCTGAACATGACACTGATAAACGTTGGGAAACCTGTATTGCAGATGCTCGCGATTTGCCGCTGTCTGACGGCATGTTCTCGGCCGTGATCACATCTCCCCCATACCCCAACCGACACGATTATACCCGGGTCTTCGGCGTTGAACTGATGTTTAGTTTTCTCAACTGGGAGGAGAACCGCGCGCTCAGATACCAGAGTTTTCATTCGCACCCAGAATCCCGTCCAAGTCGTCCTCCAACTGATAATTACGAACCACCGAAAACACTGGAGAACAACATTAAACATATCCGTGATAAGCGGATACAACACATGTTACGAGGTTACTTTCTGGACATGTACCTCTGCTTGTGTGAGGTTGAACGAGTTTGCCGGCAGGGAGCGAGAGTCGCTTTTATTCTGGGCAATGTTCAATATGACGCCTCACCCATATTCGTTGATGAGTTTACGGCTGAATTAGGCGAGCGCGCTGGACTTATTTGTCGTGAAATACGTGCAGTAAGATGGCGTGGTAACAGTGCGCAGCAGATGGGTAAGTTCGGACGTACCGCGTCCCGTGAAAGCGCCGTCATTTTTGCTAAGCCGTGATAGTCAGAATAGAGAGAATAAATACCTTTGTTTTCAGAACAAGATACTCATAGTCCTTATCCACCGCCCCCTATTATTGAGTAGCAATTGGGAAATAATAGCTGGCCTAGGGATGCATACCCCTAGACGAGGTCATAATTAATGGACGATATCCTTGATGTCGCATTCTCCGGTGAGGTAATCCACATTCGCAACTTATTTGATAATGGCGTTAATACAACGGACTTGGACCGTAACACGTGACTACACATGGCTGCCTTGGGAAGTCATACGGACTCTATTAAATTGCAGCTTAAAGCAGGCACTCCTGTCAATGCCTGCAATGAAAGACGGCGAACTCTGGATCAAGCTCAAGAGTTCAAGGGGTCCGACCTTATCTTTATTTATTATAAAAGATTTCATGACCGGTTTTGCGTAAAATACCGGACTCGCGACACAGACTGACCATCTTTTCTCCATCTAATAATTGAGCAATGAATTTGATACGTTCGTCCATCAGGTTACGTTCTTGCTAAGACACCGGACCCGTCCAAATGCCTATATTGTGTAACCTATGTCTCCGGTATAATCTGTAACCTATGTATCAGCAGGACAGATGGGTCAGCGTCCCAGGTGTTGGAGTAGTAACTGGGTAGGGGCGACGTACGGGGCTCTTTGGGCCGAAGGAAGTCAGGAGTGACCTTCTGTCGTCATTAACCTCTGGCCAATATGCAGCAATCCCACAATTCGTGTGCTGACGGCTGCCGCCCGGATTCTGGAATTCGTATAAAATAGGACGTAAACCGGCATGACGAACAATGAAGCAACAACTACCGACTTGGCCTACGCCGAAATCCTCTGGAAATCGGCTGACGCCCTGCGAGGTCAAATCGACGCTGCCGAGTACAAGCATGTTGTCCTCGGCTTGCTCTTCCTTAAGTACATTTCCGACTCCTTTGAGGCGCGGCGCGAGGAACTCAAGGGTGAACTGGAAACCGATGGTATCAGCGGGCCTCAAATTGAGAGCCTGCTGGAGAACCGTGACGAGTATACTGCCGAGCGGGTCTTCTGGGTACCCCCCGAGGCACGCTGGCAAAATCTCCAGAACCAAGCCGCGCGTCCGGAAATTGCCACGCTGATTGACGACGCCATTCTTGCGGTCGAGAGCGACAACCCGAACTTAAAGGGCAAGCTGCCTCGCGACTACGCCCGCCGCGGCATCGCACCAGAAAAAATGAAGGGGTTGATCGACCTCATCGCCAATATCGGTTTCAAGGACGATCGCGCCAAAGCCCGCGACACTCTAGGCCGCGTTTACGAGTACTTCCTTGGCAAGTTTGCCCAAGCCGAGGGCAAGCTCGGAGGCGAGTTTTTCACGCCGCGCTGCATCGTGCGGCTGCTGGTCGAGATGCTTGAGCCGTACGAGGGTCGCGTCTACGACCCCTGCTGCGGCTCGGCGGGCATGTTTGTTCAGTCCGAGCGTTTCGTGGAAGCCCACGGCGGGCAGAAGACTGACATCTCGATCTTCGGCCAAGAGTCCAATCCTACCACCTGGCGATTGGCGCATATGAACCTGGCTATCCGCGGCATCGAGGCCAATCTTGGCTCTCATGCTGCCGACAGCTTCCTGCGCAATCTGCACCCCGACCTCAAGGCCGACTACATCCTCGCCAATCCGCCGTTCAACATTTCCGACTGGTCGGGCAAACTACTAGCCGATGATGTGCGATGGATTTACGGCACGCCGCCCATGGGTAATGCCAACTTCGCCTGGATTCAGCACTTCATCCACCACTTGGCGCCGTCCAATGGCCACGGCGGCGGAGTAGCTGGCTTCGTTATGGCCAACGGTTCGCTCTCTTCCGTCTCAGGCGGTGAAGGCGAAATCCGCCAGCGTATCGTCGAGGCCGACTTGGTGGACTGTATTGTCGCGCTGCCAGCCCAACTCTTTCTGACCACCGGCATCCCCGCTTGCCTCTGGTTCCTCTCCCGCGATAAGACCGGCAGAAACCTCAAGCACGGTGGGCGTGAACGCAAGGGAGAGACGCTCTTCATCGACGCCCGCCAGCTCGGCACGATGCAAACCCGAGCGCTACGCGTGCTTACTGGCGGTGACGATGGCGAAAGCACACTAGCCAACGGGATGGGCGACCCAAACTTCGACTCCGACATGGGTCGCATCGTCTATACCTTCCGTCAGTGGCGCGGCGAGCTTGCACCCGACTGGTGGGATGAAACGCAGCACGGCGCGTGGCTCTACCGTGACATCCCCGGGTTCTGCATGGTTCAAACAATCTCGGGGATTGCCAAGCACGGCTTCGTGCTGACCCCCGGCCGTTTCGTCGGTGCCGAAGAACAAGCGGACGACGACGAGCCGTTCGTGGAGAAGTACCCGCGCCTGCTCACAGAGCTAGACGAGTGTTTTGGCGAAGGGGAGCGATTGGTGAGTGTGGTTCGTGAGCGGTTGCAGGGTCTCAGACATGACGGCTGAATGGACTACCAGCCGATTTGGCGAACTATCGATCAACTTCGATGGAAGGCGAAGACCTGTCAAAGAATTAGATCGGCGACCCGGCCCCTATCCGTACTACGGAGCTTCCGGCATCGTCGATTATGTCGACGATTACATCTTTGATGGAGATTACCTGCTAATTGCAGAGGATGGGGAGAACCTCCGTACACGCCGAACGCCAATCGCATTTCTCGCAAGAGGCAGATTCTGGGTCAACAATCACGCTCACATAGTAATAGGGAACGAGCGAGCCGATACACGCTTTCTCATGTATGCTCTTCAGGACCTTGAGATTGATGCCTATCTCACAGGGGCTGTGATGCCGAAGCTCACTCAAGGCAACCTAAATCGCATTGAAATCTTGCACCCTCTTCTCTCTGAACAACGCGCTATCGTCGGAGTTCTCAGTGCGCTGGACGACAAGATTGAGCAGAACCTACGAACGGCCCAAGCGCTAGGGCGGCTGGCGAAAACAATCTTCCGCGCGTGGTTCGTAGATTTCGAGCCGGTGAAGGCCAAGGCCGCAGGCGCTGTCTCCTTCCCCTCTGTGCCCCAGCCAGTCTTCGACGCCCTAACCACCCGCTTCGTTGATTCTGATATCGGCGCTGTGCCGGAGGGATGGGAGGTGAAGGCGATCACTGCGATCGCCACCTTCCTGAACGGTCTGGCACTACAGAAGTACCCACCTCGCGGCGATGGAGAAGACCTGCGCGTGATCAAGATTGCCGAACTCCGTAAGGGTTCAGCAAAAGATGCTGCCTGGGCAAACGGTGATGTGGCCGAGCAGTATGTGATCAACGATGGCGATCTGTTGTTCTCGTGGTCCGGCACTCTCGAGGCCGAATTATGGTTCGGTGGCAAGGGTGCGCTGAATCAGCATCTGTTTAAGGTCACATCGTCGCGTTTTCCGACCTGGTTTTGCTTCTGCTGGATTCGGCAGCACCTGCCGTGGTTCCGCACCATCGCAGCAAGCAAGGCAACAACAATGGGGCACATCAAACGCGGACACCTTCAAGAAACACTGGTCGTCGTGCCCCCGAATGAGATTCTTGATGAAGCCAACGAAGTGATTGGCTCGATCTACGATCTCTTCGCCCAGTTGATGATCGAATCGCGGAAACTCGCGGCGATGCGCGACGTGCTCCTTCCGAAGTTGCTATCCGGCAAGGTACGGGTGCGGGCGAATGGAGGGGCCGATAGTGAGCTCTGACCGACCATTTGAACTCGCTAGCTGTCGCCAACTCTTTGAACAGTATCCAGCATCGACATCCTTGAGATCTGCAGTCGAGGTCATCGAACGGACAATCCAGGATGAACCCGGAATAGCGTTCACACACTGCCGAGGCCTACTGGAAACCGTTTGCGTCACGATACTCATGGACCGCGGCAAAGAAATCTTGCCGAATCCAAACCCTAACTGGCTCATGTCGCAGGCAATTCAGACGTTGCAACTGACAGCACTGAGTCCTGACAACAATGACGCCGAACGTGGCGTTGCAAGCATCCTACGGGGACTGAACTCATTGGTCGACGGTGTCGTCGCATTACGTAAGAGCCAAGGTGTCGGACCACATGGTCGGGACGCGCTGGAACCTGTACTTTCTGTTGATTATGCAATGTTGACAGCAACAGCGGTCGATGCGGCTGTTGGGCTAATGTTCCGGCTACATCAAGAGCAAATCGGCCGCGATCCGATCAACCACTTGAGGTTCGGGGTTCACGAAGATTTTAACCGCTATCTTGACGCCAAGTATTCAGATATTGAGATCGAAGAGGTTCCAATCAGTGCGAGTCAGGCGCTTTACGACCAGGATAGCTTGGCCTATCGCAAAAGCCTTGTGGAGTTCAGAAACCTATCCGAAACGGAGAATGAGGAGATAGCGGAAGGCGAGAGCATGTCGGAGGACTCCGATGGATGAACTGATCGCAGAACTCGCTGCCGCTGCGTGGTTTGAATCCATAAGGATTCCCGTCATGCCGGCATCCGAACTGGCCGAAAAGCCTCAGGTCGAACCGGGAAGCGTGGTTTTGACCACTATATTGAGTGGTGTAGTTCGTCGTCTCAACCGCAACCTGCCGCACGACACAATAGAGGGCATCGTTCGCATGCTGTCGCGCCCGCCGCACCCTACGCTGATTCAGAACAACCGTTGGTTCCACGCGCTGGTTACCGATGGCGTCGAGATAGAGTACCAAGAATCGAACAGCGGCGAAATGCGTGGAGGCCGCGCTCGGCTGGTCGATTTCGACAATCCGGCCGCGAACGATCTGCTCGTACTGCGCCAGCTCAGCGTCGCCGGAGCTTCGGGCAAGATCATTCGCCCTGACCTGACGGTGTTCCTTAATGGGCTGCCGGTCGCGGTGATCGAGCTGAAAGACCCAACAGACACTCAAGCAGACCTGGGCGTGGCTATAGATCAGTTCGACCGCTATATGCAGACGGCCCCCGATCTGTTCGTGTCGAATTTGGTGCTGATAGTCTCGGACGGCATGCTGACGCGCGTCGGCTCGATCACCAGCGACCGCGGCCGCTATATGCCCTGGCGTCCGATCGACGATCGCGAGGGTGGCGGTGCGCCGACCTTGGAGGCGCTGATTCGAGGCCTGTTCGACCCACGGACTTTGGTTGACTACCTGCGAACCTGTGTAACCTTCGAAGAGAACGAGCGTGGCGAAATCGCCAAAATCGTCGCCGGCTACCACCAGTTCCGCGCGGTGTGCAAGGCGCGCTCCAGCGTACTTGCGAGTCTCAAGTCACCCTCCGGCTCGGGTGACGGTCGCGGGGGCGTGATCTGGCACACCCAGGGCTCGGGCAAGTCGCTGACCATGTTGATGTTGGCTGGGGCGCTGATCCGAGAGTCGCGTATGACCAACCCAACAATCGTCATGATCACCGACCGCAACGATCTGGACGATCAACTCTTCGACACATTCGCCGCCGGGCGTAAGCTACTTCGGCAGAACCCGGTCCAGGCCGAGAGCCGGGAGCATCTCAAATCTCTGCTAGATCACGCGGCTGGCGGAGTAGTGTTCACGACGATTCAGAAGTTCGCCGAGGCGCACGGCGTAATCTCAGAGCGCTCAAACGTGGTCGTTATGGCCGACGAGGCCCATCGCAGCCAATACGGCTTTGTTGAGGGAGGTGCGCGCTGGATGCGCGAGGCGTTGCCGAACGCCACCTTTGTCGGCTTCACCGGCACGCCACTGGAACGGGACGACAGGAACACAATCCACGTTTTCGGCGATTACACGGATGTCTATGACATCCGCCAAGCCGTCGAGGACAGCGCCACCCGGCCACTCTACTACGAATCCCGAATCATCAAATTGAAGGTGGATGAAGAGGGCGCGCGCATCGCAGAGGAAAAGGTTGAATACCTCGCCAACACCGACAGCCGCGGGGAAGGGACGGAGGACAGTATCCGAGTTCCGTTGGAGTCCCTGGTCGGCGCCCAAGAGCGCATCGATCGCGTAGCGGCGTTCATCGTGGAGCACTGGGAGAAGCGCCGCGCCGCGATGGAAGGTAAGGCTATGGTGGTGACTATGAGCCGCGACATCGCTGCGCGGCTCTACGAGGCAATCTGCACTTTGCGCCCGGACTGGCACGACATCGACGACGAACAGGGGACGATGAAGGTGGTCGTGACCGGCACCAACGAAGATCCCGAGCCGCTCAGGAATCATGTACGCACTAAGGCAGCCCGCAAGCGTATGGCGGAGCGGTTCAAGGCTCCCCACGACGACTTGCGCTTGGTGATCGTCTGCGACATGTGGCTGACTGGCTTCGACTGCCCGCCGGCGCACACGATGTATCTGGATAAGCCGCTGGCCGGGCACAACCTGATGCAGGCCATTGCGCGTGTGAATCGCGTCTATGGCGACAAGCCCGGTGGATTGATCGTGGACCTACTGGGTCTCGCCGACCAGTTGGCAGATGCGCTCGCGACTTACACCCAAGCTGGTGGCACAGGTGAGGCAGTCAGGAAGGTGCAGAACGAGGCTGTGCCTGCCATGCAGGAGGCCTTCGAGAAACTACGTGGTTTCTTCCACGGTTGCGAATACGAGCAGGCGCTCGATACCAAACCGCAAGCCGTGCTTCAGGTGTATCTACGCGCGATCGATCATGTGTTTGGGCAAGACGATGGCTGGAAGCGCCTGCGTACCCTGGTTAAGGAACTGTCCGCAGCATTCGCTTTGGCAGTCCCGCGCCCGGAGACCGAGGCTATCACACCGCACCTCGCTTTCTTCCAGCGCCTGATGGCGATGATTCGTAAGCGACTGACCGACGATACCGGTGATGGCGCCGATCACACTCGGCAGCGGGACATTGACGCTGCCGTGCGGCAGGTGATCGGCGGTGCGGTCGATGCCGACGAAATGATCGACTTGTTCGCTGTCGCCGGGCTGGCGGATGCCCGCCTCGACATCCTTAGTGATGAATTCCTGGGTCGGGTGGCGGCGCTGGAGCAGAAGAACCTGGCCTTGGAGACGCTGCGGAAGCTACTCAACGACCAGATCCGCATCACAGAGCGCACAAATATAGTCCAGAGCCGCAAATTCCGCGAGGCGCTCGAAGACGCGATGCTACGCTATACGAACAGGGCGATCACCACCGCCGAGATGCTCTCGCGGCTAATCGACTTGGCGAAGAGCCTTCGAGAAGCACAAAGGCACGGCGATGAACTCGGCCTGAGCCCTGCGGAAACTGCATTCTACGACGCGCTAGCGGAGAACGAATCAGCCAGAGAGGCGATGCAGAGCGATACGCTACGTCTCATGGCTCGGGAACTGACCGAAATGGTCAAGAACATGCCTAAACTTGACTGGACTCAGCGCGAGTCGGTACGAGCAGACTTGCGGCGCAGTGTTCGCCGGCTGCTCGCAAAGTATGGCTACCCTCCAGATCTGGCCGATGACGCAACGCAGCTCGTTTTGCGACAGGCCGAGTTGTCAACGGAGAACTCGGAGTGAACCGGGGGGAGAGACGGTAATGAGCTCTTTTGCACATGATGGCCCCCTCCACGTAACCTGATGCACCCGCCGTTTAGGAATTTCCCTTATGTTCACGGTAAATCAGCAAACCAATCGAATTAGTCCGATTAGGACTAAGCGTTTCAGTGAGTTGGGCTTTACCGAGCGCAAGCACCTGCAGGAGTGGCTAGTTCATCAACCGGATGCCCTGGGAGAAGAACTGCTGATTATTCAAAAGGAGTTTGAGGGTTTTGATGACACTCGTGAACGCTTGGACCTACTCGCATTGGATAAGGACGGGCATCTTGTCATTATCGAAAACAAGCTGGATGACAGCGGCCGTGATGTGGTCTGGCAGGTGCTTAAGTACGCATCTTACTGTGCCAGCCTGACCAAGGGCCAGATTGTTGAGATTTATCAGCAATACCTTGACCGGTATGAGCTGGTTACCAGTGAAGTTGACAAGCTCAATATTCCTGTCAGTGCAGAGGAACGGATATGTGAGTTTCTCGGTGCGCCTGACTTGGACGAGGCCAAGATGAATCTTGGTAATAGTCAGCGTGTGATGCTGGTGGCCGCAAATTTCCGCAAAGAAGTCACCTCTACCGCCTTATGGTTGCTGGGTCAGGGGATCAGTATTCAGTGCTTTAAGGTCACACCCTATGCATTGGCTGAACAGTTACTAATCAATATTGACCAGATTATTCCTACACCAGAGGCAAAGGAGTTGATGATCGGTATCAATGCCAAAGAAGCCGAAGAAAAGAACACGGAAGTCGTACTGAAAAACCGTCATACCGTACGCCGTGAATACTGGGAGCAAGTGCTAGATGCCTTCCAGAAAAGTCCTTGTAGTCTCTACGATAGTATCAGCCCAAGCAATGATCACTGGCTTTCAGCCGGTTCGGGTCTGGGAGGTTGCCGGTACAACCTGATCTTCAACAAAAAAGCGCTACGAGTAGAGCTTAACCTTGACCGTAGCGTTACTGAAGAAAATAAGTTTCTCTTTGATTTTCTTGAAGCCATGAAAGACGAAATCGATGCCAAATTTGGTGAGCCTCTGGAGTGGTTGCGATTGGACGATAAGAAATCATCACGCATCCATTTTTTCCGTGAAGCAGATGGATTTAATAAAGAGACATGGCCACAGTTTATCGCTTGGCACCTTGATTACATGATTAAATTAGAACAGGCAATAAAAACGCCGTTACAAAACGCTGGAGAAGCATTAAAACAAAAGAATTCCGAATAGAGATTATAGTTACGATCAATCACTTTTGGGCTGACCTAGCTGATCTGTACCGGTAAGCCAAGTAGGCAGGCAAAGAGAATTTAAACAAATTCCCGGGGCGGTTCAATGCGTATTGACATGCAGCGATGAACTACGCTTTTCACACGTCAAAACATGGTTTTAAGGAGCAACACACCATGAGCAAGCAGGACAAGCATACGAGGGAAGTAACGCCGCAAAACAGACATAAGGTACTTCGGCCTCATTTTTGATGGTATAAACGGCGTTTTAAGAGGGACTTTCATCTGCAGATGGAAAAATTAACTCAATGGAAACAAATTGTTGGATAGAATTAGAGTGGTCCGACCCTATCTTTCAAACGATGCGTCAAAAAACAGGACCATGCCGATCCAAAATTGGAAGGGGGCGCTGAACCGGTTTATCATTGAGTTTGAGGACTGGTCGATTGACTATGTATAAACGGCGATTTACACAGAAATATTTGCGGTCCCGTTGCCGTCCGCTCACAGCGCTTTGCTGTCGAGCCCTTCGGCGGGCACAATCGCCGCGCCCTAGATCTGCCGTTGAGGCAACGCCCAGATGACGGAAGTGATTTCGCTCGTGACTAGCATCGCCGCGTGCCTTTCGGCGATCGCCGCTTTTGTCGTGGTCCGTCAAAACTACAAACAGCGGACCGCCTCTTACAGACCGGACCTAATCCTCGTTGAAAGAATCCTGCGGCTTCAACCCTTCGAACAGACCGGAGGCATGCCACAGCCGTTGGACCAAGACGGCGAGTCGCAAGTCTCGGTTCCAATCGTCAACGTCGGATTGGGGGCCGCGAGGGACTTGAAGGTCTCGTGGCGATTCCCGATTGATCAGGTGGTTTCGTCTATCAATCTTTTGGCCCAGCAGTCTTTGGCGCCCGCATACTACGAGCACAAGAACGGGTTTCTATCCATGGAATCCAAGACCTCGTGGGCCGTACGCTGGGGACGTGAGGAAGAGATCGGCTACGTATTGCCCGCTTCGATTCCCGAAGCGCCACCGAACGAATTGCCCCTACCAATGGCCTACGTCGCACTTGTCTCCGCTCACTATCACTTCGCGCTCCAGGCTCACCGTTCCGACAAGTCGGACGGTCCACAGCCGATCGACGTTCCGGACCTGCCAAGGCTCAGATGCCAGCTTGACTACGGTGACATTGGCGGCCTAGAGCACAGGTTGGACCTCATGATCTCCGTGACGCCAATCGTGATCTCCAAAGATCAGTTTGATTGCGTTGTGCGAAGCTCGCGCTGAAACACCTGAGCATTTGGCAATGCCCGTCAGGAGTTGAGCCCGCTAGGAGCACGTCGTTTGGCGGGATGCCTTCGCCTGCACGGGCCTGGCCCGGTCGCTGGACGGCGTGGCGTTCGAGGGGGCCGCTGAGACCTACGGTGGTGTTTTCAAGGACGCATATCAATGCGTATCAATGGGGTCAGGTCGCACAATGCACACACAAAATCATGTGACAAGCATTTCTTCCATTTATATTGAAATCAGTAAAAGCAGCATGTATCATCAAATGTAGAAAATTTGATACATATTGCAGACCATGGACGGAAAAGAACTCAGATGGACAGGTTCCAGTTTAAAGGACTTGACAGCGTTTCCGGATAGCGCAAGACGGGAAGCCGGATATCAGCTGCACCGCGTTCAGTTTGGTATGGCCCCCGATGACTGGAGACCATTTACGACTATTGGGCCTGGAGTGCGAGAAATCAGGATTAAAGAAGCTGGTGGTATCTATCGGGTGATATATGTCGCGAAATTTGAAGAAGCCGTCTATGTGCTGCATGCCTTCCAAAAGAAGACCAGGAAAACCACTGGAAAGGATATTACTATTGCTACCGTCCGCTATCGAGCAATTGTAGCTGACAGAACAAGAGGTAAACAACATGGTAATTTGCACTGAAATTCGCCACATCACACCGAAAGACGGTAACGTGTTCGCCGACCTGGGTTTTGCTCCCGGTGAAGCTGTCAAACTGAAAATCAAGGCGGATTTGATGATCAAGATTACCGCATGGATTAAGGATAATGGTCTCACCCAGCATGATGCTGCCGGAATATTCGGAGTTCAGCGGACCCGTGTCAGCGACCTGATGCGCGGCAAGATTCAGAAATTCACCATAGACGCGCTGGTTGATATGCTGGAGAAAGCCAGGCAGCCTTACACGATCGCAACTTCATTTGAAGAGCACACTTCCCGAGTGAAAGTTGCATAGCCGGTTGATGCACAGGGTCAGGCAGCTTCTCAAGTTCTCAAGGGGTTAGACCAGTTCAAAATCAAGTAATTTACCCGTCCGCATCGGCCTTGCACTTCATTCCGGGGCCTTCGACCCGTCTTCAAACAACATGCTTATACCT
>CAZCYQ010000050.1:9946-24459 GCA_964503085.1 uncultured Rhodothermaceae bacterium | reverse complement strand
GTGTTTTGCTGTTGTAGCTGCCTCTCCGCTCGCGTGAGTTCGTTCGTGTCGTTTCGGTTGGTAAAAAGGTTTTGTTGGACGTAGGTCCGCGTAGTGAGCATGCTGGCTTCAAGCCGTAGTGAAAGCACATCTGCCGCCATAAGCCGGGCAGATAGCTGATCATACAGATTAATGGCGCAGCGGCGCAGGTCCGACACGGAGTACAGCCCGCGGCGGGACAGGTAGCAATCTTTGGCCATTCCCCGACCCGGGACGAAGGCCAGCAGCGTCAGTGCCAGAGCGGACTGATATTCAAGCGCATCGGCCAGATGTTCGGCCAGACGCAGGAGCACGCGCCGGATCCAGGGATGCGCCAAAGATGAGGGCGTATCAAATTCATGCGATGTATGCAGGGTTTGCGGGAAAACATAGCCGGGCACATTCGGCTGCCGACCCGGCCGTATCAGCTGATCAATCCTGCCGCCAAGGATGATGCCAAACTGGTTGCGCAGATGCTTGCGGCTGAGCCGCTGCTTTACCATACCCAGATCATGCAGCCCGAAAAGATGTAGCCGTTCAGCCAACTCCAAACCGGCCCGCCCCAGCGGACCTGCCGGATCGGCCAATACATCAACCGGTGTTTGGCTCAGAAATCTCCCACCGTTACAGACGTGGTGGAGCGTCCCTCCTGCCGCACCACATAGGGACAGATGAGCCCATTCGCCGGCCTCCGCCGCTCCACCCCGCAGATACGGCCTGCTGCCAATAAACCGCGCAAGAGGATCAATATCCGGCTTCTGAATCAGAAAACACCCTGTTCGTAGAGGCTTCAGGTACGGACTGAAGCAGACAAGCTGGTGGGCGAGCCAAGTGTGTGCGGACTGTTCGTGCACTCGGTCACGCGGCAAAAAAGTAATGCCTTCATACAACTTGCGAGCCCGCTTCAGTGGCATGCCAGACTGCCAATCGGGAAGTTCTGTGGTGGCCTCTACAGCGCGTCCGTTCTCATGAGCGATGACCGGGCCACTGACTTGCGCCCTCTGCTGCACGATATGAGCCGCCATTCGGGGCCAGTCAACCATAGCGTAGGACAATTGATTGGGCATAGCTCGCCGATAATCACAGCCCCAAATTAAGGGAATTATATGGCATAGTTGAATATCCCATCAATTTCACGGGTCATAGGGGTCGGTAAACCGAACGCCCCTCGCCGTGCAGAAGCCCCAATCCCGGAGGCCAGTATGTTCGCAGACGCGTTGAGGTCTGCATGATCCGCATGTCCACAAGACACACACCTGAAGCTGCGTTGTGTTTGACGGTTTACTTTGTCCACGTGCCCGCACGAGTTACACGTTTGGCTTGTGTACCGTGGATCGACACCTACTACCGTCTCAAATTTATAGTCGCAATACTGGTTGAACCTGCCGTGCGAAGCGTTGAGCATGGATCGATTCAGGCCTGCCTTCGCGTTGACGTTCTTGCCAGGGTTCTCTACCGTTCCTTTCGCGGATGCTGTCATGTTCTTCAACTTCAAGTCCTCGCGGACTAACGCCTCTGCACGATTGGCAAGGAACCTGCTGTTTTGGTGGGCTTGATTCTTGCGACAATTCTTCTGTTTACGCTTCCACTTGGTGATCTTCCGCTTAGTCACTCGTCTGCGATTTGATCCTTTCTGCTGGCGCGCTAACTTGCGCTGATATCGCCGTATGCGTATATCTTTCTTGTCCAATCTGGTAATGCCCAGCATCCCTCGTTCGCCAGTAGTGTCCGTCCATGCTACGTTGTACGTGTTCAAGTCAACGCCAACCGCAACTCCATTCTCTGTGCGCTTGCGTGCATCAATCTCATAGCATACAGATACCTTCCAATACCGCCCCGATTTCTTTATGGTAGCCCGAATCGGTCTACCGTCTGGATATGGATTGCCACCTTTTCGGCGCATTTGCATCCATCCAGCCTTCGGAATAAACAACCTCCCATCCTTGATCTTTACGTTATCCGGGATCGTGAAGGATGGACGCTTGCCGTATTTAGAATGGAACTTCGGATGCTTCCGGACTCCCTTGAAAAACCCTTGCCAGGCGTCCGCCTGATGCTTGAGCGAATATCTGACTATCTTGAATGAGTACTCTGAAAGCCAGTCGACCTCCTTCCTCAATTGCGTGAACTGCTTGCCAAGCGAGAAAAATGATACAGAGGGCTTTTTGCCATCGGATTCCTTTGCCCGCTTGTATTCCTCTTTGTTCTTTGCAAGAAAGTAGTTCCAGACAAACCTGCATGCGCCCGCTATACCAGCGAGTTTCCTTGCATTTGCGCGTGAACCTGGGAGTAACCTGTACTCAACTCCGCGAAATTCCTTACCCTTTGCCTTGTCAGGCATGGCATCAATCAGTCTGATGTTATGGTAAGCAATGGCAGGATGGCTGTCCTGTTCCGTTGCGTCTGACGTAGATATAAGCACTTTTGGGAAATGTGACATTCAACTATCCCATATAATTCCCCAAATTAACCTACATGCGGACGATCCTTACTGGGTGAATTGACAAAGTTTGAACAAGATTGCCGCCGGTGCTGGCAAAAGGCGCTCCGCACCGCGATCAGACCGCGGGGCCATCTGGATGAAGGCAGTGGTGCTTCGGCCTGGGCGGGAGCAGTTTCAGTCGTGAACGCCCAGTAGTTGCCATACATTGTCGGACCGGTTCTGGCAGCAGAGCAGGTAGATGCCGCCTTTGGCTACTACCTCGTAATACGTGTGCTGCACCTCATCGGCCCACCATCCAGTTTGCACCATCCAAACGCGCAGAATGCGCTCGATCATGTAGGTTTTATGCCGTGCACGCCGAAAGGCTACAGGACGCTTCCCAGAGCAATGCACTTCAACCCCTTCCCGAATATTTCTCATGGGATTCACAAGATCGTAACTACATGTTACGGACTAATGATCATAAAGTCTCTCCAAGTCCTACATATACCGCGTTTCACGTCGCCTGGAAGGGTACCGAGTTGTGTTATCCAAACCTGCGGACTTCAGGGGACCCTGGCTTATGTGGAGGTTGCGGGAGCCCAAAGGGTAGTTACTGACCACATGAGGAATCGCGGAGTGGACCTGACGCTAGCTTGAATTTCCAACGTCATCCTTGAATATCCCTAGTTCCACACAAACCCAGATCACAGTATCATCAAAAAATGTGGTTAGAAACTCAGGCTAGTTCTAAGCCGCCGATCTTGGTATCATCTGCAGATACAATTCGGTGAGATTCTCAAAGATGCCGTCGGGGAGTGTACTCAGGTCATTATCGCTAAAAAAAGATTTCATAGAGATCATACTGTTGCTTTATGTATGTACGGCGCGTCATGTGTACTAAGAGTGAGCGCGGGTTTTCGAGCCCATTGATAACCAAACCATATGCATCTAGCACCATGAAAAAGCGTAGTTATTGGCGTCTACTGGGGATTGCAGGTCTTATGACGACAGCCATTGGCATAGCTGTTTGGGTAGGCAAAGATCGGATGCAACGGGCAAGCGTGACGCAGCATTCTGCGGGAGCATAACCTATCCGGGCGAGCACCAAGTGCATACCCCCTGTCTAAATAGGGGTTGTCGGTTCTGAGTGGCCTCTGTTAAATCGGAATACACCTGACCCGCCTTGGTCAGGGGTGTGATGTCCTATGTCAGACGCTCTTGTGGCGGGATACCCAGTAGCAGATCACTTAGTAAGCCAGCCCGGGAGAGTAGGGGGCTTGTCTGAAGTTAGGGACAGTGCAGCGTCAATTATGCTGCGTCGTCGTCGCTTGGGTGACTGTTTTTTGCTGGCTACCTGCTCCAGCTCTCGGACAAACATCGTCTCTGCTTTGCCAATCCAGGCCCGGAGTTTGGTCGTGTCAAAATTGTATTCAGGCACGAATTTTACCAGGTGATCCAGGTTAAAATCGTTGGTTTGCACGGCAGCTCCCACACTGGTACCGTCTAGGCCATTGCAGTGCTGCTCAAAATGCTGATGTAATGGATTAAGCATTAGAGGCTTGCCCAGGTACATAGCTTCTGCCATACTCTCGAAGCCAGAGGTCGTAACAATGCCCTGGCAGCGTGCCATCATATCCAGAAATCGCTGGCCATGCAAGCGGTGGAAAGTCAGAGTATCGCTGTAATGTGTGACTTCTTCGGCGTCGTCGTTATTCCAGAAACAGTGCAGCCTAAACTTTGGGTTACGTTTATGCCAGTCAATCACATCTTTGCTCAAGCTGTGATGGAATAGATAGACGAGAAAGAAGGGTTCGCTCACGTCTTTGGGCAGTTCAAAAAACTCATCCCTCAAGAGTGGAGGCATAACCACGATCTTTTTGTCCGGCAGGGGTTTGGCTTCGTACAGTGAGAGAGCCAGTCGACGCTCGGCTCCCAGTCCGGTTAGGCGTGTGAAGGAGATCGTTGACAATTTCTGAACATCCTGACCGGGAGGGAAGCGATACTCCGGGTGCAGGAACATGAATTGGTGCGCTACCGCAACCATTGGGGTTTCCAATCGCTCCCGTAGCATGAAGAGTCCTGCAAGCGGTTCGTAAAAGTTTACGATCACATCCGGACGTTCGCTTTGGAGTAATTCACTCAATACTGCAAAACTCCGATTGAACTGCGCCCATTTGAAGCTGTTACTGAGAATCGTACGCCCCCAGTCGACGCTCCGGGTTTCTTTGTTGACAAAGAAGCGACCGCTGGGTATCTGCATTACCGGGGACTGTAATCCCTCTTCAAAGTAGCTTGGAACTTCACTGTCTCCACCCTTGCTAACCACCGTTTTACAAACGGAATGGCCCGCCCTGCGCAACATTGATGCAAGGGCAAGTGCCTGTGTCATATGGCCGCGTCCCTCTCCCTGCACGATAAACAGAACGCGCAACTTAGCCATTGCTGGGAGGTTTCTTTAGTACGATTTTGGGTATCTCGGTGGACTGTCCATCGCCCCCATTCCGCAGAAGTTGAGGTTGATGATCCATAGCGACCCAGTGCAAAAGTTCCAGTCTGCCATCAAAATGCTCAACCAGTCCGGTACAACTCTCCATCCAGTCACCTGAATTCGCGTAAAGAATGGATCCGATTTCCCGGATTTCGGCAAAGTGGACGTGTCCGCATACGACTCCATCGGCATTCTTCGCCTTGGCGACACCAACCATAGCGTTCTCAAAGTTGGCGATGAACTGCACTGCACGCTTGGTCCGGTGTTTGAGATATGCCGAAAGCGACCAGTAGGGCATTCCAAAGAAACGCCGACATCGGTTAACCCAACGGTTCAAGAACAACAGTGCATGATAAGCCCTGGCGCCGATAACCGAGATCCAGCGCGCATGTCGAATCATGCCGTCAAATACATCTCCGTGTAGCACCAGTAGCTTGCGTCCATCTGCGGTTTCGTGTATCACCTCTTCTTCAATCCGTACACGGCCAAACTGGAGCCCGAGGTAGTCTCTGGCAAATTCATCATGATTTCCTGGCAGGTAGATCACGCGTGTTCCTTTACGTGCTTTGCGCAGCAGTTTTTGGATCACATCATTGTGAAATTGATCCCAGTTCCAGGAGCGGGACAGGGCCCAGCCGTCAAAAATGTCACCTACCAGATAGAGTGTTTCACTTTCGTTATGGCGGAGAAAGTCAAGTAGGTAAGCGGCTTTGCAGTCCTTTGTGCCGAGATGAAAGTCGGACAGCCAAATCGTGCGATAATAATTTAGGGAATTATATTCCATACTAACAATATGGAGTTAGTTGCTCTTTCATCACCCGGTGCCCGATTGCAGGCTTGCGCTCCGCGAGTACGGGTCTTACATAGGCTCCAGAGCCATTTAAGGACGCCATCCCCGACGCCCGTATGTTTAATGCAGCGTTCACGTCCGCGTTGGTAAAGTGCTCACATCGCTGACACCTGAATACGGCTTGTGATACCCGATTCTTGGCATCCATATACCCGCACTTACTACAGGTCTGCGAGGTGTACGCTGGATTGATCTTGTGCACGAAACCGCGTTCACCAAGGTATCCCTCGAGGATGCTCCAGCCTGTGCCGAGTATACCACGATTGAGCCCTGCTTTCTGCTTCACATTCTTGCCCGGAGCCTGAACCGTACCCTTTGCGCTGGCAGTCATCCCTTTGGTTTTCAGGGCTTCCAGCAACACCAGAGTTGAACAGTTCGTTATATCTCGTGCAATATGTCTGTGATCATTCCTGCGTATGTTTGCGATCTTGCGTTTGTGACGAGAAATCGTCCTTTTCGTCTTGCTGTATTTGCAACTGCCGTTCTTCCGCCTGGCCTGTCGGCGTTGCAGGTTCTTGATCCGCTTCTCTAAACGTTCTACGTCTGTCAGGCGGTGCACCTGTCCGGTGCTGTCGGCGACCTGTCCCACGTTGCGGTCAACACCTACGCCTATGCCGTCAGCCTGACACGCTACTGCGTCTACTTCATAGGCGACCGTGATATACCACTTGCCCCGGTCTTCAAAGATTCGTGCTGACTTGGGCACAGGATTGGAGTATCGATTGATCCTGTCGTAGTCCATCATCTTCGCAAACAAGCCCTGCTTCAAACGGAAGTATCCGTTTTGCTTGATTGGCGAACTAGATATCTCCACCGCAAACGTCTTCTTGGCTTTACCCTTCTTCTTGAACTTCGGATGCCCTCGCTCCGGCTGCATGAAGAATTCTCTATACGCAACTGAGAGGCCTTGCAACCCAGTTCGAGTTAACGCTACGGGGTACTTGGATAACCAGGGTGCTTCGGTATCCTTATGCTGTTTATACCAATTGAACAGGCTATTGCGGGCTGTCTTTGCTTTGCCGGTTTCCTCGTAGTCCTTTCTGCACTGCGCCAGGGCTGCGTTCCAGAGATAGCGGTTGGCACCTGCCAGCTCATTCAGAAACCGATAGGTCTTGCGCTTGCCCCTCAGCCGAAAGCGGACGCTGATATAGGAACGCTTCGTGAGCCCCTTTTTAGAAACCTCTACGGGCATAGTATCGCTGGCTTCAATGTTTTGGTAAGCAGTAGGCCAGGCTCGATCCCGTCCTGCTGTGTCCGTATACTCCACCGTCGCAAAGAATTCCACAATTTTGCACAGGTGCTTGTTTCGTATATAATCCCCATAATTTACATTACCATCCATGCAGGGGGAGCAACAAGCAGTTAGAGTAAAACATACGGCTTAAAGGCCGAGTCGAGGGATGTATTATGGATCTGAACAATTTTCGGGAAAGGTATTATTCGTCGGGAATGCGCCCTTCAAAGAATCTCCTATAGTCCTCGCGAGCGGACTTGGACTTGAAGAGAAGTAACACACGTGCATCGTCTCCAAGTAGTTGCAAATAGGGCCGTCCTTTGGTCTTTCCCGAAGTAATGCATTCAACCTCGCTGTAGCGAACAATAGTGAGCTGGAGTCCCATTGGAGTGCGGGAATAGAGCAACAGACGGGAATTCGTATGAAGCAGGGTATTCTTACGCGGCTTGGAACCCATAGCAATATCACATCGCACACGATCCTTATGGAGAATGGCCTCGCCGTTCAGGACTCGGTCAAGCTCGATTTTATTCTTCTTGCGCATGGACTGGCGCAGCAGGATAGCAGTTTTTCGGAGTAAGGGCAGGGAAACGCAGATCATCCGAACATGTTGCCTTGTGCAAGCCGAAGTGGTAGTTCAGGGTGCGCATTCTCTGGCAGAATGTTGGAGGTATACCCGGCGTATTCAGATGGAGTTTCCACCTTTGGGACAGCATTATGGATAGCGTGCAAACCCCAAGGTATCATACAACGTGTGTTCTAGTTCAATAAACCGAAATCTCCCTCCATTCCAGAAAACTCTCCAATCTCCCCGGCATTTGGGATCTCCTTTGATCATGCTTGGCGTGCAGTGTCAATACTGCGCCAAGCATGGTAGTTCGCGCCATTAGTCAGTATTTCAGGAATTGAAATCCACCCCGCCTACTCGTTTCTCTGGTTGAATGGCTTGTATTCGACGAGTGCTGATCGACCGGTGATGTCAACGACAGTGGCCATCATCTCAACCCCATATGCATCTGTAAGTCTCAAGGGCTTGCCCAGTCGGAAGGCAACTGGCTGCTGCTTGCCTTGATCAATTGCAATATTGTCCGTGTACAGGTAGGTTCGATCTAATGTGTCACGTTTAGGATTCAGCCTTCCGCGTAGTCCAGGAATATGCCCCGAGGCGTTTGTGAAAATGACAGACCCCCCTGCCTTGAGCGAGTCAAGTTCAAGCAATAGTCCCCCGTGAGACGGCGTCCAGGCCAGTGTTAAACCTGCGGTATAGCCAGGCATTGCAGCGTAAACGGTCATCGGTAAATGGGTTGTGTACAAATCAAAGTCCACTTCGCCATTTTCGTCGGTTGTCGCCAGCTGCCAAGTCTTATTTGGAAAGAGAATCAAAACATCCGCACCGACAATCGGCTCTCCTTCCGAATGCACCGTGATAATGGCATCCGACGGCACAAGCTCAAGCCGGGCAGCTGGGATGACTAAAACTAAATTTGATCCATCAACAATTTTATATTCCGGCGTGCTACCAGCAATCTCATGGGTTTCTTTGAGAATGATTGAGACACCGTCTCCCCGCCCCTCCATCATATTTCTCCGATGACGAGACCCAGGGATTTTTCCCACAGAGGTTCGACCAAATACGGAAGCGAGAGCCTGATTTCGGGTTGACTGGGATAAGCCCATTCCATTTATGGTCATCCCGTTTGGAAGCGAACCGGGGGAATCAATTTCCAATCGATTCTGGAACATTGAAAGCCGAATACGTCGAGTTGACATGGAATAGTCACGATGGACAACTGCGTTTACCACCGCCTCAAAGACAGCAGCTAAGCTGTATTGGGGAATATCTTCACGAGCGGGCGTCTTCAGTGCTGCGACACGCATATTCCGAGCCACAAACTTCATTGCGTCCGCAATCTGAGAGGAAAGTGGTCCTTGAATCTCCTGAGCATCCAGTTGACCAGAAGAACGATCTTTGCCTCGATACATCGTGGCCACAATTGTAGCTTGCGGCAACCATTTTTCGGGCGAAGCGGTACAGAGTAGCACTCCGGCAACGGTCGCTCGGTCAACACCAAATTCGTCAGATGTTAGTAGTCGCATGTTCGTCAGAGCAAGCTGAGGGTCATCCGCCAAAGTGGCACTGATTAGAGGTATCCACAGTCGCTCAAGAAGAGGCTCAAATCCAGTATTTGGAACCACCTGTTGATCAAACCACATGCATCGGCTCTGGGCTCGCTCTTGAGCCAGCCGAAGACATTCATCACGTTCCATAGCACGTTTAGTCTTCCCAACTCGGATGAAGGCTTGACCAGCACGCTCGTACACAAAATGTCCTTTGGGTGCCTCCATAAGTACAATGATCTTCCCGTCGAGCTCTCGTTTTACAACATCAATGCGAAGAGCAGGCTCTACGGTGTCAGTACTTACTTCGGTTAATACTCGGCTTAGGGTAGCGGCCTGTGTAGGAGACATTCCCTGAAGTATTCCATTGTCAGAAACCCCGCAAAGCAGTATTCCACCGTTCGCGTTTGCAAAAGCTGCCATTTCATCAGCGAGGTCATCTCTTCGTGGACTCTTTGGATGATCACCGCTGAACTCAATCTGTTTGAATTCCCATTTGCTGTCCTTCCCAAGTTGCAAGCGCCGACGGATATCTTCATCGGTGATGTTCATGATGGATACATGGGTAGAATTCAACGGTTGTACAAGAGACCTTTAGTTGATAACTGGGTCAAGGACACTTAAGCAGGGGCCAACAGGAGCACTTCCAGACAGTGTCTCTTAAATCAGAATGTCGGGACAAATGATTTCAATTGAATCAAATACTCGGGCATTCACGATCTTGTCCGAGGGAATTGAGAATCCGGACAAAGGTTTGATCATGTATTTCGAATCTTCAGTCTGCTGATCCAAACCAACTTTGTCAATCACTTCGTTGACTACCTACAGGACCGTAGCCTTGGTAATTTTAACAATGGGGTTCATCGGTTATGTATCCCTAAAATTGAACCGAATCCGGCAATTGCGTGATTTGTGTTGAACTGACTGTATCTGTTGGGGAATAGCTCAGGCCGAATCCAAACGGAAAAAGAGGATCTTCGCTGTCATAGGGCACATCCTCTAGCTGCGCACGGACAGCATCCATAGACGATGGCAATTCAAGCGGCAGACGCCCCGAAGGATCAAACCGCCCGAAAACTGCGTCCAGAATCACTTCGTCCGAAGCTCCGAAATTGCCCAAAACTGCCGCAGCGCTTGCCGCTATCTCTGGAATAACGGCGGGACGGTCAAGGTAAATATCAACGATCGTCGGTATGGATCGGGTAATCGACAATATCTCGTCCAGCTCCGTCCCCTTAAAATCCAGATCACCCTGATGAAATAACCCCTCTAGCATGCCTCTACCCCGCGGAGGTTCATAAGGCGCATGAACCCTGAGCAGGGCTACGGTGGCCTCAGCGGGATTACTGACGACCGTAGCATAGCGAGACGCTACGCTGCTATCCACATTCTGCACAAATATTCGCTCATCTGGTCCGAGAGGTAAAAAGGAACCACTGTCCATTGACATGTTCTTCAAAAGCACAATAGACTTTTGTTGGGCAATTCTGCCCGCCTCCATGAAGGAGGCAGATCCTACTACGTTATTAGCAGCGTTTTCGTCAACGTACGGGTTATCAAATAGCCCAAGCAAGAACTTATCCCTGAGCAGCCGGCCCACGGAGCTGTCTAAGCGCGCTTCCTGAACCCTACCTGAGTTTACCAACTCAACAATCCATTCTGGATTGGATTCTCCTCCGAATAAATCAACACCAGCTGCCAGCGCTATTTCTGCCCGATCAATAGGTGCCAAATCTTCAACACCCCATCCCGGAGATTCCAGCATTGTAAAGCCCAGCAAACGCTTACTGCTTAAAACTGCCCAATCCGTACTGATAACGCCTTCAAATCCAAGTTCGTTACGCAGCAGATCAGTGACAATGGAGGGGCTGAAGGCGAAGCCAACACCATTTTCGGTGATGCCCACACCAACAGCATAGCTCACCATGATTTGCGCAGTATTCGCTGCCATAGCCCCTTCTACGAACGGCGACACATGCAAATCAAACTTGTCGCCTGGATAGACCTGATCCTTACCATAGGAGAAATGTGCCTCCCATCCGTCGTCCTGCGGCCCGCCACCGGGAAAATGCTTAGACATCGTTGCGACACTCTCAGTGCCAACTGATTCGCCCTGCAACCCGCGAATGTATGCACGCCCCATGCTGGCTGACAGGTCCGCATCTTCACCAAAAGTGCCATAAATACGTGACCAGCGTGGTTCAGTCGCCAAATCTAACATGGGATGAAGTGCAAGCCTGATGCCCACGGCCAGGTACTCCTGTCGTGCAATATTGCCAAACTCCTCGACCAGAAGTGTATCGCGCGTTGCGGCGAGGCCAAGGGGTTCTGGCCAAACGGAAAAATCACCGGCAAACATGGACGCTGCCTCGCTGCTAGGAAAGCTATGTCTCGGATCTGAAGCAATAGTGATTGGAATGCCCAGCCGCGTACGTTCCGCAAGATTTTGCACGCCGTTGTACCAAGCCGCCATAGCAGCTGGATCGTGACTCTGCATAATATTGAAGTGATTCATGTGGCGGCGCACAATCATCTCGGAATTGGTTGGGATCATGAACGTAAAAGGATTGCTCGGCGTCGGCCGCTCCTGCAGGGATCCATCAGGTAACGTGCCAATCATATTGATAAACATCATCCCCGCTTTCTCCTCCAGATTCATTTGCGACAACACATCCCGGACCCGCTCCGCCACGGGCGCATCGGGATTTTCGTACTGGTCCATCACGCCATTCTTGTTCAAATCCCGATATTGAATGCCATTGGCCTCCAAAACGGGAGCTTCTGGCCCGAGGCTTGTCTTGGCGTTATTGGCCGCTATGCCGTAGTAAGCGTAGAAACCCAGTACCGCAACACCGGCCAGTATCAGTATCCACAATACAATAATGGTGATAACACGCAGCATGAGAATTCCTCCCCGTGACAGGTCTATTAATTACGTTCGCCATTGAAGATAAGCACGAGACATCAAAGCGTTCGCTGAGAGCCCCCGTTGAGTGAACCGCCTGCGCCAGGTTATCGTGCGTAAGTCCCCCGATTACGACGCGGACGCAGCGAACCCGGAAGCATGTCAATGATCTCTTTGGCTTTGGCACTGCAATTTTTCAGATGTCAACAAGTATCCTCTCCGTCGCCGCTTGCGGAATTGCAAACCTATCAAACGTAAAACCGTGCGGATGACATCCCCTGACTTGCCCGCTCGATTCAGGTGCTTAATGCCATCCTTCATGATTAGGTGTGGCACGAGTGCAGTGGAATGCGTCGTATTCGGAGATCCATCCATGTTCCGCACACTGCCGGCATTTCGATGATCCGCTCATGCTGTATCCTGCAGCATGAGCGGCGTCTGCCACAACAAATACAGCTTCAATAGCCGCCTCAATTGCCCTTGTATGCCCTGCCAAATCTGGATTGGCAAAGTTGAGGCATACAAACTATAACTTCCCATTCCGCGATGCCTCAGCGGAGCGATATGCAGCTTCGACTGCTCCGGTGCGGTCAAGCCTGGAAATATGTGTCCCAAACTGGCAATCTACAGAGCATTCAATCGCCCGTGTAGTCGGTTGCTGTAACTACCCGTAGGACAACAACCATTTACAGATACCTGTCCTATCATCCTGATTTTGCAACGACGATAGAACCTCTGTTAGGCAGAATGTCGGGCGGAGCCTGAGGATCACCAATGCGGACGAGGAACTCTTTGTCCTGGCACCTTTTTTGATACACCTACGTTTCTCTATATTCTCTCCGCAGCTGGAGCAGGCCCTTCCCTGAGGGCCCGGGTTTCCCGGACGCCCATTCCCAATGAGTCCTTACGAGGGTTCAGGAATAGAACTGACCTCCTCGCAATTCACTCAACAATCAGGACGCCTTGCATCGTGCCAAAATGTCCTGGATAGGTGCAAATAAACCGGTAATTTCCAGGCTCCGAAGGAGCTGTGAAGGTCACCTCAACGGTCTCGCCCGGATTTGCCATTGGAGTATAGGCAAGTATGGACTCGTCTTCAGGTATGTAATCCGTTTCCATGGCAGCGATCGCGGCCATACCAACCCGATTGGCATCTTCATCAGAATTCGTGGTGAGCACGACAATGTTATGAATCATTGCAGGAGCAGTGGCCGTGTTTTCCATAACCAGGATAACCTCGGCTCCTGCCGCAACAGTGACAGATTCTACGGCATATCTCATCTCGTCGCCTGCGGGTTGGATAGTTATGCTTACCGCAGCATCAGAAAGATCGGTCCCCTCTGCTTCCATTGCATCCATCTCCATTTCGGATTCGGGAGCTTGTTCACTTCCACCACACGCTGCAAATGCAAAGGCGAAGGCTAAAATCAGTGCTGAGTATGGAAAAAATTTCATTACGTTACGCTATGTGAGTTAACATGAATGGGATGTGTGACGTGCACGACGCACGACCGAAGGACGAACGCCCCTGCAATAATACAAAATCCAACTGATATAAGATATCGTAGCCATCAGTGCTATTTAGAAATACCTTCAACGTTGGAGTCGTACCACAGTAGGAGTGCAATGGGCGGGTTTACGCATTACATGCAGATTAGTGCCCAGAACATCACCAATTGTGTCCTCGAGGAGCTCTGAAAAGATTTCATCCCCAAGATCGGTGCCTAAGTTTGATACACTAAATGCAGGCAGTACACTGTGAATAACCGTATTTGCGCCTAAAAAAGAGGAGCAGGTAACGGTGCGCCGGCGACTGCAGGCGGCGTACCGTATGGAGACGTACACGGAGGCCAAGGCGGCGCTGATGGCGCTGTACGAACACTTGCAGTCCCATGCGCCGGCAGCGGCCCACAGTCTGGCGGAGGGGCTGGAATAGACGTTGGCGCTGCACAGACTGGGAGTCGCGGGCGAATCGGGCTGCAGTTTACGGACCACCAATCTCATCGAGAACGTCAACAGCCGCCTGGGCGCCCGCACGCGCCGGGTCAAGCGTTGGGTGAACTCGAATCAGCGTCAGCGGTGGGTTGCGATGGCGATCCGGGAGACGGAGCCGCGCTTGCGCAAGCTTCCCGGTGCCGAACCTCTGCCGAGGCTGCAGAAGGCCCTGGCGGAACGGGTGCCGAAGTCCTATGTTGAGTCCACCTCAAACCGCTTGTGACCACCCAAAGTCAACTGATTCTGGCACCTTACCAGAAACAACTACATCTATTGGGATTATATTTCGTATCAAGCAATTTTCCTCGGGATTCCCTAGTCAATTGCAAATGTGGCAATCACCACGTTTGTCCCGTGAATCGTTAACCAGACAGCTAGGCATAATGACAGAACGCAACGAGAGAAAGATTGTGTGGCTGCTTGCAGGCGTGAATGTATGGCTTATTGCACTTGTAATATTGACGTGCCTCCTTATGTGGA
>CAZCYQ010000050.1:9436-9899 GCA_964503085.1 uncultured Rhodothermaceae bacterium | reverse complement strand
CTGTATGTTGTAAGTAATACTAAATGGAGCAGGACATCAGTCTACTTGTTTGCCGTGAAGACTGTAGACGTCACGGCTGTGAATCACTGATTCTTGGCTTGGCCAGTTGAGGCTTGTGCGAATGCGTCTCAAGGCATAGTGCCAATTCTTTATGTGACCTGCGAAATCCTAATATCACCCGCGATGGGTTTTATTGAGCTGCATGTACTTGGTACAGCCTCGCTTCTCACTAGAGTACAACGGGCAAATTCCTACCGGTCTTACAATCGTGTAACCTTGTTCATTCCGAACCCTGTTGCGGGATGGGTTTCATTTTTCAAGCGGTGACGAGAGCTGGCGGGGGGTTCGCAGTCCTTCCATCAATTGCCCTTCCTGAAGTTTTTGGATCATTGCTTCTAGCATCGTGCGCAACCATTCGGGGTCCGGGTTAAGCTCCGCGAGGAGGTAGCGTGCGTGCTGAAGG
>CAZCYQ010000050.1:0-9426 GCA_964503085.1 uncultured Rhodothermaceae bacterium | reverse complement strand
GTGTTTATGGAATCCTCGCAAGCTTTCATTGTCTGTAAAAAATGCTCGCCTGTGAACCTGATTGATCTTAAAGTTCAACCGAAGTTCAAAGAAACCATGGAACCGTTCCAGCATGGTAAGCTCTTCGGCGCTGAAGCAGGCATTAAAGCGGGTGCAGTCCTCACGGGTCGGCGCGGGCTTGATGCCTTCAACAGCGGTTTCGCCAGGGATGTAAATCTCTTCAAACCAGAGCTTTGTTAGCGCTGCAGCCAGCAATTCCGGTTGCGCGTGCTCACAACAGGCCTTGCGGCATTCCTCGCTAGTAAGAAAACCCAGAAATACTACCACGCGGTCGCGGTCACTGGGGTGCAGGGGGCTGATAGCTTCCACTTAGAAAGAGATTTCTGGGGCGTCTTTCCACAGGGGTGGTCCCTCCGGTTTGAAGTTTTTCGTAGCAACAAAATTCCACCCCTCATGAAAATTAAGCTTAAATTTACCACCACCGTAACGTTCTTGAAGCCAAGTCATGGGATCCCTTATGAGGTCGGTCATTTCAGAAAGACTTCCTCTGGCTAGACCCTTGAAGCGTACGGAGTTCATCCATGGTTCCTGGACAAGAACCGTAACACAGGAGCCAGCGAGTGCTTTCATAAAGGCAGCTTCAAGTTCAGCTTCAGTGGGATCAGAAATTCCCTTGGCTACTAGCCCCTTTGTGATGTATTTTTTATAAAGTGTCCACACCCAATCCATAACTTGAAAGGTACAGATTTTCGCGTGAATGAAGCAGTACGCAATAGATTGCCCAAGAAAGCGTATATTCGCGCGTCGGCTTATGTAAATGAGCCGTCTTAACGAAGAAGGAAACTCTAATCAGACCAAGAATTTGATGCGACTCACAGCAATTTCCATGCTATTGGTTCTCTTGTTTGCTGCCTGTGGTGGTGGCGGAGGTGATGCTGCTATGGACAGCGAATCCGACAGCGGGGACTCCATGCCAGCCGAGGAAATGACCGCGATGGGGGCAGGTAGTGTCTCCGGGATGGTAATGTTCACGGGTGAACCCTCCGAACGCACGCCCGTGCGAATGAATGATGACTGTACGGATGAGCGTGCTGAGGCGGCGCTCAGCGAAGACATGATCGTCAACGAAGGTGCGCTTCAGAACGTATTTGTGTACGTAAGTGCAGGATTGCCCGAGGGCTATTCATATGCAACTCCGGCGGATCCGGTGGTCATGGATCAGGAAGGATGCATGTATACTCCCCGTGTGATGGGGATGCAGACAGGGCAAACTATTCGTATTGAGAACAGTGACCCTTTCCAGCATAATGTTCACCCGGTTCCCGAAGATACCCGGGGATTCAACGAGTCCACCCCTGGAATCGGAGACTATCTGGAGAAGAGCTTTTTAGTGCCTGAGGTTATGATTTCAGTCAAGTGTGATGTGCACAGTTGGATGCAAGCTTACATTGGGGTGCTGGATCATCCCTATTTTGCGACTACAGACGCAAGCGGTGCGTTCAGCATCTCAGGTCTGCCAGATGGCAATTACACGGTCACGGCATGGCACGAGCAACTCGGAGAGCAGACGATGGATGTGATGGTTGTTGATGGCGGTATGGCAGAAGCCAACGTTACCTATCAATAGCCGCACCTGTCCCTTACAGTCCTACAATCAAGGTATTCGCGTGATGGAAGAAGGTCACTCCCATTCGGACGCGCATTCGGCCCATAAAGAGGGTTTTTGGCGCAGATATTGGTTTTCGACCGATCACAAGGTGATCGGTCTCCAGTACGGGTTCACTGCTTTACTGTTCTTGCTGTTCGGGTTCGGGCTGATGTTGCTCATGCGGTGGCAATTGGCTTCGCCCGGAGTGGAAATTCCGCTTCTGGGAGCCCTGACGCCAGAGATGTACAACCAGTTCGGCGCTATGCATGGCACGATCATGGTTTTCTTGGGGATCGTTCCCCTGGCGGTCGGAGCGTTTGGTAATTATGTGGTTCCACTGCAGATCGGCGCGCCCGACATGGCGTTCCCGAGGCTGAACATGGCTAGCTACCACTTCTACTTCTGGGGTGGAGTAGTTATGCTGTCGAGCTTTTTTGTGCCTGAAGGAGCTGCCAAAGCTGGCTGGACCTCATATCCTCCGTTGGCTGACATTGAAACCATGGGGCAAACCATGTGGCTCTGGGGGATGGTCTTACTGATAACATCTTCATTGTTGGGGGCGGTTAACTTCATCGTAACGATCATCCAGCTCCGTGCGGAAGGCATGACTTTTTTCAGATTGCCTTTCTTTGTCTGGGCACAGTTTATTACTGCTTTCCTGCTGTTGTTGGCTTTTCCTCCACTGGAGGCAGCGGGTTTTCTTCAATTAGCAGACAGACTCCTGGATACCAGCTTCTTTTTGCCAAGTGGGCTTGTAACGGCCGATGGACCGCTTGAAGTTGCGGGTGGCGGGAGCCCATTGCTTTGGCAGCACTTGTTCTGGTTTCTGGCACATCCAGAGGTTTATGTCCTGATTCTCCCAGCAATGGGGATTGTATCCGAGATCCTGGCGAACAATACCCGTAAGCCGCTGTGGGGCTACCGACTCATGGTGTGGTCAGTAATATTCCTAGGCTTCTTTTCTTTTATCGTCTGGGCGCACCACATGTTTATTACGGGCATGGGGACCACGATCAGCGCATTCTTCCAGATCACGACGATGATCATCTCAATACCGTCGGTTGTCATCCTTTCAGCACTCATGATAACGCTCTTTGGAGGATCAATCCGATTCAATACCGCAATGTGGTTTGCTCTGGGGTTCCTCCCTATGTTCGGTATTGGTGGTCTCACGGGACTTCCGCTTGGTTTGGCCCCGACCGATATTCCGCTGCACGATACCTATTATGTGATTGGGCATTTTCACTATGTAGTAGCACCTGGGACGATCTTTGCACTCTTCGCCGGTATATATTACTGGTTCCCAAAGGTTACCGGGCGTACCATGAACGAGACGCTGGGCCGGATTCACTTCTGGGGCTCTCTGGTTGCGATGAATGGTATCTTTTTTCCGATGCTCATTCAAGGGATGCCCGGTGTATCACGTCGTTTGTTTGATGGTGGGCTTACCTATAGCTTTGCTGAGGGAGTGATGCACTACAACGTTGTCATGTCCGTATCAGCTTTCATCCTGTTACTTTTCCAGCTGCCTTTCATCATTAATTTCTTCATGAGCATCAAGCGTGGCAAGAAGGTGGAGAAGAGTAATCATTGGGAGTCTACGACGCTTGAATGGTCTGCTGCTCCGACACCTCCAATCGGGCATGGCAACTTTGCTACCATTCCTACGGTGTATCATGGCCCGTACGAGTACAGCGTACCCGGTTATGAGTCGGATTACTGTCCACAGGAGGTGCCTATTGATCTACCCACGTCCGACACTGCCAAATCTGTTGAATCCTAAGTAAACCAAAATGCAGATACCCTACGAGGTAAAGGCACGCCCAGATACTGGCGTAAACAATGCGAAGCTGGGCATTTGGCTCTTTCTGGCTTCGGAGGTCATGCTATTTGGCGGTCTGTTCGCCGCCTATGTATTCCTGCGCATTGGTGCGGATGCATGGCCGGGCATGATGATGTATGGTACGGAGACCATGGCTGAGCGTGCAGACCAGATTCTGAACGTTCCGCTAGCAACACTGAACACGATGATTCTGATTGCGTCCAGTGTTACGATGGTCATGGCCTGGGCTTCGCTCAAAATGGATCGTTTCGATCGTTACAAACTTTACATGGGACTCACCATCCTGCTTGCCTTGGGCTTTCTTGTCGTAAAGGGTTTTGAGTATGGTGATAAATTCGATCATCACTGGTACGCGTCGACAAATAATTTTCTAGGCGTCTACTTCGTACTTACCGGACTGCATGCGATTCACGTCACGGGTGGGATACTGGTGAATGCCTATTTCTGGGGGCCAGGAACAAAGATGTGGAAACGAGGAACAGCACGTGACAAAGCGCACTTCACCAATCGTATCGAGGTTGCCGGTTTATATTGGCATTTCGTGGACCTGGTGTGGATATTTCTATTCCCGACAATCTATTTGATTTGATTAGACAAACGGTTTGAAATGGCCGAAGAAATGACTCTGGAAGACGTGAAGAAGCACGTAAAAGTGTACATCACGGTCTTCATTGCACTCGCAATACTAACCGTCGTGACCGTTGCGGTCTCTTACCTGCACATGCCTTTTACGCCGGCACTATTGGTAGCCTTGGCAATTGCCACAGTCAAGGCGGCTCTGGTTGCGTTGTATTTTATGCATCTGATCAGTGAAAAACAGGTGATTCTGTGGGTGCTTTTGTCCGCAGGGGTTTTCTTGGCTGGCATGTTCGCGCTCTTTCTAGGTGCGCACGCCGATCAAGAGGCGGTAGCAACCCTTGCTACTTTGATTCTGTCCAGTCATGTCGCTTAGGACGGTTCACATTGTGTTTATTGTATTTGCAACAGTGCTGAGCTTCCTGCTCGGTTTATGGGCATTGATGCGTGGAATAGCAGATGCCAGCGGTCTTATGATAGGCATAGGACTGATCGCATTGATTTCGGGAATTATCCTTGTTTTTTACGGAGTGACATTTCGGCGAAAAATCAAGCATTTAGCATGAGACGCGGCATCATCATAGTTGCATTGTTGATCGTAGCGACGCCAGCACTGGCCTGTGAGTACTGCCTGGGTACAGGAGGTGCAAATGAGCAAACGATCAAAGCATTAGTGTTATCCATGGCGTCGCTCCTTTCGGTGATAGGGTTCGTGGGTGTTGGTGTTGGCATGTTCTTTTATAAGACTCATCGCCGCGCGAATGCATTAAAGTCAGCCAACACATCAGGCAGCGTATATCGTGATCCCGCTAATGGATCGAGTGAATCAGACGTAGTCTAGGACATGAATGATTTAAGTAAATGGATGGGCATGCCGCTTGACGCCTCAGGGCATGGAGCGGAAATTGACATTATGATGAGTTGGGTGCACTGGCTCATGCTGTTGCTTTTCGTGATCTGGGCACCGTTTTTCATTTATTGCCTCTGGCGATTCAATGCAAAGCGCAGTCCTAAAGCGAGTTATACGGGGGTCAAGAGCAAGCTTTCTTCGTACTTGGAGGGTGGGGTTGTCATAGCTGAGGCGGTACTGCTAGTGGGTTTTGCATTCCCGATCTGGGCCACAATCAAGAATGATTTCCCTGTAGAGGAAGAATCTCTGGTCGTCAATGTGATTGCCGAGCAATTCGCCTGGAATGTCATTTACGCGGGAGATGATGGGCAATTCGGCCAAACCACGCTCACAAAACCTATTGAGATAGACACTAGTGACCCGCGTGGCGACGACGATGTAATCATTACGAATACGCTGCACTTGGTCAAGGACCAGCCGGTTATCGTCAACCTTACTTCCAGAGATGTGATTCATAGTTTCGCTTTACCCAATATGCGGGTTAAGCAGGATATAATTCCAGGATTAGAGATCCCGGTCTGGTTTGTCCCGAGAATGTCAACGAGTGAGTTTCGGCGGGAAATGGCAAAGACTATGCCGATCTCGGGAGATGAGCGCCGCCGTGCGCAATACCCGCCTTATCGCTGGATTGCTATGCAGGACTACCCAGCGGCTGATGGGTCGGGCATGATTGCAGAGGAAGGGCAGCGGTTGTCCACCAGGGTGCTGACTCAGTTGTACGAGGCTGGTAATACGGAAGTCTATGCTGCCCCAGACATGGAGATCAGTTGTGCTCAACTTTGTGGTGGTGCGCACTATAGCATGCGCGGCACTATCATAGTCCACGATACCCAGGAAGCTTTCGACGCGGTCCTTGAGGAAAACAGATTTTAACCGTGCCGTGCGGCTGGTAATCAGGGAAGGGTTGTAATGGAGGCAGGCGTCGCTTGCTTCGTGTTCACGCCTGCGGGTCAGTAAGCTGCTGCTGTGTGCTTAAACGGAATACTGACTGCAATGAGGGTAATAGTTCTCGTCCGTTCAACAAAAGACTCAGAAGCGGGGGTAATGCCGTCTGCTGAGTTGCTTGCGTCTATGGGGGCGTATAATGAAGCACTAGCCGAAGCTGGTATAATACGGGATGGAGGCGGCCTGCGGCCAACCCGCTATGGTGCACGGGTGCGTTTTGATGGTGATTCACGCACCGTCTTGAAGGGGCCGTTTGAGCTTACCTCGGAATTGGTAGCCGGATACTGGATATGGGAAGTCAAGGATATGGATGAAGCAATCAGTTGGCTAAGACGGTGTCCCAACCCTCATCCCGATACTTGTGAGGTTGAAATCCGTCCGCTGTTTGAGCCGGAAGATTTTACTGATAGCGACCAGACCTGACAGCAGTGCCCGAGTACTCCTTACATGATGTTAGACCAATGGATCTTACACTTATTAGTCGTATTCATTGTCCAGAGATAACCAAGCAGAATCAAAAACCCGTTGAGCGCACGCTGCGCTCACACCTTTGTTGGCTTGGCGTTTTATGGTTAAGTTGTTTACCCCTACTTGTATCGGCCCAGATAACTGAGCAGCTTCATTTGGAACAGGGTGCAATTATCGGTACATCTGGTACTGATACCGAAATTCAAGTGTATAAGGGCATCCCCTATGCTGCGCCCCCGGTTGCCGATCTTCGTTGGCGTCCGCCGCAACCTCCACTCCCTTGGAAAGGCACGCTCGAGGCAGATACGTTTGGCCCCGGCTGTATTCAGAATCTTGCCCGCTCACGTCCACCGTGGACAGAAGAGTTCATGCATCAGGGAGGGATTAGTGAGGATTGTCTTTATCTCAATATTTGGTCTGGAGCTTCGGATGCAGGAGAAAGGAGGCCGGTTCTAGTCTATGTCCACGGGGGTGGTTTCAGCGAGGGCTCCGGTTCAGTACTGGTTTATGATGGCGAACCCCTGGCAAAAAAGGGGTTGATAGTTGTGACGATCAACTATCGGCTGGGATTATTCGGTTTTTTTGCTCACCCTGAGTTGAGTTCTGAATCCGACCACAGCGCATCTGGCAACTATGGGTTACTAGACCAGGTTGCTGCACTCAAATGGGTCCAGGAAAATATTTCAGAGTTTGGTGGAGACCCTGACAATGTCACTGTTGCCGGCCAATCGGCCGGTGCAGTTTCGGTGTACCTGCTTACGGCTTCTCCGCTTGCAAAGGGGCTTTTTCATCGGGTCATTGTCCAGAGTGGTCCAGGGGGGCTGGCATCATTTGGTCTGACAAATACACGATCTTTGGCGAGCCCACTTTCCGAGATGGAAGGGAATGGTCTCGAATTTGTCGAGGCCAGAAGTGCGCGATCAATTCAAGCCATGCGTGCCATGCCTGCCGATGAGTTGATCGCCTTCTCTGTACCGCCAACTGTACGTTTTTGGCCCGTAATTGACGGATATTTCATGCTGGATGATGTGCCCACTGTCTACGGAGAGGGTTCGCAGAATGATGTCCCTATGATGACAGGTTTTAATGCGGATGAAGGGAGTGCTTTCCCTGGTTATGGACAGTCCGCGCTTGAGGAGTATTCGAACACGGCCAATACACGTTACGGTGAGCGTGCAGATGCTTATCTCGATCTCTATCCGGCAGACACGGACGAAGCAGCCGGATTAGCACTTAAAACCAGTTTACGCGATTTAGCCGCCGTAGCTTTGGGACGATTGGCTGTGGAGCGTGCACAGTCCGCAGAGACTGAGGCTTATCTCTACTATTTTGAGCGGGGTATCCCCTGGCCTGAGCGCCCAGAGTTCGGAGCATTTCACACTGCAGAGGTTCCCTATTTCTTCAACACATTGGACCACATTGATCGTCCGTGGACTGAGGTAGATAGGCATCTTGCCGATCTTATGTCAACGTACTGGGTCAATTTTTCGACTCACGGATCGCCGAACGGCCCGGGTGTACCTTCATGGACGGTTTTTGACGAATCTGATATTCAGTTCATGAGGCTCGGAACCAAGATTGAGCTTGCGAAAATAACGGATCAAACCAAGACTGAATTCTTTTTGGACCATTTGTCGGAACAGGCACGGTAAAACGTTCTACTTACTGGGTGATCTGAGGCATGGCGGTTGTAGATGAAGGTATTTGTTTTAGTCCACGAACTGTTTCTGCATCGCGTGAAAAGATTGCTTCGACTGCGGATGCAGCCATAATGTCTTGTCTCCCTTTTATGCCGGACGCAGCTTGCATCCTGAGACGATGGGCGGGTAAATTTGACGCTAAGGCAAGCGTATAAGCCGGGGGGACTAGGGTATTTGAGGGTCCAGGTCTTAGATCGCAAAGGAACCTATTTGAGGTCTTTTCTTTTGATGACCGTGATTCACGATAAGGTGCTTTGATCGTCCTGTTTCTGTAAATGAATAGTAGTGTAAAAACTGTATTGCTTTTGGGGACACTCAGTGGGCTGGTGCTCGCTCTTGGTGGCTCTCTTGGCGGAGAGGCGGGTCTATTGCTTGCGTTTGTAATTGCGATCGCAATGAATTTTGGCTCTTATTGGTTTTCGGACAAAATTGTTTTGAGGATGTATCGTGCTCAGGAAGTCGGAGAATCGCATCGTCTATATCGTCTCACCGAGCGTTTGGCACAAAACGCAGGGCTACCAATGCCTCGTGTGTACATCATCCCAGGTGATTCCCCAAACGCTTTTGCTACGGGCCGAAATCCTGAAAATGCGGCCGTCGCTGCCACTGAAGGATTGATTCGGAACCTGAGCACGGAAGAGTTGGCGGGTGTGATGGCCCATGAATTAGCGCACGTCAGGAATCGTGATATACTGATCAGCTCCATTGCAGCCACGCTTGCGGCAACCATCATGGTGGTTGCGCGAATGGCGCAGTTTGCAATGATCTTTTCTGGCGGTGAAAACAGGCGAGAAAACATTGTGAGTTTTTTGGCAACGTTAATTCTTGCCCCCATCGCCGCTATGCTCATACAGGCTGCAATTTCTCGTTCACGCGAGTTTGTGGCAGACAGAATTGGAGCTGAGATAGCAGGTACGCCAAGGGGATTAGCGAGTGCGCTTCAAAGAATCGAAAATATTCAAAGGGGTCTGCCGATGGATGCGAATCCTGCGACAGCACACATGTTCATCATGATGCCTTTTTCGAGACGAGGATTAATGTCCCTATTCAGTACACATCCGCCGACGGAAGAGCGAATTCGAAGGCTTCTCGGTTAGTGTGGGAGGGGCTTCAATTTACTTAGGTATTGCTACTCGCCACGTGCGCTCTCCTGAGTATATAATTCCCAAAAGAATTCATCGATGAGCCTCTCGCAAACCCTCTTAATTCGGGGATTTTTCGAGTTTACAGAATCGGGAACCGTTGAATTCCGGAATTCACCAAATGCATGTGGCTGAACGAAGCGCAAGTTCGCCATTGTAGTGGAATTTTTTGTTGAGATTTTCTGTCCCCGATT
>CAZCYQ010000049.1:0-24880 GCA_964503085.1 uncultured Rhodothermaceae bacterium | reverse complement strand
AACCCATTCTGGACTGGATTTGCAAATAACATCGCGTTGATCAGACCTTCCTTAACTGAATGATCCCACCGCCCTATGCAAGACTTTCCGTGGTTTTTCTATTAGGTGTGTCTGCGGACGCACTGGGCTGATTAGCCGTCCAATCCTGTGCCTACCATCGCTAAATTACAAGCGATGGCATCGCGTCCGTCGGTTTACCAAAATTGCGGCTGTTTGTTTATGAACGAAAATCCTAGGACCTATCACAACATCAGGTACAGATTACTATTCAAATGAACATGGTGCCTCGGGTACACACTTGTATAATCCCCAATTGTTAATTCCCGTAACGTATTTTCTTTGATGAAACTGGCTTCATTATTTAGATGTCGATAGACAGCGGGAGAGTCGTGCACCTGTTCAAGCATGCAGAACCGCGCGAGACGTTGATTGGTGCCTCTATTTTGGCGATCGTCTTGCAGACCCTGCCAGCTGTCTAGAGAATGTCAGATAACCAACATGACGCTCGTAGTCTGACAGACTCCGCCGATGGACCGCCTTCGAGTGCGGTGTGCCCCAATTGCGAGTCGCCGAACGTACAGGACTATTGTGCTTCCTGTGGACAGCGGTCTGGTACACTGCATATTCCGGTCCGTGCTATTGTATCCGAAACGCTACTAAGCATATTTGCCTTCGATTCACGGATTTGGCAAACACTGTTCATACTAATACGGCGCCCAGGGCTACTTACCAAGCACTATCTGGATGGTAAACGCGCCCGTTATGTGGCTCCACTTCGGTTATATCTTTTTATCAGCTTTATGGCTTTTTTGCTCATGGCTGTATTTCCTGGTTCCGATGACCCCATGGTCAATATTAGCCCTTCGGATTCAACGGCTACCGATACGACAAATGTACAGACCAGTGACGACAGCCTGGAATCCGCCGAAATGGATGAGGACGGCCATTGGCTTACAGAACTCATTCGACCTGCGCAAGAAGATCCTGGGTGGGTGTCGGATAGGTTTTCCAGACGGCTACCGTGGGTCTTCTTTATTGTGATGCCGGCATTTGCCGGCGTGCTGCGACTTCTTTATCGTAAACGTGATCCCTTCTATGTACCGCACTTGATTTTCACCTTGCACGCGTATGCTGCTGGATTCCTCATGTTTGCCGTTGGCCTAGTCATTGAAGCATTGCTGGGCTCTGGTATTTTTTTGACTGTGGCGATATTTGGCATTGTGTGCCACCTGTATTGGTCTCTCAGGCGTGTATACTGTCAGGGACGCCTACTTACGCTGGTCAAGCAGTGCGGTCTCCTGCTCGTCCATGGTGTTGTTGCACTGATCGCAATGGGCATCATTTTACTGTACGTGTTAATGACCATGTAGTGGACTTTTTTGTTGAGGTTTCTACCGTCCACTTCTACATCTCTCTCAAATACGGAAGATCAAAGCGGTCAAGATTCAAGACCCTTGCCCGAGTACTCGCAGCGCTTGTATAAAGTGATCATCGGCACCATCACAGGCAAATTTCTCTGCAATAGCGCGTAGACGTGAGCTTGGGCCGAATATCATTTCAACGACTGAGCAGGTCCATTTGAGCGAGTCGATATTGTAGTCCCGTCCCTCGAAGACTCCATCCCGCGAAGTCGACGGCCCCAAGAGGTTACTTGGTCGTTTCCTACGGGAATACTCGCCCAATTCGACGTTATCTTCATCAGAGATACTGGAATCATACCAAGTTCCGCTGACCTATCGTCAAGCCAATTGTCGGTGAGAACTTCCGTGTCCATTCACTGGCCACAAGGGGCAGTAATCCGAACGCGTATCGCGTACAGTTGGGGCAGAACTCCCACTAAACTAAGCCAGCGGGTATCTTCCAATAATCCAGATGAGAGAAAAACTGGTCAATCAGGACGGACGGACCACCTACCATCGGGAGTGGTGCTGGTCGACCGTCAAGAAGGACTGAGAGATCACAATCAGTCCCATCCAGGTAGCGCAGGACTCCGCCATTTGCACGCAACATCGCGTAGCCCGGCGCCAAGTCCCATATCTTGTCGTGTCCAATCAAAACTAAATCCGCTCCCCCCGTTGCCACCAGAGACAGGTGGATGGACGCCGTTCCCAGAGAAAATATGCGACCTGGAAAAGACTCGGCTAAGGTATAATTCTGATGGGGCCGCGTATGCGTTAACAAGATCATGTCGGCGTCCAGCGAAGTACGCTTACTCAGTGACCTAACCACATCGCCCCGAAACACAGTCTTCCCAGTCGAATAAAAATAATCCCCCGTTGAGGGGATATGTATAAATCCTGCGACCGGCTGACCCTCCTCAACCAGTCCCAAAGCAATGGCCCAACTCGGAATTCCAGCCACAAACGATACCGTGCCGTCAATTGGGTCAACCGTCCAATAACGTGAGCCTTGCTGTGGGGTACGTAGTACGTTGTCTTCCTCTGCTATGATACCATCCTGCGGAAAGTGCTGCGTGATTGCTTTGATGAGATACTTCTGGATAGCCTCATCCGCAGCAGTAACTGGCGAACCATCACGCTTGACCTGGTGGGATGAACGAAGAAACCACTCCATAGCGTACCCGGAAGCAGTCTCTAGTAGTGGGCGAATGATCTCGTCTAGTGATTCCATAATCGGTAAACTATTGTATTTCTTCTGAATGGCCCCAAAAATCTTTTTTTCTGTATAAGTACCATAAATTAGCACACCTTACGTACCTGAACCAACCCAAAACGATTCGCTATGCCCTTACGCATTAACCTTTGTAGCGGTCCCAGAAATGTGTCTACTGCACTCATGTATGCGTTTGCTCAACGATCTGATACGCATGTGGTAGACGAGCCGCTCTATGCCCACTACTTGCAGCTCACCGGAAAGCAGCACCCCGGACGTGACGATATTCTGGCCTGTATGGATTCGATGGGCTCGCGCGTAATTCAGCAGTGTCTACTCGGTCCGTGCGACCGCCCCATACTTTTTGTCAAGAATATGGGACATCATCTTGTCGACCTTGACTGGGGGTTCCTGAATCAAATGACAACCGTTTTACTGATTCGGGATCCTGAGCAAATGCTGCCTTCACTCATTAACCAGGTTCCGCAGCCTGCACTTGCCGACACAGCGTTAGCCAGACAACGGAAAGTCTTCGACTATCTTGCAAAGCAAGGACAGACGCCGTGCGTGCTTGACGCACGTGAGATATTGATGAACCCGGAAAAGGTCCTTCAGCTCCTGTGCGAACGGCTCGGGATTGCCTTCGAACGTGCCATGCTGCACTGGGACAAAGGCGGTAGGCCCGAGGATGGCGTTTGGGCGAAGCATTGGTACCATGTAGTTCATAAGTCTACGGGCTTTGCACCGTACGTGCATAAATCAGCCCCATTCCCGGATTTTCTGCGCCCGTTGCTTAACGAATGCATTCCCCATTACGAATACTTGTTCCAATACGTTATTAAGGCCTGAATAATGCACATCTCAATACCAGATAGTCGCAACGACAGCATCGTCGTCTGGGTAAAGGATCGCCTGCTCCCCCGGTCGGAAGCCAAAGTGTCTGTATTTGACAGCGTTGTCCAAGGAGGCGACGCCGTATGGGAAGGTCTCCGCGTATATGACGGCCGGATTTTCCAGTTGGACGCGCATCTGAACCGGCTCATGGACTCTGCACACACAATGGGCTTCGCAGATGTACCCTCGCGCGAGTTTATTACGGATGCCCTGTTTGCTACACTGAAAGCCAATGGGATGCGCGATGACACGCATATTCGTCTGACCCTGACCCGTGGAGAAAAAACGACTTCCGGCATGGATCCGCGGCTTAACGTGTACGGTCCGACCCTGATTGTATTGGCTGAATGGAAGAAACCCGTCTATGCAAAAAGCGGTATTCGCCTCATTACCTCTTCCGTACGCCGTAATACCCCGCAATGCCTGGACTCCAAGATCCATCATAACAATCTGGTCAATAACATTCTGGCAAAGATTCAGGCTAACTTGGCCGGCGTAGATGATGCGTTGATGCTGGATATACACGGCTTTCTGTCAGAAACCAACGCAACAAATGTATTTCTCGTCAAGCATGGCCAGCTGCTTACACCTCACGCGGACAGCTGCCTGCATGGTATCACACGTGCAAAAGTGCTGATTCTGGCCGGAGATCTCGGCATTCCAGCCACCGAGCGTAATCTCTCAATGACCGAAATGTATACTGCGGACGAGATGTTTACCACGGGAACCATGGGCGAACTATCCCCGGTGCTTGAGGTGGATGGACGTGTGATTGGCAGTGGAGAACCCGGGCCTATGACTCTGCAACTGCGCGATGCCTACTGGAAGAAAACCCAGTCTGAAGGCACACCACTGCCCTTCTGATCAAGGGATGCCCAGTACTTTGTGAGTCTGGACGCTGAGCCTCCACTGTGGGTTCTGTAGACAGTAATTCAGCGCTGCCTTCGTGTTGTCCGCAATTTCCGGGCCATCCATTGGCTGCAGAAAAAAATGATCAAAGGCAAGCGTTTCAAACTGAACCGGCATGGCCCCGGGCTGCGGATAGACCAGTTTCAACTCGTTCCCCTCGGTAAGAACCAATGGAGCGTCTGCTTTGGGACTTACACAGATCCAGTCCAGTCCCGAGGGTGGAATGAGCGTACCATTGGTTTCAATGGCAACCTCAAATCCACAGAATTGGAGTGCCTGTATCAGATCTGCATCCAGTTGCAGTAGCGGCTCACCTCCCGTGCAGACCACATAAGGTCTGGCGTGTGGTGCAGTGCCGTCTGGCCAAGCTGCACACACAGCATTCGCCAGCTCTGTTGGCGTAGCAAAGCGCCCGCCCCCTACCCCCTCAGTGCCAACAAAATCAGTATCACAGAACTTACATATTGCCGTGGAGCGGTCCCGTTCGTGTCCGCTCCACAGATTGCAGCCGGCAAAGCGCAAAAATACTGCGGGGCGCCCGGTCATATGGCCCTCCCCCTGAAGCGTATAATAAATCTCCTTTACTGCGTAAGCCATGCAAGCCGACCCTCCTGTTCCGGTATATTGATTCCCCAGTCCAGAACGGCTAAAGTCAAACGGCTGGCAGTAATTTGACTCCCATGTTCGTCCACAATATCAATCCGCCAGACCTGAATTTTTCGTCCCAATTGTAACGGCTGGGCGGTCCCTACAACCTGACCGCTACGGACCGCTCGCAAATGATTAGCATTAACTTCAAGGCCAACGCAATATTGCTTGCGTAAATCCACACACAGTGCTCCAGCAACACTTCCAACGGTTTCAGCCAACACTACCGAAGCACCTCCGTGCAGCAACCCTATCGGTTGATTCGTGCGATGATCAACCGGCATTGAGGCGCTGAGATAATCAGGCCCGCGATCGGTGAACCTGATACCTAGGTGCTCGACCATAGTGCCTGTACCACGTCGATTGAGTTGTTCCAATGTAGGTTCCTGCTTCCAGATTCTCTTCATTAATTATGAGATTTTGATTCCTGCCGACGCCCTCTGCTTCAGTGCGATAAACTACGCCGGCACAACCTTTTATACGCATACGTCCAGTATTCTATCGCTAACCCAATCAGGTCAGTTTCTTGCGCCAGTAACGTGCAAGACCATACCAGCTCTCGCGCGGCTGCCCCATGTAACCATAAGGCTCCCGGTCAGCAATATCTACCGATGCATTCATATATGTCATTTCCGATTCATGAAAGTCTGCCGCGCGTGCGGCATCCGATTCGTAATCATCATCCAGTGACTGTCGAACGGCATCACTCCATGCGCGCAGCCGCTCACGCATCCGGTGCAAATGTGCTTTCACATCCTTGACCAGACCAAAGTGCGTCAAGAAAAGTCGCTTGGGGCTCTCTGTTTCCAGCTTTGAAAGTGTCTCTTCCCATGCGACCAGATCTATATCTGGTGGTGGAGCCACCGGGATAATGTGATCTGCTCCCCCAATTCGCATCCCGGCCGCATCACCGGCAAATACTACGCCAGCAGTATCGTCAAACCAGACAATATGGTGAGAGGCATGTCCAGGTGTATAGCATGCCCGCAATGTTCTTCCGCCAAATTGCAAACGCGTACCGTCCGCTATGGCACAAACCTGACTGGCCGGGACCGGCAGGATTGCTCCCCACAACTGCCCCATTCGCTCCTCATATATCCGGGTCGCACTTCGGATCAACCGTTCAGGGTTGATCAAATGCCGTGCTCCGATTGGATGCACGTGGACCATTACCTCAGGCAGGTTTGCCACTAACTGCCCGACACAACCCGCGTGATCCAGGTGAATATGCGTCAATACCACATCATTTACCGCCCGTAACCCGCCTAACGGGGTCAATGCACGCTCAAGTGTCTTCAACGTGCTCGTCGGACCGGGATCAACCAGTATCAGTCCTGCATCTGTTTCAAGTACCGCACAGGCAATAAGACGGGAACGCCCACGAAATCGTACATCCGCCTGCCATGTCGGAAGTTCAAGGTTCAGAAATTTCACCAGACCAAAGCTTTGTCTCTTCTCAGTCACGTTCTCCGCCCACTACTAAACGGAAGAGGTTCCCAGGTCTTCGTCGGTCAGAATGGGGAGATCCTCCTGTACTGACGGCATGAGTGGGCGTTCACGCTGCCATGCCTCATCCAACTGCACAGATACGTCATCGTGATGGATCAACACCGGACCATTGTATCGGGCTTTCATAGAACCGTTCTCTAGGCGGAGCACACCACGTGGGCACACGGTCGCACACATACCGCACCCCACACATGAGGCCCTCACAATATTCTGCCCTCGTTGCGCATACCACCGCACATCAATGCCCATTTCGCAATAGGTTGAGCAGTTACCACATGAGATACATTGTCCGCCATTGGTCGTTATCCTGAACCTGGAGAGGTATTTTTGTAGTATTCCTAGAATTGCTGCCATTGGGCAACCAAAACGACACCACACACGGGAACCCATAATCGGATAAAATCCGACTCCAATAACACCTGCAAAAATTAACCCGATAAAGAAACCATATAGTCTGGAAAATTCCTGAGACAGCCCGCCTAATAAGCCTCCCCCCGTCCAACTGTTAATCCAGAGCACCAAGGTCGTAACGACAACAAATACCAACACACTGTGAACCATCCACCGCTCCACTTTCCAAGCCTTTGTTGACTTGTCCGAAAGGTGTCGGAAGGGGTCCCCTGCGGTTTCTGCCAGTCCACCACAACCACAAACCCAGGAACAGTACCACCGCTTACCGAAGAAATAGGTCAGGATTGGTGTGGCGACAAAAGTCATTACCGCCGTCCAGAATAGCAGGAAAATACCCAGTCCGGGCCCCTGGGTCAGAGAGCTAAAAGTAGATGGCCATAAATAGTCATACTTGAGCGGCCAGAAGTAACTGAAATAAAACTCGGGCTCATTCAGGAGCAACATCAGACTCGGGAGAATAAAAGCCAGGCCTAACTGAAAGAACATCACCGAGATTGTCCTGAGTATCTGATACCTGTTGTCCCGGTACTTGATGAGCATACGGGCGCCCATAATCAGGACCGCAAGCGTGTAGAACAATCCATACAGAAACCACTGATCCGAGGGTCTGCCGCGGAGTGCTGTACTCAGTGCATCCGTACTACGCACAAGCTGTTCAAGGTTTGACGGAGCCCAGTAGAGGATGATATAGAACCCGGTGAACACGATTGCCATGATCCATCCGGCCATCCCCCGGGCGGTCGCTCCGGAGAACCATACACCATTATTATTTACCCCGGGTGCCCGCTGCAGCAAGTCCGCAAAGAGCAGGCCGCTCCCCAGCAGAAAACCGACCATTGCAACCCCCATCGTGAGCGCGGGATTGAGTGCACCATCTCCCACCAGCATCACCAGAAGGGCCAATACGCCCATGCCAACCAATGCCAAGCCTATTTTCTGGCGTGCAGAATATCTGGATCCTGGGGTTGTGAGCTGCAAACTGGCGTGATGTTCCATAGCGATTACTCAGTCTGAAGTGGCGGCAGCCCGGCTATAAACCCTTCTTGGTTGAAATTCGGAATCAAACCGGGCTTTTGCAAGGGATTTAAGAACCTGGCCCACGGGAGTACGATTGCGAATCCATGCTTCGCATTGATCCTGCCTGAGACGCAAACCCATGGTGTTGAACCCCAGCACCTGACCCGTCTTGCGATCGCTGTTGACTCGCAGGAGCGCACGCCCTTGTCGAAACAGCTGTGACCGAATGTGTGGACCGGGCCGGGCAGGTACCTCTCCGTAAGTCTGATACTCTACCGTGAAAAATTTTGCCGAATTGTAAAAGACTCCACGCCGATAAGGCATCCTATGCCCACACAGGGTATATGCAACGGTCTTACCGTGAGCGCGGCCAGTGTACCAAAGTTGCTCAACTCTCCGGCTACCAACCCCATCCGCATTGAACTCAGCGCAATCACCGGCAGCATAGACATCCGGTACATTGGTCTCAAAGAACTCATTGACCAGAATACCCTTATTGGTATCGATTCCCGAAGCCCGAGCTATATCAGTGTTTGGATGCACGCCCGCTGTCAGACCGACGAACTGGCAGTCTATACGTTCACCAAGATTGGTTTCAATAGCAGAGGCACGATCCGGGCCAATGATTGACTTGAGCTCTGTGCCGAGCCTCAGATCTATCCCATGTGCTACAATCTCATCATTAATCAGCGCAGACTCTTCCTCCGGGAGCAGGTAATCCATATAACTTTTTTCCCGCACAAGAAAAGTCACGGGAATATGTCGGGCATGAAGCATCTCGGCCATCTCTATGCCGATCAACCCTCCTCCTACCACGACTCCACGACTGATGCCGCGTGTATTGCGTTCCATTAGAGCAAGATCCTGCATCCCGTAGAGACCCTGTACCCCCGGCAGGTCCTGACCAGGCCAGCCAAATAGATTGGACTTCGATCCGGTGGCCAGTAGAAGCGCATCGTAGGCTATGTCTACACCATCAGCAATCCGAACGACCTTGCTCTGCGTATCAATCTGGGTAGCATACCCGCGAACAAGGTCTATATTGTTTTGTGTCCAGAAATGATCTTCGTACGGTTTGGTCTCCTGGTACCGCATATGCCCCATGTAGATGTACATCAGGGCGGTTCGGGCGTAAAAGTGATCCGTCTCACTGGAAACCACCGTGATTCGATGGGCACTTAACTTGCGCACGAACCGTGCCGCGGTAATCCCCGCAACTCCGTTGCCAATAATGACTATATGTCGGGACATAATCTTGTGCAACCAAAACGAAAGTTACACCAATCTCGTTAAAGATTAGCATACTCAAGTGCGTATTGCTCAATGGAACGACTAATCTATGGCATTACCGGAAATACGGCCAAAGATGAGCTTTGGCCACTAGTCCAACAGTTGAAAAACTGGATGGATAAAAAGAACATTGTCTATCGGTTGCCCGCTTCCATTGTGGATGGTCTACTGAAGCGCTCCATGATCACGCCTGAAAATGCAGAAAAAAACTCTATCGATGAAATTGCGCAAACAAGCGATGTCATCCTGTCGATCGGAGGTGATGGAACGCTACTGCACACGGCCTTTGAAGTTGGAACATCCGGTACTCCCATTCTCGGGATAAACATTGGCCGCCTCGGCTTTCTGGCTGATGTCGAGGCCAGTAAGATCCAAAATGCTATGCGACTCATGGAGGAGGGACGATATTCAATTGAAGAGCGAATGGTTTTGGAATTGTCTGGTCCCCACACAGGTCTGGCACTCAATGATATCGTAATTACGCGCAAACCTGCGAGTGGACTTGCGGCCATAGATATCCAAGTGGATGCTACCCGGCTGAACCGTTATTGGGGTGATGGCTTGATCATCGCCACGCCAACTGGGTCAACGGCCTACTCGCTTGCGGTTGGTGGACCTATTGTGATGCCGGGCAGTAACGTGGTAATTGTCAGTCCTGTAGCCCCGCACAGTCTAACGGTACGTCCGATCGTGCTGCCTGCACAGGCAGTTCTGACCATCCAATTGGCCGCGGTTTCTTCGGACTGTACCATCGCTCTGGATGGGCGGACCCACACAATTGTCGGTAAGAAAACCCCCTATACCGTGCGTCGAGCAGATCATCCAATCCGTTTGATCAGGTTTGATAACATGCATTATTTCAGCACCTTGCGATCGAAACTTTCCTGGGGGATGGGACCACAGATGCTCGTATGAGAAAGATTGCCTTAATCTGTGCATTAGCTGCCGCAGGGTGTGCCGGTACACGTACCTCGGTCGTAGATCCGATCAATATCCCGAACCTATACGACACAGCTACTGTCCTCGACAGCATCTGGGTGCATCCTGTCCCGACCTCCATCAAGGCACAAGGTCAGCTTTCCATGGATACGCCAATCCACTCTGGGACGATGATGGCCGATATTTCGCACCGGCGTGGAGATTCCCTTCTGATGGCGTTCACGGTCCGCGGTCTGGGTATTGAGGTCGGACGGGCTCTGATAACTCAGGACAGTATCTTTTTCTATGATCGTTTAAAACAATCACTGCACACCGCAGGCAGTAATTATCCTGCCATACCAGCAATATTTTCGGTCCGGAGCGCAATTGAGAATATGCTTGGCCTGGTACGCCCCACACGTCAACTACACCTGCGGTTGGAGCAAATGTCGGATCTGCTCGTTCTCACGGACACACTTCAGAACAGAGCCTATACGATTGACCCTGCCCTCTGGCGCATTATTCATGTGGAGCAGCGGGATTCAACCGACGCGCTTATCGAATCATTATACTTCAGCGATTTTTTTACCGTTGGGGAGATGCAGTACCCGCGGCGTGTAGTCTACCGTAGTCCAGCTTCGGATATAAACGCCATACTCCATTACAACTCGATCCAGATCGACGAGCCAATCGTTTCTACTTCACTGAACCTCCCCGACGGGGTAAGCCGTATTGCGCTCCCCGAACGATAATCGGCGCGCGACTTGTATCTTAAAACCACTCTTTCAACCTTGATAAATCATGGCAGATACTTTTGATGTCATTGTTGTCGGGACAGGCCCCGGCGGATACGAAACAGCTATACGTGCCACGCAGCTCGGGTTCAAAACGGCAGTCGTCGAAAAAGACAAACTGGGTGGGGTATGCCTGAACGTAGGCTGCATCCCTACCAAAGCACTTCTGAAAAGCGCAGAAGTGGCTTCTTACGCCAACCACTTGTCTGACTACGGCTTAAAGCTTGAGGGGAAAATTACAGCGGATTTCCCAAGCGTTGTTCAGCGAAGCCGGAAGGTAGCTGCGAAAATGAATTCCGGCGTGCAATACCTCATGAAGAAAAATGGCATTGAGGTTGTTTTCGGACATGCAAAACTGACGGGAGGCGGCGCATTAAACGTTACACCATCCGTCAATATGGATGACAAACAGATAGGAACCGCGCGCACACTCCAGGCAAAACACATTATCCTTGCAACAGGGGCCCGCGCAAGAGAAATTCCCCCCTTACCGATTGATGGAAAAAACATTATTGATTACAGGGGAGCATTGCTGCAGGAAACACGGCCCAAACGCCTACTGATTGCCGGTGCCGGCGCTATCGGAGTGGAGTTTGCCTACTTCTATCACCACATGGGTTCGCAGGTCCACTTGGTGGAACTCCTGGATCGCATCGTGCCCATTGAGGACGAGGATGTATCCAAACAACTGGCGCGCTCATTCAAAAAAGCCGGTATCAAGGTACGTACCAGCGCAAGTGTAACGCGCGTGGAAGAGGGTAGCGATGCCTTGAAAGTGCATTTGAAGACTGCCCGGAAGAGTGAGGTAGTAGAAGTTGATCAAGTACTTAGCTCGGTCGGAATTACCGGAAACATCGAAAATCTGGGCCTGGAAAGTGTTGGTATAGAAACAGAGCGTGGCTTTATCAAGACCGACGAATTTTCCCGTACCCGGGTTCGGGGCGTTTATGCGATCGGCGATGTAGCCGGCCCGCCCTGGCTAGCACACAAGGCCAGTCACGAAGGCATTATTTGTGTTGAAAAAATTGCCGGACAGAGTGTGCATGCACTGGATAAGGGAAATATTCCCGGATGCACCTACTGTCAACCTCAGATTGCTTCAGTGGGATATACTGAGGCCAAGGCGCGCGAAGAAGGATTGGATATCAAGGTTGGAAAGTTTCCATTCTCTGCATCTGGTAAAGCTTCGGCAGCCGGACACACGGATGGATTCGTAAAGGTCATCTATGACGCGAAGTACGGGGAATTCCTGGGTTGCCATGTGATTGGTCAGGACGCTACAGAGCTCATCGCGGAGGCCGTGACCGCCCGGACGCTGGAGACCACTTACCATGAAATTCTGGACGCAGTACATCCACATCCAACACTTTCGGAAGCGGTCATGGAAGCTACGCGTGATGCTCTAGGGAAATCAATCAACATCTGATCCCATCCCGTCTGGCAAGATTGGATGAACGGCGTAGACGCGACCGGATGTTGGTCGGCTTGTTCGTTTGATTCAACAAACGATGGCGCCCGGCTCGCTCTCGGACGAGATAAGTGCAAGATGTCCTTCTCTGTCTTCCGCCATCAAGAGCATGCCCTGGCTTTCCAGCCCCATCATCTTTCTGGGTGCCAGATTCGCAACTGCAACCACCGAACGGCCGACCAGCTCTTCAGGTTGAAAATGCTCCGCAACACCAGCCAGTATCTGCCGCTGTTCGTAACCGAGATCAACCTGCAGTCTCAGAAGCCTCTTTGATTTTCGGATGCGTTCAGCACTCAGTATGGTTCCCATTCGCAAGTCCAGCTTTGCGAAATCATCATAGCTGATTGTAGACTTTGCCTCGGCATACGGTGGCCCCGGCGGTGCATTCGCGGATTCTAGTTTTTCGATCTGTCTCTGTATAGTTGTATCACTCACCTTACCAAAAAGAATTTCCTTCCGACCAAGGACATGGCCTGTCGAAAGCAAGCAAGAGCCCGCTTCCGCCCAGCCGATACCTCCCCCATCCCTGGTTCCTGGCATACTGGATCGAATCCCGTCAAGCCGAAGCATACTCCGAAGCTTTGCAGCCGAAAACGGCAAAACCGGCTCTATTAACACCGACAAAGCCGCACAAATCTGCAGCGATACGTGAACGGTATTGGCACACTGCGCACGATCCGTCTTGCGCGTAGCCCATGGAGCCTGGTCATTGAAATACTTGTTGCCCAATCGTGCAACGCCCATGGTCTGGTGTACTGCCTCGCGAAACCTAAACCGCTCATAGGAGGCCGCGATCCGTTCTGGGAATGTTGATAGCTGCTCAATGACCTCCGTATCTGTGACGGAAGGATCAACCAATGGGGGGACACTATTGTCAAACTCGCGCTCAGCAAAGGTTAATGCGCGGTTTACAAAGTTCCCGAGAATATCTGCCAGCTCACTGTTGACACGTGTCTGGAATTCTCTCCAATTAAAAGCTGAGTCTTTCGACTCCGGGAGTGTGCTGGCAAGAACATAGCGGAGCAGGTCTGGCCGAAAATCCTCGAGATATTCGTGCAACCACACCGCCCAGCCTCTACTGGTTGAAAGCTTGCTGCCCTCAATGTTCAGGAACTCATTGGCGGGTACCTGATCTGGTACCACATACTCGCCGTATGCCATCAGCATGGCCGGAAACATCAGTGTGTGAAACACGATGTTGTCTTTGCCTATGAAATGAATCAATCTGGATTCATCATCCTGCCAATACAGCTTCCACCGCTCTGGATCTCCTTGTTTGGCAGCCCATTCACGTGTAGACGAAATATATCCTATGGGGGCATCAAACCACACATAGATTACCTTGCCTTTTGCTTCAACCCCGACTGCTTCGGCTATCTCTGGAGGTACTGGAACTCCCCAAGGAACATCGCGAGTGATTGCCCGATCCCGTAAACCGTCTGTAAACCAGGCCCCGATCTGCCCCAGTACGTTGGGTTTCCATTCGGGGTGACTGTTGATATAGTCCTCGAGGCGAGTCTGCCAGTCCCCCAGAGGCAGATACCAGTGAGTCGTAGGACGCAGTTCCGGTACCGCATCGGTTAATGTACTCCGGGGGTTCTTGATCTCCGAGGGACTGAGCGATGCCCCACACTGTTCACACTGGTCCCCATAGGCATCCTCATAGTCGCATAGCGGACAGGTGCCTCGCACGAAGCGATCCGCAAGAAAAACCCCTGCCTCGGGGTCATACAACTGCTCTTCACGTTTTAGTACAAACTCGTCCCTTGCCGATAACCGCCGAAAAAAATCCTGGCTTGTATCTGTATGAACTTCCCGTGAAGTGCGGCTGTAATTATCAAAGCTGATCCCAAAACCCTCAAAGCTGTCCCGGATCATTGGATGATAGCGATCTACGACCTCTTGCGGTGTAATTTCCTCCGCCATAGCCCGCATAACGATTGCCACACCATATTCGTCAGACCCACAAACATACACTACATCCCGCCCCTGCAGACGTAAATAGCGCACATAGAGATCCGCCGGGAGGTACGCACCCGCCAGGTGCCCGATATGTACCGGACCATTCGCATATGGTAACGCAGAAGTGATCAGCGTACGCTTGAAAAACTTGGCCGGCATAGACGGTAAGGAAGTCTGGCAAGTTTTAACCAAGACCGTCCACTACGGATCCTGAGATATTTTCCTCAAGCCTCACCTTACGCCGTACTTGTGCGTACAAGCGTTCTCGTTGAACAACTAAGCTGCTAATGGCAGAATCTACTTACCCCAAACGAAGTGCCGCTGTTGTCCGCACGACAAAAGAAACGGATATCTCGGTCAAGCTCACACTTGATGGAACCGGGCAGTACAAGAATCAAACTGGTGTAGGATTCCTGGATCATATGCTGGACCTCTTCGCGAAACACGGCCAATTTGACCTAGAAACTACATGCAGTGGAGACCTGAACGTGGATGAGCACCATACCGTTGAGGACGTAGGAATCTGCCTTGGGCAGGCCCTGCGAAAGGCGTTGGGCGATAAAGCCCGTATTGCGCGCTACGGCCATGCTTATGTACCTATGGATGAGGCATTGGCACTTACCGTTGTTGACCTTTCTGGGCGATTCGCGATTCACTTCGAGAGTGAATTTGACCGTCCGACTGTAGGAGATTTGGCAACCGAACTCGTTCAACATTTTTGGTACAGCTTCGCCGAACACGCTGCGTGTACACTGCATATCAGTGTACCATATGGCACAAACACGCATCACAAGATTGAAGCCATCTTCAAGTCCGCCGCGCGAGCACTGAACATAGCCACACAGCAGAGTGCAACAAACGCAGTTATGCCGTCAACCAAAGGAACACTCTAATACACTTTATGTCACTTTCTCATCAGACTGTTACTGTTATCGGTGCGGGCAATATAGGCCGCGCCCTCGTTGGGGGATTGCTAGCAGGTAATTGCCTGGATCCATCACAGATTCGTGTAACACGCCGAAATCCCTACGCCCTGGAGGACCTGAAACGGGTACTTCCTGGGGTAACGGTAGGAAACGATAATCCGGCGGCAGTAAGCAGTGCAACCATTGTCGTCTTGGCAGTTAAGCCTGCTAACTGGTTAACTGTGGTGAAAGAAGTCCGTGATCACGTGGGCTCTGAAGTTCTCATTGTTTCTGTACTTGCCGGGCTTACCACTGCGCAGATTGGACGCGCATTCTCTCCCAATCAGCCAATCATTCGCACTATGCCTAATACACCTATGGTCGTTGACTGTGGGGCAACAGCCATATCTGCGGGGAGTACGGCTTCTGACGAACATATGGCCCTGGTGCAGGAAATGTTCGAAGCTGTTGGTAATGTGGAGCGGGTCCCTGAATACCTTATGGATGCTGTTACGGGACTTAGCGGAAGTGGCCCAGCCTACGTCTACATGCTTATAGAGGCGCTGACCGACGCGGGGGTGAAGCAGGGCCTGCCACGCTCTGTTGCGTTCAGACTCGCAAAACAAACTGTGCTTGGAGCAGCCAGTCTCGCTGATAAAACCAACAAGCATCCTGCCATCTTACGCGACGAGGTAACTACGCCCGGCGGTACTGCCATAGCCGCAATCGCGGAGTTGGAGAAACATGGTCTGCGCACGATGTTCATACATGCCGTTGCCACGGCAACACAACGCTCCAAAGAACTCAGTCAGACTAGCGACTGACGACCATGATCACGATCGTTGACTATGGTATCGGCAACCTGCGCTCCATCGAAAGGGCTTTCCTGCACGTACGTCCCGATGTTATTAGGACTGATGATGCGGACCTCATCCGTGCAGCTGATCATCTGGTTCTTCCAGGTGTAGGTGCGTTCGGTGCATGCATTCAGGAAATCAGGCACCGCGGGCTGGAGCAACCAATTATGGAAACTGTCGCACGCCAAGTGCCCTTTATCGGAATCTGTGTAGGTATGCAAATGCTCTTTGAATCCAGTTCTGAGCAGGGAGTGCACACCGGACTGGGACTACTGAAAGGATCCATCAATGAACTGCGTCCTTTGGACCCTACCCTAAAAATCCCGCATATGGGCTGGAATATCGTTTCGCCCGTGAAACACAGTCCTCTTTTGAACGGGCTACCTGCGGATGCTCGCTGCTATTTTGCACACTCGTTCTACGCGAGTGATGTATCTCAAGACGATGTGGTAGCTGTGACAGATTACGGAGATCCCTTGCCGGTGGCTGTTGCCCGAGACAACATATACGGGGTGCAATTCCATCCAGAAAAGAGTCACGACGTTGGGCTTCGGATATTGGCAAATTTTGCCACGCTTACATGATTGCGCCTATACCGGCTATTGACCTGCTAGACGGCAACTGCGTGCGATTAATGCAGGGCGCCTATGATCAGGTAACGACTTACCATAGCGATCCTATCATTATGGCGCGCCAATGGGAGTCAATGGGTGCACAATTCCTGCATGTCGTGGACCTGGATGCAGCCCGTTCGGGCGGCCACAGCCACAATACCGCGGTGATTGCATCCATTGCTCAAAAAGTTACTATTCCGGTCCAGACCGGTGGAGGCATCCGTTCCGCCGCGGATGTGATCCGTGTGCTTGATCAGGGTATACAACGCGTGATCATTGGGACTGCAGCTGTCAAAGATCCTGCGCTCATCAGCACTATGATCGCAAAATACGGGGCTGATCGTATCGCTGTTGGTATAGACGCTCGAAGTGGAGAGGTGCGGGTAGACGGCTGGACAAGCGGTACTGGATTGTCTGCACTTGACTTTGCCCTAGATATGGAAGCACTTGGCGTTCGCCGTATCATCTACACCGACATTGGCAGGGACGGTACCATGGACGGACCAAACCTTAACGCCTACCGAGCACTGGGCATGCAGTTAAAGCATGCTCGATTGACGGCGAGCGGCGGCGTATCTGGACCCGAGGACCTGACAGCACTGGCCAAACTGGAATCTTTTGGGGTTGATTCCGTGATCATTGGTCGTGCTCTTTATGAGGGAAAGTTTAAGGACCATGAACTTTGGCCAACGAAAACCCCGGGGGTACACCCAAGTAACTAGGCAGTGCGAAATGAGTCATGGCACAGGAATGAACTCCCTGTAAAGAAATCGACGAAAGATTGAACGATTCCACCGCCACCTATCGCCGCACTATGTATCATTTGTTGCCCGATGGTAAAGGCCAGGAAACCATCTGATTTAACTGGCACATATGAGGGTGATAGCACACCAGGATCACAGAGCAAAGTAAAGCTTCTCGTGAGATCTCCTTCGCCTGCATGCTACTATTTGCAGACAACCATTATTCAGTCCGTGACTGTAATTCTACTGACCGCTAACGCACAAGCATCATGCGTCCCGACGCTGAGGTCTCACCCTCGTGATAATGAGCCGTCACCCGGTACATGTAGATCCCCGACGGCAGGTGTTTGGTTTGGATCATCAACTGCTGAGTTCCCGCTTGAACAAGTTCTTTAGGGCGAGACAAGACTTTACGGGCTAACAGGTCATATACCTCTACCTGCACTCTCACAGGACTCGAGAGATGAAATTCGATCCGCGTTGCATCGGTGAAGGGATTAGGAAAATTCCCCTTTACTTCAAAAGTATTGGGCCACGGATCCGGCTCCTGAACTATGTTCGTGGAAACACAGGTTGGGCCTGATACATCTGAAATGCCTTGTAGCCATTGCTGAAATGCCGCATTGCTTGGCGCACACAGCGTCTGATTTTCATCTCCGTGAAACCAAAACGTAGCGAGCTCTCGGAGATTCACCAAATGCATCGGCAAAGTACCGCTGAGCTTGTTTCTCTCTATCGTGAGTACCTTAAGAGTAGTCAGATCAGCGAGTTCATCAGGTACCTGCCCCGTCAGATCATTCCTGCCAAGGCCAAGCACAATCAAGTTCGTCAAATTACCGAATTCAGCAGGGATCTGTCCAGTAATATCGTTCGCATCCAAACGAAGTTGCTCTAGTTCGGACAGCAGGCCAAGCTCTTCGGGGATGGAACCATCAAACTCATTCTCGTTAAGATTCAGAACCGTGAGATCAGTCATTTGCCCAATTTCAGGCTGAATCTCCCCAACAAGACTATTACTCCGTACGCTCAGTTCGACAAGATTAGTAAGGTTGTACAATTCTTGTGGAAACAATCCCGTCAGCTGATTCTCGTACAAAAACAGGGAAATGAGTTTGGTCAACCGTCCAAGTTCTGGTGGAATCGCTCCCACAAGCTTGTTCTGGCTTAGACTCAGTTCAGTCAACCCGACAAGATTCCCCAGTTCCTTTGGTATTGATCCTGTTAAGTCGTTGTCATACAAAAAGAGCGATGTGAGTTCAATCAGGTTCCCAAGTTCTGCTGGGATCTCCCCTGCAAGTTCGTTCTGGCTTATACTCAGTTCTGTCAACTCAGCAAGACTCCCCAGTTCCTTTGGTATGGATCCTGTTAATTCATTGTCATGCAGAAAAAGTGATGTGAGTTCTGTCAAATTTCCAAGTTCCGGTGGGATTACTCCTGTAAGCCCGTTCTGGCTTACATTCAGGTCAGTCAGGTTAACAAGACGCCCCAGCTCCCTTGGTATAGATCCTGTCAGATCATTGTCATGTAGACGCAGCCGCGTCAATTGCAAAAGATCACCAATCTCTTCCGGGATCACCCCAGAGAAATCATTGCGTTGAAGCTGTAGCTCAGACAACGCCGGCAGGCTACCGATCTCAGGCGGAATCTGGCCATTCAGGTCATTATCATAAAGATTGATTTCTGACAGATTTGCCAGATTGCCTATCGCCATGGGAATTGGACCGGTCAAGGCATTATTGTTCAGGGTAAGCTCAGTCAGCGCTGTCATAGTGCCGATTTCTTGAGGGATTCGTCCGCTCAATTCATTATGACTGAGAACAAGGCGTGACAGCTGGGATAGATTCCCCAGAGCACTGGGTATGGTCCCTGTCAGATTGTTCCTGTATGCCACGAACTCAACAAGCGTGGTAAGGCCTCCGATTTCAGTCGGAATCACTCCGGTAAGCGCGTTCTGGTGTAAACCAAGCCGTTCAAGAACGGATAGACTGCCCAATTGGGGAGGAATCGGACCCGAAAAATCATTGTGATTCAGCCAAAGTTGGCGAAGACCAAGAAGGTCACTGATTTCTGCAGGGATTTCTCCACTCAGATTGTTTCGTGCTAAGCTGAGATAGACCAGTTCAGTGAGGCGGCCAATGCCAGAAGGGATAGACCCCGTCAATTGATTCCGATACAGTGCAATTTCAACAAGCTGCGTAAGGCTCGTAATTTCTTCTGGAATCGCCCCCGTAAGCTCGTTACTGCCTAGCCTAAGACGAGTCAGAGCAGTTAAATTGCCAAGCTCAGAGGGGAGCTCTCCCTTTAATTGGTTGGCAGTCAGATCCAGTGTAGCCACCCTCTGATTCACGAGAGTGACTCCGTGCCAGCCGGAAAGTTCGGCTTCAGATATTGGAAAGGACAGAACCGCGTTCGACCAACCAGTATTATTTGCCCAATTTCCACCATCTGTGGCTTCGTAAAGAGCAACTAGTGCCTCCCAGTCCCGGTATAGAAGGCTGTCCGCTGGCACTTGGGCAACTAGGTGTTGAGCGGAGGGAATAACCAGAACGATGCTAATTACACGCCCCAGCTTCAAGATAAATCTCATGATGATGGGTATCGGAATGTGCCGCAATAACTAAGATATGTCCGCGAAGTCCAGCTGAATCGCAGGGGTAGGCGATCGCTCATTTGCTCAAAGGGATTAACGCAGATCCTTCCGGAGGTACAGGGGGGCGAATTCAGTCATCATCATCTTCTATCTCAATCTCATACACCGTGCCATCCGGACCAATCTCAATCTCATAGTATCTCCCGTCGGCCGTCCCGTAAACTTCGTACATCGTCCCACGATGCGATTTTTCGCGTTTGACGCGTCGAATCACTATACCTGGGACAGCCTTGCGAGCGGCATCCAGAATGATTTCTGGGACTTGGGTCACGTCCTCGAAATAATATTCTTCTGAATCGTATTCATCCGATTCCACCGAATCGCACCCTAAAGATGCGGTTAGCGATATCACTACACATAGCACTGCAAAAATAAATCTCATGTCTTTGTTCTCCATTTTCTTATGTGCTGTGTAATCAGATGAAATTATTCACCTAGCCAGACCTAATGAGAATTGGTCACTTTTTCAAGAGACTCAAAGTTGATGCGAGTGTGTGAATTTGCAGGTGGCAGACGTACCTTGCACAGATTCATCGGATTCTGTGTCTTGTTCACTCAGGTACTCCATTTGGTGGCAACGCGGTAGACATGTTAGACGATTGAACTGTCCCCATGATTCCCTCCCCAGGAGGAGATGTTTACAGCCTAAACCATCTCATTTGGCCTCGTATTAGACCGTTCTCCCAATAATCTCCCTTGATGTGACCTGATTGTGGTCATTCCCCCTGTTTGCGCCCGGCCGGTGCCATTCTTGGGATTTTCTATATTTCTAGGCGATTAGTAAATATTTGGCCTGAATTCAAACACCCCTCGGCTGAATCAAAAAATAGTATCCGGCGGCAGCAAAAGGCAGACTGAAGATTTGCCAATATCATGATCGCCGGTACCCCTATCTGGTCCATAGTCGAACAGCAATTCAACATTGTCAAAATAGGTGGACAATTGACAAAGCGAACAACTGGGCGGCAGATCATGGTATTGACTGTATTTTGTAGCTTGACATTGAACTTCGGCCCAAAGATTATTGCCTCCAGGATTGAGGAAACTGCCCTCGGAATGCGTTCAAGTTCCGACCACAATGATTCGTGCCGTAACCATCGGAACTACAGTCTATTGTTGTTAAACCCGCAGATCATTCTAAAACCCGGTGGATGGCTATAGCAAAACGTATAATTCCCTGCCTCGATGTTGATCGTGGGCGTGTCGTTAAGGGCATCCAGTTCGTCAATCTGGTTGATGCCGGCGATCCGCTTGAGCAGGCGCACGTCTACAACGCAGAGGGCGCCGATGAACTGGTCTTTCTGGATATCACTGCGACCCACGAAGGACGTGGGATCATGCACGATGTCGTGCGTCAAACTGCCGAGCAAATCTTCATCCCCCTCACTGTTGGAGGCGGTATTCGAAAGTTGGAGGACATGCGGCAGATGCTTCACGCCGGCGCCGACAAGGTTGCCATTAATTCTGCTGCAATCAAAAACCCCGGGCTTATCTCGGAGTGCGCGGGAGCATTCGGTGCTCAATGTGTGGTCATCGCCATAGATATGAAAAGACGCTCCGACGGTGGCTGGGAAATCTATACGCACGGGGGACGCCGCCCCACGGGAATAGACGGACTTGAGTGGGCGAAAGAAGCGGAAGAACGCGGAGCGGGTGAATTGTTAGTCACATCAATGGATCGGGATGGCACGCAGATCGGATATGATCTGGAGCTCCTGCAAGCACTGGACGAGCTTGTTCAGCTTCCGGTTATAGCTTCCGGCGGGGCCGGCACGCTTGAACATTTACGGGATGCTTTGCTCATTGGACGCGCCCATGCCGTTCTAGCCGCATCAATGTTCCACTTCAAACAAGTCACCATCAACCAGGCAAAACAATTTCTGCAGAATGCAGGAATTACCGTAAGAATGACGTAGGCACTTGCGAACGAGGCCGTAACGCGCTATCCTTAGCTATCTACCCACTCTGCTATGTTCCGCCAATATCAATCCTTTGTGGTTCTGCTCGTGCTGGCAGCCTGCCAGACGCCCGGATCTGAGGAACCCACCATCCTGAGTTCTTCCGACCTCCCAGCATACGAGCGATCACTTGACCATACAGGCATAATTGAGAATTGGTCAGAAGAATTCTATCACCGTGGCCTTCGTGTCTATCGCACAGCATGCTTCAGCTGTCACGGAACGCCTGACGTTCCTGGCACACTTCCTAACTCCCGACAATTCTGGAAAGAACCCTTCAGGTACGGAGACGACCCGCTCTCCCTATACAACACGCTTACGCGTGGGCGTGGACTCATGCCGCCCCAAGTACAACTCACACCGCGGGAAAAATACGCGGTAATCCTGTTCATTCGCGAAGAGTTTTTGCGCGAACAAAACCCGGAGGCATTTTTCGAGGTCACAGATGCTTATCTCAGCCGTCTGCCCGAAGGCGATACACTTGGACCCCCACCCACCCGAAAGACACCTTGGAAAGAAATGGATTACGGACCATTTCTGATGAGAACCTACGAAATAGCACACGCGTCGGACGGACCAAAAGGGATCAACCAGAGGGGCAGGCCCATCCCGAATGAAGATTTTACTGATCGCAATTTTGCTTATAAAGGTATTGCGATCAGACTTGATCCGGGCGAGGGAGGCGTCGCCGCAGGCAAGGCATTTGCACTTTTTGATCACGATCTCATGCGCTTGGCAGCCTTCTGGACCGGTGACGGCTTTATTGACTGGGAAGATATCCTGCTGGATGATCAGCATAATATTTTTCCCCGGATCGTGGGCAACCTAATCGTCGAAACGCCTATGACTCCAGGTTGGGTCAATCCTGCTACAGGCTCCACATTGGACCCACGTTTTCGTGCAGTAGACGGCCGCCAGTTTGGCCCGCTTCCCCGGGATTGGACACATTATAAGGGCCTGTATGTGCACGATAACCGGATCATCATTCACTATAGCGTCGGACAGGCAAGGGTGCTTGAATCCTATGCCCTCAGAGAGGACACTCTGTTAGCCAGAACGCTGAACATTACTGGAGTGACACGTCCGCTAACCCTTCGCGCCGCACCCGACAGCGTGGCACTGACTGCTAACCCTTCGTCTGCTGTGACACTCACTCAAACAGACGGAATGCATCAGGTTACAATTACAGCCGACACAGATTTTGAGTTGATATACGGATCCGACGCCGCGACATCTACTCCACCTGAAAATCTTGAACCGTATACACAGGCCGGGCCAACCCAAGAGCTCCCTGTGCTTGAGTCCCCCATCGTGGCAGGCACACAGGAAGGCTATGCTGCCGATGTACTGACCCTACCTCTTAGCAACCCCTGGAATAGCCGAGTACGTCCAACCGCGATTGACTTTTTGGATGACGGTGATGAGGCAGTGGTCACAACCATCGACGGTGAGGTCTGGCACCTTTCCGGTATTACCCAGGAAAACGGAATCGTCGAATGGAGCCGCGTGGCTACCGGCCTCTTTCAACCCCTCGGGATTCGGGCCATCGGAGATGATTTATACGTCGGCAGCCGCAATCAAATTGCACGCCTGCACGACTTTAATGGCGATGGGCAGACGGATTACTACGAGAGCTTCAATAATGACCATCAGGTCACAGAGCATTTTCATGAGTTTGCGATGGGCTTGCAGACAGATGCAGAAGGAAATTTTTACTATGCAAAGAGTGCCCGCCACGCACGCCCTGCACTTATTCCCCAACACGGCACCTTGATTCGCGTGAGTGCTGATGGACAAGAAAGTACGATCCTAGCTAACGGATTTCGGGCAGCCAATGGGGTCACACTTAACCCCGACGGCACTTTTATCGTAACCGACCAAGAGGGCCATTGGAATCCGATGAATCGGATCAATATGGTAGAACCGGGAGGATTCTATGGCAATATGTACGGCTACGGCGCCCCTCCAGACTCCTCAGATGAGGCCATGATAGATCCATTGGTCTGGATTGACCAGAAATATGATCGGTCGCCCGCTGAACTGCTCTGGGCCGAAAGCGATCGTTGGGGGCCACTGTCAGGCAAACTGCTCAGCTTTTCATACGGATATGGCCTGATTTTTCTTGTAATGCCTCACACTGTGGATGGGACGCATCAGGCGGGCATTGTGGAACTCCCCCTGCCCGCATTCCCAACCGGGATCATGCGAGGTCGTATGAATCCCCTGGATGGGCAGCTGTACGTCGTTGGGATGTCGGCGTGGGCAACTAGCCAAATGATGCAGACGGGGGGCCTTTATCGGATTCGGTATACCGGTAAAACTGTACGTATGCCTGTTTCACTGCGCATGCTTGAAGGAGCAATTGAGTTGACCTTTGCCACTTCACTGCAGGAAAGGGCCGCAACCCGCATCGACAGTTATGAAGTGAACACCTGGGAGCTCCAGCGCTCACGACGCTACGGATCCGAGCGTCACGATATGCAGCGGCTCAGAATTTCCGATGTGTCTCTGCGTGATTCGACTGTGCGAATTGGTCTCCCCGGTTTAGGGCCAACCTGGATAATTGAGATCAAGTACAATCTCGTTGATGTGGCGGGAACAGCGTTTGATGGAGTTGTCCAAGGCACTGTTTACGCCCTCGAGAAATAGGCAACAAATTCCGCTGCCTAGCCTGAATTTCCGGGGAGTTTCAGCCAGGCCCAATTTCACATAAAATCCTA
>CAZCYQ010000048.1:0-24981 GCA_964503085.1 uncultured Rhodothermaceae bacterium | reverse complement strand
GGGGGAAAGTATGTCCTCAATCAGACGCTTGAGCGATCGAGAACTGCGCGATATCAAAGCAAGGATCGAGCCTTACCGGAGAGGAAAGATGAGAACGGTGGGCGGCAATACTTTAGTATACAGCAAGTTCGAGTTGGCAGGATAGGTAAGGCCAGACAACACTTTGTCATTTGTAAATAGCGATCGGGCGATTTAGGCCCACACTGCGGTGGTGTGCGGGCATCAGATTTGCGAATCCAGCCAATGGGGCCGGTCCTATTTCTCGGGATGGTCAAGAGGATTGATGCACACCTGTTGATGTCAGCCTTGGCCTATCACGCAGAACACCTAATTTGATTTGGACCAAGCTCAAGGCGAAAATCATTTACAAAGAACTTATCACGAAACTACAACAAATCTGGGATTTCTTAGTCATTTGGAATCTGTTTCATGGGTCGGGGATTTATGCAATACGTGTGGACTTACCCCCGTGAACACTTGGTTCTGCGCACCACTTGCGCCGAAGCAAATCAAGCCCCTCAAAAAAAGAGCTTCCTATTCCAAGCATACTGAATAGTGAGGTGTCCAATTCTTTTCTCACCGAATCGCGATAAGCTTCATTGGCTGGCAGGAATAGACGCTCCTTGAATGTATGAAAGATCACTTGGCATTGTTCAAGTTGCTTTTCTGTCAGAGTTCGAACATCCAAGACAGGGAGCACCGAAAGACGAGAAATAGTAAGACGGGCCCGTCCTTGCTGTTGACGTGTACCTTTATACCAAAACATAATTAATCCTAATGTGGAATTGGACCAAAGCAACAAAGGGATTTCATGGTCAGCATCATGGGGGATTACATTTGGCCATGCTGTTCCCCCAATACAAGGCTCTGGTGTCATGCACATGGCAAGACTTTGGGAATTGATCCGAAAATCCAACGTACTATGCAGCTGAGAAGCCTTTCCCCAAATGATATGGGCTTTATCTTCAAATCCAGGCCGTATTTCCCCACAAGCATCATAGGATACCATCAGTGAGCGCTCCTTATCGCACTCGTGGGACCATAACATTGGATAGGACGGCACCTCTCCTGCGTAAGGGGCTCGTTTGATAAATGCTCCCTGACGCTCATTTACAATTTCTCTATGTACGAACCCACGCTCTGCAATTTCCCCGAGTTTTACCATGAGCAATCGAGCCGTTTCGGTAGTACGGGGTAAAGCAAGAACTCCTTTACAGAGTTCCTGTATCGTGCGCAGTATGCTTTGGTCAAGAATTCCAACGCCCCCAGCTTCCAAGATTGAATCTTTGAAGGCTTTATCCCTCCAAATACGATCTTGACACTCACTGGCCTCAAGAAAGGTAGACGGCCGAGCACGAAGCGTTGAAAAATGGGCACGACCGGTGGTGCCTTTTTTCGTTTCTGGACCCGTAACACCAGCTTCAACCTTGGTGGCAAGCAATAAGCATTCAGCCATACCGGTGTCCGCAGAAAAAGCTTGGTCACATGAACCAGAAGTTGAGATAGAGATGACTCGAATTCGGTCATAACATTCATGAAGCATTCTCCGTGCATTTGCCCATCCAGCACCTGAAACAAACGCGAATGGAAGTACCATAGCCAAGACACCACCCGGCTTCAGTTTGACATGAGCAAGATCCATAAAGTTAGAAGCTAATCCCGCACGGCCGTCGCCAAACCTCCCATTACGATCTCTTTGTAGTTTTGGATTGATTTTTTTCAGCTTGTCCGACATAGCTTTCTGCTCCTCATCCGTTGTGCTAAACCCTGCAAAAGACGGAACTGGAACATTCGCAATTTCATGGTTCGTGGGCCGTGTGAATGGGGGATTCATAATCACAAGATCACACAGTCCATCAGGTAACTCCAAGTCCCTCCTGTCTTGGTCCGAGGCCGATCCTTCAATCCGTGTGACTTTGGGACTGTATCTATCGAAAAGCACAGGAATATAGTCTCCATCCAAGAGATCTAGGGATCCAATAGAAGTAAATCCATTGGCACTTCCATATGGTAATGTATGAATCATAGAGGATCCATACGTTACCTTGGGATACGGACTGGAAAGCATGGAGGCTGTAATGTGGGTTGACGCCGGCATAATATCTAGACCAATCAAAGCATGCTCAAGCATATACCGGTGAATCGTCATGTCATTCCCCCCGGACCTACGAAATCTGCGATAAAGATCCCTTTGCACGGCGGATAGAAGTGCCCCAGTACCACAGGAAAAATCTGCAATCCGGAGGTTGCAGATTGCTTCACGATCTGACCAGTCAACTTTTAATCGATCCACAGCCAATTCTGCAAGTAACTGGGCCGATGCCGGCAAGGTGTAAAAGGTTGCAAGAAACTTGCGATCGACGATTAGTCGCTGAAACACACGCCCAGACAAGTCATGGAATGTACCTGATCCAAGTCCAACCAAGTGTTCTGCTGCTTCATTGAGTTGGGTGAATACGCGGCGCACGAGTCGTACAGGAATTCTCCGCAAGATCTTTTTTGCGACACTGAAAATTGGCCAATAATTGATGTCTAGTATCCGATTCCAAACACGCTCAATGCTTGAAGCCGAAAAGTCTTGGTCACGGATCTCAAAGATCTTTGGGAATTCATCTTGATCTTCAATACTGCAATGGAATACAACCGCATTCATCAGCATTGCAACGGCCATCCGAACCGTCTGCTCAGAGCTCTTTTGATATAAAACATTCGCAATCGAATTAAGGGTAGATTGATCGGCATCTCTGAGCAAAATTCCTGCAACTCCCTCAATCGTTTCTTCCAGTTTTTTGGCCCCAATTTGAAGACGGCGTTCTGATAAGGAAATGTACTCTATTGCATCGGTTAGACGATCTATCTTTCCAGTGATCCAATCATTGGTGGGCCATCGGATCGGAGCATTCTGCTCGTCTAATTGGTGAGTCGAGAACTTGAATTCTGCACGATCTAGGTAATCGACGGAGTCTCTAAGTTCAGACGGCATGGCGACTGCCATTGCGCACTCAATGATCTCTTGGCTTGGCTTGATTGCTTTTCCCAATCTGGACAGAGCCTCTCGTTCTACCTGGGGGCCTTGTCTGAACTCGGTTTCTATTGCCACAGGTTGTCCGCCTTTTGGGTGGACCAGAATGTCTATTCTCGATCCTGCGCTTCCTAGTATGACATCTGAACACTCCGTGAGAAGCGTCTTGCCAAGAACCCAGTGAGGGTTCTTTGAACAGAGCAGTTTGCCCAATTCAGTGTTTATCGTTGTCTCAACATTTCGGGGCATACCTGAATCCGTTATCGAAATGCACACCCTGGTCTAGCGTGTTCGGGTCGTTGCCACTTGACAGCTAACCCTATGGCGGCCTGCTCCATCTACCTATTTGGAACTACTTACAATAGTCGCGGCAACTTACAAAACTTTGTGAACTTTTTCACAAATTAATGAGTATTCTCGGCCAGTCTTGCATCATATCTCCTTGTAATTCCCACAAATAAACATTTAGTGTACTCGTGATACTCATACTAAAACCCGATACGGATCCAGAATCATCCCAGTACGCATTATTGATGCGCTATCTGGACTCACTTGCCAACATCACCCATCGGGTCCGTCACGTCCAAGGAGTTGATCACCGACTAACCGAGATATATCTCCTGGGAAATACGAAAGCCCTTGCGAAGGATTTCATGCGAAGCCTTCCTTGCGTGAAGCGGGTGGTTCGTGTGCAGGAGGCATACCGTGTACTTGGTCGACATGGCCAGGAAGACTTCCCTCACCAGTTTGAATACAACGGGGTTACCTTCAACCAAAAAAGCCTGCACGTTTTTGCCGGTTTATGTGCAGTGGACACCCCTGAGCATGTAGAGCTCATGATGAAGGCCCTACAGGAGAATGGGCAGGTATGCACCCGCATGGGGGCGTATAAGCCGCGTACGAGCCCATACTCCTTCCAAGGACATGGCAAAGATTGCCTGCCCTATGTCTTTGAACTGGCCGGCAAATATGACATACGGATCATCGCCATGGAGGTCACGCATGAATCTCATATCGAAGAAATCGACAAGGCGCTGGAGGATACGGGCCATCCAACCGGCGTAATGCTACAAATCGGCACGCGTAATACACAAAACTTTGAATTGCTCAAGTGTGTGGGCCGCCAGGATGAGTATCCCGTTCTGATCAAACGCGGGTTTGGTATTACGTTGAATGAATCATTGAACGCCGCAGAATATCTGGCCAGCGAAGGCAATCGTCGCGTAATCTTTGCACTGCGCGGCATGAAGAGCAACCTTGGAGATCCGCACCGAAATTTTGTGGATTTCTCACATGTTCCGGTTGTTCACCGACTCACCCGCATGCCGGTGTGCATTGATCCGTCCCACTCGGTCGGCACCCGTCAAAAAAGCCCGGATGGCCTGATGGATGTCATGCATGTAACAGCACAAGGCGTGATCGCGGGGGCCAACATGGTGCTGGTGGATTTCCACCCCAAACCCGCCAAGGCATTGGTAGATGGTCCACAGGCACTGTTGCTCGACGAGCTACCTTTATTTCTTGAAGATGTGCGGATTGCCCGCGAAGCGTACCTCAAGCGGGTCGCACTTTTCCAACCCGATTAATATTCACCTACCGCACGCAAAAGGTCACTTGGAGGGGGATAGCGATTCAATATGATTAGTGTTTGCCTAATACTGGACAGTAGTCCAGAAAGTCTTGCTGGACCCTGATTGGACGGAACGGTGGCTGGAACGTTTGGTAGACGGAAGCCGTTTCTTAGTGAGGCTACTCTCATTCGAAATGATCAGGCAAAAGCAATTTACCGCGCCACATATTCAGTGATGGACGAACCGCTTTGGAAATGAGTGTGAGCGAACAACTACTCCCCGGCGATAGTCGTACGATCACATCCGAGGATGAGGAGCTGTCACGCCATAAAGATCGCATAATCATGACTAGACTATCGAACATGTTCGCTTTCAGCCGTGAGGAGCCCGGATTCAACTTCCGCTCATTCTAGCAAAATATGTTCAGTGTACAGAATGTCTGACCGTATCTCAAGAAATCGAACTTTGACGTGCACTCCAGAGGAACTCCGTGAACTTTCCAAAACGATTCTGCGAATTGAAAGCGCGGTTGATTACCAAGACATATGTTGCCAAACGGTCGGAGGTGATTTCTTCGAGATCGCCGCTCATCTCCCCGGTCAATTCATTGATTTGCTTATCCTTGATCCCCCTTACAATCTGACAAAAAATTACAACGGGACTCATTTCAGGAAACTGAATGAGGATAAGTACACGGCATGGTTTCGGAGAGTTATAGAGTTACTCGTTCCGCTGATGAAACCAGATGCCACAGCGTATGTGTGTTCTGACTGGAAGACTTCTGCACTCATTTTTCCGATCCTGGAAGATCGGTTTTTTGTACGAAACAGAATTACCTGGGAACGAGAAAAAGGACGGGGTGCGAAACGGAACTGGAAGAATAATATGGAAGATATCTGGTTCTGCACCAACTCCGACAACTATTATTTCGATGTTAATACGGTGAAGCTAAAGCGTAAAGTTTTAGCGCCCTATCGCGTCAAAGGAACCCCGAAAGATTGGAATGAAGAACGTGACGGGAATTACCGGTTGACGCATCCCTCTAATATATGGACCGATTTAACAGTACCCTTCTGGTCCATGTCTGAAAACACGCCGCACCCTACACAAAAACCAGAAAAGTTGTTTGCAAAATTGATTCTTGCAAGCTCGAAAGAAGATGATCTTGTGTTTGACCCGTTCCTAGGAAGCGGTACATCTGCAGTGGTTGCAGAAAAGCTGGGAAGAAATTGGTGTGGTATAGAAATCAATTCGGAGTATCTTTGCTGGGCAAGAAAACGTATCTCCAACGCACATCGCGACCAAACCATTCAAGGCTATCACGATGGTGTCTTCTGGGAAAGAAATTCTTCCCCCCAGCCTCGAAAGACATCTGTTGTGGAAGCACAACGGGGTACTTCTCAACTAACTCTGTTTGAATGAGATCAAGTTTCTATTATCAGGGGCATCATGAGGGCGTAGCAACGGCAATCAAAAGTTATATCAACTCCCAAGAAGGTTTTCTTTCTCCGGAAACGGCCCGCAGTCCAAGAGCAGTTGGAGATGCACTGGAGTCCTTAGTAACCGATAGATTTGAATCTTTCCTCGGAAATTGGTGTGGGGAATATTCAAATGAATTCGGACGTCGTGCCATGGCCGATATGGCGTTTACCGATGTGGAGGGAATCTACTCTGTGATAGACGTAAAAACACATCGAAAAGACACTGACTTCAATATGCCGAACCTCACGTCAGTTGAACGGCTGGCACGTTTGTATGAGTCAGACATTAATGTTTTCTCTATTATTATGGTTCAGTATCTGGTTCAAGGAACAGATTTGGAGGTTTCGGACGTCTTATTCTTACCAATTGAGTTTCTCGATTGGGAATGTTTAACTATAGGTGCTCTTGGGTGGGGGCAAATTCAACTTGCTAATGCGAACAACATTCAAATAGTGCCACAGAATTCAAGAAGAGAATGGATGTTGCAGTTATGCGATAAAATGAGGGATTTTTATCCGCGAGAGATAGAAAAAATCACAGAAAGAATTCAACGTTTCGAAGAAGTTAGGGAGTATTGGGAAAACAAAGAGGATGTTTGGGCAAAACAGACCTAGTTCGTAATGTGTTTAGCCTTCATGAGGCATATACACCATACCCTCCATACTTAGTACATGGAAAAACTAACTGTCGCCTGGCGTCAATCTAAACATCGTTGGACAGAGATTCCGTCAAGAGTTAAGCAAATCAGGATCATGCTGTGTGACATGAATTTCAATGGAGGTTCAACTTGAGGCCTGCTGGCACTCCATGTAGACAGCCTCAGCGCGCTCAATAAGCATCTCTATTGCATCCAAGCCCTGATGCCAAAAGACTGGATCCTGCAAGTCTACGCCCATACGCCCAACAAGCTTATGTGGCCAGTCCGACCCGCCTGCCCGCATGAGTTCAATGTACTGACCTGGAAATGCATCAGGAGACTCCAAATAGCGGGCATACAGGGCCAAGACCAGCAGCTCACCAAATGCATAGGCATACACATAACCAGGTGTATGTAAGAAATGTGGGATGTAGCTCCACCAGCGACGATAGTTGTCGGTCAGTGTCACGCTGTCTCCAAACATTGCTGACTGGGTAGATATCCAGTACTCTGCAAATGCGTCCGCAGAAAGCTCTCCGTGATTACGCCTTGCGGTATGGATCTCAACTTCAAAACGGTTCATGGCAATCTGACGGAAAACGGTAGCCATGGTATCGCCGATCTTACTAATCAAAAGCGACAGCACATTGTGCGGATCCGACTCCTCTGCTAACATACGCTGAAAAATTAGCATCTCACCGAAAACTGAGGCGGTCTCCGCTGTGGTTAGCGGCGTACTGGCCTGTAAGTATCCCTGTTCTCTCGAAAGAAATTGATGCACACCATGCCCTAATTCATGCGCAAGTGTTTGTACATCACGCGCGCGTCCGGTATAGTTCAGCAAGACATACGGATGTGCACCGGGAACCGCGCCATGGCTGAATGCACCGCCCTGCTTACCCTCTTTCACAGGTGCATCAATCCATTTTTCCTCAAAGAAACGTTCGGCAATTTGGCTTAGGAGTGGATGGAATTCCCCGTAGCCTTCCAGCGTAATCTGTTTTGCCTTATCCCACGAATAGTAGACCTCATTATCGCCGACAGGAGCATACCGATCATAATCATATAGTGGGCTCAGGTCAAGAATCCTGCTTTTAAGATGATAGAAGCGGGCTACCAGATCATATCTGCTTACCACAGACGCTATCAGGGCCTCCGCAGTCTCATCTGATATTTCGTTGCTGAGATTGCGGGCCCTAAGCCAGTGTGGCAGACTTCGCATACGGTCGATTGCTGCTTTGTCCGCGAGAATCGTGTTGAAAATGAACGTAAGCGTATGCTCCTTTGAGGAAAGCCCTTCCGTAAAGCTGTCCGCCGCTTCCTTACGCAATTCCCGGTCCTGTCCGTGCAGTTTGGCAAGTATGTGCTCCTGGGACAGCTCTTCCCCACGCAGCGTGAAGCGCATCCGGCTGGTGGTTTCGGTGAAATAGCGCATCCATGCAGACCTGCCCGTCACCTGTGTTTCCGCAAGCACTTGCTCCTCCGGTTCGGATAAGGTATGGTCCTTGAACAGTCGCTCACACTCCAGGAAGTGGCGATATCCAGCAAGTGCATCCTTCGTCATCAGGACCTCAGCCCGCTCATCATCAACCTTTATCCACTCCAGGCCAAAAAAAAGCAGCACCTTCGCAATTCTTGTACAGGTCTCGCGGACATACTGCATGAGTGCTCCACGCTCCGGATCATGCGTAGCCGTTGCCCAATACAGATACGCGTAAGTCATCGCCCGGCCAGACCGCTCTTGGAGCTGCTCATACTCAGTAATTGCTTTCTGTAACTGGGACACCTTAAGGTCTGCTATTCGCCCCCACCAATTCCCAGAGAAATGCTTGGCAGCATCGTACAATGCTGTTAAGTCCTGCCGTAGAGCAGTTTCATCTTCGTACAGGTGCGTCAAATCCCAGCGTACATTCTCTGCACCGGTCGATCGATTGCTCATGAATCAAGTAAATTTTTGGTGCACATAGAACCTTGAATCCTGATTATTGTTGTAGATATCGTCGCAACCCTCCTATACACCCCCATGTCATACCGGTCAATTGATTCTACCGCGGGGCTCCGGGACGCCCTTGATCAATCGCAGTCAGAACCCATCGCACTATTCAAGCACAGCAATACCTGTGATCTATCTGCAATGGCAAAGCAGGAAATGGCTACGGTTGATATCCCTGTTTTTGAGCTTGTAGTTCAAACTGCTCGGCCCCTGTCCAACCACATTGAAGCTCATTTTGGAATTCGACACGAATCTCCGCAGGTAATTCTTCTTCATCAGGGCAAGGCAATCTTCAATGCATCCCACCGGGCCGTAACCGCGGATAACATTCAGTCAGCAATCAGTTCTCCACTGGCCTCTTGAGATTTGCAACCTGCTTACTGGTCCTTGCTGTCTGCGTCGCATGTAATCCGCCTGAGCAGGGAACTGCACCGGGCGCACCAGTGCGCCCGGCTCCCGACTTTTCTCTGAAAACACTCGAGGGAGATTCATTGCAATTGTCCTCATTAAAGGGGCGTACAGTCCTTTTAAATTTCTGGGCCACATGGTGCACTCCCTGTCTTCAGGAGATGCCACTGTTGGCTCAATTGCACCGTGAATGGGAGGCGCGCGGCGTCACGATTCTTGGGATATCCCTAGACCATGGAGATACTGAAATCATTACCCACTACACCAAAAGACTGGCGATATCCTATCCAATCCTCCTTGGCAGCGAGGCAATTGCAACCGCCTATAATGTAGTCGCACTGCCTGCTACGTACGTGATTAACGCAGACGGCATAATCACAAACCACATCATCGGCCTCGTGAACATAGAGGAACTTGAAGCAAAACTGAATACACAGCTAAAACTGCAAGTTCATTAGAACCGTTATGCTTGCAGGCTGGCAGCCGGATCTTTTAGCCCGAGCTTTGTGCGTACGGCTGACTTGATTAATTCATACTCCTCTGGATTGTCCGTGAGCCACCTTTTTGCCTGCTCCCGCCCCTGCCCCATCCTCACGTCTCCATAGCCATACCACGAACCGCTCTTGGCGATAAGATCATAGTTTACCGCCAGATCCACGAGCTCTCCCGCTGACGAGATTCCCTCTCCATACACAATATCGAACTCAGCCTTGCGAAAAGGCGGAGATACCTTGTTTTTGACAACTTTTACACGCGTCCGATTGCCAACAACGTCTGTTCCGCTCTTGATCGCACCAATACGGCGGATATCCAGTCTGACCGAGCTGTAGAATTTGAGGGCTTTCCCGCCTGGCGTAGTTTCCGGGTTCCCGAACATAACCCCGATTTTCTCTCGGAGCTGGTTAATAAAGATCAATACGACCTTTGAGCGACTGACGATCCCGGTTAGCTTCCGCAATGCCTGGCTCATCAGGCGGGCCTGCAGCCCCACATGAGCATCCCCCATATCACCCTGGATTTCGGCTGAGGGAACCAATGCCGCCACAGAGTCAACTACAATCACGTCGAGTGCACCACTCCTGACCAGTGTCTCACAGATGTTCAAGGCCTGCTCTCCCGTGTCTGGCTGAGACATCAGTAATTGGTCAATATCTACACCTAGCTGTTCCGCATAAGTGGGATCAAACGCATGCTCTGCATCAATGAATGCACATTGTCCGCCAAGCTTCTGTGCTTCGGCCAGACAATGGATCGACAGTGTGGTCTTACCCGAGGATTCGGGTCCAAATATTTCTATCACCCGACCACGCGGAATCCCGCCCACACCAAGCGCGGCATCCAGTGCAATAGATCCCGTTGGGATAGCTTCCACCTGTACAGGTGGCGCGTCACCCATCCGCATAATGGAGCCCTTACCATGCTGCCGTTCAATCTCCTTGATTGCAAGATCCAGCGCCCGTTTTTTTGGATTCTTCTTTTCAGCCATGACCTTCTTCTCGTAATTTTTCCCAATAATACAACTCTTACGGTTGATACAACTAAAAGTCTTGTCACGATTGTAACAATATCTGACGCATGAAATTCATCGCAGCGATTGCGCTTTTGTCCTTATTACGTCGACGGTCCCGGCCAAATTGATGTTTGACGGCCCGGGTATCATGGTCGTCTGCGTACCCAAGCCAGACCGTGCCAACCGGTTTCTCTTCAGTCCCCCCGGAGGGACCCGCAATTCCTGTCACAGACAGGCCCAGATCACTCCCCAGACGCGCACGCACACCTTCTGCCATTTGCTTGGCAACAGGTTCACTGACGGCACCGAATTGTTTCAATGTGTCCCCGTCAACCCCCAATTGATGTTGTTTAATAACATTTGAGTAGGCTACTATACCACCCGCAACATAACTTGATGCCCCCGAAATGTTTGTTAACCTGTGCAATACCAAACCACCAGTACAACTCTCGGCAACCGCAACGGTAAGGCCACTACGCTTCAGCAGTTCCCCCAGGACACCTTCCAACGTATCATCATCGCAGCCATATACCGCTGTTCCAAGCTTTGCACGAACATGTCTCTCCGCTGCATCTAGGCGATCACTGGCCTCCTCTCCCGTGACTGTCAGCCTTATTCGGACACCGTGTAATCTGGGCAGGTACGCCACAACAATATCCGGGTCCAATAGATGAGATATGGCATCAATCTGGCGTTGGACTGTAGTCTCCCCTATTCCCGCGGTCTGGAGCGTTCGTTGCGCAATCACTGTGCGGCCACTTAATGCACGAATCCGGGGGACCACATGCTCAGAAAAAATCGCCCTCATTTCATGAGGTACCCCAGGCAGGAGGACAACTATACTTCCGTTATCTGCTTCATACCACAATCCAGGAGCTGTTCCCCTGGAATTGGGAAGCACCTCAAACCCGTCTGGAACACTCGCAACACGCTCAGAACCGGCAGGTACATCCCGGCCCAACAGGGCAAATCGACGCTCAATTGCGGCAAGCACAGCATTATCTACACTGAGATTCGATTTTATCAATGCTGCGGCGGCCTCCCTGCTAACATCATCAGGAGTTGGTCCCAGACCACCTGTTAAGACAGTCAGTCGACCATGCCGCATACTCTCAGCAAGCGCTCCCCTTATAGCTTCCTTATCGTCACCAACAGTCCATGACCGCCCGACGGGGATGCCGAGTCGGGTTAACTCTCCCGCAAGGTATGCAGCATTCGTATCAAGAACCTGACCTATAAGGAGCTCCTCACCTACTGTGACGATGCTCGCAACGAGCTTTGTCACTCCACTTACCTCCAATTTGCAAACGTCCACGCCTGATAACCGTTACGCCACTCCCGCAGTGATTCTACTGTTTCGGGATCCCAGTACCCAGTTTCAAGCCCTGTGGCCAAAAGAATATCAAAATTGGTCAATGTCATAAGCGGGGATCCTTTTTCCTCAAACCGCTCGGCAACACCGTCCAATTGATATGTAAAAATTGCCAGGGTAGCTACTGGCGCTAAGCCGGCGGCATTCTTAACGGCCTCGGCAGCCTGGATAGCCGAAAGACCGGTAGCAACCAAGTCCTCAATTATTAATACTCTCGTCCCCTCTTCAAGGCGTCCTTCAATTTGGTTTTGGTGACCATGACCTTTCGGCTCCGGCCGAACATAAACCAAGGGAAGAGATAGGTGATCAGCCAAAAACGCAGCATGGGCTATTCCAGCTGTTGCTACGCCGGCAACGCAATCAAATTCGAGTCCCGAAGCTTTCTCGACAAACCCGTCCATCAGCATTCTGCGAACTTCTGGAAACGATAGCGTGAGACGATTGTCACAGTAAAACGGTGACAACATTCCAGAGGCCCAAACAAACGGCTTCCCATCCGTATAGGCTGCCGCTCCAATCCTCAGTAACTCTCGAGCTACTCGAAACGAAATAGGTCGTGTTTGCTTAATTATTTTTCTCAACTTTTTGTTGGATGTAAAACAACCCCGTCAAACCCGTCACGAAGACAACGAGGATCATGAATCCGTACATAAACCAACCCTCCAACAATTCACCGGCAAATGGTCCTGTACCAAATATATGACGCAATACGAGCAATAATAAGAATAAACCCAAAAATACCAGCTGTAATGCAGTCTTGGCCTTGGCAGCGCGCATAGTGCGAAGGGACCGCCCACCAGCCTCGGCAATCATACGCAACACGGTCACCAGTATGTCACGCAGGACAATTACACCTACTGCCCACCAAGGCACCTGTTGCGGATACAACCAAGCCAATGCGAAAAAAGTGCCCAGTACCAGCACCTTGTCTGCCATGGGATCAAGGAAACGTCCCAGTCGACTTTGCATTTTCAGCGCACGGGCAACATAACCGTCCGCAAAATCTGACAATGCTCCTAGGATAAACAGGACAAAGGCAAGCGAATGCGACCACACCGTTTCTCGAAAAAGACAAACGATGAGTAAAGGAGTGACCACAATGCGAAATGCTGTAATGGCATTGGGTATGAACCGCATGGCACAACTGCACAGAGTTCCTCATTGTACCCGAATCATTGTCGCGCGTTCGTGGCCAGATACGGACATAACTGACGCAGAAATATGCCATTCTGTCCAATTGCTGTCATGGCCGGATTATTGTTCGCTACTGCTGTGTTCACATCTTTGACAACAAACTCTAACAAAAAAGAAATGAGCAAAATTATTGGAATTGACCTGGGAACAACAAACTCTGTGGTCGCTGTCCTGGAAGGAGGCGAACCCAAGGTCATCGAAAACACTGAAGGCGGGCGCACAACCCCGTCGGTCGTGGCATTCAAGAAAGACGGTGAGCGACTTGCCGGCGGCCCCGCCAAAAGGCAGGCGGTAACCAATGCCGAGAATACTATCTTCTCGATCAAGCGCTTTATGGGCCGTAGCTATTCTGAGGTGCCCGGCGAACTCAAGACTGTTCCATATAAGGTTGTAAAAGGAGACGGCGGAACCGCCCGTGTGAGCATTGAGGACAAGACCTACACACCGCAGGAGATTTCGGCGATGGTGCTGCAGAAGCTCAAGAGCACTGCAGAAGACTATCTGGGAGAAAAAGTCACGGAAGCGGTCATTACTGTGCCTGCCTACTATAACGACTCCCAGCGGAAGGCAACAAAAGAAGCGGGTCAGATTGCTGGATTGAAGGTTCGGAGAATCATCAATGAGCCCACGGCGGCCGCACTTGCTTACGGTCTCGGAAAGCAGCAGCAAGATCGTACCATTGCAGTATACGATCTTGGAGGAGGAACCTACGATATCTCTATCCTTGAGCTTGGTGGCGGTGTCTTTGAAGTGAAGTCAACAAATGGCGATACGCATCTCGGTGGCGATGATTTTGATCAGCAGCTAATCAACTATCTCGCCGACTCGTTCCAGCAGTCTGAGGGCGTAGATCTGCGTGCCGACAAAATGGCGCTCCAGCGCCTGAAGGAAGCCGCAGAGAAAGCTAAAATAGAACTTTCAAGCAGCACGCAGACCTCAATCAATCTGCCATTCATTACTGCGACCGCAGATGGTCCGAAACATTTAACCGATACGCTCTCACGCTCAAAATTCGAGCAACTGATCGGCCACTTGGTGCGGCGTACTGTCACTCCAATGGAGAAAGCCCTGGAAGATGCCAAACTCAATCGCGATCAGATTGACGAGGTGATCCTGGTTGGCGGTTCAACGAGAATTCCCCTTGTGCAGGAGACCGTTAAAAAATTCTTCGGCAAAACGCCGAACAGGTCTGTTAATCCAGATGAGGTCGTGGCTATGGGTGCGGCTATCCAGGGCGGAGTTCTGTCTCAGGATATCAGTGACGTATTGCTCCTTGACGTAACCCCGCTGAATTTGGGGATCGAAACCCTGGGCGGAGTTATGACAACGCTAATTGAAGCGAATACAACGATCCCGACACGGAAGCAGGAAATGTTCTCAACCGCAGCTGATAATCAGCCTTCTGTGGAGATCCATGTACTGCAGGGTAACCGGGATCTGGTAATACACAACCGAACTATCGGAAAATTTCACCTGGATGGAATCCCTCCGGCAAGGCGTGGTATACCGCAAATAGAGGTCGCCTTTGATATGGACGCGGACGGAATACTGAATGTGAGTGCGAAGGACAAGGCTACAGGCAAAGAGCAGTCCATACGCATTGAGGCATCCAGTGGACTCTCAGATAGGGAGATTGAGGAAATGAAACAGCAGGCCAAAGAAAATGCGGCAGAGGACAAAAAGCGGCGTGAGGAGATTGAAATGCTCAATAAAGCGGATACGCTGATTTATACTTCCAAAAACAATCTCTCCGAATACGGAGAAAACCTTCCTGACGAGAAAAAAGCAAAGATCACTGCTGCGCTGGAGCGTCTGGAGGGATTGCATCAGTCCCAGAATTACGGAGAATTGGAGAGTGGCATTGATCAGCTCAATGAGGCTTGGGCAGAGGCGAGCCAGGAGATTTATGCTGCACAGCAGGCGAAAACGCAAGAAAATACCGAGGCTACATCAGACAATGGACAGGCCTCCGAGTCCGAGGAGGACGTGATTGATGATGCTGATTTTGAGATTGTCGATGACGAAACCAAGTAGTCCTCAGACCCTGTTGGAATAGAACAGTCGCCGAGCCGTGGCGGAAGTGATCTTCGCCACCTCGGCGACTGTGCAGTTATTTATTTCGGCAATCTTTTCGGCAACCAGTTTTACCCTGGCCGGCTCATTGCGCCGCCCCCTGTACGGGGCCGGTGTCATGTAGGGGGCGTCTGTTTCGAGTACGATCTGACTCAACGGAACATCGCGCAGCATATCCGCGACACCGGAATTCTTGAAGGTTACTGCACCACCCACACCCAATAGAAATCCCAGTTTCGCTGCGGCTTCCGGTAACCAATCTGGACCGGTAAAGCAGTGAAATATCCCGCGCGCGCGTCCATGATCAAATGGAGGCAATTCCCGCTCAAGTATGCTGACGGCGTCGCGGTGAGCTTTGTATTGATGCTGCTTATCCCTCAGATGTATGATCAAAGGCAATCCTGTCTCTTCAGATAACCGAATATGTTGAGCAAAAACGTCGGGCTGCCTCTTGTCGTAGTACTTGTCCCAGTAATAATCTAGTCCGCATTCTCCCACGGCAACAACCTGGGGAGCTTCGCATAGCTGCATAATCTTGTCAAAATCGCCGTCTGCCGCCTCTGGGATGTAAGTTGGATGAATGGCAGCCATTGTGCGGAGGTTGTCATACTGCGCACACAGGTTGAGAGCAAGGTGTACTGACTCCACGTCCACGGCAGGTAAATAGATCTCCCCCACCCCAGCCTCATGTGCGCGTGCAAGAACAGCATCCAAATCGTCCGTAAAGCAACTATCATACAAGTGCGCGTGTGTGTCAATCAGCATGTGATTATCGGTTATTGATTAAATATTGAATTGTTTAACGACATTGTGGCACTGTGAATACAGGTTCCCTCATAAAACGCGGATATTTGTAATCAGGACGCTCAGAAAATGTCCTGAATCCGTACCTTGGACTTTCACTTTCTCAAACAGAGCTTTGATCAAACCATGATCTGGAACAAACTAAACAAGCATGCTGACTTGGGACTACTCATATTTCGGGTGGGTTTCGGACTTAGCATGGTGATCTTCCACGGCTGGGGTAAACTCACTGGCGGCCCCGAAGTATGGGCGGATGTAGGTGGAGCTATGGAGGTTTTCGGTATAGGCTTCGGCCACACATTCTTTGGATTCCTTGCCGCCCTGGCTGAGTCAGTTGGTGCAATCTGTATTGCGCTTGGACTATTCTACCGCCCGGCTATAACTGCACTGGGACTTACCATGCTCGTGGCCTCCTTGATGCACATTACCACTGGACAGGGAAGCCCTGCACATGCCCTCAAGAATCTGTCTGTTTGTGCAGGCTTGCTATTTGTTGGCCCCGGCAAATACAGCCTGGATTGCGGCCTTGGAGGAAAGGCAGGAAAATGTGCCGCAGTATTTGCGCTGGCCTTATTCCTCATTCCCGGTAGCACTATTGCGCAACACAGCACCGTGTATGATGAACTGACGATGCAGAGCGATATCCTGGACTCAGAACGAAAATACGCGGTCTATCTGCCACCGGACTACCATACAAGTGAGCGCAGTTATCCAGTACTCTACCTGCTGCACGGTGCAGGGGATGATCAGACTGGCTGGATTCAGTTTGGCGAAGTCCGTCATATTGCGGACAAAACAATCCGAGCGGGAAAGGCAACACCAATGGTGATCGTAATGCCCGATGCGAATACCGGAGTTCGCGGCTATTTCAACGATGTAAGCAACACATGGCGATACGAAGACTTCTTTTTTGAGGAACTGATGCCTCATGTAGAGGAGCGGTTCCGGATTAAATCCGAGAAACGCTATCGTGCAGTTGCTGGACTCTCAATGGGCGGTGGGGGCTCTTTCATGTACGCGCTTCACCGACCTGACCTCTTTTCCTCTGCTGCACCACTGAGCGCCTGGGTTGGGCCTAGTTCGGTTGAAGGATACAAGAATACTATGAGACGATGGGGAAACGACATCTCAACTGTTTCAGATGAGGAGATTGCTTCCTATGTAAAACAGCATAATGCAGTAGAACTGATCCGTTCGTTACCGGCAGAAGATATCGGATCAGTTCGGTGGTTCATTGACTGCGGTGACGATGATTTTCTGTACGAAGGCAACTCACTCGCACATATAGAAATGCGGAAACGTGATATTCCGCATGAATTCCGCATCCGGGACGGTGGACACACATGGACCTACTGGCGTGAAAGCCTTCCCGTAGTGCTTCACTTTGTTTCACAGGCATTCCATCAATAATAAGAGGACTTAGGCCATGCCTCGGCCGATAAAATGGCGCGCCTTAATGCGTGCTGCAATTGTGGTCTGCATAGTGATTCCCTTGACGTCAACGAGGTCCCAGTCCCAATCTGTTGAGACTGACGCCCCCTTTATCCCTACAAGGCTTACCGAACCTATTGAAATAGACGGATTTATCAACGATCCGGCATGGGACGAGGTTGACCCACTACCTCTTGTCATGTACGAACCCGTATTCAGGGGGGCGCCGTCTGAACGAACGGATATTCGTATCGCTTACGACGATCAGTATCTGTACTTGGGAGGAAATCTGTATGACAGTAATCCTGCGGGAATTCGCGCTAACTCTATGTACCGGGACTTGTACAGCGGTGATGACACCGTAAGTCTCATTTTGGATACTTTCAATGACCGTCAAAATGGACTGTGGTTCTTTACCAATCCAAATGGGATTCGTGTCGATATGGCCATTTCGAATGATATGGAGGGAAGTGTAGGAAGCCCCTTTGGAACAGTTATTAATTCAAGCTGGAATACTTTTTGGGATGTAGCTACACAGGTTACCGGTATTGGATGGTCCGTTGAAATGCGGATCCCCTTTACCAGTCTGGGTTTCCAATCTGATGAGGGCGTAGTTGAGATGGGCTTTTCGGTGGCACGCCAGATTGCAAGGAAAAACGAAACCCATGTATTTCCTGCGATACCTCCGAATTGGAACATGTCCTTCGCCAAGCCCAGCCAACTCGGCCGTATCCAATTGCGCGACGTGCGCGCAGGGCGCCCGATATATATCACGCCCTATGTATCAGGTGGAGGCGCTACGGAGGCGAATCTCCTGGACGACGAGTCCAGTTATGAACACAAATCAAGTTGGACCGGAGATATAGGAGGAGATGTGAAGTACAATATCACCAACAACCTGACTCTAGACTTAACCGTCAATACCGACTTTGCACAGGCGGAGGCAGATGACGAACAGGTCAACCTGACACGTTTTTCCCTTTTCTTCCCCGAAAAGCGCCGATTTTTTCAAGAGCGTGCGGGAATCTTTGATTTCCGAACCGCAGGACGGTTCGACAGACTCTTCAATACGCGTCAAATTGGTCTTTACGAGGGAGAAACTGTGCCCATATATGGAGGGGCTCGTCTGGTGGGTCGTGTTGGCAGCTGGGATGTTGGGGCCATTAACATGCAAACCGCCGCTGCGCACGGGAATCCATCTGAGAATTTTGGCGTCTATCGTCTACGTAAACAGGTATTCAATCCCAACTCATACGTGGGCAGCATGGTCACCACGCGGATTGCATCAAATGGGTACTGGAATATTGTGTACGGCCTTGATAGCCAGATAAAGGTAGGCAGCCGGGAGTACCTTGAGTTCAAGTGGGCTCAAGTGTTTGACGAAGCCCTTCCCGATATCACGCTTCGAGACAACAGCTATGCGCGTGCACGAATTGAGCGGCGTACTGAGATCGGACTTGCATATACGTTGTCATCTACCTGGGGTGGCCCCAATTTTGAACCCGGAATGGGTTTTGTCTCGCGTACCGGCTTCATCCAGCCGTTCGCCACACTCAGTTACGGCTGGTTTGCAAGCGAAGCCTCAAGGATTCTGTCTATGCGTCCGCGTCTCTTGTTTACACAGTTCCGGCGTGACTCGGATCGAAGCATCGAAACTGGCGCTTATTGGTTCAGCTGGTTCCTTTCGATGAAATCGGGAGCATATCATACATTTGAGTTTCGAGCACGTACGGAAGATCTACGTGAAGCCGTAGAGTTCCCCGAAGACACTGAAGTGCCTATCGGGAAATACAATTTCTATGATCTTGGATGGGAGTATATGGCGCAGAGTGGACGTCTTTTACGTGTGGATGGGGCTGCAACGGTGGGAAGGTTTTACGATGGTACCAATATTGAAATTCAGGCAGAGCCCACATGGAACCTCTCACGTCACCTAGAGCTGGGGGCAACCTATCAATTTAATCGTGTCCGATTCCCAGACAGGGGGCAGGCTTTTTTTGTGCACGTCGCTCGAATTCGGACGCAGATTGGTTTTACAACGCAAGCCAGCATTAATGCCTTCCTGCAGTACAATACTGCATCTGATGTGGTCTCAGCAAATGTTCGCTTTCGCTACAACTTCCGTGAAGGAAATGACCTCTGGATCGTATATAATGAGGGACGCAATACTGATCGTTTGAGTAATGATCCAGAGCTACCGTTCCTAGATGGTCGGAGAGTCCTTATGAAGTACACCTATACATTTATTCGCTAATCCCTTTGAGGGCCACGATGAGCACCTCCCTGATACATTGCTTGCGCCTTACGCTAAGCTTATTAATGCTCGTATTGATGAGCACACAATCAATTTTAGCTCAGAATCGGCAGAGTACTCCCCTTCCCGAGGGACATGCAAAGCTACTGGTAGAGCAGGCATGCACATCCTGCCACACGATCAGTGCAATCACCAGATCGGGGTTTGATGGTGTAGAAATGTGGCGTTCTGTGCAGGAGTCAATGGTTAAGTTACCCGAATCAGAGGCGGCCAGCATCGCCGAATACCTGGCTGAACACTTCCCTGCACGCGAAGATCGGAAACCAACACTGGTTGATGGACCGGTTGAAATAGACATTCAGGAATGGATTGTGCCTACGCTTGGACAGCGCTCCCGGGATCCAATTGAAGCACCGGACGGATCCATTTGGTGGACTGGAATGTGGGCCAGCCTGGTGGGACAACTTGATCCTGTAACCGGCACCATGAAAGAATATCCCTTACCTCCCGAAGCAAGACCTCACAGCATTGTCCCGGATGAGGATGGCTTTATCTGGTACACGGGAAACAGTAACGGTACAATTGGAAAACTTGACCCAGCAACAGGAGACATCACTGAGTACCCGACCGAAGCAAGGGATCCGCATACTGCAGTTTTCCACCCGAACGGTAACCTGTACTTCACTTCCCAGCGAGCGGCGATGCTAGGACGACTGAACCCGGTTACGGGTGAGCTTAAGGAAGTACCGACTGAGCCACGCCCTTATGGCATTATCGTTGCTCAGGACGAAACTGTATGGATTGCCTACAATGGCACCAATAAACTTGGAGCCATGGACCCAGAATCAATGGAGGTTCAGTACTATACCGTGTCTGATCCAGATACGCGCATCCGTCGACTGGGTATTGACTCAAAGGGGATTATCTGGTTCGTGAATTCTTCCAAAGGGCGGATTGGTCGCCTTGATCCTGCAACCGGTGAAATCAAGGAATGGGAATCACCAAGTGGACCACGCTCCCACCCGTATTCCTTGGCTGTGATCAATGATAAAATCTGGTACAACGAATCTGCCATGCGCCCTGATGCTTTGGTTCGTTTCGATCCCGAAACAGAATCTTTCCAGAGCTGGGCTATCCCCAGTGGTGTGGGAATCATTCGGCATGTCTGGGTTACACGCGAAAACAAGCTACTCATCCACCAGAGCAGTTCCAACCGAATAGGCCTGGTAACCATAAAGGAACTGGCTAACTAGTGATGAAGTAGGAAGTAGTGTTGGTCGTGGTTTTATTTCCGATCAGAAAGCACTGACAGTAGGACTAATCTACCAGGAGGCTGCTGTTGATATCTTGGTATTTTTCTGCCAGGTGTGCACTTGGGCGATTGGAGTGATCAGCGGTCATCATGGGGTATCGTAAGCTTTGATGCCGGGGGCGTTGGATTTCTTATGTCCAGAGAGAGTCACTAATCATGAATATTAGATACGGGATCATTTTGCTAACGTTTGCGCTGTCTGCGTCCGCTGCGGGACAGCCACTTTGGACAATTATAGAGGAAGGACACACTTCGTCTGTTAGTTCTGTAGTATTTTCACCGGACGGCACACAACTGGCTTCAGGGTCAGGCGACAAAACGATTCGTCTGTGGGATGTAGCCACAGGACAGCAGGTGCAACGCTTTGAGGGGCATAAACGTGGACTTACCTCCGTAGTATTTTCACCGGACGGCACGCAGCTAGCTTCTGGGTCATGGGACTGGACTCTCCGTCTGTGGGATGTACCCATGGGGCAGGAGATATGGACCTTTGAAGGACATACAGATGATGTTTATTCCGTGGCATTTTCTCCAGACGGCTCACTGCTGGCTTCCGGGTCTTCGGCTTCTAGGTCAGCAGACAATACGATCCGTCTGTGGGATGTAGCCACAGAACGAGAGGTGCAACGCTATGAGGGGCATACACGTTGGGTTACTTCCGTAGTATTTTCACCGGACGGTACGCAGTTGGCTTCTGGGTCGGCGGACAGTACACTCCGTCTGTGGGATGTGGTAACGAATCAGGAGGTACAACGCTTTGAAGGGCATACAGGTTGGGTTAATTCCGTAGCATTTTCGCCGGACAGCACGCAGTTGGCTTCTGGATCACGGGACAGTACGATCCGTTTGTGGGATGTGGCCACGGGGCAGGAAGTTCACCGCTTTGAAGGGCATACAGAATTTGTTAATTCCGTGGCATTTTCACCGGACGATACGCGGCTGGCTTCTGGATCAGATGATAATACCATCCGTCTGTGGGACGGGGCCACGGGGCAGGAGGTGCAACGCTTTGAAGGGCATATAGGTGACGTTAATTCCGTGGCATTTTCGCCGGACGGTACACAGTTGGTTTCTGGGTCAGATGACTGGAGTCTCCGCCTATGGGATGTGGTCACGGGACAAGAAGTGCGCCGCATCAGGAGCCATACAGCCTTGATTAATTCCGTAGTTTTTTCTCCAGATGACACGCAGTTGGCTTCTGGATCACAGGATGGTACGATCCGTCTGTGGGATGTGGCCACGGGACAGGAGGTGCAACGCTTTGAAGGACATACAGATGTCGTTAATTCCGTCGTATTTTCGCCAGACGGCATGCAGTTGGCTTCTGGGGCAAGGGACCGTACTATCCGTCTGTGGGATGTAGCCACGAAAAAGGAACTGTGGCGCTTTGAAGGACGTACAGGTGTTATCTCCGTGGTGTTTTCGCCGGACGGCACACAGTTGGCTTTTGTTGGGCTCGGAGACCAGAGAACGGTCAGTCTGTGGGATGTAGCCACGGGACAGGAGGTGCGACGCTTTGAAGGGCATGTAAATTCTATTGAGTCCGTAGTGTTTTCTCCGGACGGTACCCAGCTGGCTTCTGGATCCTTCGACGCTACGATTCATCTGTGGGATCTAGCCACAGGACAAGAAGTGCGACGCTTTGAAGGGCATAGAACTTCAGTTAATTCCGTGGTATTTTCCCCAGACGGCACCCAGTTGGCTTCTGGGTCAAATGACCACACCATCCGTCTGTGGGATGTAGTGACGGGACAGGAGGTGCGGCGCTTTGAAGGGCATACAGGTCCTGTTAATTCCGTAGTATTTTCACCGGACGGTCTGCAACTGGGTTCTGGGGCATCTTCGGGTGGGGCATCAAATTCAATAAAGGACAATACGATCCGTCTGTGGGATATAGCCACAGGGCGGGAGATAGATCGACTGGATCATGGATACCCTGTTTACTCTTTAGCCATTTCCGGGAATGAACGCTTCATTGCATCGGCAGGCAGAACAGCACTCAGGTTATGGGATGCTACGGCCACAGCATTGGAAACGGTATCCCCCGCGAGTTCAGAGATCCCGGCAACCTTTACGCTTTACCCGAATCCCACGAGAGCATTCACCACGATCAAATACGCGCTTTCAAGGGCGAGTCAAGTCCAGCTTTCAGTCCATGATCTTCTTGGACGCGAAGTGGTCAGTGTGCTGAATGCAGCCCAGGCGGCCGGTTCCCATAGCCTGCAGCTGTCCACCGGGCAGCTTTCGGGAGGGATGTATTTTCTGCGGCTCATCACCGATGACAGGCAGGTAACACGACCGTTAATCGTACGCTGATCTGAATTGGAGCATCAAAAGTCCTTGGAATGAAATGAGACGGTAGCTGAAGCCCCTTGAGCTCTTCGGTTCAGTGAAGATGCACAACATTGCAGCCTGTACTGCAAACAGGCGCTTTTTCTTTTCTCATTGTGGAGGACGAACCTCAGGCCGCCCAGGCTTCTTGAGAATCTCAACGATCCTCCCCCGAGTATTCTCGTCAAGCCACAGTGCCTGTAGCTCATCAATACTGCCGGAATATCATCCCGATTATTGGGGTCAAATTGGATATCAGCAATCGGAACCTGTCCGAATGTGTACCGCGAATCATGAGCCTTAAGCAGTACTGAAGGAGAGTAAATAGCCCGAAGTTCCCTGTCTATCCCCCTGGACAGCAACTGCAGAAGGCTATCCCATTCCTCACGCAAATTCAAAACCGCAGGGCGTAAGACCAAATACCTCCCACAGAAACCGACATAGCTCCTAGGGTCTATTGGCGGACAATTACACTACCCGAACAATCAGCCCGTTGCAGCAGGGTAATTCGCGGCAACCTGATCCCGATTGACCGCATGCCAAAACGCAGCAACATAGTCGGGGCGACGATTCTGGTAACTGAGGTAACACGCATGTTCCCAACATCCAAACCCGAAGATCTTAATCCCAGTTACTCATTCACCAGAGCAGTTCCAACCGTATCGGCCTAGTAATCATTAAAGTTCTGGCTAATTGGGACTACGTAAGAGGTAGTGTTGGTCACGAATATAATTTCCATTAGAAAGGACTGACCGTAGGACGGATCTACCAGTAGACTGCGACTTCTTTTTGAGGTCTCAATCTCCGTTTTTTGCATGAACTCCCCAAATTGGGAATACACAACTGTCATTTTCATTGATTTGGGCTCCAAACCGCTGGGGAACCTCTTATATTGCAGAAGCCGAAAAGGGGAAACTTCAGATAAGAGATTTCGCATATACTGAGAGGGCAACGAATCATGAGTATGAAATACGGGATCGTTGTGTTGACGTTTGCGCTGTCTGCGTCCGCCGCAGGACAGAAAGGTTGGACAGTTGTAGACGCAGGACCCACTTCGTCTGTTACTTCCGTGGTATTTTCACCAGACGGCACGCAGCTGGCTTCTGGATCAGGGGATAAAACGATTCGTCTGTGGGATGTAGCCGCGGTGCAGCAAGTACAGCGCTTTGAAGGACATCGACTCGGTGGTAATTTCGTTGCATTTTCACCAGACGGTACGCAGCTGGCTTCTGAATCAGAGATCGGTTCGATTCTTCTGTGGGATATAGCTACCGGGCAGGAACTGCAGCGCTTTCAGAGGAGGTACAGATCCAAGATTGCTTCACTGGTATTTTCACCGGATGGCACCATACTGGCTTCTGGGGCACGGGACAGGTTAATCCGACTGTGGGATGTGGCCACGGGACAGGAGCTGCGGCGCTTTGAAGGGCATTCAGATTATGTTACTTCCGTGGTATTTTCACCGGACGGCACGCAGTTGGCTTCGGGATCACAGGACAATACGATCCGTCTGTGGGATGTTGTCACGAGTCAACCCATCTTTGACTTGAGGCCGTTGTTCGGGGCTTCAAAATATATTTCTTTTCG
>CAZCYQ010000047.1:0-25109 GCA_964503085.1 uncultured Rhodothermaceae bacterium | reverse complement strand
CTTCATCGTATATCTGCCAAAACGAACGGCTACGGCGAAGCGGCTCGGCCACTCTACAAACTGACTTGGTCATTACTGACACGCTTCTGGCCTAAAGTGAATGGGCGAGAGCACTGGCAAGGATGTATCGTGGCTGTCCAGAGCCAGCACGAGGCTTACAGAAAGCCTGTACCTCCCGGTACGACAATTAGATCGCCCACTCTGTCTTCTGTGCACCAATTCTGGGGACCCTTCCAATGTCCCCTACAAACTGCACTTGCAATATTTTCCGGATACTTCGCAGGGTGGCCACTGTTCGTACCATAGCATCCTACAATCTGCCCAGCCCCACTGAAACCTATCATCGCCCTCATTGCACGTTTCTTCCGATTCACAGCTCTTACAGCACTCGTCCTCTTCACCGGCACTCCCAAGGACCGATGCCTGTTGGCTGTACACGAAGATGCACAGGCAGCAAAGTACGAACGCAAGCGTACGCTTTTGAGATTGAGTCATCTTATTCCGTTTCATCGTATAGCCTCCTGATTTGGTTGAGTTGAGTTGTCTTAGCGGGAAAGCGCCTCATAGGCCTTGTTGGCTTCCCACAGTATATCCTCCCTTACATCCGGCGCAGAACCTGCGCCCAATGCAAGCCGCAGCCCGACATCCATCGCTTATCCTTCCTGGAGCGCCTGACACTCCTGCTCGATTGTGAAACCAGCGACCGGGAAAACCGAGCCCTGAACATGCGCCTGCGTCGTGCCAAACTGCATCAGATCGCCTGCATGGAAGATATCGATTATCGGACGCCACGCGGACTCAACCAGCAACAAATGTTACAACTGGCCAACTGTGACTGGATCCGTCGTCACCTGAATGTGATCCTGACCGGACCCACTGGAACCGGTAAAAGCTACCTGGCCTGTGCTCTGGCCCACAAGGCCTGCCTAGAAGGCTTCAACGCATGCTACCACCGCCTACCTCGACTCCTGGAAGAGGTCTTCTTGTTGCGTTTGCGCCCGCGACATCTCCGATAGCAATTCGATCCTTGACCTTCAAAATCTGCACTGGAAACGAGCAGATTGAGAACGATCGGGACGTTAGCTGCCGACACCTCACGTTCATCGGTACCGACGTGAATCACCGTGGACGGATTACAAGCTCCGCAACGCTGAGCACATAGTAGCCTTGCTCATTTCTCCTTCGCAAATAGACGCGATCATTCCCATCTGTCCACAGGATGCTGATGGAACCCATGACCCTCCTGTTGCTGTTCAATTCCAGAGAATCGAACTGCAGTGGGCCATATCCCTGGAGGCCTCCATCCTGATCGAACAGCTCCGCTTTATTTCCAAGTTCCCCCCTTAGCGGTGTCTGCATAGTAAAGTTCACAAATTCGCTGGTGCTTAGAATTGCGATGCCAACGCTCCAATTCAACACCTTCGCACGGTACACACCCGTCGGGCCTGAAGTCGCAATAGAAGACGCGAGAAGTTCCCGATTTGCCTCAAGATCACGCTCACTGAAGGGTATATAGGCTCTTCTGGGCGCAGGACTCCCTTTTAGCTTCTCCATGTCCCAAGAGCCATTCGATCGTGTGTACCGGTAGACGTATCCACTGTAAATGTGGGGGGCTAGTATAATAGTGTCAATTCCGTTCGTCGCCATGATCAGTGCATCAGGCGAGTCGGAATACGCTTTAAGGAAGGGGCGGTTAAGGTCAAACAGTTCATCCAATCGCGCAAAGGACTCAATCCGATTCAGCTTGCCGTCGTGGAGATGAAGCGTATTGTCGTCATTGATGTAGGGAAGATCCTCTTCAGGATCGTCAAGCAGCCTTACGTACTTGAGCACATACGCGCCTTCAACAGACAGGATTGGATGAGGCGAGATAGTCCTTTCGTCTACGAACGAGCTTGTTTCAATACCATTGCCCATTTCCGTGAAGATCGTAAACCGCGCGCTCATCCGATCAGCCACGATCAGCCGATCCTGATCATCCACATGCATGCCGATGATCTCCCGCATCTCTCCGGGACCTTCACCCCTTTTCCCGATCGTGGTAACGAACTGACCAGCTGCATCAAAGACCCGAATGTCTGCACGCCTTCTATCTTTGACATATATATTGCCTTTCGAGTCCGTCCTGGCCATCTCGGGAAACGACAGAAGATACTCGGCAGACGCCTCCTCGTCATCACCGATGACGAATTGCTCGACTAGCGTGAACGTCAATTCCTGCGCCTGTGCGGGTGCCAGCATCCCGGCCGATACGACGAGCGAGAAAAAGAGCTGTCGCATCGCTAGAATGAAAACCCATGGGTTTCTAGTGACTCTGTGGCTAAAAGACAGAGAGTCAGCATAGCATCTATGCTGGGCTACTACGCGGAGCAGCCGGACAATGCTCAATTGAGCCGCCATAGGTTTATCGAATTAGCTTGCCACTGGAATCTGACGTCAGACACAAAGCGCACCAAGTATACCAAGACCGTTTGGTCGCACGAACGGCGATGTGCTCAATCCCGTCCTATGCATAGGCCGCCTCCGAACAATAGACGTGCAACCATTCAAGGCGCCACTCGCCCAAGCAAGGCCAATCAGGGTAAGTTACAATATAGAAGATATCAGATGAGTTCTACACCTTTTTTAATTGCATTCGTGTGTACCATTGGATTGTCGGTGGCTGCATACAACTTGATAAAGGTTCAGACCAGGACATTCTATTTGATAGGTTTCGTTGGGTTTTTTCTGATGCTATTGTCTTTAGTCCTTAACATATTGGGAATCTGGGAATTTCCCAATGCGCTACTTGCGTCTCTGATGGCCCTCATTGGTCTAGGTGCTTTTGGGTGGGGTATAGGGGGCGCAATGCGGGAATGGTTTTTGAAGCGATACGTTGGTTCAGAATAGCTGAAAAGAAAGCTCTGGCGGAAACTATACCTGACCATCGCTTTCGCGAGGTGTTCGGCAGTTTCTATGATAGACAAGGAGTATGCGTCCGTGGAGTTTGCTGAAACGATCACGACTTCTGGAAACTCCTAGCGCAACTTACCGACTGGTCCATCTTCCGGGTTATTGTCAATCACAATTATTTCGGCAGGAATGTCGGCCAGTGATCGTTTGGCGTCACGGAGGGATTGGCGCAGGAAATCCCTAACGTTATGAGTGGCGATGATTACCGACTCCTTCAGTAGTTAGCTGGATGTGTAAGCACCTGCTGCCGGTGAAAATGGCTGGATCCCGGCCACACCTCATGAAACCATCCAACACAATTTTGCTCCATGAGCAACAGTTCGAGGTAGCGTTGTTTCCGTATACCCTGTTGATCGCTTAAAGTACGTACGTTATTCGGTTCGTTCGGACAATGTTGACCAAGTGGGGAGGCTTGGTAGGGCGTAATGGGGCAGTTGTTAAGGAGGTTGTGGAAATGGCCGAGATGCTTGAATGCTGTCTCAATGGGGTGTGCAATGCACTTGCCAGGAACAATCCAACGTTATGGCAGAACGATTCAATTGGAAGACCCAAGGAGTGAAAACCGTCGAGAGAAGTTACAGAAGGTTCAAAACTTCGGACTCGCAGTTTCTTCGTCTGCGGCGTCTTGTGTCTTTGTCCACAAAAATAAAAGATATAACCAGCCATAGGGCGGGGTACTGAAGCCGAATAGCCTGATCAGGTCCGCGGCCAAGTTGGTAGAGCCAGAACCTGCGTGCACGCCGACATAACTCGCGTCGTCTTCCGTGGAAGTTGCGCAGCTGGGAGTACGGCTTGAAGTTTATGCCTTGAAGCATTAGACAAATCACTTCTAGTATGGCTGAACTTACCATTACTGCAATCAGCGACACGCACGGACAAGTCGCTTTGCCAGACCTGCTAAGGGATTACGAAAGTGACATTCTCATTCATTGTGGAGATTTCACTGCTGGCAGAACAGATCGCCGAACCAAGTCCGTGATCTATGACAGCCACAGGCGGTCATGGCGAAAGTTTTTGCGTGAACTGGCTGTCGTTAGGGACCAGTTCAGGGCAATCATGGTAGTTCCGGGCAATCATGACCAGATTTGTGAATTCATGCCAGAGGACTGCCAGTCGGAAATAGTTAGGGCAGGAGGCCACCTTTTAATGAACAGTGGAGCAACCATCATAGCCAGCAAAGGAACCCGAATAAGGTTTTGGGGCTTGCCTCATACCCCTCCGTTTGGGAGATGGTTTTTTCAGGGTTATGACATGTCCATGTACACAGACAACATTCCCGCCACGATTGACGTGCTCGTGAGCCATGGCCCTCCATATTCAATTATGGATACGGTCGGCCCTGTCTTATCACAGAACGTTCGTCCCACTGACTACCTTGGCAGCAAAGATTTGTATTTCCGATGTCAGAATCTACCGGCGCTGAAGGCAGTATTCTTCGGCCATATCCACAGTTCTCACGGCGAAGACCGAAGGCTGGGAGTCGATTACTTCAATTGTTCAATTCTGGACGAGGGATACGAAAGGAGGTTTGCCCCCGTCACGACCGCAATCAAAATAGATGACAGACAAAAACAATCTCGAGAGTGTGACCAATCAAGAGATAATTTCAAGGGTTTTCAATTGGTTCGTATGTCCAGTAAATTGACTGGCTACAAAAGATAGCACTCTATGCGCCTTTCTCGCTGTGCTCTGCCCGAGTGCGCAAGGCGCAGGGGACTGTTGGTTTGTCCCGGGGAGTTATCCTCGTAACATGATGAAAACAAAGGTACAGTTATGTCTTGCGTTGGGAGAAGATCGGAGAGGTCTGGCAAAATCTAAATTCTTAGCTTTAACTTCTTCGTAACTCTTAACCTCATGACACTAAAGGATACTCAACATTTCATCCTTTACGATCTACAGGGGATGCTGGATGGGCTGACCGAGTTCCTACCGGAAACAAAGCTCTGATTTCATGGAGAACACTGGTTCAAACGTGGCGCAACTTGATCGGCATCTGGTAAGCCGAAAGAAGGCATTTTACCCGGTCAACAAAGATCTCGGAGGGTATCTGAAGCGTTATGGCAGGCTTCAGACAAGGGGGGTTCGTTACCAGGATCTCAGCCGATATGTTGAAGGAGTGCCGTTATACGGTGAGGATGGCAAGGATACGCTATGGATGAGCGTGTTTTATCCTCCCAGTGAGCAACGGGAAATCAATGATGACCTCGTATTAACCTATGCCGATTTGAAAGCCCACGGGGATCTGTCAATCGTACAGCATCTGTACGTAGATCGGGTGGATCTGTGCGTGTACGGGAACACAATGCCATACAGGGTGAGGATGGTTAACGCTCTCAACGAGAACTGCGACTACTATTACGTTAAGAAAACCGATGCGAACCGCATTTACGGCCTGGAACTGGAGCACCTGCTCTCACCTAGCCGAATCCACTACTTTGTTCGGGGCGCCACCACTATAGAAGAGCATATCGTGGGGGTACCAGGGGATGTATTCCTTGCGAACGACATGCCAGAGAGCCGCTTCGATCTCGTGCGGTTGGCCAAGCAGTTTGTCAAATTCGATACGCGTTGTTTGATACAGCTGCTCGGCGATATGCATACGGGTAATTTTGTGGTTAATATTACGCGGGATTTTGAGAAGCATCATTATCGGTTCCGAGCTATTGATTTTGATCAGCAGAGCCACCACCGGAATATTGAAGTCTATCGCCCACAGGCCTACAAGGCCAATGCACCCTTGATGAAAGCGGTCCAGGAAGTACTGGCCCCGACGGTGGTGGCGCAGTATCGCAGAGAGGAACGGGCATTGATGGCCCATCGTGTCAGTGTCAGTGATGGGCGTGTGCATGCGCTCCTTGAAGTGATGCGGAAAGATAAAATTGCCAATTCAGACCATGTTCGCCAATTGGCAGAAAGCCTGTGTGAGTTCCATGGAGATGACCGATATGCCAAATGCGAGCACATGGGAGAACTCGTATATAACTCCATTATGGGATTGGACAGCCGGCCGACAGATCAGGAGGTGAGGGTCATGATTGATGACGCACTCGAGGAGAACCTACTGTAGGCCACTACACCAGAAACGGATTGTCCCTGCGCTCAGCACCGATTGTCGTAGGTGGGCCATGACCGGAATAGACGAGCGTGTTGTTTGGCAGCGTGAGCAGTTTCTGGAAAATGGATGCCATAAGGGTTCCCATATTTCCGCCTGGCAAGTCTGTTCGTCCAATGGATTGATTAAACAATACATCGCCGGCGATGACAAAATCGTTGGCCTCATCCACAAAACAGATGGAGCCAGGCGCGTGCCCGGGAGTGTGCAGGATCCGCCATTGAGCGCTCCCAAATTGTACGATATCCCCTTCATCTAGCCAGTTACCGACTTTGGGGGGTTGCATCATTCGTATGCCGTACAGTAATGCTTGAGCTGGTGCTCCGGTAAGCCAGATGGACGTATCTCGGTGGGCTTGCCATGCAAGTCCGAACTGCTTCGCCAAAGTGTTGCACCCCAGGATATGGTCAATGTGTGCATGCGTGAGTAACAGATGTCGCACGCTAAGATTGTTTGCGTTGACATAGTTGACAATTTCCGAGGTTTCTTTGTCGGTCGAGCAGCTGGCATCCACAATGACAGCTTCTCCGTCACTATGGCAGACATAGCAGTTCGTGGCAAAGTCACTAAATGTGAATGTTGCGACGTAAGTAGTAGACATGTACGGTTCAGTTAAAGGCAGGAGGTGCAATGATAATCACGAATTCCCCTTTGATTGTAGTCTTGCTACGAAAATATTCAAGTAGTTTTTGCAGACTCGTCCGATGGATTTCTTCAAATTTTTTGGTTAACTCCCGGGCAACTGCCCCGGTGCGTTCGGGTCCCAGAGTATTTGCCAGATCATTCAGTGTTCGGATGAGCCGGTGTGGACTCTCGTAGAGTACAATTGTGCGTGTCTCTGCACGAATTGCTTCCAAGCGCTTATTGCGGCCTTTTTTATGGGGCAGAAATCCCTCAAACACAAAACATTCAGAAGGCAGTCCGCTGGCGGTGAGTGCAGGAATCAGTGCAGTAGGGCCGGGCAGCGCCTGCACAGGGATGTTGTTCTGCCAGCATAGGCGGACGAGAAAAAAACCGGGATCACTCAGTCCCGGTGAACCCGCATCACTGAGCAGAGCTATCTGTTCTCCGGCCTTCATGCGCTCTATCAACTGTGGTGCGCGTTGGCGCTCGTTATGATCATGGTAGCTGATCGTTGGCGTGTTAATACCGTAATGCGTGAGAAGGATAGAGGAACGTCTGGTATCCTCACAAGCCACAAGGTCGACTTTCCCCAGTACCTCAATCGCGCGGAATGTAACGTCAGCCAAATTGCCGATGGGAGTGGGTACCAAGTAGAGCATCAACGGGTTGGATGGTTCCTATGTTTGCATGGGAGGAGCTCCTCTCCGTAATAGATCAGACAAACATGCTTCAACCGATTATCCGCGTCTATGATCAATGGTACTCCCTCGTAAATCGATACTTCAGACGAAGTTACGGCAGGCGTTGTCGGCTTGGAAGTCCATCAAGCATACATCGCCAGTTCTAACAATGAATCCCAGCGATCTACTCCGTTTTTGCAGTGACATATCTTGACAAGAATTTACTGACATAGCGTGGTCGGGCACGCATGTCAAGCGAAACCCTTACGAAGAGCCAAATCCCGACTATGCCAATGATGATGTTTGCACACCACATGCCTATCCAGGGGCTGAGCAGCCCCCGGTCTGCCAGTTTTTCTCCCTGAACCAGTGTGACCCAATAAAAGAGAAAAATGCCAACTGCTACCATTCCGGCCGTTCCAAGACCACCCCGGCGGATACTCAATCCAAGTGGTATGCCAATAAGGACGAAGATGAAGCATGCGACGGAAATCGAATACTTCTTATGAATTTCGACCTTATAGCGGTTGATGGCCGATGCTGTACGCTCAAGGTTCCTGCCTTTACCGCCAATAGAGCTGCGGGCATCCCGGCCGTAATCGCGTGCGCGCTGGTAGGTACGCTTTATTTGATCTTCGGTCAAACCATCCAGGATGGCGCGGGGCGCCATTGTTGTTGCCTCTGCTGGGTTGGCGCCGGAAGTTGAAGTGGAGAATGATTCACTGCGAAGCCAGTCTAGGGAGCTCCTGGGAGGAACATCCTTAGACGGAACGTCAGGTTCCTGTTCAAGGGGCGGCACTGGCATACTGCTGCGTAATTCAGCTTCCTGTTCTGACAGTCGGATCTCGAGAGAATCCACGATGCTGAGCATGCGGTCCATTGGGGTCGAGCGATCTGACCGATATCCGGTAGACGGATCGCGCACCTGAAACCCAAGCTCACTGAGATCCAGGCGCAGTTGAAGGCGCTCAAAGGCGAGTTTTTCATATCGTTCAGTCCCCTGCGCATCGGATCGGCGAGTGAGCCGGTGCATTTCGCCATCATTCAGAATGAGGATGACCGCGTTCCCAAGTGGAACCAACTCCCCCCTGTTGGCCCGGATGGTTGCGCCATTTACGCCCCCTTGCGTGTAGTCGTAGACAAGTATGTCTCGAAGGAGGTTGCCGTTCCGCTCGCCAACCAGAATGCTGTAATCGTCAATCTCTTGGTAAAACACACCAGGCTCTAAGCTAAACCCTGGTCGGGCAGTGCGTATCATCTCCCACATGTTGCGTGCTCTGAAGTTTGACTCCGGCAGCAACACATTGTTAAAGTATACCATTCCCCAGGTGAGGAGGATGGCGGCAGCAAATACTGGCCAGGTCAGTCCCCACAGTGTGATACCACAATTACGGATAACCACCCATGTGCGCGATTCGGCCAACGAGCCGAAGACCATCAGGGAGGTCAATAGTGCCGCCATCGGTACAGACAAGACCACCATGTAGGCCAGGTTGTAAGCGATGAGTTCCAGTACGACTCCAAATGGCAAGTCACGCCCCGTCAATTCCGGCAGAAACTTGATGAGAAACTGCATTAACAGCAAAAAAAGCAGTATTCCCAACCAGCCCAGCAATGGACCGGGTAGCTGGCGCAGAACCATACGATGAATAATATTGGGAACTATATTCATGTCTTTAGCTCAGACCTGCTTGTGCCGAGTCACGCAGATAGGTCTCCGGAACCGCAAATGTTGAACGGTCAGTTATTCCGTATCCCGAAGCTGTCTGTACGGGCATTTCAGAAACATTCGGCAGTGCACTCATGGTATAGCAGGCCACATATTTGGACTGCACACCGCGTACAATCTACCCTTAACCCGCGATCCGGCAACACGCGTTCCAGTCCGTAGTTACACTGGTTCCGTTTTTCACGTTCATCCATGGCAGTTATAATATGAAATCTCAGGGTGCAGGCCTATTTGTATCTATTGGGGTATTTGCGTACGCACTGGTACTGTACCTATTGACTGTTGCCCCCACAGCGAGTTTTTGGGATGCAGGAGAGTTTATTGCGATTGCGCACGGCTTGCAGGTATCACATCCCCCAGGGGCTCCCTTCTATATGTTGGTTGGGCGGCTTTTCTCCATGTTTGTTCCTACAGACTTGATTGCACTGTCGGTCAATCTGGTTTCGGTGTTTTCCAGCGCATTCACGATACTGCTAACGTACTGGATCATCGTTAGATTGCTTCGGGAGTTCAGCCCGGGCGCACGTTCAGGAAACAGTGGTCCTGTCTCGGCCACATTTGTTCAGCGTTTCGGTGGCGTGGTTGGGGCCTGCACGTTTGCAGTAACGGATTCATTCTGGTTCAATGCAGTGGAGGCGGAGGTGTATGCGATGTCTATGCTTTTTACTGCGCTCGTAGTGTGGCTGATCATGAAATGGAGCGATCTTGCGCGGGAAGAGCTTACCAATACGCGTGACCGCCTGGGATTAGGAGCCAATCGGATACTTGTACTGGTCGCCTATTTGTTTGGATTGGCCATCGGTGTACACCTTTTGAGTTTACTGGCACTCTTTTTTATTGCACTGATCTTCTTTTTTGTCGAGTACGATCGCAAGGAATGGGATGTTCGGGGCCAGCCCGGCTGGAAGTCGAGAAAGCGCTGGCAGGCTATCCTTCTGACGCTCGTTGTAGCGTCCGTTGCATTTCTTGTCATTTACCCGGGGATCGTACAAAAACTGCCGGGTATTGCCGGAGAAATCGGACAACCACTGATCGTGTTGCTGCTGGTAGCTCTCGGAGTTGTTGCAGCTGTGTGGATATCGCATACGCGGCAAAAACAGACCGCAAACCTCGTTGCGGTATGTCTGCTCATGGTACTTATTGGGTACTCCAGCTATGCAGTCATCTTTATTCGCAGCGCAGCTGATCCGCCCATTGATGAAAATGACCCCGAAACCCCTGAAGCAATCGTATCCTATCTGGAGCGTGAGCAGTACGGAGAAACGAAACTTTTGAGTGGACCCAGCTTCAACAACGCGACCGGTGGTTTCAATGAAAAACTGTTTCCTCGACGCTACTCACCTACAGCGCAGCATGTGAATGTCTATCGGCGCTATAACTCCGACATGGAGTTCTTCTGGAGGTATCAGTTGGGGCATATGTACCTGCGCTATTTTCTATGGAACTTCTCTGGACGGGAGAGTGATGTTGAAGGGGCGCGGCAGATAACGGGAATCACTTTTATTGATGGGCCAAACGAAACGCTCCAACAAACACCCAGCGAAAAAGCAAGTCGCAACAGATACTTTGCACTGCCATTGCTATTGGGGTTCTTTGGAATGCTTTATCACTTCCGCAGGGACTGGCGGCGGGCGTTCAGTGTACTGATCCTGTTTTTGGTCACCGGTGTGGGGATCATCCTTTACCTCAATCAGTCGCCGATACAGCCCCGGGAGCGGGATTATTCGTATGTCGCGAGCTTTTTTGCTTTCAGTCTGTGGATTGGAATAGGAGCCAGCGGGTTTCTCCGGCTCGTGCGGGATGCAATGGGCGATGGGTTCCGCAATCTAACGTGGGTTGTTGCTGCGATAGTATTTCTGGCCGTTCCGGGCTGGATGACCGTCGAAAATTTTGACGACCATGATCGGTCCGGTCGTTACATCGCGCCCGACTACGCGCATAATATGCTAATGAGTGTTGCCCAAGACGGGATCCTGTTCACGAATGGTGATAACGACACTTTTCCTCTCTGGTATGCGCAGGAAGTCGAAGGTGTTCGAAGGGATGTACGTGTTGCAAACCTCTCATTGCTGAATACACCGTGGTACGTACGGCAACTCAAAAACCAGCATTCGCGCGAATCATCTCCTTTACCCATAGGTATGTCTGAAAGAGAGATAGATGGTCTAGTTGCCCGTCCATATGAGCCGAGAACAATACAGTTACCTGTTGATCCAGCACTCTTTTCCGAGGAGTCAGAAGTATTCGTCGGCCAGGCTGACCGGAGCATGATAGACAGTTCAATGGCCTGGACACTGCGTGGCCGGCCAGTCGGTACGGATCCGCAGACTGGCGAGCAAATTTATTACCTGTATGGGGCAGACCGGGCTGCATTAAATATAGTTGCTGGAGCAGCTGCCGATGGATGGAAACGTCCAGTGTACTTTGCTGTAACCGTGGCGCCCGATGGACGTCTGGATTTGCAGAATTATTTCCAGTTGGAAGGAAAGGCGTTACGTGTCGTTCCGATACGCCACGAGGATTCTCAGGGGCGGGTCGAACTTGGAGTAACCCCAGAGCGGCTGAAGACGTTCAGGTTCAGGAACCTGAATAACCCCAAGGTTTACTATGACGCGAATATTCGGAATATGGTGGACAACTACAGGAATATTTTTGCGCAGACGGCTATCGCGTTGATAGAGGATGGTCAAGTGGAGGAAGGCGTTGCCCTCATGGACGGATTGTTGGAAAAAATTCCGTTTACGACGATCCCGGGAGACTTTGCTTCTTTCATGTACATTTCACAGGTTTATGAGCAGGCGGGTGATTACACAAGGGCCTTGCAAATCCTTCAATTTGCCGAACCCCTCGTCAGACACAGGCTGAGATTACCTAATATCTCGCAGAGAATGGAACAGATGAACTATGCCTTGGTGGATGCAATACGAAGAGCGTACGTACAGGCGGAGGATTACGAGGGGGCCGCGGCATTTGAGAATAATATTCGTGAAGATTTCGGGGAGGAGGCAAACATTACTGCTGATCAAATGCGTGCATTGATGATGGGGCTGCCAGAGGGAACCATTTTTGACAGCTCCGGGAATGTGGTGGGGATACAAACACAGGATCCCGCCGGACAGGACTCGGGAGTTCAAGACGAAATTCAGTAGCTTGAGGATCAGATCAGCTAGTATCAAAAATGGCGTTTCAGTTTCGCGAACACGACTTTGAACGGATCGGTCGTGCACTGGGTACAGTGCCCAAACGACAGGACCACGTGGTACGCTACGAGGTCACGAACGAAGAGCTTGGCCAGACCATCAACCTGGAGATCTCAATAGATGTTGAATTTCCAGGAGAGCTCAAGGGGGAAATCTCCGGCCACATTGTGACTGCGGAAACAGTGAGTGGACAGCTTCATCTGGTCGGGTGCACAGGTCTAGTAGCCGAGGAGGAGTTCCAGGAAGTAATCTTCTATGCGAAGGGGGACAATGTCGTGAACGCGCTCATTGTGCAGGCCACAGCCTGGTGTCAGTTGTATGCGAATTATGACCGACGTTTGCTGGATATGGATTACACCAAAATGCCACGGCAGATTTCAAACAGTGTGATTTCTTTCCTGATGGCTGAGGGGGCCCTGGAAGGGTTCACGTTTGATGATGAGGATGAAAACCCCGCCTGATCACTGGCCAGACCTGACCACAGAAGCGCCGGAAGGTGAATTATCAGTCACTGTTGCGCACCAAAAGCTTGATTTTGATCCGAATCTCATAGAGCATCTGGTAGCCCAAGTGGCCGAGGGGGAAGGTCAATGCGTCCGGCAACTGGAAATCACTCTCATGAGTGCTGAACAGTTGCGTGAGTTGAACCGATCATGGAGGAAGGCGGATTATGACACGGATGTTTTGAGTTTTTCGCTCAGTGACGGAGTGGAGTTAGATGGCGAGATCTATGTGAGCCTGGATTTTGCGCAAACCCACTGTAACGCCTATTCGGCCACCTATACCGAAGAGGTCTGCCGGTACATCGTGCACGGCATGCTCCACCTACTGGGGTATGAGGACGATACGACCGAAGGTGTACGAACCATGCGAAGAAAAGAAGATCAGTATCTCCGCAGCGCAGGGGTTATCGGTATCTGAATTGTTTGATGACGCTGGGGTCCTTGCTGCGACGCAGAATCTGTCCACTGTGGACATCCCGGAACACAATCTCTTTTGGCTGCGGGGTCACATCCATAAGGAACAACGCCCAGCCCCAGAAACTGTATCGTGCCTGGGACACGATATAGGGGTTTGAGATTATCTCCTTGATGGACTCTTCCGAGGTCAATGCCTCCGGAACTGCAAGAATGTCGACGGGGTTTGCGAATTCACGATCCTTTGGAACATCCTGACTAAGGATCTCTGCCGCCTGCCCGGTCACGGTGGTGCGCGTTGGCCTAGGTCCGCTGGTTCGCTTGAAGAAATAGTGATCGCTGGAGATCTGGCCCGATCCGTACAGGAAGATCAGGATCAGCAAGAACAGGGTCAGCATGGCGATCTCAAAGCCCTGTGTACCCGCAGTCAGCCCCCCGGCCATCTCTTCAACAAACACTGCGCCCACGAGGACGGGAATCTGGATCAGTGCACCGACACGTGAAAGCAGTCCGGTCAGCAGCATGAATCCGCCCAGCAAGTGCGACAATGCAACATAGTGCAGCAGAACACTCGACCGTAGCATAGCCGATGAATTCGCGCCGATGAGGTCCATGAAGCTGTTTGCATCCGCAATGAAAAGCATGCCCCGGATAAGCAGGCCGAGCCCGAGATACATACGCAGAAGATCAAAGGCGTGTGCACGGAAGCGATACAGTTTGGCCAGCAGTTGCCGTAAATCGTTCGGGGAAGTCCCGATCAGTCGATCAAGGCTCCAGTTCCCCGATCCACAGATCACGACCAAGAGCAACATGAAGAGCACTAGCGAGGACAGTTCCAGCGACTGGTTTGCCGAAAACAAACTTCCCAGACTCAAAAACACTGCCCCAAAAAGAATGGGAATCTGGGAGAGGGCGGCGATGCGCGTCCAGAATCCGGCTGTGATCAGCAGTCCGCCTACCATATGAAACCCGGCTACGAAGAGATGCACCCAGCTTTCGGAAAGCCACGCCGGTGCACCTTCTGGTAGAAGCGCCACGAGCGTTGATGCGTCAAACAAAAAAAGAATCCCTCGTGCAAACAGGCCGATGCCCAAATAGATACGGATCAGGTCAAAGGCAATTTCACGATATTCGTCAAGCCACGCGTCAAATTTTTGGAGCATACTCAAAATTTTATACCTTAGGGGTGAAAATAACTAATTTGGGCCACGCAAGCCCAAAAATACCTAATCTGATCATCTTGAGAGGCGCAACTTGAAGATCATTGCTTATTTTCCTGTTCCTGTTCGTTTGCCTATGACTCACCTGCTACGCTGTCTGTCTGATAACTGTAATGCTGACAATTGATCGAAGATCGTGGATGCTGAGGATTCCTTTGGGAATCCTCGTATTGGTGTTAGTGGCTCTGTGTTCTGAGTCAGCCTGGGCTGCCCCCCAGGAGGCCGACCCCGAGTACAGGGCGCTGCCTTTCATAAGCAGCCGTGTGCTTATGTGGGCGGTCGCCGAGTTGCATTTGATGTTTGCAGCGTTCGTGTTGGCTGTTCCCATGTTTGCACTCGTAATTGAGTTTATCGGTTACAAGACGGGAGACCGGCGTTATGACCAACTGGCTTACGATTTCACGAAGTTGCTTTCGGTGTCGTTCTCATTCACGGCAACCCTGGGTGCGCTGCTTACCTTCGGGTTGATCGTCTTTTATCCGGCGCTTACCCAATATCTGGTAAAGATATTCAGTTGGACCTTTTTACCGTACGTTCTGCTGTTCTTTCTTGAAGCGTTTTTCCTCTACGCGTATTACTACGGCTGGGGGAAACTCTCTCCCCGCCTGCACTTATTCCTGGGGGTGATGCTCAACATTGTGGGCACAGCGATCATGTTTATTGCTAACGCCTGGTTGACGTTCATGAACACGCCCAATGGAATTGACGAGATGGGCAACCTGACCAATATCTGGGAGGCGATCAACAATTACATCTGGATGCCCATCAATATCCACCGGATTATTGCCAATGTGGCTTTTGGTGGAGCTATCGGGGCAGCTTACGGTGCCTTCAAATTTTTGGGCGCAAAAACACTGGAAGCCCGGGCCCATTACGACTGGATGGGGTACATAGGCATTTTTGTGGCTATTTGTGCATTGCTGCCTCTCCCGTTTGCGGGTTACTGGCTGGGGGTGGAGATTTATGCGTACGACCAGAGTCTTGGAATCACGTTGATGGGAGGTACGTTTTCGTGGTTGTTCATCGTGCAGGCGGTACTGATTGGTAACCTGTTCCTGGCGGCCAACTACTATCTGTGGCTCAGCATGGCCCGAATACCGGGGGCGGAGCGCTTCCGAGGGTTTATCAAGTACCTTCTGGGCATCATTACACTTTGTTTTATTGTGTGGGCAACCCCGCATTCGCTTGTTGCGACGGTGGAAGAGGCCCGCGCAATGGGAGGTTCACATCATCCTATACTGAATGTTCTGGGTGTGATGAGCGCGAAGAATACAGCGGTTAACCTGCTCATACTCACGACTTATGTCAGCTTCCTGCTCTATCGGCGTGCGAACAAGGAGGCGACCGTTTCGTGGGCCAAGACTGGGAACTGGGTTCAATTCGGCATATTTGCTGCGGTGGTGATCTACGTCGTATTTCTGGGTGTATACGGGTACTTTGTGGATGCCCAAACGCGTATTGGACTGAGTCAACCACAGGTAATGTCTGTATTGTTTGCGATGATTTCTGTGACGGTCATTGATATATTCCTGTTCAAGAATGCAAAGTCCCGCGGGGAAATCGTTTGGGGAAAGATTTCGGCTCGATCGCAGTATGCCCTTTTCTTCCTGGCAATCACGTTTACCTGGCTGATGGGCCTCATGGGCTATGTTCGTGCGGGTATGCGTCAGCATTGGCATGTGTATGGTGTAGTACGTGACACCTCCGTAGATGCGTTTACTCCCACACTGGGTTATGCTGGGGGTGTTGTAAGCGCGATTGTTATTGTCTTCTTCCTGTTGATCGCGATCGTTTTCTTCCTGGCCGGACTGTCAGGTCGAAAGGATTGGGAACCTAAATCGGGATCTCGATGGAGTAAAGCGGAGGCATCTACACCTATAGAATCTTAAAAAAACAACAGACCAGTAGGCAATCCAGTGAAACAGGCCCTGAAAATATTCGGATTCACCATTGTGGTCAGCGTTTTCTATTGGTACGTCAGTTTGTGGGTACCACAGAAGCGAACAGAGCCGCCTGAGGATATAGAGATTGGCGCCAATCTTACCACAGAGGAGATGATTCCCATTGGTGAGGAAATCGTCGCAGGGAAAGGGACCTGCCTGACGTGCCATACTATGGGAGACCATGGAACCGGGCTGCGTTTCCCGGATCTGGCCGGTATTGGTGCTATAGCTGGAGAACGTGTTGCGGGGCAAAGTGATGTTTACTATCTGGCAGAGTCCATGTATGATCCGAACGCGTACGTTCTGGAAGGTTATGTGGCCGGAATGCCCAACGTTGCCCGTCCGCCGATTGCACTTACAGATCAGGAGATACTCACCGTGATTGCCTACCTGCAATCTCTCGGCGGAACACCGACGGTTACGATGGATACGCAACTTGAATGGCAGGGCCAAGCGCCTGCATCACAGGACGTTGCTCCGGCGGCGGTAGGGGGGAATCGGGATGCAGAAACACTGTTTGCGGCGTACCTGTGCAATACCTGTCATACCCTGGATGGTACAGCGGCTGCTGGACCAACGCTTCAAGGCTTGGGTGGACGCATGTCCAAGGCGGAAATCTACGAAGCTATTGTAGACCCAGATGCAACAGTAACTGAGGGCTTTGTTGCCGGGGTTATGACCGCCATGCTTGATGCCACCGGTTTTCATGAACAGGTATCTGCATCTGAACTGCAGGCCCTGGTAGATTATCTAGCTTCGCTTTAGGCTCACTGAATTGATATTGTTTGCCCATGAATCTTTTTGTGCTTCTTGCGATAGCGGCAGTGATGGTTCTGATCCAGTTCGTGGTGACGCGCTGGGTCAAGCTTAATCGTCTAGCCTGGATGGGGATATGGTGGGCCGCGCTGTGGGCCGCTTTCTCGTACGGTATTAACCCACCGCTGCCGAATTCAATTATCGTGTTGTTCATGGCGATCATTACGATTGCACTGGTTGCCTATCTGTCGGCGGATAACAAAGAGCTGAGGCAGGCCCAGGAATCTATCGTACGCTTCATGGTAACGCGCCAGTATCGGGTCGCACTGCTTATTGTTATGTTTGTGATCCCAGCAGCAGTGGCTGCCTGGACCTATGCCAGTATGAACGAGGCGCCACAGCCACCCTCCAGCGGCCGTACGATACACCCGCCGCCCCCGTCCTCAATAACATTACAGGGCACCTCGATCAATCTGACAACCGCCAATAACCCCATCCGTGAGCTCCAGCATACGGATGAAGCAGCTTTTGCAGAACATGTTGCCAATGGACGGCGAATTTACTTTGAGAACTGTTTCTACTGTCACGGGGACAATATGGAGGGGGCCGGGATGTTTGCGCATGGGTATGACCCGCTTCCGGCAAACTTCAATGATGCAACGACGATCGCAATGCTCCAGGAGTCCTATCTATTCTGGCGAATTGCAAAAGGAGCTCCGGGACTACCGACGGAATCAACACCATGGTCAAGCGCAATGCCGGCATGGGAAGATTTTCTTACGGAAGAGGAGATTTGGGATGTAATCATATTTCTGTATGAATTCACCGGATTCGAACCACGGGCGCAAGGTATGCCGCATTAACCGATGACAAGGATGCGAATTTTGCTGACTTTATTGCTGGTGTACATCGCATACCCTGCGGTTGCACAGCAGGAAAACGATCTTGGCACAGAGGCGCAACGCGCCGAGGGTAAGGAAGTCTATGATATCAAATGTGCACACTGCCACGGCTATGAGGGAGATGCTAGTGCCGTGGCGACACCCTACCTCCGCCCGACGCCCAGAGATTTTACTTCAGGTAACTATAAGTTCCGTTCCACAGCGAGTGGCGAGCTTCCTACGACGGAAGACATCAAGCGGAGTATTCGCCTCGGGATGCCGTACACGAGTATGCCCGCCTGGGAAGGGATCCTGTCCGAGACGGAAATCACCAACCTAGTCTATTACCTCAAGACATTTGAGTCTGCTTTTGACGGGCCGTACGGCAATCCTACCGTGGTAGAGATCCCGCGTGCGCCCTCCTATTCAGCAGACCCTGACCACTTGGCACGTGGGCGAGAGGTATTTGAAGCCAATCAATGTGCCGACTGTCATGGCGAGAACGGCCGCGGAAATGGCGAGAGTGCCCCAGAACTCGTGGATGACTGGGGATACCCTATTCGCGCGGCAGACATGACCAAGCGCTGGACATTCAGAGCCAGTGCTACACGTGAGGATATATATCGGACCTTCATGACTGGTCTGAATGGGACGCCGATGCCTTCGTATGAGCAAACGATTGACGAGGAGGATCGGTGGGCTTTAGTGGATTATGTATGGTCGCTGTCGAGAGATACCCCGGACTATGGTACGACGGTTACGGTGCAGGGGCAGTCGGGTGAACTTGTGTTGGGTGAAAGTCTTTTTGAAGCAGCGCCTGAAACGTATTTCCCGATCGTCGGCCAGATAATTGAGCCTGGGCGTGCTTTTTATCCCGGCGTCAATGGCATAGGCGTGAAGGCAGTGTATAACGAATCAGAGATCGCAATCCAGCTGCAGTGGCACGATATGACCGCAGAAACCGAAGGCGTGAATAACCCGGGGATTGAGGTGCCAATGTTTGATCCGGCACAGCCGGATACGCTAATGGATGGGTGGTCGGATGCAGTGGCTGCACTCCTGCCGTCCCGTACGCCAGAGGGACTGGAACGCCCGTACTTCATGTTTGGAGACAGCAGGTTTCCGATGAGTATCTGGTACACAGATCTCGCCACGGATTCAGCTGCCGTGTTAACGGGGCAGGGGTCGGGAAGGATCGCCGATAACGGGATCGCTCTGGAAAGATCTGCCAGCTACGAAGATGGGGTTTGGACAGTCCAGTTCAAGGGTCCCCGTAGCCGGGGAGAGTTGACGATGTCGGAAGCGACCTTTGTTCCGATTTCTTTTACTGTATGGGACGGGTTTAACGGGGAGCGGGGCAATAAGCGTGGGCTTTCGGCGTGGTACCATCTGTACTTGCAACCAATGGAGACGCAATCTGCGGTGCTCCCTATGGCAAAGTGGTTCCTGATTGTATTGGGGGCGGAGCTGTTGATTGTGGCCCTGGTGAATTTACGGGCGCGTCGCAGGAAAACCGCTTAAGCTGTGGACAGGAGGACGTACATACCGTCGCTCGTGTCATGGAACCTGACCAAGAAATGCAATTTACAGTGTCCACATTGCTATCTGTCTGCCGGACGCGCGGCTGATCGGGAGCTGACCACCGATGAGTGCCTTGCATTACTTGGTGAAATGCGGACTCTCGGCACTGAAATGCTAATCTTGACGGGCGGGGAACCGCTTCTGCGCAAAGATATCTACCATCTTGCGGAGACCGCGAGTGCAATGGGCATATGGGTCGTGATGGGTACCAACGGCGTGCTTGTGACGCGTGCTGTTGCCCGCAAGATGGTTGAGTGTGGTGTCAAAGGAGTCGGGATCAGTATAGATTCCGCTGATCCTGATCGTCACAACGCATTCAGGGGTGGACGCAATGCCTGGCAGCACTCAGTACGCGCGTTGGAAATCTGTCAGGAAGAGGGGCTGGAAGTGCTAGTGCAAACAACGGTCATGGAAGAGAACTACGACGAGGTTCCCGCACTTCTAGATTTTGCGCGGGATCATGGGGCTTGGTCGTTCAATCTGTATTTTCTGGTGCAGACCGGACGGGGACAGGGGATGACTGATCTCTCGGCTGCAGCGACGGAAGCCATGTTGACGCGACTGGTCGATCTGCAGGAGGACTATCGCCCCATGTTGGTACGCAGCAAGTGTGCACCCCAATTCAAACAGATTGCCTACGCTATGGGGCGCGGGGGGCTTGAGAGCGGTGGATGCATGGCGGCAACAGAATACTGCAGAATTACACCGGAGGGAAATGTTACGCCCTGTCCCTATATGGATGTTGTGGCTGGAAGTGTGCTGGAGGAGTCTTTCACGACAATCTGGGATACTTCCGCTGTTTTTGCAGAACTCAGAGAAACGGCAAACCTGAAGGGGCGCTGCGGTGCATGTGAGTTCAAAGATCTATGCGGCGGTTGTCGGTGTCGAGCCTTTGCAGCCACGGGGGATTATTTGGCAGAAGACCCCGGCTGTGCCTATCAGCCCACGGGCACAGCTTTGCCGGAGGCGGTATTGCACTGGGATCAGGCCGCCCAGGAGCGTCTTGGGCGGATTCCTATTTCGTTCATTCGTAACAAGACACGGAAAGGCGTTGAAGCGTACGCTCGCAACAAGGGCGTATCAAGTATCACTACCGAGGTCATGAATGGCGCACTCAGCGGTATGCAGCGGACCAAGGCATTTGGCGCAGCGCCCGCATTTTCGAGAAAACCAACACACCTCGTATAGATTATGCCATACTACATTACGCAAGAGTGTACGGCATGTGGTGATTGTGTAGACATGTGCCCAATTGAGGCTATCAGGGTTGATGATCCGATCTACGTGATTGAGCCCGAGTGCACAGATTTTATGGAGTGCTTGGCTTTCTGTGAGGTAGATGCTATTCAGCCGATTCCCGAAATGAGTGAAGAGACTATCTCAACCGTTACGCGTACGGCCAATGGTTGAAAACGAGATTCAATACCTTCCCTGGCAGCAATTTCGTCAAATGGTTCCTCCAATCCTCGGATTGGAGGTCAGGCGACTTTCCCGACACATTGCAGTTGTGGATCCTTCCTCGGATACACGTAACCAATTGGTTAAAACACGGTTTGAACTCAGGCGGTTCATTGCCTGTGTAGAGAAGGCAGATGAAGAAGAGAGAGGTTCGTGTGGAGCTTTTCTTGACGCTGCGTTACTAAACGTGGCCGCTATCAGTGACCGCCCGGAAATGGATTATGTGATTGATAGACTTCGTTATGTGCGTGATCGAATTCCTTATGTCTATTGATACGCGGTATACGCGTTAGTGCTCATGTACAAGAAAATTTTCGTACCGGTTGACAATTCTGAGCATTCGCTCAGTGCCATTGATATGGCGGTAACCCTTGCTGGACAATTTGATTCGACGGTTGTAGCGAGTCATGCGTACGCGGCACGTATGCATGATTATCGTTTCAAACAAATGGAATACACGCTTCCAGAGGAGTACCTGATTGAGGAAGCGATGGAGAAGCAGCGCAAGATTCACGACACGTTGATCACAATGGGACTCGAGCTCATCAGTGATTCGTACCTGGTTGTGGCAGAAGAGCGTTGTAAAGCCGCCGGTGTACCGTTTGAACCGAAGATGTATGACGGCAAGAACTGGAAGGTGATTGCTCAGGACATTGACGAAAGTGACTATGATCTCGTTATCATGGGTGCGCTGGGTTTGGGGGCTGTCAAGGACAGCACCATTGGGAGTGTATGTGAGCGTGTCACACGTCGGGTACGCACAGACACTTTGGTGATCAAGAATCTTGATCCGGGAACGATCAGCGTTGATGGAAAGGCCGAGGGCAATATTGTCGTGGGAATTGACGGCAGTCCAGAGTCTTTTGCGGGTCTGCGCACTGCGCTTGAGCTTGGTCAGAAGACGGGGCGCCTGGTTGAAGCGGTGTCGGTATATGATCCCTACCTGCACTATGCGATGTTCAACAGCATTGTTAACGTGCTGACGGAAAAAGCATCAAAGGTCTTCAGGTTCAAGGAGCAGGAGCAGTTGCACGAAGAGGTTATTGACACCGGACTTGCCAAGATATATCAGTCACATCTGGATATTGCCAGACGGATTGCGGATGAAGCTGAGGTAGATCTTAAGATCACTTTGCTTGACGGCAAGGCATTCGAGAAGATGCTGCAGTACATCAGGCGTGAAGAGCCGTGGCTGTTGGTGCTGGGACGTATCGGGGTGCACAGTGATGAGGATATGGACATCGGGAGCAACACGGAGAATCTCCTCCGCCAAGCGCCATGTAATATCTTGCTATCCAGTAAGCGGTATGTGCCACCTGTAGACGTGAGTGCAGAGGAATCCATGTTATGGACGGAGCCTGCCACACGCCTCCTTAATACTGCTCCCGACTTTGCTCGTGGTATCGCACGCACAACAATTCATCGGTGGGCCATGGAGCGTGGACACTCCGTAATCACCCGCAAGATAGTTGAACAGGCTATGGGTAATATCCTGCCGCGCTCGTCCATGATCAAGATGGGCATTATTGCAGAGGATACCGCGGCCAAGGAAATCACAAACAGAGATTCTGTAACATGGATTTGCAGTCAGTGTGGATATTCAGCGCGTGACTTTGACCCCGTACGATGTGCAGTATGTGGCAGCCCCGCGGAGGCATTCCAGAAGCTGGACAAGGATGCGATTGCGCAGTTGGCCAAACTTGAAGGTGGTTCACAGGAACAACAAACCTTTGATGACGTGCGCCTGCAATGGACCAAGGAAGCATTAAAAGAACTTCGTTCTGTTCCTGACGGCTATCAGATGCGCCGGGCCAAAGCGCAAATTGAAAAACGGGCACGCGTACAGCGTGTGCCCACGATCACGCTCGGTATGGTGCGTGCAGTATTGACCGGTAATGCCGAGGAGTTGCAGAACCTGGCACCAGGAGGGCACTTGAAGACGGTTGGTAAGCATGCCGATGGCTCGCGTGAAGTCCCAACCAGAAAGGCCGCAGAGGACTTAGTGCAAGATGGAGAGTTTTTATGGGCAAGAAATGCTCGCGCGCGGCTCAACCGGGTTCCCGAGGGCTTCATGCGTACACGCACCAAGGAGCGCGTAGAGGCGGTAGCACGTGCCTCCAAGACGAACCTGATCACGCTGGCAATCACCGAGGAAGGAATCAGGGAGGGGATAGAGCTGATGGAGGAAATGATCCAGGAACAGGCGAAAGCTGGCTCGGATAACTGAAAACCTATCACGATATAGCGTCCGATGGAGGATCTGATGTTTTGGGCCAGGTTGCCCAGCAGCACGATCGGCTAAGGGAGCGTCTGGCACGGATCGGGAGTGTTTTCGCGGTGATGAGCGGAAAGGGAGGAGTTGGAAAAAGTACCGTGACGGCCTGCTTGGCGGATGGGTTAACCAGGTTGGGCGTGCGTACGGGCGTATTGGATGCAGATTTGAATGGACCTTGTATGGCGCGTATGATGGGAGTAAAAGACCATAAGCCGTCGCCGAACAATGGCGCAATGATCGCTGCCCGTAACGCGTACGGTGTGCCGGTCATGTCTATGGATATGTTTTTGCCGGAGGACGAAACCCCGCTCGTATGGGAGGCATCATCCCAGCAGGGCGCCTATACTTGGCGTTCAATGGTTGAGATGAGTGCACTTCGGGAACTGCTTTCAGACACCGATTGGGGTGATCTGGATGTGTTGCTGATAGATTTGCCCCCTGGTGCCGAACGGCTTCAGAATTTGGCGGACCTCTTACCGGACCTAACGGGTGCAATTGTGGTTTCTACGGCATCACAGACGGCGATGACGGTTGTTTCCCGTTCTATTTTGATGGCATTGAATGTTGCGGATGTACGGGTTGCAGGTGTGGTTGAGAATATGAGTACGATGATTTGTTCGGAGTGTGGATGTAATGAGCAGATGTTTATCGGGACCGAGGCGGTGGAGGAACTGGCTGAGCGGCATGGTGTCTCCTATTTGGGTGCCATTCCGTTCAATGTTACGCTTGCCGATTTTTTGGAGACGGGCAGATCCTACATGGAGGCGCATGCGGGGCATCCGGTCGCCCATGCGATCCTGGATGTAGCCCAACGTGTACATTTCTGGCTTAAAAATCAATCAAAGTGAAATTTTTATGTGTTCCCTGTGACCAGCCGATGGCTCTGAAGTCTACGCATGGTCCATTTGACGGCACAATGTCCATCGTGTACGAGTGTCCGACCTGTTCAGTGCAGACAGCGATGTTGACCAATAGAGCCGAAACCCAGATGGTTCGCTCACTGGGTGTCAGGATCGGTGGGCGGACTACACCGGAAGAACCCATGGAAACCCTCCGATCAAATCTTGCATCGGGTCAGGAGGAGTCGCCAGAGGGACCTCCTTCAGGTACAGGTGGTAAGTGTCCTTTTACCGGGATGGTCAATGACGCGATTGGAGCTGCGGAGTCTGAGCCGAAAAAGCCTGTCTGGACGGCAGAGGCACTTGCTCGCATTGAAGCAATTCCCCCCTACATCCAGCCCATGGTCAAGCGGAATGTCGAGAGTTATGCCAGTGAACAGGGCTATTTAGAGATTGATGAGGATGTGATGGACGCAGTGAGAGGGAGTCTGGGCATGTAGTTAGGTGCCGACAGCCGTACACTGCGGGAATTTTGGTTTAATCCTATCATTGAATCCGTGGCAAGACAGATTCAGTGATTGGTGAAGTAGGGAATGGCATGGCGGGAGGTGGGTTTGTGGTAACGTTCCGTATAGTCAATGCGTATTCGGCGTAACGCTTGGATCGCAAGGGCAGTATACATCCTTGATGTTGTGCCCAAAACTAACATTTCGACCCTTACTTGGGCGATGTAGCCGAGATTTTAGAGTTTCCCGGATAATTTCCATACGGCCACCTGGAAGGAATAAAGGCCTCCCCCGAAATATTGGAGGTAACGTCCGTCAAGTACGATAACGGTTCATACAAAAAACTCTATTTTGGGGAATTATATGGGATAGTTGAACATTCCATCAATTTGACGGATCACAGGAGTCTCTATTGAGAACGCTCCTCCACGTCCAG
>CAZCYQ010000046.1:0-25110 GCA_964503085.1 uncultured Rhodothermaceae bacterium | reverse complement strand
GGCACGCAGCTGGCTTCGGGGTCAGATGACCACACCATCCGTCTGTGGGATGTGGCTATGGGACAGGAAATACGGCGCTTTGAGGGGCATACTCGTTGGGTCAATTCCGTGGTATTTTCACCAGACGGCACGCAACTGGCATCGGGGTCAGAGGACAGTACGATTCGTCTGTGGGATGTAGCTACGGGACAGGAGCTGCTACGCTTTATTAGGCATATCCAGGGTGTTAATTCCGTGGCATTTTCACCAGACGGCACGCAGCTGGCTTCGGGGTCAGATGACCACACAATCCGTCTGTGGGATGTAGCCACGGGGCAGGAGATGCAGCGCTTTGATAGACATATACGTGACGTTAATTCCGTGGTATTTTCATCGGATGGCGCGCTGTTGGCTTCGGGATCAGATGACAATATGATTCGTCTGTGGGATTTAGCCACAGGACGGGAGGTTGACCAACTGAACCATGGATACCCTGTTTATTCCATAGCCATTTCCGGGAATGAACACTTCATTGCATCGGCCGGCAGAATAGCACTCAGGTTATGGAATGCCACGGCCACAGCGTTGGAGACGGTATCCCCCTTGAGTTTAGAGATCCCGGTGACCTTTACGCATTACCCGAATCCTACAGGAGCATTTACCACGATCGAATACGCGCTTTCGAAGGCGAGTCAAGTCCGGCTTTCAGTCCATGATCTTCTTGGACGTGAGGTGGTCAGTGTACTGAATGCGGCCCAATTGGCCGGTTCCCATAGCAAGCAACTGGCCACCGGGCAGCTTTCGGGAGGGATGTATTTTCTGAGGCTCGTCACCGATGAAAGACAGTTGACACGGCCGTTAATCGTACGCTGAACCGGAATTGGAGCATCAAACGCCTTTTGAGTGAAATGAGACGGTAGCTGTAGCCCATTGCGCTCGTCAGCTCAGTGAAGATGCACAACATTGCAACCAGTACAGTGAACGGACGATTTTCTTTTCTTATTGAGGAGGCCGAGCCTCAGGTCGCCCACACTTCTTGATGACCTCAACGGATCCTCCCCCGAAAGTTCTCGTCGCGCCACAATGCCTGTAGCCCATCAATGCCTCTGGAATATCATCGCGATTATTGGACTCGAGCTAGATGTCAGCAAGCGGAACCTGCCGAAAATGAACTGCAAATCGTGAGTCTTACTCAGAACCGAAGGAGAGTAAATCTCCGAATTTCCCAATCTATCTCCCTAGACAGCAACTGCAGAAGGCTATCCCATTCCTCACACACAAATACAAGACCGCCGGGGATAAGATCAAATACCTCCCACAAAAACCGATTTAGCTCCTGGGGTATTTCAGCGGGCAATTACACCACCCGGACACTCAGCCTGTTGCAGCAGCGTGATTCGCAGCAACCTGATCCCAATCGACCACATGCCAAAACGCGGCAACATAGTCGGGGCGACGATTCTGGTAATTGAGGTAATACGCATGCTCCCAAACATCCAACCCGAGGATGGGCGTATGGCCCTCCATGTATGGGCTGTCCTGATTGGCTGTGGAATATACCTGAAGCGTAGCATCACTGTCAACGACAAGCCAGGCCCATCCGCTACCAAATCTCGTGCCTGCAGCCGCGGAGAACTTCGCCTTAAAATCATCGAATGATCCAAATGCCTTGTCTATCTCTGCGGCTAACGCACCAGTTGGAGTACCACCTCCGGTTGGGCTAAGCACCGTCCAAAAAAGGTTGTGATTAGCATAGCCACCCCCATTGTTGCGAACAGCGCCCTGAATGGCTTCAGGCACCTCACCTATGCCACGCAGTAATGCTTCAATAGACAGTCCCTGAAGGTCCTCATGTCCCCCCAGGGCGTTGTTCAGATTATTAGTATACGCCTGATGATGCTTGCCATGATGAATCTCCATAGTGCGCGCATCGATATAGGGTTCCAACGCATTATGTGCGTACGGAAGATTGGGTAGTTTGAAGGCCATTTTTCTGATATGAATAAACTGGCGGGGAGATACCACGAAAAATTCAATTTGTTCAGGAATCCCTGCCAGTTAGGCAAGTTATGGGCGGCAATTCATGAGTCTGTGATAGTCCGCCTCTGTAAGCTTTCCGCTTGAACGCAATTCCCCCAGGACCCGAGAAACTGTATTCCAATCAGTCTCATCGGGAGTGGATTGCTCTGGTAGGAGCATGACATTTTGGAGAAACCGCTCAATGTACTCGAGACTGCTTGGATTTTTTGAAAGATCCAGCTTTGCCGAGAAGGTTGCCCGTCCCCTGTTGACCTCCATCTCAATGTAGGTCCCGCGAAGCCTGGACCGCTTGGTAACCAGATTTACCAGATCGCGGTAATGCACAGTCTGAGCAGGTTCAAAGTCTGAGTTCTGAAAGATCAGACGATCATCCAGGAAAATAGCACCGTCCCTGCCATTGCCGAGCAATGTACCGTCGTAGAGCGCAATCACATCTTCTGGAAGTACACCCTTTGCGTAATCCCGAACTGCTCCCCTCAACCTCTTTTCTGGAACGTCAGGAGCAACATACAGCCCCATTTTGGGAGCATGTGGCAATAAATCCGTGATCAAAGAACGCATCCAGGAGAATACTACGGCAGGGTTGCGAGCCCTCCCTGAGCAAAAAAGGAAAGAGTTAGATCTCGTAGCCCCGGAATCAAACCGATTACCAGTAACAGGACCGCACATCCCACAATTACTATAGAAGAGGTTCGGGGTACAGAAAAACCCGCCGACTGGGCAGCTGGATCAGCTGCCTCAGGGGACTTCATCCAGAAAACATACAGTACACGTAGATAATAATAGCCCGAAAACACGCTCGCAAGAACACCGACTATAGCCAACCAGGTAAGCCCGGCGTTGACGGCAGGGGCAAATACAGCAAGCTTGCCAAAAAAACCGCCCAGCGGCGGAAACCCTGTCAAGCTAAACATGAAGACCCCCATCGTTACTCCCAGTAGCGGTTTCTTAAAACCAATACCCGACAGCGAATCAAGCGTCTGTACCCGCCCCTCTTTACCATCCCATTCGAGCAGCGCAATCACCCCGAATGCACCAATGTTCATGAGAGCGTAGATCAACAGATAGTAGACTGCACCCGCATAAGCTTCGCTCGTGCCTGCCGCAAGCCCAATCAGTACGTAACCCGCATGAGCAATGGATGAGTAGGCTAACATCCTTTTTACGTTGTCCTGATTAAGCGCGAGTATGTTGCCCATCACCACCGTTACCAGGGCAACAAGCGCTAATGCCAACTGCCATTCTCCATCACCGGGTGCCAAGGTCCCTATGCCGTGATAAAGCACCAATATCAAAGCCGCAAAAGCCGCTGTTTTTGACGCAGTGGCCATAAAACCGGTCAACGTGGTGGGTGCGCCTTGGTAAACATCAGGAGTCCACATATGGAACGGTACCGCCGCAACCTTAAACAGGAACCCGACTAAGAACAATGCGACGCCAACCCAAAACAACGGCTGCAACTCACTGCCTGCATACCCCGACGCCATTTCTGTGAAGTACATGGTTCCAGTGGCACCATACATTAAAGCGATGCCATAGAGAAAGAAACCGGTTGAGAAAGCACCTAACAGGAAGTATTTTAGTGCGCTCTCCATTGCCCCCTCATCGCTTCGAACAAGTCCGGTCAGTATGTAGAGTGCAATCGACATAGTCTCAAGGCCAACAAAAACAGTCACCATGTTGTTGGCCGTCCCCAACATGACCATTCCGCTCGTGGCAAACAGTATGAGCGCGTATACCTCTCCATAACCATGCTTGATGCGTGCCAGATAGGGTACGGACAACACAATTGAACAGAGCGCGCTGATCAGAATGACAAGGCTCACAAATGAAGCTGGCCCTCCAGTCCGGATGAGTGAGAAAAATACAGTCGCAGAAGGATCCCCAAGTCGGAATATTTCTACAACCGCAGCCACTGCCACCGCCAGACCAGCCAGCCAAGGCAGAATCGGTGCATTGTTGCGAAAAATGTCCCAAACAATCAGCACGACACCAGCAAGCGCCAGCCACAGGATTGCAGCACCCCCGGCTAAATCCGAGAGAATGGTATCAAATGCAGTTGATAGCTCCATTACAACGGCTACTCGCTGACTACCTCGTCAATGTTTCGCGCCAATACCATATCCATGGTAGTGACCTTGTTCCCCGCATCATGAGTAGTTATCTCGACCCTGACACGGTTATAAACATTGTACAGTTCGGGGTGATGGTTCAAGGATTCTGCACAGAATCCGATACGCACGATGAAAGCCACTGCCTCACGAAAATCCCCCAAAACGAAGGTTTTCACCAGGCGATCGTCGCTATGCTCCCAGCCTGGAAGTGACCGCAGTGCCAGATCAATTGCATCCCGATCTAAAGGCTTACGCTTCATTCGTTCACCTACAATATCCAACCGCTATAGAAAACCAGCCATACAAGCGCATAGACCGGCAGCAAAATGGTCAGTCCATACTTGACCAGGTATCCGACAAAGGAAGGTGCATCCACATTATTCGATTCTGCAATGGCCTTGACCATAAAGTTTGGTGCGTTGCCGATGTATGTCATTGCACCAAAGAATACTGCAGCCACCGAAATTGCCTGCAGATACAGCATGGAATCAATGCTATTTGCGAATGCCTGCACCTCCGTTGCCACATTCACATCCTGACCGAACTTGCCCATTGCGGCAGCCAGGAAATTAAGATATGTGGGCGCATTATCCAGGATTGCCGAGAGCGAACCCGTTCCCCAATAAAATGTGGTTGTAGTCAACGCATCAGCATTGCTTTGGGCGAAATGCGAGATCAGCGCCAGTGCCGGCACCATGCAGGCAAAAATGCCTAAAAACAACCAGCCAACCTCTCGAATGGGCTCAAAGGTAAACTCATTCTTTGCGAGTGCTTCCTTATCGCAGAACTTGAAGGCAATTGCACACATTGAGAACATGATAATCTCACGAATCCCAAATGGAAGATGGTGGGTGCCCACCAGATCTAATGGAGTCCCTTTTAATGCACTGATCACATTCGGATCGATGAATACCGATAACACAATGACTACAACAAAGATGAAACTGCGTGTGCCCTGCAGCTCAATTGTTTTTCCAGAGGAAATATCAGTCGTGGACTGTGCTTTGTTGCGGCTGTCAATAACGTAAAAAATGGCTAGCAGCGCTAGCATCGTCGGGATCCAGATATACCAGACGTGCGCGGCTGTCCAGAAGAACGGAACGCCACGCAGGAAGCCTAGAAACAACGGCGGGTCCCCAATCGGAGTCAGCGCCCCGCCTACATTAGCCACAATGAAAATAAAGAAGACAATATGGTAAGCTTTCAAGCGACCCTTGTTGAGCCGCATGTATGGCCGGATAAACAGCATCGCTGCACCAGTTGTCGCAATCAAATTTGCAATTACCGCCCCTACGGAGAGAAGTGAAATATTCGCCAACGGGGTACCTCGAGCATTCACCTTTAGGAAGATTCCACTCGCGGCAATAAACAAAGAGGCCACCAAGGCGATGAAGGAGAGATACTCCTGGAGCGCATGAAGCATCGAAATCCCGTCATGCAGCACGAACAGATAATACACGGTTACGAACATCCCCAAGCCCACTGCATATTTGGGATAGTGTTTATGCCAGTGATGCACGTAGAATAGCGGCCCTGTTGCAATCATAAGAAGCAAGATGATGAATGGGGCAACCAGCCAGAGAGGGGGGATCACCTTTGCGTGCCCATCCCCATGATCTCCCTCTTCGCCGTGTGCGCCAGCTGCTTCCTGCCCTTCTGCCGGATCAGTTAAACCCTCGCCTGAATCGACTCCGTCAGCTTCAATGAGAGGTTCAGTGTTTTGGTCTGCCTCCTGGGCCAGAGCGTGAGAGGCACCACCAACAAAAATTAGTGCGAACAATAAACAGGATACGCGTGAAGCGGCCATTGAAAAACTGAATTGGCTATGGTTGAGGCAGCGATTCATCTGCCGATGGGGTTGTGGAGGATGGTGATGTTCTCTCCATTATTTCAAGCCTGCGCTGTAGCATAGGGTCATCTATTTCGGCGTAGGCGCGTTTCCGTTCCACCACTTCCATAAGACGTGCCGCTGCCGGTTCGCTTACCTTTAAGAAGGGCTGCGGCATGAGGCCAAGGAGAACCATCAGTAATGCCATCGGGACCAATATGACGAGCTCCCGTACGTTCAGATCCGACATCTTACGGTTTGCCTCAGTCGTTAAGGGTCCGAAAAACATACGACTAAGCATCCAAAGCAGGTAAACTGCCGCGAGGATCACTCCAAGAGTTGCGACCACCGTTAATACCTGCATGCCGGGAGCGTCACTGCCGAATGCTCCAACCAGAATCAGGAACTCCCCAACGAACCCATTAAGTCCTGGAAGCCCTGCACTGGCAAGAGCAGTCAAAACCATAAAGAAAGTGAGCACGGGGACTGATTTGGCAATGCCACCATAATCGGCCATCAAACGTGTGTGTCGTCGCTCGTACAGCATCCCGACAATGAGAAACAACGCTCCAGTAGAAATACCATGATTAATCATCTGGATCATGGCGCCCTGAATACTCTCCAGTGTTACTGCAAAAATACCCAGTACTACGAATCCCAGATGACTGACACTTGAATAGGCAACCAGCTTTTTGGCATCATTTTGTGCGCGCGATACCAGTGCGCCGTACACAATACCAATCACCGCCAAAATGCCAATGAGTGTGGTGTGCGATGCAGATGCGCTGGGAAAAAAGGGCAGACAGAATCGCACCAGTCCATACGTACCCATTTTTAGCAGGACGCCAGCCAAAATAACTGAGCCGCCTGTCGGTGCCTGAACGTGAGCATCCGGCAACCATGTATGAAAGGGAAAAACTGGAACTTTGATTGCAAATGCGAACGCAAACAGAACAAACAACCAGGATTGCATCCCGAGCGGCACGTCAAACGATAGAAGCTTGAAATAATTCGTGGTAAACACGCCACCGTTAACGGCATTGCCGGCCGCATATCCCAGATACAAAATCGCGACGAGCATCAGAAGTGAGCCAACCATCGTATAGATCACGAACTTGATCGCCGCATAGATCCGGCGCTCTCCTCCCCAGATCCCAATCAGAAAGTACATCGGGATCAAGGTTAACTCGAAAAAAATGTAAAACAGGAGAACGTCAAAGGCGCAGAACACGCCGGTCATGCCCGTCTGGAGAACGAGCAACAGGATGTAGTATCCCTTCGAGCTTTCCTTGATGTACGTCCAGGAGCATAATACCACGATGGGTCCTAGAAATGTCGTTAGAAGTACGAGAAGCAGACTGAACCCATCAACTCCCACTAGGTAGCGAACATCAAGGGTTTCAGAAATCAATGGAAAATCTATCACATTGAACTGAAGTTCAGCCGCAGCAGCCACCTCAAAACCAAACCATAGTGGGAGTGAGAGCAGGAAGGTTGCCGTTGTCACGATCAGGGCAAACAGCCGCACTGCCCGGTCGGTTGGTGCCAGGAGCATGAGCAATGCTCCTATCAAGGGCAGAAATATGATGACCGTCAAGATATGTGCAAACTCCATAGCCTTTATCTCTTTCCCGTTACAGCAGTAAGAGAGCAATGATCAGAACGGTCCCAAGTACGATAGCGAGCGCATAATTCTGCACAACACCAGTCTGTAACCTTCCAAACAGCCATCCGAACACCATGGCTACGCGCCCCGCAGCATTGACCAGTCCGTCTACAATATGCTGATCAAAAGGTGCAAAGGCCTTTTGCGCACCACCAATCACGGGCCGTACGAGCGTACGATCATAAAACTTGTCCCAATAATAGCTGGACTGCCACCAGCGATAGAGGGAACCGAATCGGCTCTGGATGACCTGGTCACCGCCAAGTTCATATTTGGCAAAAAATCGCCAAGCCCATATAACCCCAACCACAGCAATACCGGCGCCAAGCAGAATAAGCGCAATCTCAGCCATGACGCTCACATGAGCATGAATCTCAGGTTCGGCCACAGGTCCCAGATGACCTTCGTGCCCGACTAGGTAATCGTGAATCCAATTGGACAGTCCAAGCTCTTTGGCAACCTTGGGTAAGCCAATGAAACCACCGATGACTGACAGGCCTGCTAGAATCATCAGCGGCCATGTCATAGATCTCGGTGATTCATGCGGATGCAGTTGATCCTGCATAGGCCACCTAGCCTTCCCTTCAAAGGTCAGCATATACGAGCGAGTCATATAGAACGCAGTAAGGAGTGCTGTAACAATACCTACTCCCCAGACAAACCATGCATAAGGATTACCGTCGTACCCGTACTCGAAGGCCTTGAACAGAATTTCATCCTTCGAAAAGAAACCTGCACTTAGTGGTATGCCCGCAATCGCGAGTGTCGCTATGAGGTAGGTCCAACGGGTCACTGGCAAATATTTCTTCAGCCCTCCCATGTAATGCATATCCTGTGCATCGAACGGTCCCTCATACCCCTTGTGTCGAAGGTCATGCTCCACATGGTGCATTCCATGTATCACGCTGCCCGAGCCTAGAAATAAGCAGGCTTTGAAGAAAGCATGCGTGACCACGTGAAAAATTGCAACAAAGAAAGCACCTACACCGGCCGCCATAAACATGAATCCCAATTGAGACACGGTCGAATAGGCTAACACACGTTTAATATCTCGTTGCGTCAGCGCAATGGTTGCCGCAACAAGGGCCGTCACTGCGCCAATTACGGCAATAAGTGTCATCACGCCCGGTGCCATAAGCACCAGCGACGAAAGCCGGGCCAGTAAATAGAGCCCACTGGTTACCATAGTCGCCGCATGGATCAAAGCTGAAACCGGCGTAGGTCCTGCCATTGCATCGGGTAACCAAATGAACAACGGAATCTGTGCGCTTTTGCCTGTGGCGCCCACGAACAGGAGCAGCACAACCGTTGCTATGGTTCCTTCTGACATCGCCTCCGCGCCTGCAAGAACAGTGTCAAAATCCAAACTGCCCAACTCTTTGACCAGAATGAACATAGCCAGCAGGAATGCAAAATCCCCTACCCTGTTGACAATAAAGGCCTTACTCGCTGCCGCACTGTTCTTGCGTTCTTCATACCAGAATCCAATAAGCAGATAGGAGCACAACCCCACACCTTCCCAACCCAGAAACATGACTAACAGATTGTCAGCCAGGACTAGGTTGAGCATCATAAATATGAACAGGTTCAGGTAGGAAAAGAATTTCCAGAAAGATCGATCCTCCGCCATATAGCCGATCGCATACACATGAATCAGCGCTCCCACCCCAGTAACCACCAGGGTCATGATTAAAGAGAGCTCGTCAATCCGATAGGCAATTGAAACCGAAAAATCGCCAGCACTCAGCCATGTGTAAAGCGTAGCAACATATGCAGAATCCACTCCTTGAGCAAAAAGGAAAGCTGTGAGGCCAAACGGTATTGCAACCATCAGCACGCCCACAGCACCCAGAAACCCCTTATTAGCGCGAATACCACGCGCAAACAGAGGGACCAATCCTAGAAATATCGCCCCCGCGAGCGGTAAAAGAATGATGGATCGAACAATCAGATCAGTGGACATTAACTGACTCAATGCCTGAATAATTTGATATCGTTAACATCCACAGTGAGCTTGTTACGGAAGATCGCAATCACAATCGCAAGACCTACGGCAGCCTCAGCGGCAGCCACCGAAATTACAAAGAATACCAGTATCTGGCCCGTTATATCTCCCATAAACTGACCGAACGCAATTAGTGTGAGATTAACCGCGTTGAGCATTAACTCAATAGACATCAGGATCACGATGAGATTACTTCGAAAAAGTACCCCCATCACTCCGATTGAGAAGAGCACCGCACTAAGCGTCAGATACCATGTAAGCGGAATTTCCATCGAAGTATGAATCCAATGTTGTTATTCACTCAAACGTGCGCTTTGCCAGCATGACCGCTCCCACCGTTGCCACAAGTAGCAAAATCCCAATGATCTCAAACGGAAGCGCATAGCGCGTAAACAGCTCCTCCGCAATCTTCAAGGCTGATCCGGTCTCAACAGGATCAAATGACGCCGTTACCAAAGGGTCAGAGGCCGTAGCCGTAATGTAAACTAACTGGGCCAAGATCACTGTACCCAAAACAAATCCAACCCCCTTCTTGAAATCAACCCGCTCAAGATTGGGTAACGCTCCCAGATTGAGCAGCATAATGACAAACAGGAACAGAACCATAATGGCCCCTGCATAGACCAATACCTGAACAACAGCAATAAATTCAGCGCTCAAAGTCATATACAGTCCGGCTACGCACAGCATAACCAGGATCAACCACAGCGCACTCCGCACAGGACTGCGCGAAACCAGCATCCCCAACGCTGCAATCACCGCCAACAGACCAGCCGCAACAAAAAATGTCTCTGCAAGCATTTATTGTGAATAAAAATCTGCCAATGCGAATTTAGGCAAATCTAGCCAGATACTCCAAGTTACGACCCGGTCTGTACCCCAAAACAATCAGAATCGCCTCAATTAGTGCGCATTTCTTCAAGTAACGACCGCAACTCACACTCAAACGCCGACAAAGACTTCTCCGTTGCCCACAAAAGTACATGTATGTGATCCCTGTTCTTGAACATCCAGGAGCTCAGAAGACTGACTGCATCAACCTGATGCATCTTTAATCGATCCTGCGGTTGAAACATTTGATTCTGCAACACCACAAGTGCTTCTCTGAATACATCTTCGCCACATGGCCAAACCCGATGTAAAGTCGGACAGCCGTGAACAACAAAATGCACTTCTATTTTATCCTCATTCCGGTATAGTACAGCACCGCTCCGCTCTAACAGCGCAACGCGAGTAAAGTGCGGACGTGAATGAATCGTTTTCATCGCGACCAGCCAGTTACGTATCTGGGCTGCTCGCTCATAAGCCTGCCTTTTGGCGGCGTGCTGCATTCTCTGCTCTAGTGTGGTCACTGCCTCGCTGCTTTCTCCCTGGAGAAAAGCTGTCGCCTGTGCAAACCCCTCCTCCGTCAGACGACCACCGATCCGGGCTGAACCCAATCCTACACCAACCCGTTCGGGGTTCTTGAAAGAACCTGGTGAGGTACCATACATCGTCACGAGTGCCTCGGCCAAAAGCTCTGCTTCCCGACGATTGGCAAAAGGCCCGTAATGCCGTGCTCCATCTGCGCGTACATGTTCAATCACCGTAATCCAGTCTGAATCCGCAATTGTACCAAGACGCAAAAACGGACGTCGACGATATTTCCGTGCCGCCTTGTTGAACCGTGGAGCACGCTCTTTGATTAAGCGCGATTCCAACAATAGCGCTTCAAGCTCTGTTGCCGTCTCCGTCCATTGGATGTCTTGGACTTTCTGCACCATCTTACGAATATGCGGGGGATGTCCCTCCATTCCTGCAAAATAGCTGCGAACCCGGTCGCTAAGCACACGAGCTTTGCCAATGTATAGCAATTCATCTCCAGGGCCTATCATGCGATACACTCCTGATGCACGCGGCAATTCTTGCAATAATTTCTTTCGGATACGCACTTGCCGCCCCTGATATGGATGCCCCCCCTTATACGTGGAATACTGAAAAGCAAGAAGCGCATCTACTTCAGTTATTTCGTACTGCTCCTCCAGCCTGTAAAGTAATCGGGTGAGTACTTGTTGCGCGGCGATTGCATCACTCAAAGCACGATGACGCGGTCCCGGATCGAGGTCGAAAAAAGTGATCAGGCTACTGAGACCTTTGGATGGTAATCCCCGAAGCAGTCGACGTGCCAGACGCAGCGTGCAAAGCGTTGGGTTGCTGAGTGGAGACAGGCCTCTACGCTGCAGTTCGGCATTAATAAAATTTGAGTCAAACTGCCAGTAGTGCGCAACAAAAATTGCATCTCCCAAAAAATCCAGGAAGTACGGCAGTACCTCTTCTATCTGCGGCTGATCAAAAACATCCGCGCTCGTGATACCTGTAATTCGGGTAATGTGTCGCGAAATAGTACACTGGGGATCAACCAGCGTCTCCATTGTGTCCACCACCTCACCCGACCGTACCTTGACCGCTCCTATCTCAATGATCCGATCGCGCGTTGCATGCGTTCCTGTCGTTTCCAGGTCAACGATCACAAACGTTGCATCCCGAACTTGCATAGGATGTATATGAGTAAATTTGCGTGTTTGTGCGTACCACTTTCGCTTTCAACATAACAAGGTAATTATTATGAACAAGGTTACGGTTATTGGAGCTGGTAATGTCGGAGCCACCGTTGCAGAATGCGTGGCCCACAAGGACATGGTCAATGAGGTTGTCCTGATTGATATTAAGGATGGTCTTTCGGAAGGGAAAGCCCTTGATATAGCAGAATCTGCTCCAATTCATTTGTTTGATACGGAAGTCAAGGGAGTTACAAACGATTATGGAGCTACCGCAGACTCCGACATTTGCGTAATCACCAGTGGAGTCCCCCGGCGTCCAGGTATGAGCCGCGACGACCTCCTGGGAATTAACGCCAGCATCGTGCGCACGGTAACCGAGTCCTTTGTAGCTGGAAGCCCAAATTCTATCATCATTGTGGTTTCGAACCCACTTGATGTGATGACTTATGTGGCACACGAAGCCAGCGGTTTCCCGGCTAACCGCGTCATGGGAATGGCCGGTGTACTGGACACAGCCAGATTTCGCGCCTTTATTGCAATGGCACTTGATGTGTCTGTCAAGGATATTCAGGCACTCTTGCTAGGTGGACATGGGGATACAATGGTACCTCTTCCACGCTATACTACTGTCGGAGGAATACCACTCACCGAGCTGCTTGCCTTGGACCAGATCGAGGAAATTGTAGCGCGTACCAAAAGTGGGGGCGGCGAGATCGTAAAGCTGATGGGCACTTCTGCATGGTATGCCCCCGGTGCTGCGGCCGCACAAATGGTCGAAGCAATTGTGAAAAACTCCGGCAGAGTGCTTCCCTGTGCTGCACGCCCTTCGGGGGAGTACGGTCTTTCTGATCTGTTTATTGGCCTGCCTGTGCGTCTTGGTCACTCGGGCATCCAAGAGATAGTAACGGTTGATCTGAACGATTCCGAACAGGCGCTAATGGATATTTCTGCAAACCATATCCGGAGTAATTTTGAAGCACTCAAGCGCGTGTTGAGTCAGTCAAATGCTTGATTCTAAACGTGTGTAACCGATCGAGTAGAGCAAGTCATGCCGTCGGGATTCCCTTCATGAAAGGGACCAAGAGAATGGGAAACTGATTCTGCCAGCGCCTCACAGAGGTTATTGCCGGCAATCAGGCCAAGACGAAGACCCTAGGTGAACCCGCCTGTGCATGCAGGCTCGTATGGAATGCCGTGCTCGCGCAGCAGCACGAAGCATATGGGCAAGTGCTGATATACTCACCTCCTGGACTGGAGCAACCATACGGTGAGGGTGCTAGGGCTACTACTCCTGTTACCCATTAATTGATTATGCAACAGCAGAATACGATGGTCAATCAGAAGTGTAATTCCTCTTGAGGTTAGCCACGGTTGCTCCCCACCCGCTTGAATCTGGCGCAGTTCCCCAAGAATCAACCAGCGGACAATCAGATAAAACTGCGTGCACGATAGTTCTCAGCGTTCCCGTGCCCTTACCGTGGATAATTCGCACACAGTATATACCCTTTCTATGGCACTCGCGAAGATACTCGCGTGTTACCCCGGCCGCATCCCGTGGATGGAACGTGTGCAGGTCCAATACTCCGTCGGTGGGATAACGGATCAGGTCTTCGGTCTTTCGACCAGTATTGCTTGGCAAGTTAATCTCTGGTTTTGATCATCAGGAACCCCGCAACGCATAGAATACCATCATATATGTTTTGGAGGGTTTACCGTCGACCTATCTAGACACAGGGCGTCATCTCTTTCTTTGCCGAGAATAGACACAAGTGGACCGTTCCGTATCGACGTACATACTTGGGTGTCGGTATCAAGTCCGCTGTCACTCTACAGCCTGTTGTGTTCCAATTCAGTATCTTGCAACTATTATACGACAATGTATCAATGCATGCTGATTGCGGTCGACTATAACGTAGCAGTGCGTAATTTCGCTATGCAGGGGTGTCGAACAGACAGACTTACATAGGAAACTGTTACACTTACTCTCCAATCCAAATAATATCGTGTGAGAGCACGCAGGTCGTGGCCAGTACAGTCCGCTTAGTAGCCCGCAATAATGACCGCAGACGCTCGTCGGCTGCCAGTCGATTTGATGCCCTGCATGAAATGCCGGACGAGGACCTGATGGAGCTCTTCCAGTCAGGGACCGTCGAAGCCTACGATATCTTGGTAAGCCGATACAGCGAGCGCCTAGTGCACTATCTGTATGGTTTTCTGGGGGACCGCAAGCGCTGCGAAGACCTCCTGCAGGAAACCTTTCTTCGCGTACATCGCAACCGACACTCCTATCAGCGTATTGCAAAGTTCTCCACTTGGCTCTATACTATTGCCGGCAATCTTGCAAGAAGTGAGTACCGTAAGCGGAAACGTCGTCACATGTACTCAATCCAGTCTGTAAACAAAGACAACGAAGAATACGAAATGCCCTTACCGGACGAGACCTTTTCACCTGATAAGCACGCAGAAAGCGCGCTGCAGGACCAGTATATCCATGATGCCCTGAATTCAATCCCGCCAAACTTTAAAGAGGTGGTGATCCTTCGTGATATCCAGCAACTTACATACAATGAAATCGCTCAGATCACCGGTCTTCCAATGGGAACCGTCAAAAGCCGCATTAATCGGGGTCGCGCTAAACTCCAGGACCTCTTAAAGGGGGTATATCCATTCAACAAGGATAAGAATGGACGCTACAAGCGTAATTAACCGGTCAGGAGGAGAGAGTCATGCTTTCAGGGTATCTCTTTGCGAAGAGACGTACGGTAGTGTCAGTCAACCATATACTGCCGAATGAGCAGCATGCCTGATACGGCGACCTGCCTGCGCGTGACTGTCAACCGGGAGCGTCAAACTTTCCACATCCAATGGTCTGATAATCGTGACTGCGTCTTTCCGCTGGATGGGCTACGACGTGCATGCCCGTGCGCTGGCTGTCAAGGACATGAAAAAATGCACGAGTTGCCAGATCCAGAAATTTTCCAATTACCTGCCCTCATGCGGTGGGAGAATGTCAAAGTTGAAGTAGCTGGCAGCGTAGGCTTACGCCTGACTTGGGATGATGGACATAACAGCGGCATTTTCACTTGGGAACGCCTTCGTGCAATGTGTCCGTGTTGTAGATAGCCCCACAACGCGGCCGTGGATCATTGGAACGATTCTATGGTCGCGAGCACGGATCCCCACTAGGCCACTGCAATGGCAATTCTGTTGTTGCCACACAACGAACGCGAGAGATTACTAGCTCTCAAAAGGATTACCTGCTGCCTAGACAAAATCAAAATGATTACAATCAATGCGCAACCACTTGACTTTGTAAAAAATATGTCGTAAACTTCTTAGCTGTACTGGAGCCGGTGACTACAATATCAGATTGTTACAAGCTCCGCCGTACAAAAAATTGACGAACATTCACTGAGCTACTCTATGGGCGAACGAGGGTTTCTTGCTTTATACAGTAAAGGCAATTTTATGAACCCTGAGTCCGTTATGCCATAGAGTGTAACAAGGTGTATATATAATACGTAACGGGGGCCGAGATTGGTCCCGTTAAAAAATAAATCAAGAGAAACGTGAGGAACATAGCACGCATCATTCGAAAGGACGTTAGACGACGTTCGGCTCTCAGCCGCTTTGACGCGCTACAGGAGATGTCCGATGAGGACCTGATGGAGCATTTCCAGGCTGGTGTAGTCGAGGCATATAATATCCTTTGGGAGCGCTGGACCGGTCCCCTGGTCAATTTTCTGTACCGGTTTACCGGAGATAAGAAAGCCTGTGAGGATCTAATCCAGGAAACCTTTCTTCGTGTATACCGCAACCGGCACTCATACAAAAGAATTGCCCGGTTCTCCACTTGGCTGTATACCATTGCCGGCAACCTGGCAAAAACAGAGTACCGCAAACGCAGCAGGCGTCGGATGGACTCCATCCAGTCGTTCAACCGGGATGGTGAGGAGTTTGAAATGCCCCTCCCCGATGAGACCTTCGCACCTGATAAGCATGCCGAAAGTGCCATCCAGGATCAACATATCCAGATGGGACTTCTTGCGCTACCTGACCACTTCCGCGAGGTAGTGATCCTGCGAGATATTCAGCAGCTCAGCTATGAGGAAATTGCTGTTATCACCGGTCTGCCGATGGGGACCGTGAAGAGCCGAATCAATCGCGGACGTACAAAGCTTCAGGAGCTCTTACAGGATATCTATCCGTTCCTGGAGAATGAGGAGGAAGATGAGGATGACATTGATGTGTTCTTTTCCGAGCTCGCATAACTCCGGCTACTCGCAAGCTCTAAGCTGGGCTTATTAACTGCTCAACTGGGTTACGATTGTCAGAATCACGGTAATCCCCACGAGGATAGCGAGTGCTATCACGATATTTTTGCGCTGCTTCCGGTTCATGATCTCGTGTGACTGCGACTAGTAATAAAAGCCATTACTCTTAACTTTGCAAGTGTTGTGCTTCCGATCCGCATTTCATGGTTCTGGTAGCTACTGACAGATGGCGTCCTTCCCCTTCTTTCAAGTAGATGCATTTGCAAGTGAGCCGCTCCATGGCAACCCCTGTGCAGTTGTATTTGACGCAGATCCACTGACCAGCGATCAAATGCAGGCGATCGCGCGCGAACAGAATCTTTCGGAGACCGCATTCATCCTGCATTCAGATAAAGCTGACGTACGGGCCCGATATTTCACGCCAGCTGAAGAAATTCCGCTTGCCGGCCATCCTACTATTGCATCTATCCACACGTTGGTGGAGGCCAACCGCATGACGCTCACAGGGGAGCGGACTAGAATTTCCCTCGAGCTTAAGGCCGGGATCGTGCCTGTGGATGTTTTATCGGCCGAGGGACAGCCCCGCGAGATCGTCATGACACAGCTCAAGCCAGAATTCCTCTCTACCGTCCCCCGTACAAAAGCTGCATCAGTCTTCGGATTGTCAACCGAGGATCTCGTAATCGGAAAGCCCGTGCAGGTCGTCAGCACCGGAACCCCGCAACTTATGGTGCCCGTGCGAGAACAAGATTGCCTGAGAAAAATTCAGGTCGACGTGGATGGCCTCACAAAGCTACGTCATGAGTTTTTATTTTTCAGTGTGCACCTGTTTGCCCAAATAGATTCTGGGACGTTCGCCCGCCATTTTGCCAGTCCTCCAGACGTGTTTGAAGATCCATTTACAGGAAGTGCCACAGGAGGAATGGGAGCATACTTGTGGCATTATGGTCTCATTGATGTACCCGATTTTCTTGCATTACAGGGAACCTGGATGCAGCGTCCCGGGCAAGCTCGAGTTAGAGTATTGGGGCCGCGTGACGATATCTCTGCGGTCCAAGTTGGAGGAGAAGCAGTTACTGTGATTGCCGGCACACTTCATTTGCCCTGATTGTTACTTTTTCGCGATATCGTTTCCATAGGGGCTTTGCATTAATCGAACAACAATAATTCATGAACCACGCTATTGACACACAACTCATTCATGCGGGGGAGGCGGACCGCGTGGAGGGGGCAGTACGCATGCCGATTTTTCAGACTGCCATGTTTGAGCATGATGATAGCCCCTTACGATATATCCGCTACAATAACACACCTAACCAGGAAGTGCTCAATCGCAAACTTGCGGTACTGGAGGGTGCAGAGGAAGCCTTGGTCACCGGAAGTGGCATGACGGCCATCACCGGAGCAATCTTATCCGTACTCAAACCAGGTGAACATTTGCTTGCGCAGAACAGCCTCTATGGTGGTACGCATGGATTCGTGCGCACGCTGCTGGCGGACCTTGGAATAACCGTTTCGTTCTTTGATGCAGATGCACCAGATACATGGCGATCACTTCTCCAGACAAATACGCGTGCAATTTATGTCGAATCTATTACAAACCCCCTGCTCCATGTCTGTGATCTGGAGGGCATCGTTGCATTTGCGCAAGCCAACAATCTTATATCGCTGATTGACAATACATTTGCTACGCCATTCAATTATAAAGCTACCGCTGCCGGATTTGACCTGTCTCTTCATAGCGCGACTAAATACCTGAACGGTCATTCTGATATCGTCGCAGGAGTAATCGTTGGCAGCGAGAAGTTAGTATATAAAGCGCGCAAAACTCTTAAGCATCTAGGAGGTGCCCTGGACCCTCATGCCTGCTTTTTGCTCAACCGAGGTATGCAAACGCTTGCGCTGCGAATGAGACAGCACAACTCTACCGCGCTTGCTCTGGCTAAATTCCTCGAAAACCACGACAAAGTTGCACGTGTATACTATCCTGGGCTTCCTTCCCACCCGCAGCACGAGCGGGCGGCTCGTCTCTTCGAAGGCTTTGGTGGGATGTTGAGCATTGAACTAAAAGGGGAGTTAGACGCTGTCATCGACTTGATCGACCGCCTCCATTTGCCCCTCTACGCACCGAGCCTCGGTGGCGTAGAGTCACTCATGACACGGCCGGCTATCAGTTCTCACGCGGGACTTACACCGGAGGAGCGAGAAATCGCAGGAATACGGGATTCCCTGCTTCGTATTTCGGTAGGAATTGAGCACGAAGATGACCTGATTGCTGACTTCAATCAGGCGTTACAGTAACATTCGGACGTCTACTTCGCTCGTGGATCGTTTGTTCTCGGAGGCCTTCGGAATACAGGAAGTGCTAATCCATTATTCCTCTGTTCGGAATACGAACACTGTCTGTGTTTGATATACCTTCCCAGGTCGCAGAATTGTAGACGGAAAGTTCGGCTGATTCGGTGAATCTGGGTAATACTGAGTCTCAAGGCAAAAACCTGTTCTTCGTCCGTACTGTACCCCACCCTTACCCGTGATGCTCCCGTCCAGGAAATTACCCGTGTAAAACTGAATTCCTGGCTTGGTCGTATGGACTTCGAGAATCCGACCGCTCTCCGGTTCTAATACAGTCGCAGCCGGCATTAAGTCTCCCGACACACGATCAAGTACAAAATTGTGATCATATCCTCCTCCATACAGAAGCTGCGGATCGTCATGACCTATCTGCTCGCCAATCCTTTTTCCCATTCGAAAATCAAACGCTGTTCCCTCCACTGGAAGAATCTCCCCGGTCGGAATCAGTGTTGAATCAACCGGGGTGTAGTGACTCGCGGCTAACGTCAAGTGATGCCCCTCTATCGACCCCCCTCCTGCTAAATTGAAATAAGCATGCTGCGTAAGATTCACGGGGGTAGCTTTATCTGTAATGGCCTCGTAGTCAACAACAAGCTGGTTATTCTCCGTAAGCAGATAAGTTACACGTACAGTGAGCGTACCAGGATATCCTTCCTCTCCATCGACACTTACATAATTCAAGGATAAACCCACCTGATTAGTGTCTTCAATTACTTCTGCCACTTCCCAGTTTACCTTGTCAAACCCCTTGACACCCCCGTGCAGATGGTTCGGACCATTGTTGCGAGCCAAGGTATAGGCTTCTCCGTCCAGATTAAAGGTCCCTCCGGCAATACGATTGGCGTACCGGCCCACAATCGAACCGAAATACGGATTGGCTTCGAGATAACCGGACAGTGATTCGTGCCCCAATACGACATCTTCCATAATGCCGTCCCGATCGGGTACGGTCAGGGCAGTCAGTGTTGCCCCGTACGTAATGATTGCAGCTTCAACTCCCGCAGTATTTCGTAGTTGGAAACGCTCGACTTCTTCCCCTTCCGGTAACATGCCAAAGGACGTGCGTTCTATCATTGGCCTCGGTTGTTCGGGAATTTGACAGGAAGTAATAACTGCCAAAGTAATTATGGCGGGATAGATACGCATAGGTAATCAATTGTTAAACCAACCGGGCACTACCTCTTCATCCTCAATGATCTCCATATCCTGAATGGCAAACCACCCTTCATTTCTTTTCTCGTAGACATGCCTGTAGGGAACCTCCCCCTCTGGCACTTCAATGTCTATAACGAACGCTAAATCCTTTTTCATACCAGGACGAACTTCGACGTCGGCAGCCACATCCGCTACTCGACCGGAAATTGGTCCCATCATTTCACCTCCGTGTGTATAGAGATAGACTCGAACCTGCTTACCTATAAGGCTATACATGTCCGAGAGCTACTCCTCTGCGCGCATCGCGGTAATCGGCACATCTACACCAAACTGGGTCACTCTCATGGTGCCAGTCATCCCTTCCTCGGCAAGCACCATATTGACAACCATTTTTCCATAGTCATCATCAACAAAGGAAAAAGAAAGTGCCTGTGATTCCTCGTCGAATGTGATTTCGTCAACCATAAGCGGATCGGTTCCTTCCGGCTGACTCTCCTGTGTCAGGCCAATACTCAGACCCGACTCCCCCTCATTTATGTACATTCCACCCCTAAAAATACCATCCGGCGTATCAATGGCGTACTCCCAACTCCCTAGAAGAGGGTTCGTGGGTTCAGGTGTTGCCATTTCGCGGGAGGACGCGCATGAACTAGCGAAAAGGACTATGAGCAGAACTATGCTGACTTGAATAAAACGCATAATAGGCGTGTGATTAAGGTTAAGGGCGTATCGCCCTCGGTTTGAGGGAGGTGAGCGACGCAATCCTGATAGGCTCACCTGTTTTGACGCTTTCTCTTGCTGCAATCCCCACCAAGATTGACATGGCACCGTCACGGGCACCGGCCGCCTGGCGATACGGATCAGGCATGGTGGGATCCTTGAAGATTCGATCTTTCAACCTTTGATCTCCTCCTCCATGGCCACCACCACCGTGAGGAATCTGAATCAGTTCAGTCTCCCCAAAGTTGTCCGTTATACGGATTTCGTCATACGGTTCCCTCCGCCATGGCTGACGTTCCTTCACCCAAGCCTCCAGTCTGCCACGGGTTCCGTTAAAGGCGATCCGATAGCCCTCATACGGCGAATAGGTCGTACATGAATAGCTCACATGAACACCGTTGGCATATTGAATTTGAGCGGACATTTTGTCATATATGTCTATCTCTTCACTCCACACACATCCATCCCGCAGGTAACCATCGTGATGCTCGTGCGCAACGTAGAGATCCATTGCACGTGAATCCGTCGTAATGTCCCAATAGTGTTTACATTGGTCGGCGTGCGGGCAGCCGCGGCAATTCGTGTGCCGGAATGGGTTGTTATGCCCATAATACTCCAGCTCCCCATAGGCAAACACTTCCTCAGGTTCAGATTCCAGCCACCAATTCAAGAGATCAAAATGATGGGTTGCCTTGTGAACGAACAGTGTACCTCCGTAACGCTCCTTGCCGTGCCAGCGGCGAAAATAACTCGCTCCGTGATACACATCCAGGTACCAGTGAAAATCGACCGATCTTACCTTTCCGATACGACCCGCCATAAGTAGCTCCTTCATACGCTGGCGGTGTGGCGAGTATCTGTAGTTGAATGTGACGGTTACCGCCTTGCGAGTGCGGGCCTGCGCATCAAGTATAGCCTGACATTTTTCTGCATCCGTGGTCATCGGTTTTTCTGTAACCACATTACAACCGTATTCCAAAGCACGAATGATGTACTCATGGTGCGTGGAGTCAACCGTTGTCACAATCACAGTATCAGGCTTGGCGCCCCGCATCATAGCAGCTCGCATCATCTCGTCAAAGTCTGTATAGGTTGGGCAGTCAACCCCCATATACTCCTTGACATATTCCAAACGTCCGGGATTAATATCGCACAGACCTGTAAACTCGACCTCATTCGCATATTCGCGAACCAGAGAGCGACCCCACATGGTGCTACCACGTATACCTGTCCCTACAAGCGCAACCTTCATGCGCTGGTGCTCTCGTACTCCGGGTCGCACAAGCAGCCCTCCGGCGGCAGCAGTACTTCCGGTTCGAATAAAATCACGCCGGTTCATCTATTCTGTTATACCTTGACCTCCCAGCCCGGCTCGTAATCACGCCCCCACATTTTCATCGCGTCATCGTCCCCCAGTATATGACCATTGCTTGGATCACAGTGCAATGTTCGTCCGGTTTCTTGGGCAATGTTACCAAGATGACAAAGCAGTGTGCTCTTATGCCCCTCGTCAATGGGCGAGTTCTGTGGAACGTCATCCCTGATCACGCGCAGCATATTTGCAATATGCCGATCTGTTAAACCTCCCCCACCCCGAATATCCAAGGTTGCCTCTCCGGTAGCCCGTGAACGTCTCCATATCTCTCGATTATCCTGGTCATAAACTATGTAGCCATTTCGATCGATAACAACGGTCCCGTGATCACCGTGAATTGACGCACCGCGTCCCCGCCCCTCAACAACGCGGCCATTACAGCTGCGGCCATCCCAAGTGATGGTCTTGTTACCTTCAAATTCAAAGGATGCAATCTGCGTGTCATAGAACTCCCAGTCATCGTCGTAACGGTACCTGCCGCCGGCCGATGTAACCTTGGTAGGATAATCAACGCCAAGTGCCCAACGGCACATGTCAATTTCGTGGGTTCCGTTGTTACAAATCTCTCCGGTCCCCCAATGCCAGAACCAGTGCCAGTTGTAATGAATTCGATTATCCATGTAGGGTACCCGAGGAGCTGGTCCCTGCCACAAGTCATAATTCAACCAATCCGGCACGGGTGCGGGTTTGCCTCGACCTATGGGACCGCGGGTATTGGCATACCAGGCCCGTCCGTAGTATGGCCGCCCTATTATGCCCTCATTAATAGCATCAATCACTTGCGCGGACTCCATAGAGGCGCGCTGTTGATTGCCCATTTGTACCACGCGATTGTAGCGTGCCTGTGCCTGAACCAGCAACTCTCCTTCCTGTGGGTTATAGCTGCACGGCTTTTCCACATAGACATGTTTACCGGCCTGCAGGGCCATTATCGCAGCGGGGGCATGCCAATGATCCGGGGCTGCGATCACAAGAATGTCTATGTCAGGGTTGTCCAGCGCTTCACGGAGATCGACAACCCCTGTGGGTACCCTGCCCGTTCCAACCTCTGAAACCTCTTTGATTGACCGTGAAATCGCACGCTCGTCCACGTCACAGATAACCGCAACCTCGCACCCTTCAGCACGGGCGAACGAAGTGGCAAGTACCCCACCCCTGCTGTTGACTCCCATAACGGCAGCTACCAAGCGGTTCGACGGCGCGGCCATCCCGCGCGCAGCTCCCAAAAGAGTGGCTCCGGCTACACCAGCCGAAGCCGTTTTGATGAATGTTCTACGATCGGTAAATCGCTTCATGTGTCATTATTACAAGTGTGACACGCAATTTACGACGAAGCGAGCAATTTAACCGATAGGGATGCTACTTTCTGAAGAGATACTGAACCTTGAAAAATATCTGTCGATTACTCTGACGGAAATACTTTGCTACTCCCTCTGTACGAGTGAACTGATCAAGGTCATGGGTCGAACCTACGTGTAAGGCAGTAAATGCATTGATCTTGTATGTGAGTAGCGGATCAACCTCCAAAGATTTAGAGAAATCATTGTACTGTACAATCGTACGCAGGAAGAAGTAACGGCTAAACTGATACTTCAAACGCATTCGGGCAATATATCCGCTGAAATACTCCTCTCCACTCCCTTTTTCAGAAAGACGTGAATATGAAAACAGGGGCTGAACTGACATCCGTTGCGTCGGACGGAACGTCCCCCATGCGCTGACATCAAAGCTGTTGCCAACCTCTGGATCACTCAGGAAACGGGCAATTGATTCACCTATGCGAGTTTCTACTCCCAGGTTCACACGCTTGCTGAAATTGCTGTTGACTTGCAGATTGACCGCGGTGATCCCGTCGAACTGCTGTCCTGCAAAGTGCTCCTGCCTGTACCACCAGTTAAACTGAACATTGGTTTGTCGCTTGAGCTGGAAATAGACTGCCGGACGGAAAAAGAAACTCTTTTGCAGGCCATCAAAATTCCAGCTGCTCCCCATTACCAGGTTCGGCCGTATACGATCTATGAACGGGATCACCTTTTCAGGATAGATCGTGACCCCCTGCCACATGTAAGCTGTCTGATCATTGTTCTGGCGCACAAAGCCATTATCCGCACGAAACGTTGGGCTTATGGCTTCATACCCTACTTCAAACATCCAGTACCGTGCTTGCCTGTCTAGTTCAAGTTTAGCAGCATACCCGCTGAAAGATTCGCCATCCAAGGCCGCAGTGTAATCCTTGGCACCAAATGTGATGTCTTCCAAACCCTCATTCAATTCTTCATTCACAGGTTCAGAATTGTTGCTGTATACCAATTGTGCCCCAAACATATACTTCTGCAGGAATCTTGCAGACCCGTCAAGACTGACGGTTGACCCGGATCCACCTTCATCTAATCTCCGATCTGTCAGAATTGCACCAATAAACGCATCGTTCCCAAAATTCTTTTTTACCCGCAGAATGTTAGATACACTACGCCCGCCTTCAAGCAGCCTGCTTTCTTCCTCAAAGGGAAGCAACAGTGGAGAATTATTATCCCGTGCACCGATGTAGGCAACATCAACGGAACCGAAACGCCCCGTCATTTTAGCCGCGCCTATTGGATCATTAATAGAACGGGTGTAGACGGTTTGAATCTCAGTATTGAAAAGACCTGATCCTTCCTGAAAGAATGGTCGACGCTCATCAAAGAAAAGCGCAAAGGTTGAATTCACATCAATCTGCGCCTGATCAGATTCAATTTGGCTGAAATCGGGGTTTACCGATACATCTGCGGTTAACTCGGAAGTTATGCCGTACTTGACATTCAGCGATGGTTCAAGCGTTATGCGTTCATTCTTGAACCCCGAAGCAGGTGTAGCAGCTTCACGGAGGGCCCCTGTACCTCCACCAGTTAATGACGGAAGGACTTCCAGGTTACGGCCAGAGGTTACTCCACGAATACCATTGAATTCTCCCAATTGGCAACTCATACACGGATCATCCCTGTTGATGCCCGCCCAAGAGTACTGGCTTCTGCTTTCTCTGGGGCGTGTAATCCATAAAGTTGCCCCCCAGGACTGGA
>CAZCYQ010000045.1:0-26017 GCA_964503085.1 uncultured Rhodothermaceae bacterium | reverse complement strand
TGTGGTCCAGTAAGATGAGTACGAAACTGCCCCGATTAATCAGAGTTTCCTTAAATACAGAAGCACCGGTTTACCATGGTGTGCGCGGTTGAAGTAGGGAATTTGTTAAGTGTGGCTGCTGCCAAAGCAATGGAGTACTTTGGGTGTGTTACGCCCCGATGGAAGGATTCAATGTCCTATGTTACGGATGCTGACCTTGCAGTACAGCATCTGATCGTTGAATGGCTCAACCATCATTACCCCGATGATGGAATCATTGCAGAAGAAGAAGATCTAAGGAAAGAGCCGGCGACGGGTAGCCGGTACTGGTCAATCGATCCAATTGACGGGACGGCAGCCTTTGTGAGCGGTCTGCCAATATGGGGTACGGGACTGGCGTTGTTGGAGAACTATGAGCCAGTAGCTGCTTTTTTTTCTGCACCGGTGACACGGGAGCAATTCTGGGCACTGAAAGGAGAGGGGGCCTACAGGGGAGAGCAACGCCTTTCAGTTCGCCCGCCAAGCTCCCTTCATCGTGAATCTGTACTACTTAGCTACTCTAAACTGCATCGCCAAAATATTCTCAGCTCTAAGTACCCTGGGAAAGTGCGGAGCCTGGGGTCATCAATAGCTCACCTTTGCTACGCAGCCGCGGGTAATTGTGACGCGACACTTCTGACTCGTGTGAGCTTATGGGATGTGGCTCCGGGACTGCTAATGCTGCGAGAGAGCGGAGGAGAGCTGCGGTACGTAAACGGGGATCAGGTTAGCTTGAAAGATATGCTCACATGCAGGGCCCCGGGATTAATGATAGGAGGGCACTCCGAAATGGTGAGGCGCTTTAATGCACTGCTTTCTTCCGATTAATCTACCAGGATCCGGCGGGCCCGATGGCCGGCATGTGCGAGGACACCGTCAGCCACAATTCGGTTCTCGCTCATTCGCGGGACCTTTGCCTGACTGTTAATGTCTCCCCGGCTGGACTTAAGCCACGCATTGAATGTACCGTCCGGCAGGAGTACAATTTCTGGCGGGCCAAATGCCTTAGCCTCACGCCGGATTTGGTAGTGTCGATTAATATCGCAGAGTACGGAGTCCAGTGATCGCACGAATGCTTCGCAGTCGCGGGGGAGGCGGCTGAACTCAAACAGCCATTCATGCGCAGGAACCTGCGTACCGTTCGGGGGGATGGCCGAAACATGGTAGTCACGCACATGACTGTTTGTGGCTTTGCACGACTTATTAATCGCGGTCCGGGCATCCTCACCAAAGACGGCTTCCCCGTACTTGTCAATCATTTCAGAGGTTCGGCCGGCAACTACAATCTTATGCGGATCAGTACTTGTAAAGCGCACGACATCTCCCAGTAAGTAGGACCACAGTCCACTGCAGGTGGTGAGAATCATTGCGTACCGCACGCCGGGTTCCACGTTGCTAATCGTTCGCCGCTCGGGATTCTCGGTATTCAGTTCATCCAGACGGATGAATTCATAGAAGACTCCGTTATTCAGATGCAATCGCATAGCGGGATCGCTCAGATCCGTTTGATAGGAGAAAAATCCCTCAGACGCACCGTAAGCTTCAAGGAAATGCATTCTGGGTAGGCCAATCTGCTCCTCAAGGATTGCGCGGTACGAACTCAGAGCTACGCCACCGGAAATGTATAGCTGCAGGTTGGGCCAGATTTCTCCGACAGTTCGTACGCTGGTTCCATTTACTTCGTTAAACCTTTCGATCAACAGCCCAAAAAGCACCAGGGCCCAGGTTGGGGCCATCGCCACCATACGCACATCCTGATTCAGCGTCCGATCGACAATAGCCTGAATCTTCGAATCCCAGTTGGGCGCAAAAGCTATTGAAATCGGAACCGCCTGCAGAAAGGCCCTGAAGAACCCGGGTGCAAACAGAATCTGTAAGCCGCTCACTTCTCCCACCAGTGTTCCCGGGTAGTCAGGATCGTCCTCAACACGCCCGGGAAGAGTCAGGTGTTTGCCAAGAAAAGTCTTGTAGGCGCCTGTGCGAACCAGGTAACTAAATCCGAGACTAACCGAAAAGCCCCGGTTCAGGCGGAGCATATCTTTGCTCAGAGGAATGACCTTGCCCTCGGAGGCAGTACCGCTCGAAACGGCAAAATGCTTAACATCACCTGGCCACAGCAAGTCATGCTCCCCTGCCCTTATTCGGTTTATGTAGGGCTTGAGGTCCGTGTAGGTGTGAATTGGAACGCGCGACTGGTATGCATCGATCACATCCGATTGCTGCGCAATGCGTGCGAATTCAAATTTGCGGCCCCACTCGGTGCTTGACGCCCGTTGCAGCATTCGCCGCAGCAGATGCGCCTGCGTTTCAGCAGGTGTACGCGTACGTATATGGGAGACGATTCGCAACAGATAGAAGATTTATGTGCAGTATAATGCGTCAGGGACAGTTATGCGCATGGTCGCTCGCCGCACGTGAACCCCAATATACGGTGCATGATCCCCATGTCCTCTAATCAGTTAAGTAGAACTGAAGATATGAATTTAAGAATGGAATTAGTCTGTCGCGAACACCAATTGAATCTGTCCGGCGGGGCTACGGTGATGGGCATCCTCAATGTGACCCCAGATTCCTTCTATGATGGAGGCAGATATTTGAATCCTTCCGAAGCACTTCAACGAGTAGAAGTGATGTTGGATGAAGGAGCCAGTATCATTGATGTTGGCGGCGCCTCGTCAAGGCCGCAGGGCCAAGTTTATGGTGCGGGTGCGGTACCAGTGTCGACGGAAAGTGAGATAAATCGGATTCTGCCTGTTGTAAGGGCTATCAGGCAATCATTCCCTGAGGCGATCATTTCTGTAGATACTTTCAACGCAGCAGTCGCGACGGCTGCGCTCGAGGCAGGTGTGCATATGATTAATGATATATCCGGTTTGCGGGAGGGCGCAGCTTCAGCAGAGATTGCGAGCCGCGTCGGCGCAGCGTATGTTGTTATGCATTCTATCAAACGCCGGGGTAGTCTGGTACATGAGGAAAGCTACGATAGTGTAGTCGCGTCAGTTTGTCAGGCTCTTTCAGATTCTGCAGATCGGGCTCGTTCTGCAGGCGTAACTAGCATTGTGGTAGATCCCGGATTCGGTTTTGGAAAACGACACGCAGATAATTTGCACTTGATCCAACATCTGGATATACTTGCTGAACTAGGTTATCCTGTATTGGTAGGAATCTCCAGGAAGAGTACGGTTGGCCGGGTACTCAGCAGGGATAGCGAACCGGCGCCGGTATCCGACCGTCTGTTTGGATCACTGGGGGTGACTGCAGCCGCCGTACTTCGGGGAGCGAAAATTATAAGAACGCACGATGTTCGTGCGACCTATGAAATGATCCAAGGTTTAGAAGCGGTCCTGCACGCCTGAAGATGAATCTGTTTGGCGTAGTACCTGTGCGAGCGATTGATCTCTTCGAGATTGTCCTCGTAGCGGTTGTGTTCTATCGTTTATATATGACGATGCGCGGCACGCTCGCCGTTTCGCTTTTTGCGGGGCTTATCGGTCTCTTGTTGGTTCAGTTTGTGGTGGAGGTGACGGACATGAAGATTCTACAATCCATGTTCGCCGCGCTCAGTGACATATATGTGATAGCAGCGATCATTGTGTTTCAGCCAGAAATTCGGCGAGTCTTGATTTTACTTGGACAAACCCCATGGCTGCGACGTCTTCTTACATCAGGGGATCAAAGCGAGATCATCACAGAAACCCTTACCGCGGTCGGTACCATGAGTCGACGAAAGTCTGGAGCTCTTGTTGTCTTCAAACGGAGGAATGGTCTGCGAAGCTATGTGGAAACCGGTGAATCTTTACAGGCAGTTCTCAGAAGCAATCTCCTGATCTCTATTTTTCACGAAAAGAGCCCACTGCATGATGGAGCAGTTATTATTTATGGTAATCGTATCGAGGCCTCACGGTGTATATTGCCTGTGTCCCGCAGCAAGCGTTTGGGAGCTCAGTTCGGCACGAGACACAGGGCAGCGGTAGGGCTCACCGAGGAAACGGACGCATTTGTGGTCGTAGTTTCGGAGGAAACGGGGAGAATTTCAGTTGCAGAGCAGGGTGTGATAATTTCTGGACTGACACCGGATGAATTGCGCCACCGGTTATCTGATGCTTTGAGTGACCATGCAGTGCCTGCAAGCGGGTTTACTCAACCGAAAAAGTAACCAATGTTGAGATCTGGAGGACAGTATGTTCAGAGGCGGGCGAGGCTAGTCGAGACAGTCAGAAACAACGGTGTCAAAGATGAACGTGTACTTGCCGCTATCGGACGCGTAAAGCGGGAATGTTTTATTGATCGGGCTTTGCAGCACCGGGCGTACGAGGATCAGGCGTTACCGATTGGACTGCGCCAAACGATTTCACAGCCCACTACCGTAGGCTTTCAGACCTGGATGCTGGACACGCAACCAGGCGATACAGTGCTTGAAGTCGGAACAGGCAGCGGGTATCAGGCTGCTGTGCTTTGCGAAATGGGAGTTCGCGTCTATTCTGTGGAACGGCATCGGTTACTGCATGAACGCGCAAAGGCGATATTGCAAGAACTTAACTATCGTGTACTGTTGCGTGTTGGGGATGGATCGATGGGATGGCCGGGGCTGGCCCCTTTTGACGCGATCGTGGTGACGGCCGGAGCCATGGAGATCCCGAAACGACTTATTGAACAGCTTCGTGAGCCAAGTGAACGGAAGCTGGGAGGACGATTAGTTGTCCCGATTGGAGACCGCGGTGGTCAGCGTATGACGAAAATTATTCGCACTGGACCAGATTCGTACGAATCCGAAGAGCGGGGCATGTTTATGTTTGTACCGCTGGTGCAAAGCTAAATGACGACCGTTTGCGCAGGTCCCTCGTGGGCTCTGATCAGGGCACGGGTAGCTTCATCACGCAAATCATCCGGGCTTTTGTGCTTGTCGGTCATCCTCGCAATTCCCACATAGATGCCGCCGGTCAGCAATCCACCCTGATTCTTGATAGCAGACTGAATGTTTTTGTGCCAAACTTCCAGTTTGTCTTTCGGTCCGTCAATAAATACGCCGTACGTTATCTCGCCAAATTTGACGACACGGCTGTCGGGGGCTGCATTTTGCAGGCATTCCGAGAACAATTGCTCCGTCTTGCTAAGAACATCCCCATAAGATCTTGTGAGTATTTCGGCTTTTTGGGGCACTGTGATCGCGAGCGCAAGTTCGGTTCCCTGTTGTCTTGCGCGTGCCATTTCTTCGGTAATGATTTCGCGTCGGGGGCGATTGGGGTCCTCTTTGTAGAACATCAGGCTCAGAGTTTTCCCGAATGCCTCAAGTAATTCTTTTGCACGCGGATGTGACAGTCCAGATTCTTTAGCAGTATCGGCCAGCAATAGATAGGACGTTTGTCCAACAGCAGCTATCCCGAGACTGGTGATATTCGCTGGTGTTCTGCTGTATTTCAGTTGAGTGGTTGGCACGCCGTTTTCGCCGACGGTGTGGATTGCCGCGGTTTCAGGTTCTTGCAGCAGGTTGTGTCTAAGTATAAAGGATTCTCCGCGAAGGCAGCTCCAGTCCAGCCCGACGGTTCCCCACACCTTGTAGTTGTATTCCTCCGTTCGCTGAATGAGCCCAACTGCATGTGCGTCAAGCGCTGCCTGCATTCCCCGCAACACCGGAATGAGTATGTGCTTTTCAAATGGGTTTCGCGCTTTCTTTTGGGGTTGCACTGCAGGTGTCTCAATTTTTGGAGTACTTAAAAACATATCTGGAGCAACCTCGGTCTCTGCAGGGTCAACATCTGGTGGGAATTCGTTCTTTTTGGCAATTGGACGGATATCAATTATTCCATCCTCTTTCAGTGAAGGTGGTTCGGGTGGTTCTTTGGACGAATTCTTTTCATTTTTACGCTCGGCGCGTTCCGACATGGGAACGTAAATCAACAAGATAATTGCGATGATAATCAGACTAGTCATTGGGATGTAGACCCACCAATCAGTGGTCCCAATGAGGAGAGTAACGGCTGAGGCCACAATCGCTAAAATGATAAAAGTTACTCGCAGCATGAGCGAAAATGTAAGGATAACACCTAGTTAGGGGCGAAAGATACCAAGAGTTGTGCCACTTAACAAATTAAAGTCTTGTGAGCCTTAATCAACCACTTGTTCAAGTCTGTTTGTCAGGGACATACCAGATAAACGGATCACTGGCATTATACGAAGGCTACGCCTGAATTGACTGAGCTCAGAACAAGCATGTTGCTTGATTAATTGTGTGACAGAAAGTAATGGAAAAATCACTTAGTTGATAGCTAGTGAGTCCGGGACATCATTTCGTTGTGCATTAGGGTTGACCAGCGGACCTGTCAGGGGCAGGTCGAAGCTTGTCAGGAATGGGGCAATGGCAGAGAACCAGAATTCTTGCTGAAACTCGATCATCTCATCTTCGAAAGTTTGGTCCGTACTACCGTGACTCCCAACATCCAGGTAAAAGACGCGTGGCCAGTCGGGAAATCGAGCCTGTGCATCCTTCACCATAGAAAATGCTTGCTGTGCGGCTTCTACGAAACTCATTTTCCTGGCTATGATCAGATAGATCGCCACCGTATTGTCAAAATTCATCCAGACACCAGGCGAGTCCGGTTTATTGTATGCTGGAATGAAAGGAGGTGATGACTGCGGAGTGTCCATTGGACCGTCAGCGGGATATTGGCCTGATACAGAATTCAGCGATGCAGGTTGCTAATAGGTGCGTGGCATAGGCACATGCTGCAGGTCAAAGTATCCTGGTATCGTCTATACATAACATACATTGGGATTGGAAGATGCAATGTCGTCGTTACATGCGGATACTGGTCTCATCCATGGGACAATGATAAAGTGCTCGTCAAACCGATGATGGATGTAATGGTATGTTTTGACATGCTCACTGATAAATGTACTATGCGTGCGTACATTTAGCGATGTTTTCTTCCATCAACGATCAACCAGGTCATCCTCGCTTGTCTGTATGAAAGTTGCCACACTACACACTACCACTGTGGCCGGACTGCTGGTTTGTCTGGCCGTTGGCTGCAACTCCAGATCTGCAGTTGATCAGGCTCTGACTCCGACTCCTATGGATTTCGGGAACCTCTTTGTGCAAGAGAGCACAATCCGGCTTGATGACTCGGTACTGCTCGGTTCAAGCTGGAGTCTAAGTATTAATTCTAAAGGTGAACTCCTGGTACTTGATACCCAGAGTCAGGGTGCACATCTGTTCTCGCCGGACGGAATATTAGTTTGGACGAAGGTAATCACCGACTGCAATCCCGAGGCAAGCTTCAATTTCGGCGCACAAGCTTCATTTCTGGACGATACCCACATTGCGGTTTTGAATAACAAGGGGGCAATCGTTTTAGGTCGGAATGGGGAGTGCGTCCAAGCCATCACTGACGGGGATTTGGCAACCAATACGTGGGGGCTATGCTCGCACCGGGATACCATATTTGCCATGCCGCGGCATATCGGGGATAACGCTTTTATTCGGGCCTACAGTTCGGATTTTTCACTCATTGACCAGTTTTCACTCCCTGCGCCCAAATTCCAAATGCGGGCATCCATTATGCTAACAGACCCCGGATCCGCCATGAGATGTTTTAATGACGACGTTTGGTGGGTGTATTCCGAAAGTTTTGATGCCACTCCTCGGCTACCTGGTGCAGGACAATCCCGTTTTATGCCAGACTTCTTCGTTAAGCGGACTCGGGATTATCCAGAGTCTGCATTAATGGATATGGAAATGATGCATAAAGCTGAGGCCGAGGCAACGAGAATGAGGGGGTTATTTGCACTTGATAACGAGACACGCATAACCGTATACAATTCCATTGATTTTAGTAATGAGGGACTGGGTAAAGGAGTAGTCATTGCCAACCACAGTGATCGTTTTCCAGCTGTCAGTACATGGTTTGAGAAGTTTCCGGAGGCCGTAGAGAACGGAAGGTTGTATATCATGAATGATCCGGAAGATGAACCGAGCGAAGAAGTCCTCAACCCTTCGATCATCCGCTACCGATTCGTCCCACCGTCGGGAGAATAATGCAGGGCCCGTTCATACAAAGTTGTGCAGCATCCAGGCCAGTCGGCATGAAAAATTTCTTTTGGGGATTTGTCCTATTAGCTCTGGGCATCGGTTGTAATTCCCAAACAGAGTCCCGGTACTCATTGATCCTGGAGGAGCAGCATGCACGTTATCCCGCGATGGAAGCCCGGGACTGGTACAAGCTCGTCCATCAGTCTGTGTTTGGTGCAGGTCATGCAATACAGAACGTTGAAGCTACACACGATTGGTTAATCCGTGAATGGGAGGACCTTGACACGGCCACCAATGAGCCTATTGTGGAAATCCTTGGACCGGATTCTATGTATGCACGAATAAACTTGCGCCCGTACAAGTCTGTGGGTGGTAGTTCGGATGAGCTTTTCCGGATCTTTCTGCAGACGGCGAACCGAGCGGCAGAACGTGGCGATGGGTTTGAACGGTATTGGCAATTTCTGCGAAAAGCCGCCAGGAAACGCATAATAGCGGTCAGCGTGGATGCACTGGATTCGCTATACAGCATCATGTCCGCGGAGGGGCTTCCCGCAATCCATCACTCGGAGCGATACTCGGAGCTGTACGCCCCCGCTTACCGGGTAGTGAGTTGTGAACTGTTACGTGAAATGCAACACCTGTAGGGTCAAAATCTACACTGCCTCCTTTGGATATGATGGTGCCCGGGACTGGAATCGAACCAGCACGCCCATAAGGGCACTGCCCCCTCAAGACAGCGCGTCTACCTATTCCGCCACCCGGGCTTGGAAGTGATCCCGCCAGGGCTCGAACCTGGGACCCTCTGATTAACCTACCACACCGGCTTTCGCCGGCCTCCTGAATGGTGTTGTGGTCTGGACCATCTCTTCACCCTTCCATGTGATGGTGTCGGGTGGGCTGCGTATGGCCTCTGAGGGCTCTCTTGATTCCGCATAGTGCGGTAGTTGTGGTGTGATGGTTGTTCAGTCACTGTCCCATGGGATTGTCACTTCCTCGAGGGAGGAACTGACTGTATCAGGCCACAGATCAAGGTTGCCTGCTGATTACCCACATATCCAACGCATTTTTACGCGTGACAGCGTAGCGGTGGTTTTAGGGCGTTCCAGCATACAGCAGCCTCCACTCACGCAGTTCCCTGCGTGAGGCTCCATTATTAAAGTCAGATGCTCTTCCAACTGAGCTACGGGATCAATATGTACGAGAACTGGCCGGGCAATTTACGGCAATCTCCCAGAGTTTAATGTTTTACTGGCTGCATGTTCCAGAGTGTCTTCATTGGAAACCGCATCACCAATCGTCCCTTTAACTTTGAAGTGTCAAAATTGATGAAGCCATGTGCCAGATATACTTCTGAGGGACAACAGCGCCAAAGCAGCTTGATCTCCCGGTCGCCTTGGCGGTAATCGGACGTCAAAATCAATCCAACTAGTCGATCTACACCTGAACCTACGAATACATCTACCTCAGCCCCGTCAGAACTTGTGGTATTGCGGATAAATCCATAGTCCATTGGGTAGATTATTTCTGGATATCTGGGGTGCGCCGTACGTCGAGGACGGTCTAATGTTATACCTTCAGCGCGAATCAACTGCTCCCACCGATCCCATGAAAAATGCTTTTGCAGGGTTGACAGGTAAGCATCCGTCATGTGGCTTTCGGGATATACCGAACATGCAATTCACTCAGCCTCTCGGGGGCAACTGTCGCGGGCGTTCCAGACATGGGTTCCTGGGCGCTTTGCGTCTTTGGAAATGCGATTACTTCACGAAGGGAGCTCGATCCTGAAAGTAGCATGGTAATGCGGTCCAGTCCCAAGGCGATCCCCCCGTGAGGAGGTGCGCCATAGCGCAATGCATCCAGTAGAAACCCGAATCGCTCTTGGCTTTCTTCGGGACCTATTCCCAGAACAGCGAACATTTGCTCCTGAATTCTTCGATCGTGAATACGAATAGATCCGCCACCTATCTCCATGCCATTGAGCACGATATCATAGGCTCGCGCTTGAACTTGACCTGGATCACTTGAAAGAAGCTGCAAATCCTCTGTTCGGGGCGAGGTAAACGGGTGGTGCATAGCCGTATAGCGCTTTTCCTGGGTATCCCATTGTAAAAGCGGGAAATCGGTGATCCACGCGAACCGCCATGTGTCTTCTGCAATACAGTCAAGCTCGCGCGCCATATGCAGTCGAAGGGCGCCCATCTGTTCCTGAACGGTGGGCCATTGACCACAAAGAATAAGCAGTAGATCTCCTGTTTGGGCTTTCGAGGCTTCAATGGCGCCTCTCACGAACTCATCCGGGAGGACATGCGCCTTGACTGAACAGTTTGGAGGAGATCCATCTGAAGGGATCCGTACGTAAATCAGGCCGCCAGCGCCAATTTGTTTGCGAACGACAGTTTTATCCAAGCGGTCCATGTATCCCCGTCCCCGGTCTCCCTGTCCGGGAGCGACGAGTCCCAATACAGAACCACCTGCGGACAGTGCCTGATCAAACACACGAAATCCCGAATTCTCGAAAGTGGAACTGAGATCGCATATTTCCAGATCAAAACGCAGATCAGGTTTGTCCGAGCCATACCTGCGCATGGCATCTTCGTAAGACAATCTGGGGAAGGGGGTCGGGAGATCTACATTGAGGATATCTTTCCAAAGCGCCACTAAGAGCCCTTCGGTTAAAGAATAAATCAGATCCTCTGTCGCGAAGGTCATTTCAACATCAATCTGCGTGAATTCCGGTTGTCGGTCCGCACGTAGATCTTCGTCTCTGAAGCATTTCACGATCTGCACGTACCGATCAAGGCCTCCAACCATAAGGAGCTGCTTGTAGGTTTGTGGGCTCTGGGGCAGCGCATAGAATGATCCGGGATGTACTCGGCTCGGAACGAGATAATCGCGGGCTCCTTCGGGGGTGGACTTCATGAGTGTCGGTGTTTCGACCTCAAGAAAGTTCTGTTCATCAAAGTAGCGATGAATCGTCTGATAAGTCCGGTGTCTCAGCACTATTTTATTTTGCAGATCCGGTCGTCGAAGATCTAGGTAGCGGTATTTCAGCCGCAGATCTTCGGATGCCAGTTTGATCTTTTGTGTATGCGCAGACACGGGAAAGGGTATAGGTTCTGATTCAGCGAGAATGGTCAGACTCTCTACACGAACCTCGATCGTTCCAGTTGAGAGGTTTGGATTTATAGTCTCGCTTGACCGTGGTGCGACGATCCCGATTACCGACACGACATACTCACTTCGCAGACGATCAGCAAGATCGTGTGCAGCGACACTGTCTTGGGGAGAGAACACAACTTGAGTTAAACCAAAGCGATCCCGAAGATCCACAAAGATCACTCCGCCCAGATCACGTCGTGTGTCCACCCAGCCTTTGAGCACAACGTTCTCTCCGAGATGTATATCAGAAAGCTCGCCGCAGGTATGTGTCCGGGGCGGATGTTCGTTCATTAATTTGTTTGAAGGGCCAGACATATTTTCTGGATAGATTTGCATTAATTCCTGGAAACCCGTAAATATACCGGATCTGTCCGTGCAGACAGCGGTCTCTACGGAAAACCCCATAGATATCGGCATAACCGCTTATCTTTTCCCGGTCACCATAGAGAACGTTAAATAATGCCAACCAGTACTGAACCTCCGCATACCGTGAAATGGTTCGGCCATCCACGGGGTCTTTCTACATTATTCTTTACAGAACTCTGGGAGCGATTCAGCTACTACGGTATGCGTGCGCTGTTAGTTCTATTTATGACGGCCGCCGCTACGGAGGGCAATCCCGGATTGAGCTTGGGTGAGGGTGAGGCGGGCGCCATATACGGTCTTTATACGTTTTTCGTGTATGTATTGGCGTTGCCTGGCGGGTGGATCGCAGACAATATTTGGGGGCAGCGCAAGGCGGTCTTTGTTGGAGGTTGCATCATTGCACTTGGTCATTTCACAATGGCCGGACCACTTGTGGGGCTGCCAGACACGCCAAGTTTCTTTCTTGGTCTCATGTTTATCGTGATAGGGACCGGATTGCTTAAGCCCAATGTTAGCACGATGGTTGGCGATCTGTACCCTGAAGGGGGTGCGAGAAGAGATGCAGGTTTTTCGATCTTCTACACGGGGATCAATCTAGGTGCATTTGCCGGACCGATTCTCACCGGATGGCTGGGGGAGGGCTACAATTGGCATTACGGGTTTTCCTTGGCAGGGTTGGGTATGATTCTCGGTCTGATTCAGTACAGACTAGGTACCAAGTATCTGGGGGAAGCCGGCCTGTTGAAGCTAAACACGTCAAAAGACAAACAGAAGAAAAAAGTACGGACCACGTACATTGTGTTGGCGGTTTCCTTTGTGGTTGCTGCTGCGGCGGGTACAATACTCCTGCAGTCTTTATCGCTGGAGACGCTCGCAACTTGGCTTGGCTATGCGGTAATTGTCATCGCCGTGCTGTTCTTTGCTTACCTGTTGATTCTGGCCAACCATACCAAACTGGAGAAAAGGCGGCTGATTGTAATTTTTTGGCTTTTCATTCTGTCTGCAATTTTCTGGTCGGGATTTGAGCAGGCAGGATCATCGCTCAACTTGTTTGCCCGTGACTCAACCAACAGGATGCTTGGCGGCTGGGAGCTGCCGGCCAGTTGGTTGCAGTCGGTCAATTCCACTTTCATCATCATTCTCGCACCGGTCTTTGGCTCTCTCTGGATCACATTGGCCAGATTGAAGCGAAACCCATCTATTCCTCTTAAATTTGCCATTGGACTCCTCGGGTTGGCAGCTGGCTTTTTTGTGATTGCATGGGGTGCTGCTAATACAGAGGATGGTTCACTGGTTTCCCCCGCATGGCTCGTTGTTATGTATTTCCTCTTCACGGTAGGGGAGTTGAGTTTGAGCCCGGTTGGCTTGTCTTCAATCACAAAGTTGGCACCTGCGGGTCGAGTAGGGCAGATGATGGGGGTATGGTTTATAGGTACAGCCTTGGGCAATCTTTTTGCGGGTTTAGTTGCAGGGCAACTCGAGACTCTTGCCCCGTCGGAGCTCTTTCGAAATGTGGCAATGACGATTGGTGTTTCTGGGGCAGTAGCACTGGTTGCGTTTCCATTAATTAAGCGACTGATGGGAAGAGTTGAGTAGAACCTATCTTGACCAACTATGACAGATTCTGGTCAAGGGCTTGGGACACGACAGGCCAATCGTCCTGATTATCAGTCAGATGAACCGCTCGCCGATCCAACTGATTGATCGCGTACCCTGCGGAGGATCAATGAAATTGTGATCATAGATACCACTGACTTCTTCTACAGGGACGCGTTAATCTCCGCAGCCCCGATGCGGACGAATAAGGATGTTTGTAATGCATGCTCTGGACAGTAAAATGCCGGAGAGGATCATCCCAATGGTAAGATCTGGAAAACCAAAATCGTCGGTAGAGGGCACAAAAAGTTTGAAAATTTTCTTTCCACGATGCTCTATTTTCTGTAGTAACCTGAACCTCGATCCAATGCATGTACGATCGAACCCCCTATACGCTGTAATCGCCTTATATCAACGATGAAACGAATTCATTCGTTTGTTCCTGAGGTCCTGAGAATCAAGGGTACCCTTCTTGTAATCTTATTGATTTCATTGCTTCATCAGGGTGCCAGCGCACAGATATCCGTTACAGGAACAGTAGTGTCAGATGACACTGGTGAGCCCTTGGCAGGGGTTACGGTTGTGATTGATGGCACTTTTATCGGTACCATCACGAATCAGGACGGCGTGTACGCGATTGATATCCGAACTGAGGATGATGTATTGGTTTTCTCTTTTGTAGGGTTTCGAACGCAGCGCCACGCGGTAACTCCTGGTATTACACAAATTGATATCCGGATGCAACTTGATGTCGTTGAGATGGAAGAAATCAGTATTGTTGGCGAAGAAGCTAGAATCTTTGCGAGCAACGTGGTCGCCGCTCCAATGATACGTCAGCAATCTCCAGTTTCCAGCGTGGCATCGGTCATTGACAACCTTCCTGGCGTAACGGTTCAAGATGGAGATGCTTACGGTATGGATGACTGGTCAAGTAATGTCGCCATGCGAGGTTTTCAAGTCACGATCAATGAATCTCAGATTGGGACCACGATTGATGGGTTCTCAAACGGCACATCTGATTATTGGAGCGGTGCGAAGGCGAATCGTTATGTTGACATTATGAATCTGGGCGGCATTGAGGTGTCGCAGGGAACCGCTGACCTTGCCTCCCAGTCGGTGGAGGCACTGGGCGGAACATTTAACTATATCACAGACGATCCCGCATCAGAGCGACGTTACATGGTATCAGCAACCGTCGGTGAGCATGACGCGAGGCGGGTCGCTATGCGTATAGACACAGGGCCATTATTTGGGAAGAATGCCCGGGGTTGGGTAACTGCACTCCACCAACAGGCGACCGATTGGATTCAAGGCTCCGCGCAAAATGAACGAGAGCACTTCGCTGCGAAGCTCGCTTCAACGGTTGGGCATGTTGATCTCACCAGTTACTTCTCATACGATCGGATTAATGAGGAAAACACTCAACGGATCTACAGCGAAGCTGACTTCAGGGCAAACCCGCGGTGGGACCGTCTGATTGGTGACTGGCCAGGCGTACCATACCTGAATCAATTCTATAGACGTGGCTGGAAGACGGTACGGGCCAATACGTTCGGTTACGTCAAGGCTGATTGGGTGACGCGTTCTGCCATCTCAATCACTACGGGAGCCTATTTCCATCGGAATAGAGGCCGAGGGGACTGGATGCCTCCGTACATTGTTGACATTTCTGACGATCAAGGCGGACCGGAGTCGGAACTGCAGGGCGGTCCCCCAATTCGTGGCGGACAGCAACTCGGCCTGATACGTTTTGTTGATCGGAATGGCTCAGCTGTATCCCCCGTGCCTGGGTGCACATCGTCATATATATTTAATTACTATGGAGCGAGTGGGCCGGAAGTCGATCCTGCATGTCATCCAGGCGCCACGGCAGTTCAGTCGTATCGCCACAGCCACTACGGAAAGGATCGTACCGGAATTACAGCAGATGGGGAATGGTTTACACTAATCGGATCGGCCGGGAGTACGCTAAGCTCTGGAATCTGGTATGAGCGCTCAAATCGTCTTCTCGGCCGGGATTGGCACCGCATACTTGACCCTTCGCTTAATTTCATGTTTGACGAACGGGCTTATTGGCATCAATACGATTGGGAGTTCCCACAGAGCGTATTCAGGTGGTACCTTGAAGAGACTGTCTATGTGGGGCCTGTTACTGCCCGTGCCGGTGTTCGACAGTTCTTCGTTGAACTATCACGCGCAGATTTATTTAACATGGATCCGGATTTATCCACAAGTTCTGATTCGGATTTGCTCTTTTCTGGCGGTGTCACATATGAGTCACCAATTGAAGGGTTAAGGCTATTTGCAGGCTACTCCGAAAATTTTAGGGCGTTCAGCTCGGCACTACTTGAAGTGCCCGGACGGAGCCTTAATGCGCTTGAACCGGAAACCGCGTCGAATATTGATATAGGGGTGCAATTTTCGGGTGATCAGATTGCATTAAGTGGTACGTTGTATGCGGTAGATTTTGAGAATCGTATTGTGTTTCTCGGCCCGCTAACCACGGCTGGGCCGAATTACCTTATCCCGGGTGGAGGAGCATACTTCAACGCAGGTGGCTTGGATACGCGAGGATTTGAGCTCTCAGCCACAATACAGCTACCACACCAGTTATCCCTCTATTCTGCCTATACGCGTAATAACTCGGAATATATCGGTAGTGGTGATCCGCTTGTGGACGAGGGACAAGGGACTTTGCCAGGGACTGAAGTTACAGGCATTCCCGACCAGCTTTGGGTTATTTCTGTTGATCGTTCCGGTCCGCTAAGCACGGGGCTTTCAGCCAAGCATACAGCCTCGCGTCGCGTAAGTTTGACCACTGACTGGTACTCGGATTCTTATTGGATCGTAGATGCCTATGTCAGTTTGTCAGGAGAATCTTTGGGACGCTTATCCTGACTTCGACAGGTACGGGTTGATTCGGGGGTCACAAATGGGCATTTTCGGGTGATTTCGGGGCATTTTGGGGGTGTTTGGGGCCATTTCAGCCCTGATTTCCGCGATCCGGTTGTGTAGTGTTCAGTTTAGTTTATGATTTGCATAATTGCGCCGCGTACCGTATATTACCGGTACCATGTTCGTGCGCAAACTCAAACGAAAGACCACCCAAAACATCGCCGTCCAGATCGTGCGCAATGACCGCACGAAGGAGGGCAAAGTGCGGCAGAAGATCGTGCGCCATATGGGCACGGCCCCCGAAGGTCCCGCACTGGAGGCCCTCCTGCACATCGCGGAACAGGAACGGCTGCGGATTGAGGAGAATGTGCGACCTACCTTGTTTCCATCGGAGCAAAGTGCCCATGCGGTATTGGAGGCCCGACACCGTAGGCAGTCATCCCAGCCCATCCCGGTGGCGGACATCCGCAAGCTTGAGGAGGTCAAGCGGGTCTGTGTGGGCTTTCACGAGGTATTTGGGGCCTTGTATGCGCGTATGGGGTTGGATCAGCTGTTTTCCAAACGGCAGGCGATGGCTGCGCGTCTGTTCAGGCAGGCGGTGTTGTTGCGTCTGGCGGCCCCAGGGGAGAGCAAGCTGGCTCATGCGCGTCAGTTGTCTAAGGAGGATGGCGTGGAAGTGCCGGTACACAAGTTTTACCGCATGATGGATGCGGTGGATGATCGGCGCATTGCGCAGTTGCAGTCTATTGTGGCGCGGGAAGTGACGGACTTGCTCGGGGGCAAGCTGGATGTGCTGTTTTTTGATGTCACCACGCTGGCGTTTGCCTCGGACAAGCCGGACCAACTCCGCAAGAAGGGATACAGTAAAGATGGTAAGCACAACCGTGTGCAGGTGGTCTTGGCGCTGATGCAGACCCGAGACGGATTGCCGGTGGGCTATGAGCTGTTTGAAGGCAACACCGCGGATGTAAAGACGCTAGAGCCCGCCATCGCGTCGTTGAAGGCGCGTTTTGCGCTGGACCGCGTGGTATTTGTGGCGGATGCCGGGATGCTGAGTGCGGACAATGTGGCCTTACTGCACAGTATGGGTCATGACTACGTGGTTGCGGCGCGTTTGCGCTCGATGAAGGCGGAGGAATTGCGGAAGGTTACCGGCGCGCTTTCGTGGCAGGCAACGGCGGATGGGCGGAAGGTGACCGAAGTGATCATTGGGGATCGGCGGCTCATTTTGCGATATTGTCCGAAGCGTGCGGCCAAAGACGCCCACGAGCGGGAGCAAGCGGTAAAGAAAGCCCGTAAGCGTTTGGCGTCCGGGGTCAAGGGATCTGGCCGGAACGGTCGTTACTTGAAAGTTAAGCGGGGTGCGGTGAAGCTGAATGCGGCGGCCATTGAAAGGGATCGTCAATTGGAGGGCCTGCATGGGGTATGGACGAGCCTCAAGGCGTCATCGGGTCAGCAAGTATATGCGCAGTACGGGGGGTTATGGCAGATTGAGGAGGGTTTTCGGGTATTGAAGCACACCCTGGCGATTCGTCCGGTGTTTCACTGGACTGAGCGCCGGGTCCGCGCGCACATTGCCATTTGCTTTGCCGCCTTTGCGATGCTGCGCATTCTGCGTCGACTCTACAACACGCGGCACGGCGCCGAGGCACCCATCAGTGAGGGGCGGATTCTGGCTCAGTTGCGTGAAGTCGAGGTGTCCGTGGTACGGGACAACACCACCAAGCGTCATTTTGCGATTCCATCGGCGGCCAGCAGTACAAAAGTTCGGCTTTACAAAGCGCTGGGGTTGACGATTCAGCGCCAGACCGTACCCGTGGAGAAAGACCCGTAACCCGCGCCACAAGTGGCTGCTTAACATCTGGAATTCAGACCGCGAAAAGTGGCCTGATAAGCGGCTTTTGTAGTGTTCAAATTTTCCGGGATACCCCCAAAAACAGGCCTATACCCCTGGTTATAGGGCCTTTTTGGCCTTCATAAAGTTGCAACCTGTCGAAGTCAGGAATTGAAGGGTTAAGGCTATTTGCAGGCTACTCCGAAAATTTTAGGGCGTTCAGTTCGGCACTACTTGAAGTGCCCGGACGGAGCCTTGACGCGCTTGAACCGGAAACCGCGTCGAATATTGATATAGGGGTGCAATTTTCGGGTGATCAGATTGCATTAAGTGGTACGTTGTATGCGGTAGATTTTGAGAATCGTATTGTGTTTCTCGGCCCGCTAACCACGGCTGGGCCGAATTACCTTATCCCGGGTGGAGGAGCATACTTCAACGCAGGTGGCTTGGATACGCGAGGATTTGAGCTCTCAGCCACAATACAGCTACCACACCAGTTATCCCTCTATTCTGCCTATACGCGTAATAACTCGGAATATATCGGTAGTGGTGATCCGCTTGTGGACGAGGGACAAGGGACTTTGCCAGGGACTGAAGTTACAGGCATTCCCGACCAGCTTTGGGTTATTTCTGTTGATCGTTCCGGTCCGCTAAGCACGGGGCTTTCAGCCAAGCATACAGCCTCGCGTCGCGTAAGTTTGACCACTGACTGGTACTCGGATTCTTATTGGATCGTAGATGCCTATGTCAGTTTGTCAGGAGAATCTTTGGGACGCTTATTTCGGTCAACGGAGTTTTCACTGGTTGCTAATAATCTGTTTGATCAAGCATACCTGTCCGCTATTACAGAGAATGCCGCTTGGCTTGGGCCGGCGCGTACAATCTCAATGACTACTACGATCACATTTTAGTCATGCGAGACCGTTGAATGCAGGCTATTTTCGGACCGCAGTCTTGGGCTTTTCTGCGAAAACGCACTTGGCTAAAACTGCCTGAGAATTCAGGCCGGGGGATTCATCTTTGTGCCAACTTGCGTTCTTCCGCATACTGAATTGCCTCGACCAAGCCGTCTATCATGGTTTCCAGTTTCAGATTCGCTTGTGCATATGCAAGCGCATTTGCTGAGAAATAGTCGCGGTTATCCAAGACGGCGAGAACTGCTTTGACAAGCTCGTTGAGGTCGCCATACCGGGCCTGCATGCCGTTCACATTAGGTTGCAGGTAGGCGATTTCCGGGCTGTGGTAGCGGATCTTCGGATCCGGGCTTTTGCAGGTTACAATGGGCAGCCCCAGGCAAAGTGCATGATTAACATTCAAACCGACGTATCCCGGGCAAACCATTACATCTGCCGCATATATCCACGGAGCAGAATCTTCCAGGCGCGGTATTGCACCTGGGAGGAATACATTTTTCAATCCCTCATTTTCAACTCTGGCCAGTAGCTTGCCATATTCTGGTCCATCACCAATGAGAACGAGGGCAGTCTGTTCGGTTTTTCCTAGCGCTTTATGCAGGTCCAGAAGGATTTCTGGCCGCTTGTCGGCCACTAGGCGTCCAACAAAAACCACGATCCTGCCTCGCTCAGGAAGACCTAGGCGACTCCGAACATGTGCCTTACCCTCTGCTGCTAACGCACTGTACAGCTTGAACAGTTGGGGAGTATCCAATGTGTTGCGCGCGACAAAGCAGTGCTTACTGGGTACATGTGAGGCGATCAATTCGGCAATTTGATCAGTGTAGCAAACGCAGCCATCCACTTTTCTTGCAAGTGCTATGCGGTAGCGGTCCAATGGATGAAATTTCGATAGGGCACGTCTATTGGATGAAAAATGCCCCCAGAGCAATGTGCTGATGCCCTTTCTTCGCGCAGTAGTTAGTAGACAGGGCAGTGAGAGTGTCCGAGGGGATTCCTCTGCGAGTAAGACACTGGGGTTGCAAGCAAAAACGGGCTGAGTATTTTGAATCAACGCTCTTTGTCCGCCGATCCAGGTGTTGCGTAGCTGGACGCGTTTATAAGTTGATGCTGGTCCACTGGAGAGTGCCTTAAAAAAAGCTTCCGGGGGAGTACCTGCACACACGATGAGACGCCCATTCAAACGATCATTGAGTTCCTCAAGGACAGCTCGACGATATTCTGGAACAAAGCGAGCTACGTAGGCAATTGAATCATTCATGCACACGCCTGTCGAATTACACGCTCAAATTGATCCGTGATCTGCCCGATCTCAAAATGTTTTGTTGCCCAGGCTTCAGCTCTTTCTCCCATAGTGTGGCGCAGCTCTGGTGCGTCTAGGAGAATCTCAGCTTTTCGGATAAAGTTTGTGTGGTCGTTGGGTGCAGTGACGATACCAGCCCCAGATGCTTCAAGGATGCGTGCGGCAAGATTTTCAGCGGGTACAGCTGCAAGGATCGGGCGTCTTGCGCAGAGATAGGTCAGGATCTTGGAAGGCACAGAAAATTGCCCCGCATCTTCAGTGAGCAGAACAAGGAGAACCTCGGCGCTGGCGTACATTGCCGGAAGTTGATCTGGTTCTTGATATGGCAGTACCGCTAGATTGATAAGGTTGTGGGTTTCTATGGCCTGAGTAAGCCAGGTTGCTCCTGCTCCCTGGGAGACAACCACGACCTGCGCACGCTCTCTGAGCTTTTGCGCGAGGTGCACGAGTATAGCCGGGTTATGCTTCATACTTAAGGTACCCGTGTAGAGCAGAATAGGACGATCGCCAAGCTTATGCAGACGTGCCCATGCTTTAGGCTCACTAACAGATTTTTCCAGGACACCCCAATTCTCAATCACAAAACTGCGATCGGGGGCGACATTAAATCTTCGGAGGGCAGGGCGGAAGTCTTCAGTAATTGCGACAACGGCATCACTCTCACGCAGCAGCCGTCCCTCCATTGACTGAAAATAACGGCCAATAGCCGAAGCGAGCAACGGCAGCTTTGATTTTAGCACTTTCGATGCAGCCAGCCCAATGAGATCCTGTAGCCAGAACACGAACGGTATATCGTGCCGTTTGCATGTTCGCAGTATACGGTCTTGTGCGCTCAGGGGGGCGTTCGCAGAAATAACGATGTCTGGATTGAATCCTAAAATGACCTCTGCCGCCAAATGTCCATACTCACGTTCCTGCCCCCAGCGACGGATGAGATTGTATTTGTTGAATGTTTGTGCTGTCCGAATGGGGAGAGGCGTAAGGTTTGATACGCTCTCATGCACGTTGCGAGGGGTTGTGACAAGGCTGTCGCAGTAGGCATGTGCCACCTTATGTCCACGATTTTGCAGAGTTTGACTAAGCGTGATTGGGAAAGCGTAGGCCCCAAAATCGTGAATTAAAATTCGCATCTACCAATCGTGTGTTCAAGCTGAAAATGAAGAATGGGTAGAATGAGAGGTATCGGTCAGCTATGTGGGGGTAGCCCGATCTATGGAGGACAGGACTCTCTATAGGTCAAATGCAGTTACACAACCTGACTGTTTGAGTTTTGATCATCCAGATGCATGTTGTCATTATCTGACTGGTCTCGCATTATTCGCTGCCCGGCACCGGCAGCGAGTCCAGCAGCAATGGCAATAATGAAAAGGTAGTTTTTGAGGAAAAAAGGATTTTGTGTTAACGTCGAAATCGTCAATGCAATCAACGGCACGGCGCCCGCCAGACCCGCCAGACGCGTCCAGCGTTCGGCGTTACCGCTGCGGAAAGCACGTAAGCCCAGCCTAACCGCGGAATACCAGAAATACAGCACCAACCCAAGTCCCCAAAGCCCGTACTTGTACCACAGCCCGATGTATCCATTATGCACGAACGAATCCGTGTCGGTTGATTGATGAACAATGTCAAAAAATAAATAGGACACGCCAGGGCCGTGCCCAATAAGTGGATTCAATGCAATTTTCTCAAGCACTGCACCGGTTTCCCTGAACCGGTTCACGAGGGACAGGTCCTGCGTAAAAGCTGTGGCAATGGAGCCAAAACGTTCGGTGATTCCTTCAAGGATCACCCCTAGGAATGGCCCGATCAATACGTAACCTATCCCCAGAATCACAAAGCTGACAATCGCTCCGGTCGTCAGCATTTTGATGCGCTCAGGGGTACGAACGAGAAAAACAAGTACAACTGCACCTAGGGCAAAGGCAAGCCAGAACCCGCGAGCCTGGGTCATGATCAAGCCGGCAAATGTAAGTGCTAGCGCGACTGCGGAAAGTAGAATTGGGAAGAAGCCCTTAGCATACACCAGTAACACGAGACTCATGAGTGCGCCAACCATGAGTAAACAGTCGTTAACAACTACCCGTGAGCCAGCCACCTGCCAAAGCTCAGTCGCTCCAGCCAGGTCAGATGCGTAATTGAATGTATTCAATAAGGCGACGGCTGCACTCATAAGCACCACAGTTGTTAGCATGATCCTCGGTCCGAGCCTGTAATGGGCCACAGTATGCTTTACCGGGAAGTATATCAGCAACATTGATAACGAAATCAACTCGCTGAATGCGACCCTGAAATCCCCCTGAAAAACCGTAGTAAGGATCAGGCTTGCCGGAAGCAAACACAGAAATATGGTAAGGGACCAATCTGCTTTTTCGGTTAGAATATTTTTTGATCCAACAACATGTTGCAGGAACCACATCCCGAGTACCGCGAATAGGTATGCAGCATAGGCAACCTCCACGACCTGAAAGCCGCTCTCATTGGAGGCGATCAATACGAAGCCAACGATGGTGGCCACTAGGTTGATCAATGGGTTTGCAAAAAGAAAGCATATGGCTACTGTCCCGAGGATTGCTATGGGAAGTACAGCTGTGTAGGTCACAGATCCGGTGAAGGCGAGCGCAAGTGACAATGCCAGACCCAAGATGAAGCCGGCAATAATCACTGCATTACCAATTCGGTACAGATTTAAAGGAGTCGATAGGGCGCCAACCTGTCCCATGTCGTGCTTTTATTGAGTGTTGCCTCAATAGCAATGCATCTCTGGTTATCCTGAACTCAGGCGTTCGGCAATCAGTATATGATTGTGTTTCCACCAGCTACTGACGAGTACGTAGAGTATGGAGAGCAGGAAGCCTGAGAATGTACTGATAACGCAGATAGCCGCACGCCAGGGGCGCGCTTTTTCAACAGGGGGTATAGCGGGATCCAGAACCTGCACCGATTCTGATGCGCGCTCCTCTTCCAGTCTGGCCTCTTCCAGTACTGGTCGTGTAAACTCCAGTAGTGTGCCTAGGATAAGCGCATCCGTCTGCAATTCAATGAACCTGTGCGCAACTTCCGGCAGGATATCCTGGGCAACCGGCATGACCCGCTCCTGCCCCTCCAGGGCCTGATTATAGGACTGCCAGGCCTGATCAACTGCTCGCTGAGCAGCGCGCGTTTGTGAGTGACTGTCACCGTACAGAAAGCGCAGGTTATCAAGTTCAAGTTCCGACACGAAAATCTGTGTCCTCCACTCGGCAAGTGCTTCTGCAAATGCCGCTCCCTGGGTAGGTAAATCCAACACACCAGTCTCTTCTTGGAGTATTCGTGTGGCCAGCATTACTGCAGCCAAGCTGTCTTCAAACGATTGGTAACGCTTTTCAACGGTACGGCGGTACTCACGGGCAGTTTGTGCTGACAGGTCTATTCCGATCCGGTTCAGCTCCGAGACAAAGAAGTTGGCTATATCGGCCGCACGCTGTGGATCTTTGTCATAGACCTGCACAGACAGGTAGTTGTACTCATTATCCACAACAAATTCGACATTGCCTTCCAGTTCCTCAATGGCGTATTTCATAGGGGCCTCACTATCAGCAAGATCATACACCTCTATTAAATTGAACTCTTCCACAACGCTTTGTTTTACTGTGCGGCTATCCAGTATGGCAAGTTGCTGCTGGTAATCGCTGACCAATCCGCCAAGCAGTGATGAGGCGCTGCTTCCGAGACGCCCGCTGATGACCCCCGAAAGTAAACCTGAAGATGTTTGTCCGGGGATCAAGAGGCGAGTCTCGGCTAGATACCAGTTCGACAGAAGGAGGCTGATAATTACCGAAGCTCCACCGAAAAATCCAGTGACTCCGATTATCAGCCAGCGCTTTTTCAGCAAAGCGCGGAAAAATGCCCAGAATGCCTCGCTGAGAGAGCTTGAGGGTTCAGTCATCGAAGTGCGTTCCATAGAACAAGGGCTGCTGTTACTGCGGCGGAGAGGCCCGCAATCAGGACCTGATTTTGCTGTGCGCGTACTTGGCGGGCAGTCACGGTCAGCTGTTCCAGACGATAGACGAAAATGGTATCGCCTGGGCGTATAGGTTCATTCAGCCCTTGGCGTACAGTAGAGCTACTTCCGTCGTAGATGTATATTTTGTCCGCTTCTGGTCCTAATCCTCCGGCACGATCCACATAGTGCCGGGCGGTCATCCCCGACACAAAGGGTACGTAACCTCGCTGAGGAACGTTCCCGGTTACCAGGACCGTGCCTTCGTCACGCGGAAAGATCAGTCGGTCTCCGTCGTATAGTACGATATCCTCGCTACCGCCAGTCAATGCTCCGGCAATGTTTGCGGCTACATGGCTGCCGACTTCACCTGAAAAAGACCTCCGAAAGCTTTCAGCAAATAGTCGACCCGTGGGGTCACTGTTTGAGGTTGACACTGATTGAGGTTCTGCGAGGTTCTGCGGGGTATCTATGAGGTTGTGCTGGCTCAAACGTTCCAGTGTGGCCGCGCTGGTGCTTGCACCGTCTCTGAGTCCGCCTGCCAATTCAACCAGTTGAGTCAGAGTCGTGATTCCTCCCTCTATACGATACTCTCCGGGGAATTCGACCCATCCCTCAATTTTTGCCGTAGCTGTTTTCTGTTCGTAAATAGTGAGATGGTCGCCGGCTATGAGTGGCTGTTCGCCCGATGAATTCCGTTCCATTTCCTCAATGCTCTGATCAAGCACCGTGAAATAGGCGCCATCTCTCCATCGCATGAGGCGGAATTGCGTTGCGCTGTCAAGCGGGCGTCCCCCCGTTGCGAGGTCAAGAAGGCTGGCAATGGTATCATCGGGGCGCCAGTCGTATGGACCGGGCCATGCGACATCACCGGAAATACGTATACTTTCACGAATTTCGTGATGAGCAGGGACATTGATTCGGTCGCCATCCTGCAGAAGCGGGTTGTAAGCTGTATTGCCAGTTGTCTGGTAACGAGGTAGGTCAATCAACTCCTCTGTTCCGTCTCTATGCAGTACCTGAATGTTCCTCAGCGCAGGTTTGTAAGCCTCGTTGGTTTCCGGTCGAAACAGTTGTTCAGGAGCCACAAAATTAACCTCTACATCTTCGTTGATTTGCCTCGCGGTCATTACACCGGAAGAGAGTGCCTGGAGTACTACATCACTTACACGCGAGGCGGGGAGCATCAGGAATCGTCCGGTTTTAATAACGGAGCCCGTAACATGCACATAGAAGCTTCGCGCCTGTGCAAGGGAGAGACTGATGGGGGCATTTGCGTATCTGGATTCAAGCAGCTCCATTGCACTGCGTACGACCTCTGCCAGTGTCTTGCCACCAACATCCAGGGCACCGGCCTCTGGAAGGGGTAGTACGCCGGAAGCTGAGACGGTCAGTGGGATTTCGACTGGGGTCAGTCCTCCAATCATTAAGCGGAAGACATCGCCAGGACCAATGAGATATTCATTGGGATCAACGGCCCCCTCCAGTGCGAGAATGCCGGATTGCCCAAACTGTGTAAGCATGGCATTCCTGAGCTCCTCTTGGGGGTCATCCGGGGTTGTACTCAGCGAGGACACGCGGTTAGGAGCGATTTGAGCAGTGGCTGGTATCGCTAACACCAGAAAAAGGGCAGCAACCCAGCAGATGGTGAGCTTGCGCATCGGCGAAGAAAGGTTCACAAACAAAGAGACGACGGAGTAGCCGATGTAGCGATGTGTGTAACTGAAGCTGAGCAGAAAACGGAGCATACAACGATGTGGGGCAGCGCATGTTTCGGCATTAAACCTCAATGTGCGTGATTTTTCATGCGCATTGTAGGTTGAAGCGCGAATCAAATTAATGTACACTGTTTGTGCGGAATACGATTAACTGAGAGCCTCTTGCAAAACTCAATTGTTGCAACGAGATTTCGGCTAATTTGCGGGCA
>CAZCYQ010000044.1:0-29450 GCA_964503085.1 uncultured Rhodothermaceae bacterium | reverse complement strand
GAGTTATGTGTTGGGGATGTTGTTTTATCGATTTATTTCGGAGAACCTGACTTCCTACCTGAATGAGGAGGAGCGCAAGGCGGGTGCTCATGATTTTGACTACGCACTGTTGAGCGATGAGAGAGCGGAGCCAGTTCGCGCAGTTACGGTACAGGAAAAGGGCTTCTATATCCTGCCCTCGGAGCTCTTCGTGAATTTGCGGACAAGGGCACGGCATGATGACAATCTCAATGAAACCCTGAGTCGCATTTTTGCCAATATTGAAGGTTCCGCCCTCGGCACCGATAGCGAAGATGACTTGAGAGGTCTGTTTAACGATCTGGATGTTAACAGCAACAAACTTGGATCCACCGTAACCAAGCGTAACGAAAAACTGGTCAAGATATTGGATGCCATTGGCGATCTTCCATTGAGTAATGGTAATGGCTTTTCTGATAATTCGATTGACCTATTTGGAGATGCATACGAATATCTGATGACTATGTATGCCTCTGCCGCTGGCAAGTCAGGAGGCGAGTTCTTCACCCCTCAAGAAGTGTCCGAGTTACTTGCGCGGATTACTCTGGTTGGCAGGAGCGAGGTGAATAAGGTCTATGATCCGGCCTGCGGTTCTGGCTCCTTGTTGTTGAAGTTCGCCAAAGTGCTTGGCCGTGATAAAGTACGTCAAGGGTTCTTTGGTCAAGAGATCAACCTGACCACCTACAATCTGTGCAGAATCAACATGTTCTTGCATGACATCAACTTTGAGAAGTTTGATATTGCCCTTGGGGATACGTTGATTGACCCGGTACACATTTACGAGGCACCCTTTGACGCAGTCGTATCCAATCCTCCATATTCTGTCAAATGGCCGGGCAAGAACAATCCACTGCTCATCAACGACCCGCGCTATGCCCCCGCAGGTGTACTTGCCCCACCAAGCAAGGCAGATCTTGCCTTTACGATGCATATTCTGTCTTCCCTATCAGTGGACGGCACGGCTGCAATCGTTGAGTTTCCAGGAGTACTCTACCGTAGTGGTGCTGAACAAAAAATCCGGCAGTATCTAATTGACAACAACTACATTGACACCATCATCCAATTGCCCAAAGAGCTCTTCTTTGGAACGAGTATTGCCACCTGTATCGTAGTTCTGAAGAAATCCAAGCACGATAACGCCGTCCTGTTTATTGACGCCTCAAACGAGTTTGCGCGGAGTGGCAACAAGAATACACTCTTGCCGGAGCACCAGCAAAAAATTCTGCATGCGTTTGCTGAGCGCAAGGATATTGAGTACTTCGCATGTCTTGTGGACAGCAGGGAGATTGCAGGCAACGAGTACACTCTGGCTGTTTCGTTTTATGTTGAACAAGAAGATACCCGTGAGACTATAGACATCCAGGTACTTAATGCAGAAGTCGCTCGCATTGTTAAGAGGCAAAATGAACTCAGAACTGAAATTGATGTGATCGTGGCCGAGTTGGAGGAAAACGCATGAGTCTTATTGAAGATCTCACTATAAAACTTTGTCCCAAAGGAGTAGAATATGTGGAACTGGGCAAACTGGGTAAGTTTGTTCGTGGCTCAGGTATCCTTAAATCAGACCTTACTGACACTGGTATCGGCTGCATTCATTATGGTGAAATCCACACGCATTATGGCATCTGGGCCAAGAAAACAAAGTCGTTTATCAGCCCAGATTCTACAAAACGTCTACGAAAGGCCAGTTCGGGTGACTTAGTCATTGCGACTACGAGTGAAGACAACGAAGCCGTAGCAAAGGCTGTTGCTTGGTTGGGAGATGAAGATATAGCTATCAGTTCCGATGCTTGCATCTTTCAGCACTCTCTCAACGCAAAATATGTCTCATACTTCTTCCAGACGGATTTTTTTCAATCACAAAAGAATTCCCGAATTACAGGCACCAAAGTCCGTCGTATATCCACAAAAAACCTTGCACGGGTTCGCATTCCCCTTCCTCCCCTTGAAATCCAGCACGAAATCGTCAGGATACTTGACAAGTTCACGGAGTTAGAGGCGGAGTTAGAGGCGGAGTTAGAGGCGAGGAAACGACAGTATCAGTACTACCGAGACAGGTTGTTAACTTTACCCCCCCCCCAACATATGACAAATATATATATCAATAGATGAAATATGTAATCTAAAGCGAGGTCGTGAGATTACAAAGAAACATTTGCGTGATCATTCGGGCCCCTATCCGGTCTATTCGTCGCAGACCGCAAACGCCGGTGTTTTTGGCTTCATTGATTCTTACGACTACGATTTTGAATCAATTACATGGACAACGGACGGTGCCAACGCGGGCTCAGTTTTTTATCATGACAACCGAAAATTCAGTATCACTACTCACTGCGGCCTGCTTTGTGTTCAGGATAACAGCCCAATCATCGCTAAATTCCTGTATTACTTCCTTGAAAAAAACGCTGTAAGTCATGTTAGAAAGGGTATGGGAAACCCAAGTTTGGCGAGCAACGTCATGTCAAACATTCAGATTCCAGTACCCCCACTTGAAGTTCAGCACGAAATCGTCGACATCCTTGATCGGTTTGATGCACTGGTGAACGATCTATCTGATGGACTGCCCGCAGAAATCAATGCACGCCGCAAACAATACGAGTATTATCGTGACCGACTCCTCACTTTTAAGGAGGTCGAATGAGTGATAAGATTAAATTCTCTGACTTCCGGCCAATTGCCCGGTCAAGTGAGAGCACGGTGGTTGCCGAGTTTCTACCTGATAGAGCCAGGGAGACAGCCTATCAATCTGAAGCACAGTTGGAGAAGAAGTTCATTCAGCAATTGAAATCTCAGGCATACGAATATCTCCCTATCACTTCGGAGGAAGAATTGATTGACAACCTACGCTGCCAATTGGAGAAACTGAATACATTTGAATTTTCTGATACGGAATGGGGCCGCTTCTTTGCAACCAGTATCGCCGGAGCGAATGACGGGATCAAAGAGAAGACTGCACGAATTCAGGAAGATCCCATCCAGCTACTCATACGGGACAACGGTGAAACCAAGAATATCAGGATCATCGATAAGCGAAACATCCACAACAACACTTTGCAGGTCATTAACCAATACGAAGCGAAGGGAAAGCACGTAAACCGCTACGATGTTACAATTCTCGTTAATGGTCTGCCGCTGGTGCATGTGGAACTCAAGCGTCGAGGAGTGGCACTACGTGAGGCCTTCAACCAAATCAACCGTTACGGGAGAGACAGTTTCTGGGCAGGGTCTGGCTTGTTTCAATATGTGCAATTGTTCGTAATCAGTAATGGTACCCTGACCAAGTACTACAGCAACACGGTGCGTCAAGGTCACCTTGACGAGATCCACAAACGCTCACGTAATAAGACATCGAACAGCTTTTCGTTTACCACTTGGTGGGCAAGTGCGATGAACCAGCGGATTGATGACTTGACTGGCTTCACCGCGACCTTCTTCGCCAAACATACCTTGTTGAACATTGTGACTCGGTACTGCGTGTTTGATGTGGACCGCAAGTTGTTGGTTATGAGACCCTACCAAATTGTGGCAACTGAACAAATTCTTCAACGCATCAAAACCGCCACGAACAACAAAATTTTAGGCAAGAAAGCGGCGGGCGGTTATATATGGCATACTACGGGGAGTGGCAAGACGTTGACGAGCTTTAAGGCGGCTCAACTGGCACAAGGCCTGCCTGGAATTAAGAAGGTTCTGTTTGTGGTAGACCGGAAGGATCTGGATTATCAGACCATGAAAGAATACGACCGCTTTGAGAGAGGGGCGGCCAATTCGAATGCGTCCACTAGGGTGTTGAAGAGACAGCTTGAAGATCCGAACGTTCGTATAATCATTACCACGATCCAAAAACTCAGCCGCTTCGTGGTGCAGAATAGATCACATTCCGTATACCAAATGCCTACGGTGATCATTTTCGACGAATGTCATCGTAGTCAGTTTGGTGATATGCATAAGGATATCACTCGTGCATTCAAAAAATATCATCTATTCGGCTTCACCGGGACGCCAATTTTTTCGGAGAACGCCGCTAATCCAGAACAACCAGGAAATCGTACGACCGAACAAGTGTTTGGGGATCGGTTGCACACCTACACCGTTGTGGATGCAATCCATGACAAGAATGTGCTGCCTTTTCGTATCGACTATATCAATACCATCAAGTCCTCTCCAGACATTGAGGATAAACAGGTTTCCGCAATTGCCACAGAGCAGGCTCTGCTGGCCCCAAAACGGATCGAACTGGTGGTGACCTATATTCGGGAGCACTTCGAGCAAAAGACTAAAACCAAACTGGCCTACCGTGATTTGGATAAGCAAAGAGCGGGATTCAATTCATTGTTTGCGACTGCTTCAATTGAAGCAGCGAAGCGATACTACGCGGAATTTTCTAGGCAACAGGAGGGAGTGTCTCCGAGAGAAAAACTCAAGGTGGGCCTGATTTATAGTTTTGCGGCCAACGAGGAAGAATTAGACGGTCTCCTAAGTGAAGAGGGTTTGGACGCCGGGAAATTGGATAAAAGCTCACGTGATTTTCTTGAGAGTGCAATCCAGGACTATAACGCGTTGTTCCAGACGAACTTTGACACTTCCTCCAAGAAGTTTCAGAATTACTACAGGGATGTCTCACATCGGCTCAAAAAACGTGACTTGGATATCGTGATCGTCGTTAACATGTTCCTGACCGGTTTTGATGCCACAACACTCAATACCTTGTGGGTAGATAAAAATCTCCGCGCCCATGGTCTGATCCAAGCGTATTCACGTACCAACCGGATTCTCAATTCAGTCAAGATCTACGGGAACATCGTCTCTTTCCGCAACCTGGAGCAGGCAACCAACGATGCACTTGCTCTATTTGGAAACAAGGACGCCAAAAGCATCGTGCTGCTGAAGCCATATAGGGACTACTACGAAGAGTATCAACAGAAGATTGAATCCCTCCTGAGAGATTTTCCGCTTGACCAGGAGATGATCGGGGAGGCCGCCCAAAAACAGTTTATCCAACTCTTTGGGGAAATCCTGAAACTCAGAAATATCCTGACAGCCTTCGATGATTTTGAAGGAGACGACATTCTCGACGATCGTGCTTTTCAGGATTACCAAAGTAAGTATCTCGAGCTATACTACGTTATTCGAAAAACCTTTGAAGTCGAGAAAGAAAACATCAACGATGACTTAGTATTTGAGATTGAACTGATCAAGTCCGTTGAAATAAATGTCGACTATATCCTTAGGATGGTTGAGAAATATCTTGACGAAAAAGGCCAAGATGAAATCAGCGAGATCTATTATTCAATCACCAGCGCCATCAACGCAAGCCCAACGTTGCGCAGTAAAAAAGATCTTATTGAGCAGTTCGTTAATTCTGTCTCAACAAAATCTGAAATAGGAACGGAATGGGAAGGCTTTATCAGGGAACAGCAGCGCGTTGAACTTGATCTGATCGTCAAGAACGAGAATTTAGACCCGAAGGAGACAAGACTCTTTATAGAGGAGGCTTTCCGTAACGGGGAGATACCACTCACGGGAACTGCCATTACCAAGGTTCTACCGCCGACTCCAAAATTCAGCCCGATTAACGAATATGCGCTGAAGAAGCAAGTCGTCTTGGATAAGCTTGATCGGTTCTTTGAGCGTTTCTACGGTCTGATCTGAGTGTCTGTATGTTCATGGCAAATAAGCAAAGAACTAGGGCCATCGTAAACTTGCTTTCTCAAAGAAGCAACCGGCACAGTCACATACCAACCAGCGCGGCCGCCCAATTGTAGATGACATCATGCACTTGTCGGGGCTCATTCCAGCTACATCTGAGGAGCTGCCAAAGGCAGTCCTGCCCGCACCGCCCAGCAAGGCAAAAGAATAGCAATTTCAAAAATGGAGGGTCGGATTCTTAGCGCCGTGCAATCACCTTGGGTATTCACGGTTATCAGCCCCACAAATTACACCTAGCCAAAGTCTCACAAACTTCCCTACTTGACCGAAACTCTTGATTCAAATTCTCAGAACCTCCTACTCCAACCACTCGGCCATCGCTCTACTACTACCTTGGTCTGTGTGTAGAATTCAATCCCATGCCTGCCCTGAGCATGAAGCGATCCAAAGAAACTGTCCTTCCAACCACTGAACGGATAAAAGGCCATCGGAGCCGCAACTCCCAAGTTGATTCCAATGTTACCGGCGTTCGTCGCATAGCGAAATTGGCGGGCCGCTGCACCACTACTGGTAAACAGGCAAGCCATATTGCCATAGGCCTGGGAGTTAATCAGCTCAATTGCACTGTCCAGGTCATCCGTGTGCATTAGTCCAAATACCGGCCCGAATGCCTCAGTCTGAGCGAATGTGCTAGCCGGATCCACGTTATCAATGAGGGTTGGGAAAATCCAGTTGCCGTTCTGGAAACCATCTACCACTTTACCTCGACCATCCACTAGCACTTGCGCACCCTCCCGCTCGCTTACGCCCACGAGACCTTCAATGGTAGACTGACTCTCTGGTGTGATCACCGGGCCCATTTCTGAGTTTTCATCCAACCCGTATCCAACCTTGCGCGTACGTGCTGCTTCAACCATGGCCTCGGTAAATACTCCCTGTGCTCCACCAACCGTCACAGCCAAGCTGTTCGCGAGGCACCGCTGGCCTGCACACCCAAAAGCCGAATCCGCTACAATCGTTGAGGTCATATCCATGACGGCATCTTCGAGCACGACTGCTACGTTCTTGGCCCCACCCTGGCACTGAACCCGCTTACCATTCGCAGCAGACTGCGCGTAAATATAACGGGCCACCGCCGTGGAACCCACGAAACTGATAGCCTGCGTGCCCGGATGCTCAATTAATGCGTCTACAGCCTCTTTACCTCCGTGCACCAACTGCACTACACCTGCAGGTAAACCCACTTCATCTAGTAGACGGACTAACCAGGCACTCGTCTGAGGTACCTTTTCGCTCGGCTTAAGGATGAAACAGTTGCCGGTTGCTATGGCGTAAGGCAAAAACCACAAAGGAATCATACCCGGAAAATTGAAGGGCGTGATCGCAACCACTACGCCCAACGGCTGCCGGATCATGTGCTCATCAATCCCACTTGCAATGTCCTCATTGTTGTAACCCTGTATCAGGATCGGAGTACCGCATGCAACCTCTACGTTCTCTATGCCACGCCGCAGCTCTCCCTTGCTCTCAGCGATCGTCTTACCACATTCCTCAGTAATCGAACGAGCAATTTCCTCGAAATGATACTCAAGCTTTTCCCTGAAGGCGAACAGATAACCGATCCGATCGGTTACCGGCGTCCGTCGCCATTGTCTGAATGCAGCCTGTCCTTCGCGTACGGCAGCATCAACATCCGTGTACGAAGCCATAGGGACGTTCGCCATGGTGGCTCCGGTAGCTGGATTAATAACCTTCTGGGCTTCTCCGTCCTGGGAAGGTCTCCAATTCCCTCCTATAAAATGATCCAATTCAATTACGTTACTCATTCTTGTTCAGCAGTGTTTGTTAGCCGGCCCGACATCATGTTGATTATCTCGTCCCGGGTGACTTCATCTCGCGTAAAGTTACCATAACTGCGTCCGCGGTGTAATATCGTGTATCGATCGGCAACTTCAAAGGCATGATACACATTATGCGTAATGAGAATCACGCCTACCCCGCGATCGCGTGCCTCCGCTACATCCCGCAGTACATTTGCTGACTCTTTTACTCCGAGTGCAGAGGTTGGCTCGTCAAGAATCAGAATTCGGGCACCAAAATGTATCGCCCGGGCGATTGCTACACTCTGGCGCTCCCCACCACTCAGTGTTCCGACCGGTTGGCTTGTTGTTCGTAGATCTATGCCGAGCCTGCTGCATCCAGCACGCGTGATCCGGTCCGCTTTGGTCATATCGAGTCTTTGCAGTAAACCCCAACCTCGCGTAGGCTCGTTACCTAGGACAAAATTGCGACTAATCCCCAGATGTGGAACCATGGCAAGATCCTGATAGACAGTGGCAATCCCCATTTTCAGAGCCTCTCTCGGCGAAGCGAACATGACCTCGTCGCCCTCAATGAATATCCGCCCCTGACTGGGGCGATGTACACCAGAGAGACATTTTATCAGCGTTGACTTACCTGCACCGTTATCACCCAGGAGTCCCAGAACCTCCCCTGTGCGCAGCTCCATGGTGATATCCTGTAGCGCAATGACCCGGCCAAAAACTTTGCCAAGTTGATGGGTTTGTAAGAGCTGAACACTCATTCCTGCAACGCCTTTCGGCGAATCCAATGATTAACCAGTACGGCAATGAGTAGCATCACACCAAGAAACACCTGGAACCAGTCGGCATCCACTCCTGCAAATACAATCCCCTGTCGTACCATCCCGAAAATCAGCGCCCCTATCGCAGCTCCAATAGCCGATCCATACCCCCCGGTAAGCAATGTCCCTCCAATCACAACGACGATAATCGCATAAAACTCACGCAGTTCACCGCGTAGAACATCTGCCCCACTGAACGTAACGGCCTGAATAATGCCCACCAAGGCGGCAGCCAGCGCTGTCATTATGAACAGCGTAACCTTTACACGCCGTACTGGAACACCTACACTACCCGCGGATTTAGCGTCTCCCCCGGTGCCGAATATCCAATTACCAAACCGCGTTTTCAAAAGTACCCAAGTTGCGACCGCGGTGATCAGAATCCACCAGAGAATAGAGACCGGCCAGTCGGCCCCTCCAAGTGTCAACTCACTCGAGAACAATGCCTGTGCTGAATCAAATCCGTTCGTTTCCTGGAGCCCACCCAATTGGGTTCGACCTGTAATAAGGCGCGTCAATGCAATCGTCGCGCCCCTGAAGGCGAAAAGTGTGGCTAACGTTACGATAAACGATGGTAGTCCGGTCCGTACCACAAGTACTCCATTAAAGAAGCCTGCCAGTCCAGCAAACACGAAGACTGCAACTGCGGCAAGCCATACATTCCAGCCCAAATGCACACTGAGCACAACAAGGAGCATTCCACTCGCACCAATTATCGAACCGACAGAGAGGTCAAATTCGCCGGCGATCATCAGCAGAGCTACAACTGATGCCAGGATGCCCAGCTCTGCTGCCACCTCCAGATAGGTTGCCGTGCCTCTAAGCGAGAGAAAGCCCTGATCACCAGCTACCAGAGCAAACAACATCCAAATAACCAACGCACCTCCGAGCGCGCCCACCTCCGGACGTGAAAGAAGTCGACGGATCGGATGTACCTTGCGCAATCGCTCATCCCGGGAAGCCATGCTCAGCGTGTACCCCGTGCGGTCAATTCTTTTAGTCGCCCCACATTGCTCTGCGTGATGAAACCAGGTCCTGTCTGCAGGTACTCATGGGCCAACAGGTTTTCGTTACGATGGTAGAGCGCCAACAGTACGACGGGGATATAACCCTGCATGTACTGCTGCTGATCAATTGCAAACAAGATCGTGCCGGACTCAATTGCGTTGAGTATTTCCGGGGAGGTGTCAAAGGTTGCGAAGATGATTCCCGGGTTATCTATTTCTTCCAGTGCATGCAGGCATGGCAACGCACCGGTCGGCCCCAGAGTCATTAGTGCATCAATTGAGGGGTCACTGCGTAGCGCTGCAAGTATCCGCTGTGTGGACTCTGTAGGATCTCCCAACTCTACTGCCAGCATTTGTACGCTGCTCCCCTGGCTTTCCAGCGCTTCTGCAAAACCCCGGCAACGTTCGTCAAGAGCGAGATTGCCGACCTCCTGATTAATGCACAACGCATTCGTTGCGCCTGCCGCAACTAGCCGTAGACCTCCCTGATAACCGGCTTCATATTCAGACTGGCCTACATGCAGCAGGCTTCCCAACCGCGAACTATGCTCACCGCCGGAATTAATACTCACGACCGGAATACCAGCCTCGCGGGCTGACATCAGCCCCGCTTCTAATGCGTCCGCATCGGGGATACTGACTACAAGCCCGTCCGGCTGAGAAGCCAGTGCGGCATCAATAAGTTGGGACATCGTGACCAAGTCAAAAGATTCAGGAGCCTGGTACAGCACCCGTGTTCCGGTATGTTGCGCGGCATCCAATGCCCCCCTCTGAACAACACTCCAGAAAGGATCTGAAGCCTGCCCGTGCGTCACAAATACAAATCGAAGGGGCGGAGCATCGGTGCCAGCATCATTGGACGCACAGCCACCTCCGACAACGCCCAACACGAGTAACCAGCAAATCAGTAACCAGCGCATAGGATTAATCTCGAGAAAAGTGATCGCGTTCTTTGACACGCATGAGCTCCCAGTTCGCCCTGGCCTCCCGAACAGCCGGCATTTCGCTGACTTCCGCGGGCGGTACATCCCACCAGGCCTCGTAGCCAGGTACATCTACATAGCGATCATTTCGAATATAAATGACAGTGGTCCCCTTCTTTTTCTTTGCTTCCCCGAGGGCACTTTCCACATCACCAAGCTCCTTACATCTGATGACATGAGCGCCGAGGGAAGCTGCATTCGCAGCAAGATCAACCGGTAGGGTCCTGACATCTTCCTCAGCATCTCCAGGCAAGACGCCATTTTCGGGGAACACATATCTGGTCCCGAAACCCTCCTGCCCCAACGAACGGCTAAGACCACCAATGCTCTTAAATCCGTCGTTGTCGAATAATACAATCGTCAGATCGTAGCCCTCTTGGATTGCTGTAACAAGATCAGTGGACAGCATAAGGTAACTGCCATCTCCGACGAGTACATATACCGGACGATCCGGTGCAGCCATTTTTATGCCTAGACCGCCAGCTATTTCGTAGCCCATTGTACTGAAACCATACTCCATATGGTACTGCTTCGGATGTCTGGCACGCCAGAGCTTATGCAGATCTCCCGGGAGACTTCCCGCAGCACACACCATAACTGCATCAGGATCACCTGACTCGTTGATAGCTCCGATAATCTCACCTTGACTGGGCAACGGCTTGTTACGGATAGCATATATCCGGTCAACTTCCGCTGACCAAGCCTCCACAAGTGCTTTGCACTCAGATTGGTACTCGTGTGAGGTCGTCCAGCCAGAAAGTGCCTCGTTCAACTCCTCCAGCGTCACCTTTGCATCCCCTGTCAGAGGTAGTGCGCCATGCTTGAAGGCGTCAAACTCTGCCACGTTTATGTTTACGAATCGTACATCTGCATGCTCAAACAACGTTTTACTTGCAGTTGTGAAATCGCTGTAGCGCGTACCAATACCTATAACTAAATCAGCACTCTTGGCGATACGATTAGCGGCAAGCGTTCCTGTAACCCCGACTGCTCCAAGATTGTATGGATCACCATGCAGGACGCTACCCTTGCCTGCATGAGTTTCACACACAGGGATCCCCCTTCGCTCAGAAAATCTCCGCAGCAACTCTTCCGCTTCACTGTATAGAACCCCTCCTCCTGCTATAATGAGCGGCCGCTGACTCCTCTTGATCCATTCTGTTGCCTGAACGAGGGCCTCCCTGTCGGGGCGATTGCGGTGGATCTTCCAGGTACGCCTCTGGAATAGCTCCGCGGGATAATCGTAAGCTTCGGTCTGAACATCCTGTGGCAGTGCAAGGGTCACCGCTCCGGTTTCTGACGGGCTGGTGAGTACACGCATTGCCTCTGGCAATGCAGTAACGAGTTGATCCGGACGATTTATACGATCCCAGTAACGACTGACAGGCCTAAAGCAGTCATTCACGCTAACATCCTGTGAATGCTCACTCTCGAGTTGCTGCAGGACGGGAGCCACGTTACGACGGGCAAAGATATCTCCCGGCAAGAGAAGTACCGGCAAACGGTTCACGGTAGCCACTGCCGCTCCCGTGATCATATTCGTTGCTCCCGGACCAATTGATGTAGTACAGGCAAAGGTTTGCAGGCGGTTTTTCATTTTGGCAAATGCCGCCGCCGTATGGACCATCGCCTGTTCGTTTCTGGATTGGTAGTACCTGAAGTCTTTATTCTCCTGGAGAGCCTGTCCGATCCCACTCACGTTTCCATGACCGAAGATCCCCGAACAACCGGCAAAAAACTGCTGCTCAAAGTTATCACGTATCACAAACTGATTCTTCAAATATGCTACGACCGCTTGTGCCATCGTGCAATGGACTGTTCTCATCTAAACCACCGACAATTGATGATTGACTGCTTGTACATGGAATATGAAGTTACGACTGTTTTTCTGTTCATGCATCCCTTCGCATGACAGTAAGGTACTGGTGTCCTTGATCAAGGAGGTGCATACGTAGAAACGCCAGAAAGTATTAGTAGACACGGTGTACAAAAGCAAAGCGAATAATGAATTTATAGCGCATATGGTAGCCTGTCACGTATCATACAAGAGGGCTACCGTAACCACCATATAAATGCTGCCCAAGTTCCATGACCTCTTTCAGTTTATCAGTCTCTTCCCAGTCGGTGCCCCCAGTACCCGCATATAGTTATGTCACTCAACGCAATTGTCGTCGTTGAACCCCATAACGTGTTTTATGTACCCAGGCCTACTTGGAGGGGCCGGTTGCTGATTTAGACTCCTGTTGTGGCAGTGTACGACGGCACTGCCTGCCCTGCGACTACACCCGGCAGGAAAAAGATCAGGTACACGGGGTGTCAGCTTCCTTGTAACGGCTTGTCGTCGCACCATTTGCCCGCGATGCGGCAAGAATTCGGTCCAGCAAGTCCGCGGGGCCCTCTTCGGGAGTTGTCCTGTGAACCTTGCCCGTGCCGAGTCTAGGAGGACCTCATCGGGTTGGCAGGATTACCGCATTTACAGAAGCTCCGAGAGACTCTTGTGCTATATCTACAAGATGCTGATGATGCGTAAAAAACACTACCTGCGTCCTCTGACTCAATTCCCCCAGCAACCTGAAACCTGCCGCCGCCCGGTCATCATCAAAGTTGATGAATAGGTCGTCGGCAATGAACGGATACGCTTCAGCGTGCTCCAGATAGTCCTCGATCGAAGCGACCCGAAGTGCTAGGTAAAGCTGATCGGTTGTGCCAGTGCTCATACCGGATACCTGTACCTCGCCTCCGTCGGGCCTTACCCCCACCAACTGCGGCCTATCCTGAATATCATACTCAACCTGAAAACGAATGAAGGAGCCATCGGTCATGATCTTGAACAACTCTCCCGCCCGTTTTAGTAACGGAGCCTGTTTCTCGCGCCGAAAGCGGTCCAATGCCCACCGGAGAAGTATGGCTGAAGTTTTCATGCGCACATATCGCTCGGCGATATCCTGCATTTCGGTCAGCGCTTCCTGTCTCTCCGACTCTGCTCGCGCTGCTGCGTCTTCACCTCCCACCTCCTGCAACGCCCCCTGCGCGCGAGAACGCTCTTCTGCGGCATTGATCAACTGCATCTGCAAGTCATTCAGGTCTGCCTGAATTGACGCTTCATGTGCAGCAACTTCGTCGATGGCTACATCTTGACATTCTTCCACAAGCTCCTTGATCGACTTTCCATCCCCGTCTCGGTTGAGCTTTTCAATGATTGTCTGGAGTTTACACTCTTCAGATCGCTTACTGTCTGACCGGGCAATCGCTTCTTTCAAGGCTTCATGTGTTTCAACCGCAGCAATCGTCATCAGGTCAGATACTGACAACTTCTGTTCTTGGCGCTCGATTTTACATTCGGCAATCTCTGCCTTCAGGCTTTCTATCTCTTTTGTTTTCTGCTCCCAAAGTCCCTTCGCCTGCCTGGCGCGCTCGAGGCGTTTCTCCAGCTCCAGAACAGCGTTTTCCGCCGTCTCGTCCTGCAGATCTTCTGCCAGATCCCGTGTCAGGTCCAATACCTCCCGTTTAAAATCGTCTATGTCACGATTGATCTTGTCTATGCGCTCATACCGCAAGGATCTGATGCGGCTGGCCGTCACACGCATCTGATCAAAGATGTCCACCTGTGTTTCTACCACTTCAGGTGCGGTACTATCAGCCAGTCCGAGCTCATCAAGTGCCTTCGTCCAGGTCGAACGCCATTCGTTTAGGGCCTCTTGGGCTCCTTGAAGTTCTCGCTCCCGTCGCGCACTCTTCTTTGCAGCGTCAGCTAAGTCCTCTTCAAGCTTAGTCCTCATTCTGGCTTCAGTCTCTCCAGTTCGTTGCTCTTCGTGAGCTCGTTCAATGATGACGTTCAGGTCGTCCTTTTCAAGGGTGGCCACATCAACCCCTAGTTTGGCCAGTTCGCGGAGCACCTGTTCCCGTGCCTCACGTTCTGCGTTGCGCTGTGTCCCCAGCTTGATGTCGGCTTTTTCCCTTTCCTCAACAGCCTCTAGTATCTTCTTTCTGGCTTTGAGCCACTCGAGCATAGAATCAGGATCCAGCGGATCAAAAGGTGCTTCAGACCACATCAATGACCATTCCACACGCAACTTCTTGCCTTCCTCAACTAGGTTCGCCTTGCTCTCTTTCTCCTGCTTAAGAACTGCCTGTTGCTTGTAAATTTGCCGACTGGCTTCAGCGATCCTTCCAGCTTTTTCCGCATGATCAAAACGCCAGTCAGAAAGCTCATCCGCCTCGGTCATTGCAGACTCAAACGCACCGGGCAAATTCTCCAGCTTCTCACTGAAGCCGCTGGCCTGATCGTCCGGGATTGGCTTATTATCCACATGCGCTACCTTAACCAGCTGCCATAGTGCATCCCGACGACTACGCACAGCTCGCAGTTCTTCATCGGTTATGACCGGTTCACTTTGCACGGTGCGATCAAGGTGGGCAATCAATGTGTCCAGATTCTCCTGAGTTGACCTAACCAGCTGCTCTTGATCCCGCAAGTGCCTCTTCCAGTCTTGCTTCCGTTGCCGGTAGTCCTGAACCCTTGTCCGCACAGGCACAGTCATGTGCGCCAACGTCTCTTCATCCATGCCACCCGGCCTGAGTAGCCCGAGCGCGTGCCTTACCAATCCCTGCCTAATCTTGAGGATGCCCTCGGCATCCCGGACTCGACCTACAAGGTCACCCCGCTGACGCAAAGCTTTGATCACTGTGGTCAATCTAGATACATCGGACGGCTCTCTTGTTGTGGCGAGTTTATCCTTTAGTTCACGGTGCCTATCGCGAGCCTCTTCTAGCAAGCAGATATAGTTCGCGACCCGGGTCTTCAGTATACCCCCTTTATTTAGCAACGACCGTATCCAACTGACTTTAATGGAAGCCGGGATACGCTCCATCAGAACGGCTGACGCGCTTTTTTTCCACCCTAGCTCAGATGCATTTGCCTGCAAATTCGCTTCCTCGGCCGTAAGCTCTGCCTTCCGCTTGGGCAAGTCCGCCCTCTCGTGGCGCACCTCGATCCGTCTCTCACGGAGCTGATCAATATCCTCGGACCTACGAATGAGTACCTCATCGAACGTTAGCCCCCCCAAGTCCGTGACAGCGTGTTCCAGCTGGCGCTTGAGCGTTGCAATGCGCGTTGCAGTCTTTTCTAGCTTCACTTTCGCTTCGGCCAGTACATCCGATGCCTCATTCGGTAGCATGATGACATCTCCGAGCTCTGCCAGCTGATCATCAAGTTCTTGCTTCCTGCGTACATCCCGGAACACCCGACGAATTCGGATGAGGCGATTGCGCTTAATGCTGGCCTCCTTGATCTTCCCGTCGACTTTCTTATAGGCTTCCTTTGCAATTTTATAAGCGTGCTTCCGCTCTCGCCATATACGTACTGGGAGCGTTTGGTCACCCAGCTTCTTATTGGCCGCCGTGAACTTGTCATGCGCGATGTAGAACTTGCGATGACCGGCCCGCCGTTTAGCCCACAGCTCGTCTGCTTCGTCAAAAAGCTTATCGACACGACCGTGCAGCCCCATTATACCAGCTCCTGCCGAAAACAGCATCTGCCCTACATCATCCTTGGCCTTCAGTATTTCCTGCCCACCACTACGAAGACGGACATGGTCAAGACTGAACATGCGCTCGAAGAACGAACGATCCACGCCGGCAAGGTAGGGCCTCAATACTCCCTCTCCACCAGGAATGGGCAGATCGTCGGAAGTCAGCAGCGTGTTCTTGTTTCCTTTGCGCCGAAGCACTTCCAGCGATAAGTTGCCGTTTTGAAGTTCAGCCCCGATGCGCATGCTTCGGGACTCATGTAGAAAGTTGTAAGTCGACCGCGGGTGTATGCCAAACAGCAAATCCCCGATGGCATACAGCGCTGTGGACTTGCCAGCCTCGTTCGGGCCAAAAACGATGTGAAAATCAGATGTCCCCGCCGACAGCTCCAAAGAGAAGTCCGTGAAGTGGCCGTATCGTATCAGGTCAAGCCGTTCAAGCCGCATTTTATTCCTCCAGAGCAGTCAGGTACTTGGGCAAGTACGGCGCGACGCTGTCAATGAGCGCGACGTACTGACCTTCCATGGCTGCCCTGAGAATCTCATCCTCATTAGTTTTTGATAATTCGTAAGGCAGTTTCCGCACCAACTCACCAACGTCGTCCTCCATCAATGCAAGCAGGTTGTCATCGTTTCCAGCATCCACCAACATCCGCAACAACTCCCCTATGGCATCCTCTCGCTGTGCCAAGATCTGTGGATCAACGACCGACTTGGTGGCATTGACGATTTTCTCAATCCAAGCTACGCCATTGCCAAGGCCAAGCGCACAAGCGCGGACCGCAGCCAATACTTCATCCTCGGAGCCCACAAGTTGGTCATAAGCGTCGGTGCGACCTTCGAAAACGATACGGCATGCCAGCAACCGTCCGTCGGCTTCGAGGTCAACGGCTAATTGCAAGGCGCGCCGAACGCGGTCGGTGATATCGCCGATGCTCTTGGCGCCACGTAACGACACGGGCAGCTTGGCCCAGCGTACAACATCGCATGGGACAAATTCCAGTTCGGTGATCTCGCTGTCTTCCACGGTGACCAGATACGCGCCCTTGGCCCCGGTCTCCCGTACATGACGTCCCTGCAGATTTCCTGAAAATACAATGTGCGGTCCCTTATGTAGCACTTGCCCCCGATGAACATGCCCCAACGCCCAGTAGTCGTAGCCCTTGTTTACTAGGTCATGGCGCGAACATGGTGCGTAGTTGCTGTGATCATCCACACCTTCAAGGGCCGTGTGCAACACGCCAATATTAAATGCGCCGGACACTGGATCCGGGTATCCCATAGCGAGATTTTCCCGCACCTCGCGCTGATGAAAGCTCTGACCGTGGAGCGCAACGTTCAGTTCTTCAAGACGAAGCGTCTTTGGTTCACGCGAATCAAATACATGCACGTTCTCTGGCAATTCCAAATGACTAGTTATCTGACTGGCCGCGTCGTGATTTCCGTGTATCAGATAGACCGGGACGTGTACTTCCCGGAGTCGTCCCATCTGTCTGACGAAGAACAGCCCTGTATTGAAGTCGGGCCAATCACCATCATAAAGATCCCCGGCAATAACCAGAAAATCGACCTCCTCCCTGATCGCTAAACCGACGAGTTGGTCAAGCGCCTCTCTCGTGGCAGTTCGCACGCGTCCGACCGCTCCACCCTCCTGCCCCGCCAGCCCCTTGAGAGGGCTGTCAACGTGAATGTCGGCAGCATGAACGAAGCGGAAGGACGTCATCCCCGAGTTGGAATTATGTCTGGTGACGCAGTGAATGTCCAACGACAACAAACAACGGAGTCAATAACGGCCAGAAATACAGTCGCAGGAGTTAAAGGTTTCGCCACAGAAAGTTCACGTGAATTAGTTTTGCATGTCGTTTTAGGGGAGGATGTCTCTGGAGCTACTGGTTCTCATGCGGACGCCGAGGCTGTGTGTGCCAATAACAAAATATCGATCAGTGGTTAATCGCTCTCGGTATACTGCCCTGATCGCGCCGGAACGGTTCCGAGCCGCACGACTCATGGAGTCCGTCTGATGTAAACGGGGTACACCGTTGAGTTCAAATAATGACTTGTGAAATCCCGTACTCAGCGCGCCAAGACAGTCCGATTTACAGATCAGCACTGACTCCCAATTGGAATACGCCAACATAAAACGATGCAGCAAATCGGAAGGACACGCTATGGATTGTAACTCCCAGATTCCCGCAAATCTAGCCACTCGCGTACGGTGCGTTCCGGTACTCTTCATCTCGCTCGGGAGCTGACCCGAACGGAGATACTTGTGAGCACTAGACTCACGTATTGCTGCCTGTGCTGCGGCCACTTTGCTGGTCATTTTCTCTCGCCTGACAGGATCAAAGAAATACCTGCGAATCCGTAATCACTGCGCGAATGAAGTATGTGAGAAAGTTCACTTATTCGCTAAGGTTTTCCAAGGATTAACTCGAAAATCTCGTTTGACATCTTTTGATCCCCTGTGATCTTGTGGATTTGCCCGATCTGTAAAGCTCCGTCAGCCTGCCTACGCACAACTCTAAGGTTGGCTTTGCCCAAACATGTACACATGGGGATTGGTAAGCTAGGCACCCTGGAAATTGGACACATTACCCCAAGCCAGAAATAGCCACCAAGAACCGTTGAAAACCCTAACGAGCCATCAATCCAATCTCTCTGAAGGTAAGCATTACTCCGCAGACAGCATAAACAGTCGGAAAAATCCACTGCTGGGAATTCGCCAACAAACAGCAGTCAATGAATGTCGTTTATCTCATTATTGGAGGACTTGATCTGTGCCCCGGAGGTTCCCTAAACGGGCGCCCTCCTGAAAGACGATGGACTGCAATCCCATGTCAAAATGACAAAGCTGCATGAGAAATCGAAAGCACAATTTCAGGCTCTGGAACGCTTTTGCACCTGAATACCCCATCATGATGTCCCGAAGTTATTATTCAATTAGACGAAATACAGTCATAGCACTGATGAGCGCAGGCTTGATCCTCAATACTTCAGCCTGTGACCCGGTAATGGAACCCGTGGAAATACCCATAGGAGTGATCCTGCCACTCTCAGGCACGCTGGGCGTCCCCGGGCAGAGTGTTATGAATGGCATGGATCTGGCGCTGGAAGAGATCAATGCCAAGGAGTCATTTCGTCTTCGTTTCATTGTAGAGGATGGAAAGAGCAACGTTGATAGTGCCCTAGCCGCATACACCCGGCTGGCAGATCAGCACAGGGTACCAGCCATTATTGGACCTGCAAGTTCAACCGAGACAGAACGCGCGATCCCGCTAATCAACAACAAAAAGATAGCTACGCTCAGCCCCACAGCAGCCCGCAGCGGCTTGGGCACTCAGAGCGAGTTCCTGTTTCTTTCGTCGCTCTCCGTCGGCCGTACGGTACCCGAAGGTGTGCGTATCTCGAAAAAACATCTGGGCTATAAAAATGTCGCGACGCTAGTCAATAAAGTGGATGCTTTTTCAACCAACAGCAATGATTTCATAACGCAAGAGCTGGGAATGCACAGTGACGTGACCATTGTTCATGCGGGTTCGTACAGGCTTCCTCAAGGAGCGAGTTTTGGAGATATTACGGCTCAGCTGACCGCGATCCAGAATGCCGTCCCCACACCTGATGCCATCTTTCTTTCTGCGTTGCCGGAAGGACGAATCGGCACACTCATTGCCGCTCACCGGCAGGGAATTCGCATACCGTTCATCGTCAACTTTATTTCGATTGAAGCCATTCATGAAGTGAATGAAGCTGAACCGGGTGCCGCAGAGGGTACCATCACATTTCAGGTATGGTTACCAAATTCTTCGGTTAAGGAAAGTCGAGAATTTGTGGATAACTACCGCAGTAAATTCGGTGACGAGCCCGGAGACTTTGCTGCCCGTGGTTACGCTGCCGTTACCATCTTGGGAGAGGCGTTGAATCGGGTTTCAACGTATGATGCGACTTCGATCAGGGATGCCCTAGCCGAAATGAGAGATTATCCCTCCATTTTCGGATCATTTTCCTTTGATGAGAATGGTGACGCTGTTACCAGTCCGGTTATTGCCCGAGTGCAGAATAATAAGTTTGAGGTCCTGGACTAGTAAGTTCTACATGCAAGATTTCGAGACAAATTCTCCGTCTTTCGTTCTGGAGTACCATAAACAATAGTATTCCACCCTAAAACGTTACCACTTGCGAGTGCTATATTTTACGTGCATATACGTGGCGGCCACAGCTGCACCTGACGAGCGTTAAGCCAAGGCATCCTTATTCAGTCCCTATGAAATTTCCTCACCGTACATCCACTATTGCTGCCGGGCTGCTGGTTTGCCTGGTCGTTGGCTGCAACTCCAGATCTGCAGTTGATCAGATTCTGACTCCGACTCACATGGATTTCGGAGACCTCTTTGTGCAAGAGAGCGTAATCCAGCTTGATAACTCGGTGCTGCTCGGTTTGAGATGGTACCTAGATGTGAATTCTAATGATGAACTCCTGGTACTTGATACCCAGAGTCAGGGTGTACACCTGTTCTCACCAGACGGAATATTGGTTTGGACGAAGGTAATCACCGACTGCTTTCCTGGGACAAGCTTCAACTTCAATGCATATGCTTCATTCCTAGACGAATCCCATATTGCCGTTTTGGTTGACAAGGGAGCGATCGTCTTAGGTCAGAATGGAGAATGCATCCAGACTATCACCGACGAGGATTTGGCGACCAATACGTGGGCGCTATGCTCGTATCGGGACACCATGTTTGCCATGCCGCGTGATGTCCGGGACAGCACTTTCATTCGAGCTTACAGTTCGGATTTTACACTCATTGACCAGTTTCCACTCCCGGCGCCCAAATTCCAAAGACGGGCATCCGTTATGTTGATGAACACGGGATCCAACATGAGATGTTTTAATGACGACGTTTGGTGGGCGTATTCCGAAAGTTTCGATGCTATTCCCCGGCTATCTACTGCGGGACTAACCCAGTTTATGCCGGACTTTTTCGTGGACCGGACTCGGGATTATCCAGATTTTCCATTAGTGGATCAGTCTAATTTTCGGGAGATTACCGAGATGATTGGTAAAGCTGAGGCCGAGGCAACCAGCATGGTGGGAATGTTTGCACTTGATAACGAGACACGCATGGTCGTGTACAATTCTATTGATTCTAGCGATGAAGACCTCGGCCATGGAGCAGTCATTGCCAACCACAGTGATCGTTTTCCAGCTGTCAGTACACGGTTTGAGAAGACCCCGGAGGCCGTTGGGAGCGGAAAGTTGTATTTCGTGAATGATCTGGGGGATGAACCTACCGAAGAGATCCTCAATCCTTCGATCGTCCGCTATCGATTCATCCCGCCGTCGGACGAGTAATGGGTCGCTCGTTCATGTAAATGTTAATAGAAGACCTTGGTAGGTACAGAAGTACGACCAAGGGCAGCTGACCCATTACCGTGGTGGTCCCAAGTTCTCTCGAATGACAATCCCTGTGGGAGAACTCCAAAAGTGGTTAACAGTGAGGAGCCTAAGTGAATAATGAAATGCCCCGACGACGTGGAGGAGCAGACTAAATCCGCATCCACGCTGCGGCGAAGTAGCCCCAATTGCATCATGCTCCAGCTTGAAGCTGTAATGGGACAGTGATGATCAGCACTCTTGAATGCACAACCCCAATCGGGCTTATCAACACACTCTCGCCCACAGGTTAGGAAGATTTAACCCTTAAATGGAATCAGTTCGGGGCTGCATTCGAACAACTATACTGTACAGCACCGGAACTATGAATAGTGTAAGTACGGTCGCGCTGGTCAGGCCACCAACTATGGCAATAGCCAACGGCGCACGTAACTCTGCCCCCTGACCAAAGCCCATCGCAAGGGGTAATAGACCAAGAACAGTCGTGATAGTAGTCATAAGAATCGGACGTACACGATCACGCCCTGCAGCCAGGATTGCCTCGCGTGTTGGCATGCCCGCTGCACGCCTCTGATTAATGAAATCAGTCTTAATGATTGCATCGTTAACCACAATCCCAACAAGTACCACAGCCCCCATAAGGCTCATCAGGTTAATGGACTGACCTGTAAGGCCAAGCACAAAAGAAACCCCGGCTGCCGCCAGGGGCACAGATACCAGGATTACAAGCGGTTGAACCAGATTTTCAAACTGAGCTGCCAAAATCAGATACACTAGCAGTAAGCTTAACGCCAGACTGAGACCTACACCGAACAAACTCTGCTGAAACACTTCAGCTGCGCCCCCTACACGACTGCGCACAGTGATCGGAAGGACACCTCCGGTTACCTCGTTTACTGCGCTTATCGCCCTCCCAAGATCATATCCCTGAGCCACATCAGCGGTCAACCGAATCACGGAAGCCTGCTCCACGCGAATGATTGCAGAGGGTAATGGACCCGACGTCGCGTGTACAAATGTCCTTATAGGCAGAAATCCATCGCGTGCAGGGATATGTTCGGCCAAAAGCCGCTCAATAGAATCAATATGACGCGATCGTATCACAATGGGTACCTCCTCGTTAACGGTCTTGAGTGTGGTCGCCTCACTTCCGCGGGCACCGGCCTCTAGGTATGCCGTCAATGCCGTTGCGGTTACCCCGAAGCGATTCATCACATCCCGCTTGAAGCCAAGTTGATACGTGGGCACCGACGCCGCATCCGTACGACGGACATTGGCTAATTCCGGTCTTACCTCCAACAGTTGTTGTACACGCGGTACCACATTCTCCGCGTGACGCCGTTCTTCGCTCACGAGGTCGATTAATATGTCGGCATCACTCGTGGTCAGCAGTTGCTCAAGTTGGGTTTCTACGCGCTGAACCTTAATTGAGACATCGTCGGGCAGATCAAGTGACTGCACATCTGACAATATTTCATCGGCACGCTGCCCCGGCGGTAACAATAACGTAATATCACCTTCATACGGTGGGCGTGGATCCAGATCCAGACGAGCCTGATCGCGTTCCCCTAGGTCCGCGAGTACCCGATCGGCCCACCCTCTAGACTTAGCCTGTGACTCGATCTGTGATGCACGTACGGCAACCATTGTCAGGTCAGCGTCCGTAGGAAGCGTAATCCGCACATCAATACGCCCCTGCTCCGTCTTCGGGATTACTTCGCGAGGCAGGTTCGTGATTACCAATCCAGCCCCCATGAGCACCAGGGCACAAATCATTACCACCGTCCAGCGATGATCCAGACTCCAAGAGAGGGCACGTTCATAACCGGCCAACAATCTCGCTCCCATACGAGATTCGCGCTCCCCTCGGTCAGCGGTTTTCTTTTCACGCGATACGATGAGTGGTACAACGGTCAATGCCACGAGTAATGAAGCCAGTAACGAACACACCACCGCCAGTGACTGATCACGGAAGAGGCGCCCTGCCAAGCCCTCTACCAGAGTGATCGGCAAGAAAACGGCAATCGTGGTCAGTGTACTTGCCGTTATGGCTCCTGCAACTTCGCATACACCATTACGGGCCGCTTCCAGCGGACCCTGTCCCTGCTCCCGCAACCGGGAAATATTCTCAATAACAACTATCGCATTATCAACAAGCATCCCCGCACCCAGTGCAAGGCCGCTCAACGAAATCAAATTGAAAGTGACATCCAATGGCTCAAATAATACCAATGTCACCGCTACCGAAAGCGGTACTGCCACCGCAGCCGCCAAAAGAACACGCACACGCTTCAGGAAAACAAGCAAGACTACGATTGCTAGTATGCCTCCCAACATCACCGCCTGAGTGACTCCGCTGATCGCTGCTCTGATGAACATGCTCTCATCCACAACTACATCCAGCGTGATCCGCTCTTGCTCTTCTTCCAGCTCAGCCAGAACTGTTCGAATTTCTTCTACTGCCCGAACAACATTGGCGTCTGCCTTGCGCTCAACAAGCAAGAGAAGTGTTTCTGCACCATCTAGGCGAACTAATCCACGACGGTCCATAACTCCATCACGTACCTCAGCGACATCCCGTAGTCGAATGGGCGTATTGTTGCGAACGGAAATGACCGTTTCTGCAATATCTTCGGCGTCCTTGAACTCTCCACTAACTTCAACAGGATATCTGAACGGTCCCCGCCGAATCACCCCGCCCTGCAACGCTATGTTTGCCCCCCTCAACGCGCCCGAGATCTGATTCAGGCTGATCCCATACGCCAGGATCTGGTTGGGATCAACCTCAATTTGGATTTGACGTTCAAATCCACCGGTCACCTGCACGCGCGCTACATCACCAAGTTGCTCCAGTCGTCGTGCAATAATATCTCTACCGACGCGCTTGAGCTCTACAAGATCGTCCGGGCGCCCCCCTTCAAGTTCTTCCGCATAGCGCAGTGCAATGATCATTATGGGACGATCACCCGGATTGAGATGAAGCACAGCCGGCCTAGATGCTTCCCGCGGGAAAGTGTCGCCTAATCGATCCAGTTTTTCTCGCACATCCAGTAATGCCAGATCCAAATCTGTATTCCACCCAAACTGCATATGCACAAGACTCCCGCCAAGAAGCGTACGCGAAGTCACACGCGTGAGCCCTGCCGTGCCGGCGACGCTTTGTTCCACTTCCTCGGTTACTGCCCGCTCAACTCTATCTGGAGGCACATCAGGGTAACTAGTCCATACAACAAGCCCTGGATATCGCAGATCAGGAAGCAATGCAACCGGCAACCGCACATAGGCTACGGCCGCCAACACTATGAGCAGCAAATAAAATGCGGTGACTGCGACTGGACGATTAAGGCAGGCTGCAATAAAGGTTTTCATGTCTCACAGGAGATCACCCAGCAACTCAAGACCTATTGCAATCCCAATTCCACAACGGCGGTTACCTCTACTGGAACGTCATGAGCCAGTGCATAATTACCCGTAACGACAAGAGAATCACCCGGCTCAACAACAGCCGGCGGATCGCCACCAATTATTTCCGTGAAATTGCCGGAGCGTTCGCCTACAATCACATACATCCAGTAGGATCTACCTCCCATAACCAAGAAAACAACATCTCTGCCCTGCCGGACGACTACAGCGTCTGATGGAACAACCATTCGATCCTGTAAACGATTTTTTTCCAAGGCTACATCTGCATAAAGCCCGGAAACGAGTCGTCCGCCAGGATTCTGCAAAGCTACGGTAACACGCCCTGCCCCAGTCTTTGGGTCAACGGAGGGATTGATCGCATGCACGTAACCCTGAAACAGTTCCTCGCTGTAACTCGGTACGCTCACATTAGCCGATACCCCTCTACGGATATGCACTAAGTCGGCCTCCAGGACATCTACTTCCACCTTCATTCGATTATCGTCAAGCAATGTCAGCAGCGTCGTACCGGCCCCTATGTTCTGCCCCGCCTCTACCTCAAGGTCTGCTATTCGTCCACTGAATGGGGCCACCACCTGTGTACGCTCCAGTTGCAGGTGTGCCTGCTCCACCTGCTGCTCACGTTGCGTAAGGTTCGTGTACACTGCTGCTACGTCCTCGCGTTGATTACCTGCAAGTAGATCCATGGCTTCAAAACGACGACGGGCATTATCCAGTTCTGACTGCAGGAGATTCCCCGCTGCAAATGCTTCCTCGGCGATCTTCAACTGGACTCTGGCTTCTGCTAGCTTCGTGGTGTCGGCTTCAGTCACTTCCCCGGCCATGCGGAGTTGTACTGCATACTCTGTCTGTGCCTGGAGCAAGTCGGCTTGAGCCTCCTTCAACCGCATGCGTGGTTCGCGATCATCCAGTCGCAGCAGTACCTGACCGGCTTGTACACGCTGTCCTTCTTCTATTGGTCGTTCCAGGATGACACCACCGATCTCTGCGCTTATCTCGGCATTTCTCCACGGTGCCAAGTGCCCCGTCGCTTCTGCGCGAAGTGGAAAATCCCCCCGCTCTATCACCATGACTTCAACGGGAGCCCGTGCAGCCTCCGGCTCTTCAGTCAGTTGTCGATCGTCCTCCGAATCCTCCCCAGTTATAGCAGGCCAGAACCCGTACAGGATCAATCCCGCCGTAGCCAACATTAAAATAAATCCAAATACCTGCCAAGGACGAATCTTTACTGAGGAGCGAGATTTACTGGCCATCAAACGATTCTAATCGGTCTTTTCCGAGTATCTATTCCGATATCCCTACGATCAAAAAGCTTGCCAAAGTGAATCAACACACGCCAAGGCGAACGGCGGATTCCCCCTATAGGCGTTCGCTGAACTATGCTGCCAACATATAGTTCAGTCTCATTGTGTTGACTGTTAAGTTGTCCACCAAACACTATTTACGCAACTACTATGTTCGTTAAGGGAGCCGGGCTTCTTAAGAGACCCATCTCTGTGATGTCTTGGTGTGTTGCGGTAGTTCTTGCCGGCACCTGGGCAGCTATTGATATTCCAATAGAATACTCACCTAACACCGAGTTGCCCCGTGTGGCTGTTTCGGCATATTGGCCCGGTGCATCCCCCCGGCAGGTCGAGCGGTATGTGACCGCCCCGATTGAACGCGAAATCCAGACCGTTCCTGGTATTGCCGAAATCAATAGCATTTCCTCCGAAGGAGGCTCACATGTCCAGATCCAGGTGAATGAGGATGTTGAACTGAGCACTTTTGCCACCCAGATTGGAGAGAACCTAGCCCTGCTTAGAGATCAATTGCCTAACCATGTTACACCTCGGTTGACTAAGGAGGTCCCGGAGGCATTCCGTGACATACAGGGCTTCATGACGCTAAGGCTAATCGGTCCCTACAACCCGGATGAACTCAGGAAACTGGCTGATGAGCGCCTCAAACCCCAATTCGAAAGCCTGCCGGGCATTGATCTGGTTGAGGTTACTGGCGGTAGTAAACGGGAGCTCCTAATTACTATGGATCCAGCCCGACTGGATGCCTATGGAATTGAGTATTCCGAGGTCACAGGACAAATAACCTCGGCTTTACGGGATCATGTTTACGGACGTATGGATGCCAAGGGCCGGGGGCACCTAATGATTAGCCGCCCCGAACTTGATATTAGCCGTCTGTCCGCCGTCATAGTCAGCCGAAGTAATCAGGAGGGACTTCCGATCCGCCTTGATCAAGTAGCTGACTTGAACCTGGGCCCAGCCCCACGCCAGAGTATCCGGCGTATTGACGGGCTTAATGCAGTGGCGTTGGATCTGGAGCGGACGCGGGGTTCACATATGATCAAAGTCGCCAAGACTGTCAATAATCGTATTGAAGATATCCGGGACTCCCTCCCGGAAGGTGCACGGCTCCTGGTCGTGACGGATCGTACCGAGGATGTCCGTGAATTGCTCAATGATCTGGCCGTACGCGGCGGTATTGGACTAATACTGGTAACATTCGTGCTGCTCTTTATGCTCAAAAGCGTAAGGGCTACTGTCATTGTTTTGTTCAGCGTCGCCCTAGCACTGGCACCTGCACTGGCCCTGTTCAGATTTTTCGACCTATCCCTGAACGTTATTACGCTTGCCGGACTGGTTCTTGTGTTCGGCCTTCTGGTGGACAACAGTGTTGTCATTGTCGAACAGCTGCTCCTACAGCAACAAAAGTTAATGGCACGTGGAATTCAGGGGCTTGAGTTGCAAATTGTACGCACACAAGCTGCCCTGAAAGCCGTATGGCTGCCGCTTATGGCCGGTACGTTAAGTACAATGGCCGTCATGCTTCCCCTGGTTTACCTGAGTGGGGATTTGCGCGACTTGTTTTTACCCTTTGGGATTCTGGTAAGTCTTACACTTCTTATTTCTTTGGCTAGCGCAGTCATTTTCGTGCCGGTAGTTGTGCGCTTTCTGCCTCCCAAAACTGAAAAGCCGGAACACCGTTGGCTTAGACGGGCAGTTGCTGTACCTTACCGGCTTGTTGCCAGATTTCCGAAATCCACCCTAATTGCACTGTTTTTTGTTCTCGGCGTCCCCATATGGACGCTGCCCATGCAGATCAATGAGCCTCGGCTAGGATGGTCAAGCGAGGTTAAAGGACGTTTTGCCAACGTATATAACGCCACATTGGGCACCCAAACAATCCAGGGGGCACGCGCTTGGCTGGATCCACTTACAGGAGGAGTCCTGCGGCCCTTTTTCAGGAACGCATCATTCTACAAACCCTGGAGATACCGTGAACGAAAAACCATCCGTGTCGGTCTTACATTCCCGAAGGGGAATACGATTGAGCGAAGCGACTCGCTGATCGCTAACTTTGAGCAGATGGCCCTTGCGGAGGCGAGCGTCTATCGAACTGATGTACGAATCAGCGAGACAAGCGCACAGTTGGTCATCGAGTTCAAGAAAGGTGCTCTCCTGGAGCCCGGCCCCTATATTTTGCAGAGACGCCTCGTAGGACAGGCAATCCTCCTCGGCGGAGTGAGAGTATACGTGGGGGAAATAATCCCCCAGACCAGTTATTCCAATGGGGGTGGCGGTGGATCCAGTGGCGCACGGATTCGCATGTATGGTCCAAACTACGAGGACCTTGACGCCCTTGCAAATCAATATGCCGCCTTTGTAAAGCGAAGAAGCCGCCGTGTCTCAAGTGTGGACCTGAATGGTTCACGAAATTCATGGATTTCTAACCAGGCTCGCCAAGTCCTTCAATTTGAATGGACCGGTGATGCCACAGCGAGAACCGGAGCTAATGCCATTTGGATTAGCGACCGACTGAGCCCCTACCTCGAGACTTCGCGCGTACGCTGGAGAGCCGATATAGCTGGAGATACTCGAATACCCATTCGGATTATTCTTGATAGAGCTACCGAGATAGATATTAATCGCGTTATCCAGCGTCCACTTATGGTCGCTGACAGTTCCATCCTGAGGTTGGCTGGTGTAGCCGACTACAAGATCGTTCGTATGCCTGCCGAGATTGAACGCGAAGACCAGCAATATGTACGTCATGTGAGCGTTGATTTTCGCGGCCCGTATGACATGAGACGGAGGTTTATGGAAGAATCAATCGAGGCTTTCCCTGTACCACCCGGATATCGAATCGAAAGCGGGTCCGACTACTTTTTTACTGATGAAACCAAGCGTGCCTTCCGTTGGATTTTTGTAGCAACCATTATCCTTGTATTTCTGGTTACGGCCTCAGTATTTGAGTCTTGGCGTCTGCCCCTCGTGGTCATGCTCAGTGTTCCACTAGCCGCAGTAGGAGTTTGTATCGGCTTTGTCCTCACAGGAACAAGCTTTGTTGAGGGGGCTTTCATCGGGACCGTCCTCCTGATTGGTATCGCCGTTAACGACAGTATTCTGCTTACAGATCGTTTTCGGCAATTACGCGTGGATCGTCCGTATGGGAAACCTTCCATACTGGCGCGCCTGGCCGTTCGTGAACGATTACGCCCAATGTGGACTACAACATTGACCAGTTGTGCTGCAATGCTGCCGCTGCTGGTCTTTCCCGATAATGATGATTTCTGGACTGGTTTGGCGGTCACGGTTACAGCCGGACTTATCGCGTCCACACTGCTTGCCCCGTTTGCCTCAGTTGCTATGCTGTCACTCTTCAAGCGTAAACCGCTGCCAGAGAAGCTTAAACCCGTCCAGCTTTAATACGGGGGACTGAGTACCACCAATCCTTCAATCATAGGATCCTAATTAGTATTTGACCGAAAATACCTATTTCTCGTCAAATTGAGGGGGCATGATC
>CAZCYQ010000043.1:0-30036 GCA_964503085.1 uncultured Rhodothermaceae bacterium | reverse complement strand
TGACGTCCTCGAAAGTGAGTTGTCTCATGGCACGTTGATCATTGATATCTGGATGTCGTAGCATAGTGAGTTTCGCCAACATAAATCAGAGTTTCCTTAGCGCAAGTTCGACATTGTAGTGGGATTTTTTGTTGAGATTTCCCATCCCCTATTGTCAGGGCTTTCAAAAAACAGCTGTATTGGGAAGTATTTTTACGCTTCGGCGTTCTCTTTTTTAGGGCGTTTTGCCTTGATTCGCTGCGTATTCCGCCCGAGTTTGAGCCCCATTGCCTCAAAGATCTGACGCTGGAATGGCTTGAGATCCTGGTCTTGTTTGAGCAGGATCGCGTGGGTTTTGTTCTGGGGAAGCACGGTCGTCACGCGCATGTGCTCATTGAGTTTGACCTTGAGGGTGGCCCAGCTCTTGTGGATCTGTATTGCGCCCAACTTGCTTCGCACCAGATGCACGACATGGAAGGCCAGGATGGACAGGAACAGATGGGCTTCAATCTGCTCATCCTTGCTGTGATAGATGGGGCGGAAGCCCAGATCGGATTTCATGGTTCGGAAGGAGTGTTCAATTTCTGCCAACTGCCAGTACGTTCGTGCAAGATCCTCACAGGACCACTTCGTATGACTGGTACGCAGGACGTATCCGCCAAAGGCTTCGGTGCAGGCATCATAGGCCGACCGACGCGTCAGGAGAATCTTCCCGGCGTGCGCTGGATGCCCCTTTTTCTTCACAACCTTGACCTCGTAGTGATATCCGACCTGTTGGTATTTCTCCATGAGTCGTCCCACCTTCCGCTCAATCACCGCATACGTCTTCGGACGTCGGGGCAACGTGAGTCCCTCGTTCAAGTACGCAATGGCCGCCTCAAATTTGGCGCGCTTCGTGGTTATGATCTGATCGCTGACCGCCTGCCGGGCTTCACTGTGTAGATACACCCGCCGCTCTCCATCATTTTCCCCAAGCTTCCAGGCACGTACGTCCATCTCGTGAGTGGTTTGAAAAACTTGATCCGGTTCCCGGTCCGGAACCGGGGGCGTCTTCGTGCGCTCTACACAGATCCAGTTCAATCCTTCCTCCTTCAAATACGCCAAATTCGCCTCGGTTGCAATGCCCGCATCCATAATGACCGTCGGCTGGTCGCCGTTCAACTGTTCAATGGCCAGGCGCAAAGTCTTCGGCTCACTCGCATTGCCAGGGAGAATTTCTGCGGTGCGCGGGAACCCTGAGGCATCCAGCGTCATCGCCAGCGTGACCAGCGGACAATCGTTGCGCTTGTCTTTGCTGCGCCCATGGTGCAAAAACGCGCCTTTCTTGCGACCCGTGTAGTAGGTATTGGTCAGATCATAGAATACAATCGTTTCCGTAAAGCCCAATAATGCCTTGGTGTTGCCAAAGAGCTCGTCCATGATCGTCTTCCGATGCGCGTAGAGCCCGGCGGCAATGCGGTAGAGCGTCCGGTCACAGGGACGTTTGGCACGGAGCAATTCCAGGATCCCGGACCGTTCGCACATCCAGTCATAGGTTTGCCGTTCACTCCCGGGAGAAAGCATCCGTCCCACGACCAGGGCGAGGGCCCAGTGGATCTGATCCCGGTTGAATTTCAAGGATTGCAGGATCTCGGTAAACCCCAGCAGATGCAGCGCTTTGAGCGCCACGCGCTCGCCGCCAATGGTTCGCGTGTCCGTATGATGGATCTCGTTGGTGAGGATGGCATCCCGGTCATCCCGCGGATCATGGACATCATAGCCCTTGCGTTTGAGCTTCTCCATGATGTCCTGACTGGCCTGGTGAAGGACTTCATCTTCAAACGGCAAGCGCGCATGTCCGTGCAAGCCATCGTTCACGAGTTGCATGAGCGTCGGCCACTGTTCTTTGGGGACGTTGAATTCTTTGCCGAGGTTGAGCAGGGTTCGCTGCCGGGGGTCTCCGTGGACGCGATAGGATTCAACGATGGAATAGTAGACGACCTCTCTGCCGGATTTGAGGGTACGGGGTTTGGCATAGACATACATGGTCGGGTCGGGGTTAATTTGGGAGTTGAACGGCGGGGTTGGCGGAAAGATCCCATAAAATCCCACTACATTGGAGGTTTTCGACAAAATAATTCGAAAAAGGGCGTAATTTGCCCAGAATTGACCGATTTAACCCCAAAATCGGGGGTTTTTACCCCGAAAAACCCGAAATCAGGTTAAAAATTCAGACTGGGGGGAAGGGAAATGTCGAACTCGCGTTAGGTAGGCGGCGGCAGCAAATCGAACCGCAGTCGGCATAATTCTGGTATGGAGTTGGCTACGCCCTGTACAAAGGTGTAGGCGGATTCAGAGGTAGTGCCTACGGCTATTTTCTGCTGCGGCAGCCACTGATTCCCTGAATGGAAGCATATTCAAGTTGAGTCAGGGCTCATGCACGATAGACTTGTTGTGCGTAGATTGCGTCTGCCAGTGGCGCGGCACGGGCGTTGCATGTCAATTGTGCTATTGGGGAGCCTGCGGGTCGTGCGACGATTCTGCCGATTCAGGGCATCCACTATTCAGGTCGCAGGTAGCGCTGGCCACCCTTTTGTATCACGGGAAATGGACTCTGCCTCACGAGCCAGTCCAAGATGCAAAAGATGTTTCTCCGGATGCGGACCGGTCGTCTGATTTTGCGCAGCGGGAAACCAGAAAGGGTACAGCCGGAGTTTGGATTTGTCGGCTCGATTAATCTAGGCGGGGATTGGCTACATGGACAGCAGATTGGCAAGCAGCCGATATGCGCCAGCCACCGAATAGGGAACCTGTCGGTGTAAGGCCAATGCACAGTAGGTATAGTGTCCCTGCCCGTGATCTGCGACAAGAAACGCCCCCCGCTGGGGCGCCTGACCGGTATCATGCATTTCAATCAGCGGTGTATAGGCGTCATCCCACTCAGTGAAGAATTTGGATCCGCGCTGCTCAACCCATCCATCAAAATCCGCCACGGTGATCGGGTTAGGCCCCGCAAGCACCGGGTGGTCGGGCTCAAGAATGGTCACAGGGGCATCTTCCTCAGAAACCTCCTCCGCGCCTCTGGGGAGTTGGGCGGATATAGGCGCCATCTGGTCCGGGATAAACTCCTGCGTCTGGTAGAGCACAATTAAATTGCCTCCGGCATGCGCATATTCCAGCAGCCGACGGTTGTTGGTCAGCAGGTCTTGCCGTACAGCATAAGCACGTGTGCCAATCACAATCGCATCGAATTCGCTTAAGGCGCCACTCGCCAGGTCAGCTTCTTGCAGAAGCGTTACGGCGGCCCCCAGCTGTTGGATGGCTGAAGGAACTTCATCCCCGACGCCCATTACATAGCCGACATTCAAGTCCGGGGAAATGTCAACTTGAAGCCCGGTGACCTGTGTGGTGGCCTCGCGAAACAAATACCGCGTTTCCATATCACGGTGCCGTATAACTTGATAGCCCTCCGATACGGCGGCATCGCCCACGCGCGCGACAGCCCGTACATCATAAACATGACCAGCTTCCAGGTCCGGCACTTCAACCTCAAAGGCGAAGAGCTGACGTTCTCCGGCCTGTCCGAATGTCAGCTTATGGCTGGAAGGGCTGGCTGTCCAGCCTTCAGGCAGCTGAAGGTCCAGAGAACCGACAGTACCGCCGGGGACATTGTTAATGATCTCGGTGGAGACGGTAAATTGACTGCCGGATGCCTGTGGGATTACGATTCGCTGGGCTGGCGACACGTTGACCGCCAACGCAGGCATCACCTGCAGCTTTCTCATTACGTATCCGTAAGGCAGATTCGCCTCACGAGTTTGGACATCGCGCACCAGATGAATAGGTACGCCCTTGATATTTAGGCTGGCCATCGCCTGCAGGCCTGCAGGCCTGCTCGGCTGGTGCTTCCAACGCGGGTCGCGCCACTGGTAATGATTCTCCTTGACACTGTTGCGAAAAAAATAGGGCCGCGCATAGGCGGCATCGTTGGGCACCGTAGCCTCAAATACCACCTGGTGGTACGGCGCTGTCTGCCTCACATCACTGCTGACTTGCCAGTCTTCCTGTGATAGCCCGGTCGGATCTCTGAGGGTCACCGTAATGGCATCAGCGGTAATGTCGGCCGAGATTTTGACCTGCGCGTCAATTTCAAAGGACTGCCCGCGTACGACAGGTCCCATGGTGGAGGGGGCCTGCCAGAAGCTCGAAACCGGCGGTGTGCCTGTCGGCTGAGCAGTGGCCGTAAAAGCTAGGCCCACGGCCGTGGCAATTGCGTTCTGAAACTGCTCCTCCTTGATCTTCAGCAGGAAGGCTGATTCGGATTCCTCCGGCAACAGCTCCAATAGTTCGCGTGTCTTGGCCAGACCGGCTGTCAGATCATCGACCACGGCATCAGGGTGGCCCGGGCGGACGGCCATGAGAGCGGCATGCACATGTGTAGCAATCTCATCAAGCAGAATAGCTCCCCCTTCTGGATGCGTTTCGCCGGTCAATTCAAACAACCCGGCCAGCGTCACATTCAGCCCGTCAAAGAAGCTAGATTCAGCCTCTGCTCCCGGTTCCGACAGGCGTTCATAGTAGTACGGCACCGGGCCAAGCCTGGTGCGCGTGCGGCCGCTGGTCTGCGAACGCTGCAGACTTAGTCCATACATGCCAAAATTATAGTAGGAATCACCCAGCCAGGGACTGTGCCTACCGGCATCAAAATTCACATTCCAGGGCTCATCTTCCCGCACACCGCCACGGTACAGCTTGCGCACTTTCCACGGCCGCAATCCCTCGTCGATTATCTGCTCGGGAAACCGTTCAGGGTCCGCCGCCGCGGCTACGGCATCGGGCGTTAGTAGACCAAGAGCCTGATGGTTGCCGTGTCCATCCCGGGGTGATCCGTGAAACCTGGAATTCACCACCAGCGGGCGATCCATACGAATGACCCGAACCATGTCGGAAAGTACCCGCTCCACATCCCAGCTCTTCAGGGACTCTTCAAGTGTTTTGGAATAGCCGTAATCCAGCGCGCTCGAAAAATAGAGTCCATCCAGACCATAGTATCGCCCCGCACGCCGCAGCTCCTCCGTTCGGATCAAGCCGAGGCCATCGAAGAGTTCAGGCCCAATTGCATTGGCCCCAGCCTCACCCCGATTGATGGAGATCAGGGCGACCCTTGCGCCGGTGCCGCGACTTAGGTATGTCAACAGCCCGGCATGCTCATCGTCTGGATGGGCTACCGTATGCAGCATGCTTGCCGTGGTGGACAATTTCAGCAGCTGCTGCCACAAGCCGGTACTGCCGCGGTCCACGTCCAGCAGGGGGCCACCCTCCGTACTCAGCGTGCTATTGAGCACCTGTTCCTGTGCAGTCGTCAGAGGCGCACAGAGAAGACTGGCAAAACAGAAAGTAGTCAGCAGACGAAGCATCGCGTTATTGGTTTGGGGGATTATAGAGGGGAGCAAGAATTATTGACCTAAAGTCGCGTATAAAAAGATACGTAACAACTTAAACAGAATGGCATCCCGAACAAAGAAGAAGGCCCGGAGCGTAGCCACCGGGAAGGAATTAGCGCGATTCAGTTGGCTTAAAAATTTTCCGATGCGGAACGGCTAGGGTATGAATTGAGCGCATTATGTGGCCGAACGGTCTTGTATGCCTACATTACATAGGAACGGATATACACGAGTCTGCACACTGGACATTACCCTATTGTTGCCGTCCATGCAAGTGTTTCTCAGTGTTCGCAACGGGGCACTTATGGAAAACAGACGATTTCCCTATCTGACTTGGGTTTATGCGGTTTGCTTGGAGTTGACCAGCTTACAGGGAATTTCCTGATATTAGATATTATCAGTACTGTGCACAACAACGGGGACAAGTACTTTAGGTAGATGATTTCCGAAGAATTCCCAATCAGGGCAGGAGCACCGCCTGCTATTATGTGTTCACAGGAATGCGGATTGGTTGGGTTTGCATGCGTACACTAAAGAGAATGTGATCTTTCATAATTGCAGACTATTCCCAAATGGATTCCGTATCAAAGGTTTGTCGTGAGCTTCTAGAGCTTGCACATTACTTAGGAGATGCCCGACAGATGGCAATTTATGGAGAGGGTAATGTGTCGGGCAAGGTGGATTCAGAGGTTTTTCTTGTTAAGGCGAGCGGTACGTCGCTCTCTACATTGACTGAGGACGAACTGGTCGAGGTCAGGGCGCACTCGCTTGTTGATGCTGTTGAGGATACATCCCCGGTGATTGATGAGGAAGCTAACAAGTTACTTCTGGACTGCCGTCAGCATGCATCAGCGCTCAAACCCTCTGTGGAGACCATGTTTCATGCTTGGCTACTCACGCTTCCCGGTGTAGCTTATATTGGGCATGTACATGCCAAGGCCGTTAGCGCCATTATGTGTTCAGCACATGCAGAAAAGTTTGCATTGCATCGAATAGTTCCCGATCAGGTCGTTTATACCGGTCCTTCATCAGTAATTGTACCCTACGTAGATCCCGGTATAGTGCTTGCGCGCCATATAGCGAAGGCCGTTCGCACATATCGCAGTGCCACCGGTCATGTGCCTAAGACAATATTGCTCAAAAATCACGGAATCATAGCTGTGGGTGGGACCGTACAGGAGGTCGCAGCCGCACTTTCCATGGCCGAAAAAGCTGCGCGTATTTACCTTGATGCGGCAGCATTGGGGCCTCCGATCTTCATGGAGGCATCTGAGGTAGTACGCATAGCGGGTCGCAGCGACGAACATTATCGGCAGGCTATGCTTTCCCGTAAATAATTCCTCGATGAAGCTACGTTATTCTGCGGTACATCTGGATCGTGCGCTCAATATTTCTGCGTGCAGTGCCGGGATTGGGCAATTGACTCGTGGTCGGGCGCACACCGCCCTTGCACATCCTGGATGTTCCATCATATTCCGTTATACTCAGTAGGTTTACTGACCATCAAAACTTATACAGATGTCTCTGTTCGTTCCTGAAACTTCTGATTTCAAATACATCACCGATCGCTGGGAGGACCACGTTGCGAGTACACTGGATCCCGTGGAGCGTCTTATCTATCGTTCAAATTTGTTGGGACAGGATTGGCGGATCACCAATACAGGTGGTGGCAATACCTCCACCAAACTCAAAGAGAAAGATCCGCTGACCGGAGAGTGGGTGTCCGTGTTGTGGATCAAGGGGTCGGGCGGTGATCTCCGGACTGCCACAAGGAAGAATTTTGCATCATTGTATCAGGATCAATTGCTTGCGCTGCAGCAGCTTTACAATAGCAAATCTTCACGAGGTGTGAAGTCCGCGGCCGAAGATGCAATGGTTGCGGCATATAAGCATTGTGTGTTCAATCTTAACACCCGGGCGCCCTCAATTGATACGCCATTACACAGTTTTGTACCGTTCTCGCATGTGGATCACACGCACCCGGTTGCCTGCATAGCATTGGCGACGGCCGCGGATGGTCCTGCGCTAACACATGAGATCTATGGGACGGATGTGATCTGGGTTGACTGGCAGCGGCCGGGTTTTGAGCTTGGTTTAAAGCTACAGGCCGTTTGTGCGGAATATCCGGAAGCAAAAGGTGTATTGCTGGGAGGGCATGGCCTGATCAACTGGGCAGAGAGTGATAAAGCCTGTTATCATCTAAGTCTGGCGCTTGCCGAACGTGCAGAAGTTTTTCTTGCTGATCAAGGAGCGGGTACCTATGCGTTTGGTGGAGTGCGGCACAAGCCGTTAAATGAGGCGGTGCGCACATCTGTACTAGTGGAGGTTCTGCCGTGGTTGCGAGGAAAGGTCAGTCAGCAAAAACGCTGCATTGCTACACTGGAACTGGATCCCCAGGTTGTTGACTTTGTGAATTCTGTGGATGCCCCGCATCTGGCGGAGTTGGGGACATCCTGCCCAGATCACTTCCTGCGCACTAAAATCAAGCCGCTTTACGTGGAGTGGGATCCAGGGCAGGGAGATGTTGATGCCCTTAAAGAAGCGCTTGCAACAGGCCTTGAGCAGTATCGAAAGGATTACGCAGCTTATTACACCGCCCATCGGCATGACGAATCACCGCCTATAAGGACTGTAGAACCCACGGTTACGTTGATCCCGGGTATTGGTCTCATCGCCTGGGGTAAATCAAAGAGTGAAAGTCGTGTAACGGCAGAATTTTATCGTGCAGCCATTGGCGTCATGCAAGGTGCCGAGGTGGCTTCGACGTACACGGCACTACCGAGGCAGGAAGCCTTTGACATTGAATATTGGTCGCTGGAAGAAGCCAAGCTTCGCAGAATGCCGCAGGAAAAGGAATTCGCGGGTCAGGTGGTTGCCATCTTTGGCGCAGGCAGTGGAATTGGCAGGGAAACAGCAGTCCGGATGGTGGCAGAAGGGGCAAATATCGTTGCCGTTGATCTTAACGAAGCTGCAGCAAAAGAGGTGAGCGATACCATCCTGCAGTCGGTCGGGATGGGGATTGGTGTTGCAGGAACCGGGGTGTCAGGATGCGGAAATGCAATTGGCCTGGGTTGCGATATAACGCGGCGCTCCGCCGTCCGCAAGGTGATGGAAACCGCGATCCTGGCTTACGGCGGGCTGGATCATGTGATCATCACTGCAGGAATGTTTCCTAGAGCCGATGCAACAGGGGTTGTTCCGGATGCAGCGTGGGATAAAACGTTTGCGGTGAACGTGAAGGGATCCTATATCGTGGCCAGTGAGGCAGCAAAGATATGGGATGCGCAGGGATTGCGAGGGAGCCTCGTACTGACCGGAAGCGTGAACGGAGTCGTTCCCAAGTCAGGGAGTATGGCTTATGACACAAGCAAGAGCGCACTCAATCATCTGGTGCGCGAGCTTGCGGTTGCCTACGCCCCTCTGATTCGCGTTAACGGGATTGCGCCTGCGACGGTTATCGACGGCAGCAGCATGTTCGGACGTACACGTGTGATTCATTCCTTACGCAAGTACGCACTGCCTTGCAGTTCCAGTGAATCCACGGATACCCTGCGCGAGCGTCTGGCGGATTTCTATGCGGGGCGGACACTTACGGAGCAGCGTGTGACCGCAAAAGATCAGGCCGAGGCGGCAATACTATTGGCCAGCAGAAAGCTTGGAAAAACCACCGGGCAGATCCTGACCGTTGATGGTGGGCTTGAAGGAGCATTCCTTCGCTAATGCCCGAGTATACGGTGGGGAACGTAGGGGGCTTCCAGCAGGGCAATTTCTTCGGCAGAGAGTTTAAGCGGAATGCTGCGAACAGCACTTTCCAGGTGGGAGAGTTTAGATACTCCGACGATAGGGGCCGTTACTCCTGGTTTTGACAACAGCCACGCCATGGCTATTTCTGCGGGCGGATCCCCGCGCTCATCGGCGAGTTTTCGCAGCGCATGAATGACATGTGCGTCTTCAGGGGCGGTATAGCGTTCATGCATTAGCTCATCACTCTTGGCGCGTGCAGTGGAGAGTGGATCTTCGAGAGACTCCGCACGGGCCAGTAGACCGCGGGCCAGGGGAGACCAGGGCAAAACGGCCAGTCCCTCTTCCTGGCAGAGGGGGATCATTTCCCGCTCCTCCTCGCGGTAAAGGAGGTTGTAGTGATTTTGCATACTGACAAAGCGGGTCCACCCGTTGAGCACAGCAGTACCGAGCATGCGAGCCAGCTGCCAGGCATACATGCTTGAAGCCCCGATGTAGCGTACCTTGCCATCCTGGACGAGCCGGTCTAGGGCGGCAAGGGTCTCTTCAATAGGCGTGTTCACATCAAAGCGATGAATCTGATAGAGATCAATCGTTTCGACGCCCAGCCTGCGCAGGCTGGCTTCGCACGACTGGACAATATTCTTCCTTGAGAGTCCTCCAGAATTGGGGGCATCCCGAAGGGGAAAGAACACTTTTGAGGCCAGTACGATTTCGTTCATGTTGCCGTAGCGTTTGAGTGCCCGGCCTGTGATTTCCTCACTCACACCGTTGGAATAAATGTCGGCTGTATCAAAGAAGTTGATACCAAGCTCTATTGCGCGCCTGAAAAATGGTTGGGAGGCCTCCTCATCCAACAGCCAGGGCTGCCAAGAACGATCTCCGAATGACATGCATCCAAGTGCGAGGCGCGAAACGGTGAGGCCTGTACTTCCCAAACGGGTGTATTCCATGATGAAATCTAGAATGAAGTGCTACGATTGTTGTGGATGCAGGTCCAAGTTACAGCAAAAAAAATAGAAGCTCAGATCTGAGATTTTCGAATTTACTGATTATAAGGAGAAGTTCAGATAGAAGGCGCTTTCAAGCGGGATCTGCAGGCGGACGAGTTGCGGATCCAGGTCCAGGACCGAAAGAAGAAGGCCGCGACTTATCGGGGGCTTACTTGCCGTACCACACGCCGGAGCGGAAGCTGTTCTTGATTGAGTACAGCAAGAGCAGCTTCCGTACTGATCAGGTGGCGTTCTTGCGCGGGTATGTGGGCACACTGCAGTGGGACGGGTACTTGGCCTACGATGTCCTCAATGTGCACCGGTCAATGATGGTTACGGCTGCATGGTGCATACGCGCCGGAAATTTCCAGACTGCCGTAATTATAGGCTGGAGAAGGCCGGCCACGAAACTAAAGAGATGGTGCTAGCGATCGGTCGACTCAAGCAAGGAACCTATGCCTCCCCCTAAATCTGCTGTAAACGCCACGCTTATGCGGTTTACGGACGAGATACTTCCTTGAGGAGGTTCCCGGAGAAGACGTTACTGTTGTCAGGAGAAGTAAGCTTGGAGTGCTTCCTATGTTACCTAAAACAGGAAGTGAAGATTAGGGCCACAACGAGCCTGTTTTCCTTCGGGATGGAAACTTAGTATAAAAAAAAAGGTATATTTCTTTTATGTTTTCTAAAACAGTCAACCCGCAGTCAGAGTAACGATACGCGGGTCATCAGGAGCGTCGCTCAGCATCCAGCACAAGACATAGGTTTTTCAATGAGAGGAGTATTTACGTTGGCTTTTGGAGTTATGATTTCTTTGGCGTCTTTTCAGTCTGCGGATGCGCAGGATTGGGGACGTATTGAAGGCACCGTTTACGTTACCGAGGGCATCATGGCAACGGATGCAACGGTTAGCCTAGTCGGTTTGAACTATGTTCAGAAAGTTGATGAATCCGGACGATACGTGTTTGAAGAGGTGCCCTCCGGTTCGGTACTTCTACGTGTTACGAGCCCGCGCTGGGGCCGGAATTCAACGACGGTCACAGTTGTGGCGGGAGAAACGACGGAAGCAAATGTTCAGGTCTTACGCGATGTTCACCTGGAAGAGATTGTCGTTTCGTCAGGCTCAGCGGCTCTCACCCGCTCCGAACTGGCGAATCCAGTGGGTGTTCTGACAGGTTACGATCTTATTGAATCAAGTTCGCTCAGCCTGGGGGAATCTTTGAAGGATATGCCGGGAATCTCATCATCCTATTTTGGTCCGGCAATCAGCCGACCGATCATTGGTGGGGTTGGAGGTAGCAGAGTGAAAATTCTTCAGCAGGGTGTAGAGACGGCCGATCTTAGTGATCAGGGTGCAGATCACGCGATGAATATTGATGCTTTTGATGCTGGGCGGATTGAGATTATTCGCGGACCAAGTGCGTTGTTGTACGGAAGCAATGCAACTGGTGGAGTCGTAAATATTATTGATGGTCGGATTCCAAATGAGCGGCCGGCAGGCTTTGTAGAAGGAACTGTAATGGGCAGGTTTGGATCAGTAGCTGATGAGCGGAGTGGGGGCGGAAATATATCTGGAGCGTTCGGGAATCTCGTTTGGCGTGCCCGTGGCATGGTGCGCGAAAGTGGCGACATTTCCACTCCGGAATTCATGCCGGAAGAGGAGCATGATGAACATGAAGAAGAGCATCATGAGCATGAAGATCATGAGGAAGAAGACCATGACCATGAAGATGAGGAACATGCTGAGGAGTATTTAACAAGTGTTGAGAACTCCGGGAGTTCGCTGACCAGGGGATCATTCGGTTTGTCCTGGATTGGTAGACGCGGGTATGTTGGCGGTGCTGTGACGGTACACAACAATGACCACGGTGTGCCTGGACATGCTCATCACGGGCACGAGGAGGAGCACGATGAAGATCATGAAGACGAGGACCATGAAGATGAAGATCATGAAGATGAAGATCATGAGGAAGGCGTTGGAGAAGTGACAGCGGAGATGACTTCCACAACATATGATCTTGAGGGTGCGTACCGCTTCTCCAATACGGTGCTTCGGGGAATACGCTTCAGGGCCGCACTCACCGACTACGAAACCGCTGAAGTGGAACATGTTGAAGAACACGATGAGGAGGGGGTCAGCACTATTTTGGGCAGGGATCAGCTGGAAGGTCGTTTGGAAGTGGACCATGTACTTGCCAGCAATATGGTGGGGGTTGCAGGCATACAGATAGCGAACAGTGAATTGACAATTGAGGGGACTGAGGCATTTCTACCGGATGCGCTGTCTACCGGAATCGGTGTGTTTGCGCTTGAACGCATAAACCTCGACGCATTGAGGTTCGAGTTTTCCGGTCGGATGCAGTGGCAGTCACATGATCCGAGAGAATCCGGGATGACAGAAAGATCTTTCACGGCTTTGAGTTTGAGCGGAGGTGTGAATTACGAAAGGAGCGAGGACATCAGATACTCGCTCAGTTGGGCCCGTGCGTCTAAGATGCCGGATGTGACGGAATTATATGCCCAGGGATTGCACACTTCAACACGTGCTGTGGAGATAGGCAATGAAAACCTTGAAGTCGAGACGACCAACGGACTAACAATTGCCAGCCATATCCAGAGAGATCCTTTTACGGCATCGATCAGCGCATATACAAATCACGCGAACAACTTCATATATCTTGCACCTACGGAACGGGAAGAGGAGGGCAATCCGGTTTACCAGATGAACCAGGCCGAGGCCAGGATTTCCGGGGTAGAAGTCGATGCTAGGTTTGAATTGCTGCACGGGCAAACGTCACACTTGGTGCTGCGCCTGTGGGGTGATTATGTGAGAGGGCGGTTGGTTGAAAATGAACAGGATCTCCCTCGTATGCCCCCCTTGCGTGTGGGAGCGGGGCTGCGGTACGTAGCCGGCGGTTTTGGTCTTGACTTTTCCGTGAAACATATAGCCGACCAGGAACGAGTTTTTCCGGGAGAAGAGGAAACCCACGGCTATACCATGGTCAATGCCACCGCGAGATACCGTCTGGTTGTGGGCTCCACGGTTCAGAGTATCTCCCTCCAGGGCATAAACTTGACGGATGTTCTAGCGAGGGAGCATACGTCGTTTGTGAAGGGGCTGGTACCATTGCCCGGTCGGGATCTCCGGTTATCCTACACATTTGTGTTCTAGCACAGGAAATTGCGACTGACTGATTCGTCTCTCGGGATGCGTCGGAATAACATTACCGGTAGACAGAAGTGGAAGACGTTCCTCGTGGATGGTTGTTAATCCGGTGGTGATGCGGAATAGCTTCGTTAAGCTGCATTAGCTTGGGAAGTTGGGCGCATAGCTGTGCCGACATAATGGAGCGGCATGGATCAAATTTACTGATCCTTGCAGTCACCAACATGAACGCTCTTCGCCGTGCAACTGCGTCAATCCCAGGCGCCGATAACAGATACAGTCATACTGCGTAATGCAATACTGTCAACGTGTTCTTCCAAAAGAACGACTTGTCTTAAATGTCACAGTTAAGTGCATAATGCCTTAGTTTACCTGTCGATTAGTATCCGTCACTGTAGTGTCAGACCCTCTTTTTGAAGTTCCTCACAAATTCCGGCATTACTTCAAGGAGCGCGGACAAAAGCCTTCCGCTAGTGAAGTATTGTCTGCCCCGGTGCAGACGAGCGCTGATTTAGATCCCTATGATCAGCCCTTGACGCGACGAGAGGCTACGCATCTGTTTCGAAGGATTTCATTTGGGGGTAGCACAGCACAGATAGAAGCAGTTGTCGGCCGTTTAGCGTCTGAGGCAGTACATCAGATCGTGCAGGAGGGACTTCAAAGCCCGATGCCTGCTCCTCCTTCCTGGCATCAAGACTGGCCACCGTGGGGGGAATCAGACACCGTCAAGCAGGCCTATTTTGACAAACAGTTTGACTGGGCAAAGGAACTCGCCGCTACTTGGCTCAAGCAGATGGTCGAAAATGGTCTACGCGACCGAATGACGCTTTTTTGGCAAGATCACTTTGCAACAGAGCGCGCTACATATTTCTACGCCATTCTGGCCCATAAGCACCTTACTACACTGCGCAAGTACGCACTGGGAAACTTCAGGGATTTCGTGATTGCCGTCGGTATTGATCCCGCGATGCTGATCTACCTTGATGGTAGACTCAGTACACGGCAGAGCCCCAACGAAAATTATGCGAGGGAGCTCGTTGAACTCTTCACCATGGGACAGTTCGACAAACACGGCAATCCTAACTATACGCAGGAAGACATTGTAGAACTGTCTCGTGCGCTGACAGGATATCAGGTGGACTATAGGTATTTCAGGGCGCATTTAACACAGAGTTTGCGGGATGCCACAAACAAGACCATCTTCGGCAGAACCGAGCGTTTTGACTTTGGAGGAGCACATCTGGTACTTTTTGAGGAACGTGCGCCCCAGATTGCAGACTTCATGGCGCGCAAGCTATACAGGGAATTCGTCTATGTAACGCCGCACGAGGCCGTCGTCGAGCAGCTTGCCCAGTGTTTTCTAGACAACAATTTTGAAATCGTTCCGGTGCTGGAAGCCTTGTTCTCGAGCCGTCACTTTTATTCAGAGGAGGTGATCGGGTCACAGATAAAGAGTCCGGCCGCGATGTTTGCTGGCATTCTGCGGGCCTTCGGGCAAGGTGTTCCCCCGCGTTCTGGGTTGAACACCATTCGTTACGGGATGGTGCGTCTGTCTCAGAACATTTTTGATCCACCCAGCGTTGCCGGTTGGCCTGGGTACCGGAGTTGGATCTCGACCTCCTCGTTACCTGAACGATGGTCACAGCTCAGCCAACTGTTACAGTCGACCCAGTTCGGGGTATTTCGACTGAATGGGGTCAAACTTGCCCGGGAACTTGTAGATGAAAATGATGATTTGGCAGTATTTAAGGTTCCGGTGGCAATTGCTGAACATCTGTTGGCTGTGCCGCTTGAGGACATCTCTATTGATGCACCACCCGAATTCGCCGGCGACCTGATCACCCATCCAATTCCAGACGAAATACAGAATGGCCCGGACTATGTCCTGGATCTGACACGCATTTTTCTTCGCGGTTTTCCATGGTACAGTTGGAAGCTTAGCCGACAAGGGATTGCTTACCAGACGATGGAATACATCAGATGGATTGCCGGGTTACCAGAGTATCAGCTCAACTAGGAATCATGGAATACGGAGCAAGTGAGCGACTTGGAAGCTGCTTGGAGCACGGCTGTGCGCATACGGATGAGCACAGTCTGTGGTCACGAAGAAATTTCCTGACCAGTCTGGGGCAGGCCATCGGCTCCTCAATAGTTCTGGGTTCCACAGCCATCAATGCATTGGCAAGATCTCCCGTGCTGGATATGCTCCATCATCATGATTCCGAGCGGATACTGGTACTGCTGCAGCTTGGGGGTGGAAATGACGGCCTGAATACGGTTATTCCAGTTGAGGATGGTTATTATTTTCGTGCACGTCCAACACTCTCTATTCCTAAAAGGGTAGCCCTGCCGTTGACGGATACGCTGGGACTGCATCCCGCGCTGAAATCATTGCGCGGGCACTACGATGATGGGCAAATGGCCATTATTCAGGGTGTCGGATACGAGGATTCAAGCTTATCGCACTTTCAGGGTACTGATAATTGGATGTCTGCCACGGCATCGGTTGGGCATGATGCATCTGGATGGGTAGGGCGAAAGCTGGAGTTCAGTCACCCTGACTTTGAAACAAAACCACGCGAGTACCCTCTGGCCGTGCAGGTAGGCGGGATTTCCTCGCGCCTGTTTGATGGACAGGAGTACGGGATGGGAATGACCATGGCCAATGTGGAGGTGTTTCGGAGGCTCGTGCGAACAGGTCGGTTATTTGACGAAAAAACTGCACCTGATAATGCTTATGGCAATGAGGTTGCTTTCGTACGCCGTATTGCCAATGACACCTTCACTTACGGCCGGGCCGTTCAGGATGCTGCTGCGAGAGGGGGCAGCCCTGTTTCGTATCCGCGGGTTGTACCTGCTTACCTTACGGAGAGGCTTTCCATAGTCGCCCGTCTCATAAAAGGGAGGCTTGGGGCACGAGTGTATCATGTTGGCTTGGGTGGATTTGATACACACGGCTCGCAGGGTAGTGTGTATGGACGTCACGCAACGCTGCTCAGCGCCATGGCAGAGACGGTCAGTGCTTTTCTGAATGACCTAGGTGAACTCAGCAAGGAAGTGCTCGTCATGACGTTTTCGGAATTTGGCAGGCGGGTTAACGAGAATGGCTCGAATGGAACCGATCATGGTACTGCGGCGCCGTTGTTCCTGTTTGGTCCCGGCGTCAAAGGCGGGATCCTGGGCGATGCGCCGTCGCTTCGTGACCTGGATGCTCATGGCAACCTTAAGTATGGAATTGATTTTCGTGCTGTTTATTCAACGGTGCTGCAACACTGGTTTGGTTTCACAGGTCCTACCAGTGCACAGGTCTTGGGTGAATCATTTGATCCGCTTGACATTATTGCCAATCCATCAAATCCAATCTATACTGGTGCTGAGCCCACAACTGAAATCCCCAACTCTGTTGCATTACATCAGAACTACCCCAATCCATTCAATCCAGCGACGACTATTGAGTACCGGATTGACGTGCAGGGCAGGGTTACGCTAGATGTTTTTGATTTAACAGGGCGACGGATAGAGACATTGGTGGACCGTACGCTGCCTCCTGGACAGTACTCTGCTCAATTTGATGCTGGTGGGCTTCCAAGTGGGACCTACCTCTATCAGTTACGTGTGGGTACTCAGGTGGCCTCGCGCAGAATGGTGTTGGTCAGATAGGAGGTTCGCCAGGCTATATACCCTGTGGTGGCCAGACCGAGGTAGAGGACGTATAGAAGGAGTGTGAGATAGAGTTCAGTGGCGATAAAGAGACCAACATAGATCGCATCAGTAACAATCCAGACGAGCCAGCTCTCGAGAATTTTGCGGGCAGCCATCCAGCTGGCAATAACGCTGAGTGTGGTCGTCAGGCCTTCTGTTAGCGGGTAGGGCGATCCGATTATGTATTTGAGCAGCAGAGTAAAACCTGCGGTTCCCGTCACAGTCAATGCAAGAAGTATCAAGCCAACTACGGGACGGAGTCGGGTGACCAATAACGTTCCGCCTTCGGGCCCACCGGTTAGCCAGGTCCGCCATCCATAGATAGATATGCCAATGAAGAGTCCCTGGAGGAGCATAGTTGTGTAGAGATGGTCCTCAAAGAACACAACGGCAAAAAGCAGGCTGCTGATGATGGCAACCGGCCAGGTCCAGATGTTTTGGCGAACATTCAACCATACGCACAGGATGCCCGTAAGCACCGCGACGCCTTCCAGGAGCCGCCCTTCAAGAATATTCAGGAGTGTATTCACCGGATCTGAATAACGTAAACTGCTCCCGCATCTGTGCTGCCTGCTGCACCAACCAGAGCGGTCTGTTTGTAAAGATCAATGGAGTTTCCAAAGGCAGCTTCCCCGATATCTATGATTCCTTGGTAGTGCCACTGCCCATTGCTGCGGGCGAATATGTAGACCACGCGATCGACATTGAAATTCAGACGGAGTTGCTCGTCATAGCCAACGACAAGGGCCCGGTCCCCATGCAGTGCTACTTCCGTACCGAAAGCCCCTTTCCGGTAAGGTGAAGGGGGTTCCAGTGTAGCAGTCTTCACCCAGGCTCCGGTTGAATCGCGTGCAAATAAAGTTGCCTGCCCGGACTCATTCCGTCCAGCCCCGGTCTGACCAATCAGCAGCTCATCTCCGTGCAGGTCAAGCGAGATGACAAAACCTTCAATTCCCCCCAGCCTAGCAACCTCTGACCAGGAGTCACCCCGGTCATATTCGAATAGATAGACTGAGCCTGCACGCCGATTAAAGTAGGCACTGCCTGCGACCGCCAAGCGGTTTAGGTGGAGTACAGCATTACCGCCAAAAATTCCGGCCGATACATCGTCGTTGCCAGTTATTCTATGCTTCAGCGACCAAGTGCTATCGACTTTTTCGTAGATGTAGGCGGTGCCGTGCATTTGATTCCCGAGGGTTGCATCACCTGCAGTTGTAATGAGTATTCGATCGTTATGCACGGCAACGGCGGCACCTGCTGGTCCCTCCCGGTTATGGCCGGTACTTGTGAGACGCCCGGTCTGGATCCAGTTGCCTGTATCGTCCCGTTCAAACACATAGACCGCATTTGAACGCTCGGCAGCGAAATATTCCTGACTGCCCGCTACAAGGGCCACGTTGCCATCAAGCGCAACTTTTCTACCAAAAGCACGGCCTTCCTCACAATCCGAAGGGATCAGTCGTGCTTTTTCATGCCAGTAACCGGTAGAATCCGCCAGCTCAAAGATATAGGCTGCTCCGGCACCTACTCCACAGGATGCCTCCCCACTTGCCCCAACGATCGCGCGGGGTCCGTCCAGCGCTACCGAAGTTCCAAAATAGTTTCCACTGGTTGTGTCTGGGTGAGGCAATCGTGTGATTTGGGCGTGCACACAGAATGTGCAGCCTAATCCCCCAATAAGTACTGCTCCGAGTTTCAGAAGATATTTTTGTGTGTAATACCTCATTGCACCGATTCGCTACTCACGTAAGTGATCTCCCAACGATTCCACCAGTGCCTCCCAGCGTGCATACAGATTGTCCAACTCTTTTTGGATAGATGCGTAGTTTGTGCTCGCCTCTTTTGCATGTACCGGATTTGAGTAAACATTCGGATCCGCTAGCGCTTTTTCCGCTGTACGCTTACGCAACTCTGCTTCTGCAATCGCTGATTCGGCTTCATCACAGAGCCACTGTTTTTGATGAAGGGTCAGCTCATCTGTGGCAGGCTGTCCATTCATCTGTGCCTCACGGTATGCACGATTACGAGCCTCGGCCTCGCGCCGTTTTTCTTCCTTGGTTTTGGGCCCGCCGGATCGGGTGCGGTTCTTGCGGACCGACTTTTTCGCAGCAGGGCGCTCTTGCCCGATTCGGCTGAGGGATCCGTGAGTAAGTGCCCATTGATACTCCGAATAAGTGCCCTCGTATGTGCGCACCCCCTTATCGCCAATGTGCCAGATCACGTTGGTAACATGGTCAAGAAAATGCCGATCGTGACTCACAATTACGAAGGTTCCACTGTACTGTCGAAGCGCTTCAATCAGCACCTTGATGGACTGGATGTCAAGATGGTTGGTCGGCTCATCCAGAATCAGAAAGTTGGCGGGGTTGACGAGTGTTCTGGCGAGTGCGAGACGGCTCTTTTCGCCACCGGAAAGGGCCCGGACGGGCTTGAATACATCGTCACCAGTAAACAGAAACGCCCCGAGAAGTGTGCGTAAGTAAACCTCTTCGCGCCCAACGGCTTCCCGGTCAAGCGATTCAAGTACCGTATCGGTCGCGATCAAGGAATCTGCCTGATGCTGGGCAAAGAACCGGGTCTCTACGTTATGCCCTTCCTTGCGTGATCCATCAATAGCCTCGCTCCCAAAAAGAATGCGCGCCAGGGTTGATTTACCTGCACCGTTCTTGCCGATCAGTGCAATTTTTTGTCCGCGGGTGATCTCGAGAGGTCCAGCCTTGTCAAATACACACACATCCTGCTCTTCCGTACCTGTATAGGTTTTTGAGAATTCGCCTACTGACAGGACTGTGCGTCCAGACCGGTTTGGCGAAGGGAACCGTATCCGAATCTGAGCATCTGGTGAGTCAGGTGGCAGTAGACGCTCAAGTTTCTCGAGATGCTTTATCCGGCTCTGGACCTGACGTGCTTTTGATGCTTTGTACCGGAAGCGTGCGATGAAGCGCTCGGCCTGGAGGATTTCGCGTTGCTGATTTTCGTAGGCGGCCTGCTCAAGAGAACGTCGTTTTTCCCGCTCAACTAGGAAGTAATCATAGTTCCCGGCATATTCTGTAATGCGGCCGCGATACAGGTGTGCGACAGTGTTGATCATCCTGTTGAGGAAGTACCGGTCGTGTGAAACCAGAACAACTGTCCCGGCATAACTGCTCAAGTATTGTTCCAGCCAGTCTATGCTGAGGATATCCAGATGATTGGTGGGCTCATCGAGAAGCAACACATCTGGCCTCTGGAGCAGGATGCGTGCCAGTGATACCCGCATTCGATAACCTCCGGAGAGGGTGTCTACGGGTCGCGTCAGGTCATCGGTTGAGAATCCTAACCCTTCCAGGACCGTCTCTGCGCGCGCCTGTGCGGAATGTGCCTCCTGGATCGCCAAACGTTCGTGGATGGCTTCCAGCTCCCGCAGAATTTTTGCCTGGTTTGTCCCGGGGAGATCTAGTGCCTGGGTGAGCGACTCTTCTCGATCCTGCAGTGCCTCGATGGCCTCAAAGGCGGTTAATGTCTCTTCGATCACTGATCGGCTGGAGGTTACTTCCTGTACATCCTGAGCTAGGTAACCAACGGAGCCTGAACGGGCTACCTGGCCGTCATCGGGATCAAGGTATCCTCCGATCACGCGAAGAAGCGTTGTTTTTCCTGCGCCATTGGGGCCGATCAAGCCAATGCGCTTACCATCCTTAAGGGTCCAGGTCAGCCCCTCAAGTATCTGGTTTCCCCCAAGTGCAACATCAATGCCCTGTAGCTGAATCAAGGTGCCGAATCAGTATGCGTTACGATTAACAAATCCCTTCCAGACGGTCATGATCATGATTTTTATATCCAGGTACAGGGACCAGTTCTGAATATAGTAGAGATCATGTTGAATGCGTTTTTCCAGGGAGGTATTTCCACGCCACCCATTGACTTGTGCCCAGCCGGTGATCCCTGCTTTCATTTTGTGTCGCAGCATATAGCGTGGAATACGGTTCTTGAAATCCTCAATAAACACGGGTCGTTCAGGTCTCGGGCCAACGACGGACATATCTCCTGTCAGCACGTTGATGAACTGAGGCAGTTCATCGAGGGAGGTCCGTCGGAGAAGACGACCAATTGGGGTTGCCCGATTTTCGCCTTTTTTGGCCCAGACTGCACCGGACTCTTTCTCGGCAGTTACCGGCATAGAGCGAAACTTCAGCATGTTGAAGCACAACCCGTTGAGCCCCATACGTTCCTGTTTGTAAAGCACGGGCCCCTTTGAAGAGAGACGCACCAACGCGGCAATTATGAACAGGAGCGGCGAAAGAATAATCAGCACCAGCAAAGAAAACACAACATCCAGGCATCTTTTGACAAACCTCCGAAAGTCTATAGGTGCTTCATCAATGATATGCAGCACAGGGAGGCCATCTACGTCGGTGATGCGGCTGTTGATGATATCATGTTGCAGGAGATCCGGAACCAGGCAAACATGCACGAGGCGTGTGGAGAGTGAGCTGAGGAGTGTTTCGATCTTACCAACTGCATGGAGGGGCAGGGCGATATAAACGTAATGGATTGGGTTTTCCGCCGCATCCAGCAGCGGCAGCACATCATCCACTTTCCCCAATACGTCCGGTTCGTCGGTTTTGTGATCATCCAGAAAGCCAATCACCTGGAACCCCATCCACGGGTAAAGCTCGAAGGATCTGGCGAGCCGTCTTCCGGCAGTTCCGGCTCCGACAATAAGAACGCGTCGCAGGTGACGCCCGCGTCGCCGTGCGCTCCGTACGAAAAAATATATGGAAAGCCGCAGTGTCACCATAGAGATGGGGGCCAGTGCGGCAAATAGTAGAATGGTCAGGCGTGAAACGTTGAAGTCACGATAGAATGACAGGAAAGCCAATGTGATGATCAGTGCCAGTCCGACAGATTTAGCCACACTTCGTATCAGTGTGGTCCAGCGCTGGGCGCGATTCGGCACATAGAGGCCTGAAGCCCAAAAAGTGAGCGCGGCAGAAATCAGAATCCATGGCAAAAATGTCAGATACCGACTCAATGGATGCCACTCGGGAAGGGGGACGGGCCAGGTGACGAGAACCTCGAACCGGAGGTAGTAGGCAGCAATCCAGGCACAGCCAACGAGCAGCATATCCATGAAGAACAGCAGTTGTTGGAAGAATCGGCTCTGCTCCTGCAGCATGGTAGTTACCTGTATCCAGAGATGTTGTACCTAACGAGGGGGAACAGGGTTTATTCCGGTGGCTTGAGAAGCTGCATTGCGGTGTGCAGCAGTACATTTGCGCCTTTAATACAGGCTTCCCACGGTGTATACTCACGGAACGAGTGACTGAATCCGCCCGCGGAGGGAACGAATATCAGGCCGGCTGGACAAAGGGTTGCCATTGACTGGGCGTCATGTCCGGCCAGTGAGGGCAGACGCCGGCTGGACAGTCCGAGCAGGTCGACCGATGATTCAAATTGCTCAACAATGGTAGGCGCCATCTTGCGTTCAGCAACGGATTCAAGGTGCTGGAAATCAACCTTCAGGCCAAACTTTACAGATGTGTTCAGGGAGGATTCCCGCAGGGCCTGTTCCAGCGCACTTGCACGTGTAGCGTCTTCGCTGCGCAGTTCCATGAATACGGTCACGCGGTTGGCTACAATGTTGAAGGCACCGGGTGAGAAGTCCATACGCCCGACTGTGGCAACGCAATCGGGGTAATCGTCCATTACTGTTTTCTGGACCATGAGGCAGAACTCGGCCGCACCGAGCGCCGCATCGCGGCGTTTGTTCATGGGCGTTGTGCCAGCATGATTGCTTTGTCCCAGGAACGTAACTAGGTACATGTGAATGCCAACCATGCCGGTCACCACGCCGATATCGGTTCCGCGGCGCTCCAAGCGTGTTCCTTGCTCTATATGTAATTCCAGGTAAGCTTGCAGGCTTTCCGCTGGTCGGGTAGCATCCAGAAGGCCGCTGATTGACAGTCCGGCCCGTTGTAATGCCCGTCGAAAAGCTTCTGGATCGCCCCTTGGGTTGGTCAAATCCTTTTGGGTCAGTTGTCCTGACATGGCGCGGCTTCCAAGAAGTGAAACCCACGTCCCCTCCTCGTCTGTGAAGTCGATAACCTCAACGGCGATCCGTGAATCCGCTTCATGATCACGCAAGACCTGCAACACTTCAAATGCAGCTGCAATACCCAGTGTACCGTCAAATCGTCCACCATTCGCTACGGAGTCAAGATGCGATCCCAACAACAGCACGGGTTTTCTTGTCTCGGAGAGGGCATGGCACGCGGAAAGGTTGCCTGCAGTGTCTTCACGGATAAAAAAGTCCCGTTCCTGGATCATATTGCGGAACGTTTCCCGTGCGGCTAAGTGTGCCTCACTCAATGCGGGCCTGTTCAGCCCGCCCTCCGGCGTAGCTCCATCCCGTGTAAGCCGTGAGAAATCATCCAGAAATCGCTTCTCGTTGACGCGTATGGTATCTCTCGGGGTCGTCATTTTTTGTATTTGTCCGCGGTGCGAAGATCCTGTACCAGGCCGAAAGCACACATGGTATGGTGTGCATGCCATATCAACCTTCGTAAAAGTGACATGTGGTTTATGCGTCTAGAGCCATATGTTCGGGCGATAATTGGACTATTCTCCAGTCTTAGGACACATTGAGCGCAATGTCTATCGCACGAACTGAGTGGGTGAGTGCGCCGCAGGAAAGATAGTCCACGCCCGTTGTTGCAATGGCTGGAGCTGTTTTGAGCGTAATACCACCTGTTGCTTCGGTCCTTATGCGGCCGTCAATATAATCTACGGCTTGCTTTAACTGTGAGCAGTCTATTGTACCATCAGCTTTTAGGACCGTCATATTATCAAGAAGGAGCACGTCAATCAGTTCGGCAACTGTGATGGCTTCCCCAACCTCCGCCAGCGTACGGGCTTCTACGTCAATCAGGTAATGGGGCAGTTTCTTTGCGGCGCGGCGCACAGATGCTGCAAGGCCTCCAACGGCCTCAATATGGTTGTCCTTGATCAGTATTCGGTCGTATAAGCCTATGCGATGATTGGATCCTCCGCCCAGCATGACCGCCCATTTGTCCAGGAGTCGCAATCCAGGGGCTGTTTTACGCGTGTCACGAACAAGGGAACTGCTGCCCTGCATGCTTTCTATCATGGTTGCGGTTGCCGTGGCAATCCCGCTCATTCGCTGCAGGAGGTTCAAAGCGAGGCGTTCAGCCGTAAGTATTGACCGTAGGGGACCTGTGACCGTACCAATTACCGACTTTGCCTGTACGCGTTTACCATCTTCGAAAACCCAGCTACACTTTACCGTTGGATCAACCAGCGTGAAGGTGTATTGGGCTGGCACCAGACCGGCAAGTACGCCGTTCTCCCGCATGACCAGAGTTCCCCTGCCTTGATAGTGTTCTGGTATTAATGCGTTTGAGGTGATATCACCCTCGCCGACATCTTCCGCCAAAGCATTCTCGAGAATACATGTCAGGCTTTTTGGTGACAAATAGCCGGGGAATTGTTCACGGGCAAGCATGAAGGCACTATGTCGCCACGTTAAACTTGCCAATTTGGTCGAATCGCCTCAGGCGTTGATTCAGCAGGTCTTCCGTGGACAGTGTTTTCAGTTCCTGCAGCGCCTCGCAAATGGCCTGGCCAACATGTTTGTACGTCGTTTCTGGATCGGAGTGTGCACCGCCCAGCGGTTCTTTCACAATTTGATCAACAATACCTACGTCAACCAGGTCAGGCGCGGTGAGCTTTAGGGCACGTGCAGCCTCTTCCTTATAATCCCAGGACCTCCATAAAATGGATGAGCAGCTTTCCGGGGAGATCACCGAATACCAGGCGTTTTCCAGCATAAGCATACGATCACCAACTCCAATGCCTAGCGCGCCACCTGAAGCCCCTTCTCCGATAACGACAATGACAATCGGGACTTCAAGGCGCGCCATGACAAAAAGATTGCGGGCAATAGCTTCTGCCTGTCCACGCTCTTCTGCATCCATACCAGGGTAGGCGCCGGGTGTATCCAACAGGCAGACAATGGGTTTGCCAAACTTTTCGGCAAGTTGCATGTGTCGCCGTGCTTTCCGGTATCCTTCCGGATTGGGCATACCGAAGCGGCGATAGCGGCGTGTTTTGGTGTCACGCCCCTTCTGGTGTCCGACTACAAGTATGGTGTGATCCTGATAGTCGAATTGCTCGCCGCGCAGCGTGGCGAAGCCGCTTACAATTGCCGGATCGTCACCAAAGCATCGGTCCCCGTGCAATTCTGTGAACCCATCTGTGAGGGCAGAGATGTAATCTTTGGTATAGGGTCTCAGGGGATGTCTGGCAATCTGTACACGCTGCCAGCGGGTCAGGTTGCCGTAGACGGAAGTGCGCAGCTCCTGGATACGCTTTGCGAGTGCGTCAATTTCGTGAGAGAGATCAGCCTCGCTCGTTTCGATGGTCCGCATCTCGTCAAGCTTTTGCTCAAGCTCAACGATCGGTTTCTCGAAGTCCAGTAGAAATTTATTGGATTTATTATGCATCCTTGACTCTGGAGTGGGCGGAATCAACAAGCCGGTGCACGCAGGGCGCGTATGGCGATGAACCAGTCCAGTAAGGCGGACTGATTCCGTACGTAGTACCAGTATGCCTGTTCAATCTCCTCAGTCGGACGTCTGATATTTGGTCCGAGCATTTCGCTGACTGCAAATACTGCGGGTTGCAATTGCCATTCGGCAGGAGGGACAAACTCGCTTCCCTCGTGGAATCCTATTAGCGGGAGCTGTCCTCGCAGAACCGCACGCCACTGTCTGATGCGTTCGCTCCTTCGCATCCATCGGGAGCGCGGGCCGGCCATCCTGGCAGCAAGCCAAACAATCGGGTGAATGATTGCTCCGGCCAAAGCAGCCATTATGTCGGACACCCTGCGCGCAGTATGTGAGCGCAAGGCTCCGATCACCTCTTCGGCCTCGAGAAGGGGTGGTTTGCCCAGTTTTTCAATCGACGTTTTGCCGATCATGTGGTCCTGTCCCGCATCAACGATATGCGTTTGCACGCGGAGGCCGGCAAGCTGCTGCATAAGGGCAAAAATTTTCTTGTTCGTCAGACTCGCGGAAGCAAAAATTATGGACTCAATATCATGTACGCGTACAATGTCACGCAACTGATCATAATCACCAAAATGGGGCAGTGTAGATGACTCGTTACGCGTACCGTTTTGTGTTGCAATCCCTACCAGAGTGTACTGTGGCATCTGCTGCACAGCTTGAAAATCAGCATCGGAAAGATTTCCAGCGATGAGCGTACGGCGGTGCAGGCGCTGGCGGGTTCTGGGAATCAGGCGTACCGCAGAAAGAACCAGCATACAGGCAGGCAGGCAGGCTATCACAACAGCGCGGGAGAATGCTATCTGTTTTACAAAGAATGATAGTGCAGCCAGCGCGGTGACAGCGGTCACCAGTCCCAGAAATACAAGTCCAAGATATGGCTTACGTGCTCGGTAACCTCCTGAGGCAGCTATCACACCAGTCGTAATCAGAGCGAACAGAGGAGACAGGCCCCAATAAAAGAGTGACATGAATTGTGTTCCGGTCTGGACGGACCGAAACAATCCCAGTGCAGCCACCACTCCAATACATAACACCCAGTCACGCACAGCTCTATGGCGCAGCGTGTTTCCAAATGCCGTTATCAACCCGCGCACAACGACGGCCAGATGCAAAACCCATAGGAAAGCTTTGGGGTAATCTTCGCTCAAATGCTTTCTGGCGAAGCGTGCCATCGCGCCGTGGAAGAGACGTACGTACCTGAGGTCTCCCTTTTTTGTACTCTCACCCTTGTAGTGAATGATCTGGGTTTCGGGTGTGTAGTAGATTGCCCAGCCGGCTTTCTGGATGCGATAGCACAGATCCAGGTCTTCGCCATACATGAAGAATTCTTCATCAAACAGTCCAGCGCCGCCCGGGCCTGTTTCATTATTTGCTGATCCCGTGAGCGCAGTGCTTCGCACAAACATGCAGGACCCGCTTAACGCGTCAACTTTTGCCACTTCATTCTGAGGCAGGAACGTGAGGTTATAGCGGCCAAAAGTTTTGCTCCGCGGAAATATCCGACTGAGTCCGATCATGCGGTAGAATGCAATTTCGGGGGTAGGGAATGATCGGCGACTCTCCAGGGCAAAGGTCCCGTCGGGATTAAGGATACGGCACCCCATAGCCCCGGCATCTGGATGGGCGTCCATAAAATTCGTAAGAACGCTAATCGTGTCCTCCTCAACGATTGTGTCCGGGTTCAGGATAAACAGATATTCCCCGCCGGCTTCGCGAATCCCCTGGTTGTTAGCCGCAGAAAATCCCACGTTCGAGCGATTGGCAATGATCACGACTTCTGGATACTCCTCACGCAGCATACCGACTGATCCATCTACCGAATTATTATCAATCACAATAATTTCGGCAGGAATGTCGGCCAGTGATCGTTTGACGCTTCGGAGGGCCTGGCGGAGGAGGTCCCTCACGTTATAATTAACGATGATCACCGAGACCTTCAGAGGTTCGCTGGATATGCCAGCGCCTGCTGCCGGTGAAATTGGCTGGTTACCGGTCATACCCCAAGAACCCATTCAACATAATTTTGCTCCATGAGCAACGGTTCGAGGCCGCGTTGTATTCGTACATCCTGTTGATCGTGTACAGTGCGTCGGTTGTTCGGTCCGTTTGGACAATAATGGGCAATGCGGAAGGCAAAAACCGGAGCCGAGTACAGTGGTATTGAGTGATTATCATTGTCCTTATTGCAGTGAGCGGCAAGGCGCATTGTTTCACTACCCCATGTGATCGGATATGGGGTCTCGATTAGTATGGGCATTACCCGATGTATTGAAACCCTGCGCAATTGTCTGCAACGACGGCGGATGAATGCGCACGGAACAGAATTTGCTTTTGGAGTCCCATAGTCTGTTGCGCCATGGGGAATTGCAACGCAATCAGTCTCTTACTTGGATAGCGGTAACATACAGTTGAAATACCGGACATGACTCAAATTTCTGTGTTTATGCGAAAAAGGGATCATGTTATATGGGGCGCGTTGTGGCTCCTCTTAGTAACAACTGGATGCAATTCAGGTACTGAATGCGTGACTCTGGAAGGACTTGCAATTCCCGTACAACTCCAAGCCAACGTTGAGCGGGAGTGGCGTCAGGTTTCTCTGCGGCAGCTCTATGAAGTGCCTCGTGAGTCTGGAATCGAGTCGTATATGCCTGGGCCATTCAGGATTGGATCTGATGGCGCCTTGTACTACATGGATCCAGGGGACATGAAAATCAAGCATTTTGATGCTGATGGGTATTTCAAGCACTCCTACGGTGGGCAAATAAAATCTGAATAGGTGGGCAAAATAGACCTGAATATACAGGGCTTGGAGAAGGGCCGGGGGAATTCAGGGTTTTCACGGAGGCTGGCATCTTGGGAGATTCTGTTCTGTACGTCACCGACTTCACCTGCCGGGCCATCTCATTTTTTGCGGTAGACAGTTCGACGTTCCTCTACCGAATACCGAACATACATGCTCACAAATACAGGATCACGCAGGGTGGTCGGGCCTATTGGATTGACCTGGAGAGTGATTCATTGCTGGGGACTAGTGCAAGCAAACACGACGCTCGCTTTATTGGTACAATGATCAAGGGTCAATCTGCGGTACATCGATTGCTTACGGGGGGACATATTGCCCCATATCAGGAGGACATTGTTTACATCCCGTCAAAATATCCGATTCTGATGCGCTATGATTCCGCTGGAACCGTGATTTACGCGCGCGCCACCCCGGATTTCGAAACGGCAGAGCTGCCCAGTTTGGAAAGGCTAGACACGGCCGCCGGATTCGGCACACGTGTGCGAGGCCGATCTATCAATGATTATAGCGAGATATACGGCGACAAGTTGGTTGTATACGCTGATGTGTCAGCGTCGGAAAAGGCTTTTGACGTCTACGACGCGGCCACAGGAGACTATGAATATTCGGTCTCCATGCCTTGGGGGCGCATCTACTTTGCATCGTACGACCCCATACGCAAGCGCGTATGGCAGGTTCGGGACACGACGTTTGCGGTATATGCCGTGGACTCCTAAGCATGGCGTTAGGAAATGCCCATTTGAGAGACTCAAGACCAGAAAGCCTTGCCCTCACAGTAAGCGCTTCATATGTGGCTCAAAATGACACTGGTGGTTTGGAGGGCGCAGAAACAACGACACCGCAGAATTGTGTCGTTGCCCGGCCAAGAGTCGAGGCCACCCCCCTTACACCGGCGAGCATTTTCACAATGTGAAGACATTGCTTGCTCTATGCAATTTCCAGTCTGTGCAAATGCAAAGGAGGCGATTTCTATATGCCACAAATGAGGTGGCCGTACGCGGCGCTTGGCGCCAGCACGTACGCCCGGTAGTCCGGTATAGCCCCAAATGCCCGTCATCGCGATTCTGCGAAGATCTGGAGGCCCTTGTGCGTTCCTGGGACGCTCTCTTGCGGCCTTAAGCGGGTTGGGATGCGATCAACGCAATCTATCGAAAACTAGAGCAATGGATCGTAACCAAACCGACATGAGGTGATTCACGGACTTGACATTACGCCCACATTCAAAGACAGCGTGAACATGCTGCTCTTCTCGTTTTTCATTATGGGGGTAATGCAGTCCGAAGCACAAGACATCTCTCCTGAACGTGAAGATGGACACGGTGTGCGGGATGCGCGATTCGATGGTCCCGCCGAGCCCGTTGTTAACGCATTTCTTGACTAATGCGCCAGTGTTGCACAGTTGCAGCAATACTCGCGACTCATTTTGAACTGATTTCTAGATTCGCAACACTGAGCACAAAGAAGCCTTCACCGTTCTTCCGGGCAACGTATAGACGATCATCCGCGTCAATCCACTGGATGCTGATGGACTCCATTACGCGAGCGTTTCCGTTTAACTCAGGGTTATCGAATTGCAGCTGGCCATAGCCAATCAAGTCCCCATTCTGATTAAGGAAACTCTGATTAATCGGGGCAGTTTCGTACTCATCTTACTGGACCACAG
>CAZCYQ010000042.1:0-32022 GCA_964503085.1 uncultured Rhodothermaceae bacterium | reverse complement strand
TAAAAACAAAATCTTCGAAAAATCCCCCGATTTGAGAGTTTTGCAAGAGGCTCCAGCGTATAAGTTAACCCCTCGGCGGTCCTGCAGAGGTAAGTCTCGACATTGGCAAGAATCGGCTCCTCTGCAAGAAAATACCGAATGAGGTCAGGCACGTAGGCATAAAGCGCCTTATCATCAGCTACGCCAGTACCAGGAGCATTTGCAATTACAACGTTACCCGCCCTGTATGCATGAAAAAGGCCTGGTACTCCCAAGAGAGAATCACTACGAAAAGTCACCGGATCCAGAAAGTCGTCATCCACTCTTCGGTAGATCACATCAATTCTCTTGAGTCCCGTGACGGTTCGCATGAATACCAGACCGTCATGCACGACCAGGTCTCGTCCTTCAACGAGCTCGGCGCCCATCTCGCCCGCGAGAAAGGCATGTTCGTAGTATGCTGAGTTGTACTGGCCTGGGGTCAGCACGGCTACCCGCGGCGTCTGTGTCCAAGTCACGAGTGAGGCTAGTTGGGAGTAAAGTCGCGCTGGATATGGAAGAACCTCCCGCACGTTATGTGCCCGGTACAGTCGTGGCATTACCTGCTTTATTGCAGCACGGCAAGCGAGCATATAAGAGACCCCGGACGGTACACGAAGGTTGTCCTCGAGAACGGCAAATCCATCATGGGTACGGACAATATCGGTGCCGCAAACGGACACATAAGCATCGTGGGGTACCTTTGTGCCCAACATCTCCACTCGATACTGAGGACATCCCAAAACCAAGTCATGGGGCACGATACCGTCGCGCAACGACCTCCCTTCGTGATAGATATCCTTCAGGAACAGGTTGAGTGCGTGCAGACGTTGTCGAAGCCCCCGATCAATATGGTCCCATTCAGAAGCAGTTATGACCCGCGGCACACAGTCAATAGGGATAATCTGTTCGGCAGCTTCTTCTGCACCGATGACAGTAAAGGTGATCCCCTCGTGAAGGAATTGCCGCCGTACGCCGTCCTGAAGCTGCATCAACTGCTCCGGAGTGGCGTTGCTAAGAGCCGTGCCTAATTGTTCCGTTGCCGCCCGTAACGTCCCATCGCTGCGAAACATCTCGTCACGGAAACGGCTGTCTATCGAATAATGAGTAAACGCCCCTGTGCCGGCAACGGCGGGACTGGCCACGCTTGGCCTTGCGCGATCGAAAGACAGGTGCGCCGTGGTGCCCAAATTACCCGGGCTCGGTGTGGGTGCCGTCACTGATGTATCTGCTTTCGACACCATCTCGTGTTCTGCAAAAGTTACTTCCTGGGACCGTTGCACAACGGCGTTCAACAGTTCCTAACTTGAATGCTTCGATACCAGTCTAAACCGCGCTGAAATACAATAGGACTCAAGACCAAAAACATAAGTCCTACACCTATGCTAGGAAAGCCTGAAAAACTCCAAACGATTGAAATACAGATAGCTAAAGCGGCAAATGCTACGAAGAATTTATCTCGCTCGGACGCAGGGTTTACGAACTTAACCCATAAAAACCATGCCACAATTAAAACCGCTGATGAAATCATTTTTCACCTCAATTAACAGTCTCTTATTATTCTGGGCCAATCGGCGTTGGGTTCCCTTAATTTAGTCATTTCGGTATGACCATTTCTGAATCCCTCTGAGCCGGTTGAAAGTAACGCAAAGTGTTATGCAAGGGTCGACATATCCGTTGGTGTTATCTTAGCCTGTTGACGGAACAGACCCGCAAGAATGCTTGATTCTAGACTGTCTATTGGGTACAATGAATCGGTTTCAGGGCTGAACGCTATTGACAATGGATCATGTAACAATTGGCACGCTGAGCTGTAATGTATCCTTGAGAACTGGGAACCGTACCAAGGCCTTAGACTCATAAGAGTGCGAAATGCAGACAATCCAGAAATCAGACCTCGACCAGCACACGTCGCATTTGCCACGGTGGGCCCGGACGCTTGCAAGAAAATATTTCACCAAGACACTATCCCAGTTTGTTCTTCACGGCAATGTCCGGGACCTCGTTCGATATGAGAAACCTGGTTCAGACCAGATAACCTATATCGGTCTGACGCACTTCTTGGCGAAGGAATTATTTGCCGCCAGAGATATTGTGCTGTTCTATGATCGGGCAGCCGGGATTCATTTTTTGGACCACCAGGAGGCGCAAAAGGATTTCAATCTTGCCTTGACAGGATACGACAGTGCATTCGGGACTGAGCACGCTGGTAAACGCCCACGAAACCCTTCTCAGGTACTTCCCCTTTTGGACAATTACTTCCGTTTACGCTTGCGCTCGGGAAAAAGGATCGCCTGCATCATTGACTATGCGGAGACGATCATCCCTATGGCAGAAGCGTCAATGTACTCGGCCGAGGATCGCAGTGCCCTGATCAGTCTGCAACGCTGGGCACATGATCCACTGTTCTTACGGCATGATTTTACTGTCTGTCTGATTGCGGAAAACCTGAATGACCTCAACCAACAGCATGTGCAAAGCCCCTGGACCGCAGAAATAGATATCCCACTGCCCGACGAGAAGGATCGCCTCGCCTTTACCCAGTGGTCAGTCAAGGGTCGGGAATCACTCTTTGCCCAGCATTCTGATCTTAGCTGCGAACATTTGGCACAGCAAACCCCTGGTCTTGGATACACACAGTTACGCACCATACTGGCGGACACGCTGGAAAATAAAACGCATCTCAGCTTCCAGCATATGTCAACCCTCAAGAAATCCCTGATTGAGGAGGCAGCATTCGGGATGCTGGAGTTTGTGGAGTCTAAAAATGGGCTGGATGATGTAGCCGGACATTCGGAAGCCAAAAATCACCTGCGCCACGCGGCCCACGCATTGCGTCACGGAATACACGATGTAATGCCGATGGGATATCTGGTGAGCGGACCGGTCGGTACCGGGAAAACATTTCTGATCACGTGTTTTGCCAATGAGATTGGCATCCCTATGGTCAAGCTGAAAAATTTCCGCTCCCAGTGGCAGGGACAGACCGAGGGAAACCTTGAGCGCATATTACATCTTCTGGAAGCCATGCCACCCGTGGCAGTTATGATTGATGAAGCTGATGCTGCACTGGGTAATCGCAGCGCAGAGGGCGACTCAGGCGTATCCAAACGAGTCTTCGGACAGATTGCATCTTTCATGAGCAAGCCGGAGCATCGGGGACGAATCATTTTCTTCCTGATCACTGCACGACCGGATTTAATGCCGATAGACCTTAAACGACAGGGTCGTGCAGAGGAACATATTGCACTCTTTTACCCCTCCACGCCAGAGGACCGACTCGAACTTCTTCAGGTCATGATGCGCAGAACCAGTATAAGTATCCCGGAGAAAGATATCCCCCCTGCCCTGCTAAATGGAAATACAATCTACAGCGGCGCAGATATGGAGGCACTCCTAACGCGCGCCAAGTTCCACGCCGCCGCAACCAGTGGGGACCCCGGCGCAGTTACAGCAGAAATCCTAGCTTCTGTTGTCGAAGATTTCGTACCGCCCGCAAACAGCAAGGAGAAGGAATTACAGACCCTGGTGGCTATTCTGGAAAGTACAAGCAAAAAATCTCTCCCCGAGATGTACCGATCCATGGATCGTGCAAAAATTGTCCGACGTGCAAATGAACTGAAAGTGCAGGTCGTATAACGCAGTCGGTAGAAATGTTTATTATGGTTGTCCCATATTTGTCCGCACAAAAATCATGCGTATTCATCGCCGATTCATAGCTGGTGTTCTTTCTTGTGCCATACTGCTCGGCACATCTGTTAGGGCCCAGGTAAACAGCGGGGAGTCCATCCCGGACGTAACCCGTACGATTGCGCTTACCAATGCCCGCGTAGTTCAGGCGCCTGGACAAATCCAGGAACGAACCAATGTGATCATTCGGGATGGCCTGATCACTACCATCGCCCCGGATGCAGCTATACCCTTTGACGCCCTGGAGATACCCGCTGACTCCTTTACGGTCTACGCTGGTTTTATTGATGGACTCTCCCACACTGGCATTCCTGAGCCAAAAGAACGACCTAACCTGGAGCGACCTGACGACCCTGCTTATCCACCGGATGAACAGGCTGGGATTCAACCACAGCAGGATGTGCGTAATTTGCTTGATCCAGAGGACAAGCGCATCACGGCTATGCGAGAAGCAGGCTTCACGGCTGCGCATGTCGTCCCGAGAGGGCGTATGCTGCCCGGCGTTGGGGCAATCATCCTGTTAGCAGGTGACGATGCCAATGAAATGGTCTATCGGGGAGAAACCGCCTTGTATGCACAGCTTTCCGGGGCACGCAGAATGTACCCTGGCACAGACATGGCAGTCCTTGCCAAACTACGCCAGTTATACCGGGAAGCAGCACGACGCCAGAAAATCGAGCAGCTATATACCGAAAATCCGGCTGGCCTCGAACGGCCACAATACGATCCGGTACTCTACGCAATGTTCCCGATACTGGATGGCGATAGACCCGTCTTCTTTAGTACCGAGAGTGTATTGGATTTGCACCGCGTACTGGCTGTCCAGCAGGAATTGGGCTTTCCAATGGTGCTCACCGGGTTGACGCAAAGCTTTGATGCGGTGGATAAACTGAAATCGGCAAACCTACCTCTTCTGCTGACACTGGAACTTCCAGAAGAACCTGAGGATAGTGAGCAGGAACAGCCATCGGATTCTACGGAAGCTGCACTCACCGACGCTGCTGTGGAATTGCCCCAGGTTGAAGCGCCAGACTACGATGCTGACTTCCGTGTAAGCTCTTTAATTGACGTTACAGCAGAAAAGGAAAATCTGGAAGCCCGGCGGGAAATAGCCTATAAAGCACATGTCGGCAATGCCCATTTACTCGAATCCGAGGGACTAACCTTTGGTTTTTCAACCGGAAGCGTGAAACCGGGAGAGTTATTGGGAAATGTGCGAAAAATGATCCAGGAAGGTCTGTCCGAAGATGCAGCTCTGGCAGCCCTCACCACAACGCCCGCTCAAATTCTCGGACTTACCTCGAGTATGGGAACCGTTGAGGAAGGGAAACTCGGAAACCTTGTAGTAACAAAGGGCTCCATTTTCGATGACAAAGCAGAGATTCGGTACGTCTTTGTGGATGGCCGAAAATATGAGATCGAACCGCCAAGAAAACGCTCCGGGAAAAACGCCGATGCCGACGTGAACCCTGCAGGAACGTGGAGCATAACCATCTCCACACCAGATGGCGATATGGGTGGAACACTAACCATTGAGGGTTCAGATGACGACTGGTCAGGTAACCTGAGCGTTGATATCGAGCCTGAAGCCCTTTCGCTTGAACACATTGCTCTGGATGGCAACGAACTGACCTTCTCATTTGATGTACCCAATATGGGGACTGCTCAATCTTCACTGATCCTGGACGGCGAATCATTGAATGGATCTTTTGTCCTATCAGGGTTGGGGACAGCAACCGTATCCGGAACGCGGACATCGGGTCCGGATATGTCTACACAACACCACGATTAATACCATGAAGTTCAAGACTCTTTTTCTGAGCGCAATTTTTGTCTTTACGGGCAATTGTCTAGCGCAGGTGCCAACCGGAGATGTGCTTGTTCGCGGCGGCACAGTTCTCACGGTAACCGATGGGACGCTGGAAAACACCGATGTGCTTATCCAGAACGGTATCATTGCGGAGGTTGGTGAAAACCTGAGCGCACCACAGGGGATACCCGTGGTTGATGCAACAGGCATGTACGTAATGCCGGGAATCATTGACGCACATTCGCATATCGGCATAAGCAACGTTAATGAATCTTCGGCACCAGTCACCGCCCAGGTATCCGTAGGTGATGTGCTCAATCCATATAGCATTGCTATTTACCGTGCTTTGGCGGGAGGGGTAACTTCTTCCCATGTGATGCATGGGTCCGCCAACGTGATTGGTGGACAGAATGAAACCATCAAACACCGATGGGGTCTCCTTGACCCCGATGAACTTCGAATGGCGGACGCCCCACGTACGATAAAGTTTGCACTTGGCGAGAATCCTACACGCGTTCACGGACAAGGCAGCAATAAACGCCCCGCATCACGTATGGGGGTTGAGTATGTACTGCGCGAGACCTTTGCAAAAGCCGAACGCTATCAGGAAGCCTGGGCACTATACGAAGAGGAAGCAAAATCGAACCCACGCGCGATCTCGCCCACATACAACAGTCAGCTAGAAGTCATGAGTGATATTCTAACTGGCGATATCCTGATTCACTGCCACTCCTATCGCGCAGACGAGATCCTCATGTTGCTTGATGTCCTGGAGGACTTTGGGGTTGATCATATTACGCTTCAGCATGTGAATGAGGGGTTCAAGATCGCACCGGAGCTTGCCGAGTTCGGTGCATATGCATCTATCTTTGCCGACTGGTGGGCCTACAAATTTGAAGTCTACTATTCAACAGCCTATAACGCCGCTATTCTCACTCGTAATGGAGTTCTTACGTCCATCAACTCAGACTCAGGCGAACTCAACCGCCACCTCTATCATGAAGCGGCAAAATCACAGAAATACGGTGGCCTCTCTGACACCGAAGCCTTATCTCTCATCACTATAAACCCTGCGAATCAACTCGGGGTCGCTGATCGAATCGGCTCTATCGAAGTAGGGAAAGAGGGGGATCTCGCAATCTTCGACCGGCACCCACTTTCAATATATGCGGTCAACCAAAAAACAATCGTAGACGGGGTTGTCTACTTTGACATTGAACGGGATGCTGACGATATGCGATTGAGCGTAGACCCGGAGAGCCCGATCGAGACCGTAGTGCTGCACTCGCATGACGATAATCATCGGTGTCTGCACGAGGGGACACTGGATCTTTATGACTTCCTGGAGAGCAACCGATAATGACCTACTTGTATTCACTGCTTATCAGCGTGGTCTTGTTGATCACACCACCTAAATATGAAGCTGTTGATACGATCACTGCGTTGACCAACGCGCGTATCGTAACAATTACCCAGGGCACCATTGAGAATGGTACGATTGTCGTTGAGAATGGAGTGATTGTCCAGCTTGGCACAGACGTTGATGTACCGGAAGGTGCACAGGTCATTGATCTGGCAGGCTTGACGGTCTATCCCGGTATGATTGACTCAGGTACACAAATGGGGCTTGTGGAAGTGGGTTCCTTATCGGAAACCCGCGACGCCTCAGAGATTGGAGACTTTTCTCCCCAGATGAAAGCCCTTACTGCCGTGAACCCGAATGGCGTAGCCATCCCGGTTACAAGAGTCAACGGGATCACCACGGTGCTTACCGTACCATCCGGTGGCATGCTGCCCGGACAGGCCGCGCTGATTAACCTTCATGGGTACACTCCCGAACAAATGTATGCCGGGTTTGAGGGAGTAGTTTTACAATTTCCCTCCACAGGACGTAGGGGACGGTTTGATTCGCGTTCGGAAGAGGATGTCCAAAAAGCGGCTACCGAAGCTATAAAGAAGCTCGACGACACCTGGGACAGTGCTGAGTTGCATCACCGTATTGACTCTACCTATCAGGTCCATCCAGAGAACGGACGCAGACCCGAATACGTTCCGTCTATGGAAGCTCTAAAGGGTGTTGTCCGTGGAGAACAGTCCCTAATTATCCAAGTGAATTCTGCAAAAGATATCCTTGCTGCTCTTGACTGGATCAAGGCCCGGAATATGAAGAATGTGATCTTCAGCGGGTTGGCCGAAGGCTGGCGTGTTGCAGATAAGATCGCGGAGGCCGGAGTCCCGTGCCTAGTCGGACCAGTCCTCAGTATCCCAACACGGGCAAGTGACCGCTTCGACAAGGCTTATAAAAATGCTGGCCTGATGCATGAAGCAGGGGTTAAGATTGCCATTCGCTCGAACGATACCGCCAACGCGCGTAACCTGCCCTATCATGCTGGCTTTGCCGCTGCGTACGGTCTGCCCGTGGAAGCAGCGCTCCGTGCAGTGACAATCAATCCAGCTGAAATTTTTGGGGTTGACGACAGGCTGGGGTCACTTGAAGTAGGCAAAGAAGCCACTTTCTTCGTGGCAGACGGAGATCCTTTCGAAACATCCACAACGATTCTTCATGTTTTTATTGCGGGATTTCAGGTACCCATGGAGAGTCGACATACCCGACTTTACGAGGAGTTTCTGAACCGTAATCCCGGTCTGGACAAGCATAGCTACCAATAACTCAAGCTCGGATCAACAGGTCCAGACCGTTGGATTTATCCGAGGAAGCACCCGGCCGGGGGGCGGATTGGTGATTTTGATTGTGTGCGAAAGGAGCACTGGCTGGTTTCTTAGTCTTCGTGCACACCTTTTGATTTTTCCCAGTGTAGGTCCAGCTCTTCCAAGTCGGCAGACCTCATGTCTGGAACATGTGCTTCTACGTATCCCAGTCGCTCACGGAATCTACGATTTGTACTGCGAAGTGCATCCTCGGGGTTGATGCGGTTCCTTCTCGCATAGTTTACCAGTGCAAAAAGCAGATCGCCGAACTCATTTTCGCGATCAGCATCCGATGCTGCCGTTCTGAATTCCTGAATTTCCTCCTCAACCTTTGCCCAGGTGCTTTCCTGGTCTGGGAAGTCAAACCCGACACTCGCAGCTTTTTCCTGCATGCGATAGGCACATAGGAGTGCTGGTAGGCTGGCGGGTACACCGCTTAATACAGATGCACCCTGTCGTTCATTTGCCTTGAGTGATTCCCAGTTCTGGAGCACTTCCTCAACCCCCGATACAGCGCGGTCACCGAAAACATGTGGGTGGCGTCGAACCATCTTGTCAGAAACCGCAGATACCACACCTGCAAGGTCAAACTGCTGGGTCTCTTCTGCAATTACGCTGTGCATGACAATCTGCAACAACAGATCTCCTAACTCCGTCCGCAACTCCTGCATATCCTCCGCATCAAGCGCCTCAATCGTTTCATAGGTCTCTTCAATCAGTAAGTGGCGTAATGAACTATGGGTCTGCTTACGGTCCCAAGGGCACTGTTTCCTGAGTTGGCGGACAATATTTACAAAAACTGTCCAATGGGGTGCAGAATCATTGGCTTCTGTGTACTCTTCGTCAAATAGTTCTGATTGCATGGGAAATGATGATGATTTTTGGACCTATCCTGGAAGTGCTGCACCGTATCTTATCATGAGACGTTTCCGCCGTTTACGCGTAAAAGTTACAATCTAAGGCCAAAACACAACCATCCATGAACCTGCAAGATATAAGCATTAACAAGGTAGTTTTGATCGGGCGACTGAGTCGGGATCCGGAGCTTCGCCATCTTGGGAGCGGTACAGCAATTTGTACATTACGTGTGGTAACTACAGAAAGCTATGTGAACCGGGAAGGTGACCCTGGAGAAAGTAGGGCATCACACACGGTGGTGGTTTGGGGGAAGAAGGGGGAAGATATGGCTAACCGAGCGCGTACCAACACACGTGTATTTGTGGAGGGAAGAATTCAAAATCGCTCGTACGAGAACCAGCAAGGCGAAACGAAATGGGTGACCGAAATAAACGCTAGAACAGCTTTTACGTTGGAGGACGAAGGAAATTATGGACAACCGGCACCCTCGGCTGGGTACAGTCAGCAGCAGAGCGGTGGATACGGTCAGCAACAGGGTGGTGGATATGGTCAACAACAACAAGGCGGTGGATACGGTCAACAGCAAGGTGGGTATACACAACCCTCACCGGGTGCACCTCCGCACCAATCGCCTCCTCCCGTACAACAACCTCCTCCCGCGCAGCCACCAAGCGGATCCCCCACATCAGCCGGCGGTTCGCCTTCAACAACCATTGTGCCGGAGGATGATCTGCCGTTCTAGATCGGGAGTCTGCACCTGAAGGATTTCCTCTGCGCTCCCAATACCCATTGCCTGCGTCCGCATGTCACTGGATCTATCCATAATGAGTCCCGTATGTCCTGGCACCAGGCCGGACTGCAAAGATGCTCGCATCAAATAAGTGACATAACAATATTGTCCCTTTGCACTAAATTCCCCTATCTTCTCGCATGTACATCGGGATGATCTGTCACAATTAGTCAAATAAATTTTGGACCTATGGGATCAGTTAATGGTCGCGAACAGTGGAGTGGCCGGCTAGGCTTTATTCTAGCTGCTGCCGGAAGTGCTATTGGACTCGGAAATATCTGGCGTTTTCCGTACTCCGTAGCCGAAGGTGGCGGAGGACTTTTCGTCCTTATTTACCTGATTTTCGTTTTGGCAATCGGACTGCCGGTGCTATTGGCTGAACTTTCCCTAGGACGCACTTCTCAACGTAACCCAGTAGGAGCATTTAAGGCCCTGGTCCCTGGCAGATTCTGGCCGTACGTGGGCGGACTTGGTGTCGTAACCGGCGCGGGGATCCTTGCGTTTTATTCGGTGGTCGCCGGATGGACCGTTGGGTATCTCAGCAAAGCGGTGTCCGGAGAATTATCTCAGGCACAGGATGGCGAAACGAGTGGTGCCATCTTTACGGAGTTTGTAGCAGACCCTCTCTGGCCCATTCTGCTATCTGGCCTGTTTCTCCTGCTTACGCTGGTGGTGGTACGAGGAGGTGTATCCAAGGGCATTGAACGGGCGACCACGCTGTTGATGCCTGCACTCTTTGTTCTACTGATACTATTGGCCATTCGGGCTGTTACGCTGCCCTCAGGTATTGATGGGCTCACCTATCTCTTTACACCGGACTGGTCCAAACTTAGCTTGAATGTTGTTATGGGAGCACTCGGGCAGGCATTGTTTAGTCTAAGTTTGGGTATGGGCGCCATGATCACTTACGGATCCTATATGTCCAAGCGGGAGAATCTCTGGCAATCAGGGATTTTTGTCGCAATTGCGGATACTGGCATAGCTATACTGGCTGGTCTTATTATTTTCCCCGCTCTTTTCTTCGCGAATGCCGATCCCAGTGCTGGACCTGGCCTCGTGTTCGTGGTACTGCCTACCATCTTCAATCAGATGCCCTTGGGAGGTCTATTTGCCACAGCATTTTTCTCATTGCTGGCTATCGCCGCACTTACCTCCACTGTTAGTCTGCTAGAAGTGGTTGTTGCGTACTTTGTGGATGAGAAAGGATGGACCCGTAACCGGGCTGCCACCTTTGTCTGTGGAATCTGCTTTGCTCTTGCAGTACCGTCAGCCCTTGCATTCGGTGCAGTATCGGCGCTTTCGGGTGGAGAGGGCGGAATTCTTCCATTTGGACTTGACTTCCTAACCCTAAACAATAACATCTGGGGAAATTACTCTCTGAGCCTTGGAGCATTCCTGATTTGCGTCGCGGTTGGATGGGTGTGGGGTGTACCTAAACTGCTGGCAGCCCTCGAGGACGGTGGTGACCGCAAGTTCCCAATGCCGGGGGGCCGCGTAGTTGGATTCCTGGTCAAAGTCATTTGCCCTTTAGCTGTATTAACTGTCCTCATTTTCATACTAGTAACCGGACAATATTTCTAGCCAAGCCACATCGGACCGTAGCTTGGCCCCAAGACTGATTCGCATGCACCAGACCGTTCCACAGTTTGGCACCTCCTGACAGTTCCCCTATAGCTGCACTGAGCCTGCTGGCCCAATCTCACAGTGCACTAGTATCGCCAACCGAGATTGTTGTCTTCCTGCTGCTGCTGTTGGCCAGCGCAGTTGTATCAGGAGCTGAGGTTGCACTCTTTTCGCTCCGTGCAACTGACCGTGAGACTCTCGCCGCTCGTGAAGACCGCCAAAGTTTACGCGTGCTCTCTCTTCTAGAAAATCCGCGTCGACTCTTGGTTACCATCCTGCTGCTAAATACACTTATCAACGTCTCAGCAGCTATCCTTGCGGCATTGGTGACTGAACGCGTAGCAGAGACTATGGGGCTAAGATCCGAAATTGTTTTTGCACTGGAGGTCGTCGCGCTAACCCTTACGTTACTTATTGTCTCGGAAATCACCCCTAAGCTGATTGCCTCCAGGTATGCCCTTACCTACAGCCGTCGTGTAGCAGGAGCCCTCAAAATAGTCTCATGGCCACTGTACCCCGTCACTACACTCCTAGCACGCCTAACGACTCGCATACATGGAATTTATCGCAATTGGAATGTAGATGAAAAATCAGATTTGCTATCCTCTGACGATCTGCGAGTAATGGCTGAGATCGGCAAGGACCATGGATCATTGGAAGAAGATGAACATGGCTGGATTCAGTCACTGCTTGACTTCGGTGAAACAACGGTTCGTGCTATTATGGTGAATCGCCTGGATATCTCGGCACTTCCTATAACCGCCTCTCTGAAAGAGGCCTTGGAATTAATTCGTATCTCTGGACATTCACGACTGCCCCTCTATGAGGACCACTTAGACAATATTCAGGGTGTTGTCTATGCCAAGGATCTGCTACCCTTCGTGAATCAGCCTGATGCCCCGGTTGATTGGACCCATCTTATGAGGCCACCTATTTTTGTGCCGCTTGGCCGGAAACTGGATGACCTTCTCCAGGATTTTCAACATCGTAAAACACATCTGGCCATAGTGGTAGACGAATATGGCGGCACCGCAGGACTCGTAACCCTGGATGATGTCCTAGAGGAAGTTGTTGGAGAAATGGAGGATGAGCATGACGAAGTCAGAGACACACTGATCACCCCCCTTGGCAACCGCGAATACAAGGTTGATGCCCGGATAAATCTGGACGATCTTAATGATGCGGCCAACATCTCGCTTCCTACCGATACATACGAATTTGAAACATTGGGCGGCCTTATATTTCACTTGGCCGGAGATATTCCCGAGCCGGGTTATACCACCGTACACGACCGCATGGAAATCTCTGTAGATGAAGTGGAAAACAACCGAATTCGCCTAGTTCACATTCGGATTCGTGCTGCTCCCAAAGAGTCGAACGGAATAATTCGTTAATGTCTGAAACCACTGCACAATCGCTGAATTTAACAAACCATTGACCATCCCGTGCAGACTGAGCTCGCATGGACAGCATACGTGACCATTGCGGCGTCTTCGGAATTTTTAATTCCCCTGAAGCTGCTCGACTTACCTACTTCGGTCTGCATGCCCTCCAGCACAGGGGACAGGAGTCTTGCGGGATCGTCACATCTTCCTTTGACCACGGTCGACAGCGTCGTATCATGTCTGCTGTGCGAGATTTCGGACTCGTCCTGGATGTGTTTGACAATCCTGCACTATTCAACGACCCGTTAAGCGGTTCGTCCGCCATTGGCCATACGCGGTACTCCACCAGCGGGTCCTCTGTCAAGCGTGCCAATATCCAGCCTCTCCATGTTCAGTACCGTGGAGGTAATCTTGCCATAGCTCACAACGGAAATCTTTCCAATGTTACCGAGCTCAGGGCTTCGTTCAGCGAGCGAGGCACACTGTTTCAATCAACCTCTGATACAGAACTTATCCTGCACCTGATTGCACAAAGCCGCCGTACCAGACAGATTGATCAAATTCTGGATGCCCTCGCACAGGTGGAAGGCGGATATGCTCTGGCCCTGCTCACAGACGAAAGTCTGATTGCTGTTCGGGATCCGAATGGATTTCGCCCCCTCTCGCTAGGACGGCTGCGCAATTCAAGCGAAAACGGCGCAATGGCCTATTGTGTCGCGAGTGAAACCTGTGCCTTTGATATGATCGGTGCTGAGTATGTACGTGATATTGATCCGGGAGAAGTTCTTACTATTGACAGGGAAGCCTGCAAAACCGGGCACTTCCATAGTGAGCGTCTGAATAGCCGTCATGGCGTAAGTCAATGCATTTTCGAGTACATCTACTTTTCCCGTCCAGACTCACGTATATATGGGGAGATGGTGGATAAGGTGCGTCGCAAGTTTGGCAAACAGTTAGCACACGATGCTCCAGTACCACGCGTTCCTGCAGAAGAAAAAGCCCCCCTGGTGGTATCGGTCCCTGACTCTTCTAATACCGCTACACTCGGCTACGTAAGCGAATGCCAGAAGCTCGGATATCGCTGCAAATATGACATCGGGCTAATCCGTAACCACTACGTTGGCCGAACTTTCATTGCACCGGGACAGGATAGTCGCGAAATGCGTGTCCGATGCAAGTTCAATACAGTTGACGGCCTGCTTAAAGACCGGATTGTTGTGGTGGTTGACGACTCAATCGTGCGCGGCACAACAGCCAGACTATTGGTGAAGATGATCAAGGAAGCCGGTGCCAAAGAGGTTCACTTCCGTGTGGCCTCACCAACGGTAATGAACCCCTGCTTCTATGGCATGGATTTTCCCAGTAAGGAAGAGCTGCTTTCGAGTAAGTTTGACGACGTGACGGCTATCGGGGAATGGCTCGGTGTTGACTCCCTTGCCTACCTCACGGTAGCGGGCTTGAAAAAAGCAGTGCGCGCTGCGCACGACAGTCCATACGGCTACTGTGATGCATGCTTCACAGGCACCTATCCCGTACCCGTGGATATGTGCGCCAGTAAGGAAGCCTACGACTGACCGCTATGATCCGTCTGTTGGCGGCTCACATGTAGGCGGACGGTTAGTGTCCGCCAGGTAAACGATTTTCCACCCCTCATCAGTCCGATAGAGCTGCATTGAGTTCACACCGCAGTGGCTCATGTTTTCGCCAAGAAAGAATGCGAATTCCATCCAGGCAGAAGCCAATCGGCCATCAATCGAGATATGGACATCCCATATCCGCTCATCCCATACCTGGTCATGCGGCGTACCGACGGCACGTACAAATTGATCGGGTGGACCGACCCTGAAGCCCTGGTCGCCTGCTCGCCCCATGAGTGCAGATTCGTGCAGCACGCTCCGGACCATCGTACTGTCTCCTGCGCGCATACCATCAAACAGACGGTCAATTACTGCCCTAACTTCGTCAACCTCTTCCGATTGCGCCTGCACTGGTGGAGAAGGCATACAGGCTAACAGTATCAAACCCAGAGCGAGTAGATAAGTGATTCTTTTCATTGTTGTATTGGTGTTCCGCCAAGGCAACCCGTATCCAGTGGTATTCGTTCCATTTTCCAGGCTGTTATGGTGCTTCCACATTAAATTGATCTTGTTACACGTATCGCGCGGGAGGTACGTGCATCTTTTTCTGAGTAAATCTCCTCGCATCTGCGTGCATTCTCAGAAAGTATCTATTGACTGCTCCTCCGCCCCGGACTATCAACAGATTAATGTCTGCTACTCTCAACCAGTCTGAGCATCTGCGATATGCTCGGCAGATCGCCTTAGATAAAGTGGGGATTGCCGGGCAGGAAAAGCTCAAAACCGCTTCTGTTTTGGTCGTTGGTGTGGGTGGATTGGGATCGTCGTTGTCTCTGTATCTCGCCGCTGCGGGGATTGGACATCTGGGGCTGGTTGATTTCGACGTCGTAAAAAAAAGTAATCTTCATCGGCAAATCCTGCACACAGATGAATTCTTGGAAGCCTCCAAGCTTGATTCGGCCCTTGTCACTCTGAAAGCCCGTAATCCTCACATCAGAATAACCCAGCACAACGTTCGTCTTCAAAAAGAGAACGCAATGGATATTTTTCAAGGATACGATATTGTTGCTGATTGCTCAGATAATTTTGCTACACGGTACCTCGTCAATGACGCCTGCGTACTACTGGGGATCCCGAATGTATACGGAAATGTCTATCAATTTGAAGGACAGGTGACCGTTCTGTGTCATTCGGATGGCCCATGCTACCGTTGCCTCCATCCCAATCCACCTCCGGCTGGACTCGTACCTACCTGCGCGGAAAGTGGCGTACTCGGTGTAATTCCAGGGCTGATCGGGATACTCCAAGCAAACGAGGTTTTGAAACTGCTTCTCAACATTGGTCGGCCTCTCATTGGACGTATGACACTGATCAACGCTTTAAATTCAGAATGGAAAAGCCTCACCCTCCCTAAAGACAATGACTGTCACCTTTGTGGAAAATCTCCAACAATCAAGACACTCGTTGACTATGAAGACTTTTGCGGAGCCGTACCTCATATCAGTGCAGCAGAATTGAACACACTCAAGAAAAGCTGTACGCCATTCTTTCTTCTTGATGTACGGAAGGTCGATGAGGCTGCGGCCGTCAGTATGGGAGCTAATCAGCAAATACCGGTTGAGTCTCTCCCGGATAGACTGTCAGAAATCAAAGCAAATCCCAACGAGCGTATCGTCGTACATTGCCACACGGGCCTTCGATCCAGACATGCTGTACAGATACTCCACAACGCTGGGTATCCTCACGCAGTAAGTCTTGATGGCGGTATTCTGGCTTGGATGGAACTGCAGGCAATGTAAGTCATGCCTGAGTAACTTACTCCTGTCGTTCGACCTGACGGTTTAAATCCCCCCAACGCCGATTCCATTGTTCTTTCCTACCAGGCGGGTGATTACGGCGGCGTGGTGTTACAATAACGCTATCTTCTGGCAGATGCTAGATGCTCCCAACGGCAGAAGTTAGCATACCAATTGCTCCGCGAGTATCTTGTACCTGCTTTGAAACCTACCCTGCTATTGCCCAACAAAATCATGCAGCGTTTACTAACTGCCACCCTATCGGCAATCTCGTTCCTGATATTGAGCATACAACTATCCGGTTACCAACCTGTAGATACTCCCACTCAATCAAACGCCGTGATCCGTGCATCTCTTTCTGAAAACATCTCCAAACGAACAGCACTTGACCGGCCTCCAAATTTTATCGTGATACTGGCTGACGATCTTGGTTACGGCGATTTGGGAGTCTATGGTCAAAAGAAAATTCGTACGCCTAGACTTGACCAAATGGCTGCGGAGGGAATGAGGTTCACGAGCTTTTATGCCGGACATACGGTCTGTGCACCATCCCGCATTGCCCTCCTGACAGGTGTGGACATGGCACATTCACGTACACGTTCCAATGCTGGCCCCGGGCTTCAGGAAACAGACATAACCATGGCTGAGGTACTCAAGGAAGCGGATTATGCCACAGGCGTCTTCGGCAAATGGGGCTTCGGAACTCCGGAAAACGGCGCACCAGACCGACAGGGATTTGACGAATTTCTGGGATATCTCGGACATGTTCACGCGCACTCATACTACACAGACCACCTGTTCCGCGTTCAGAATGGCAAGACTGAACGAGTACCTGTTGATACGACACAGTATACACCGGATCTGTTTACGGAAGCGGGACTGGACTTCATAACACGTCACCAGGATCATCCATTCCTGTTATATCTCCCGTACCCGCTGGTACATGCAGAGCTTCTGGTGCCGCCAGAATCCATGAGGCCCTATCAGGATAGTACCGGTCGCAGCCTCCTAATGCCAGAAAAACCATTTCCCTGCTGTGGTGTCATCGGCACCTATCGTGGACAAGAGCAATCCCATGCAGCATTTGCTGGGATGGTTTCCAGACTTGACCGAGATGTTGGCCAGATACTGGATCATCTCCGCAACCTTGGACTGAGCGAAAATACGATCGTGTTGTTCACCAGCGACAATGGCCCTCACGTTGAAGGGGGCGCCGATCCAGGGTTCTTTGAAAGTAACGGCCCCCTGCGTGGACTCAAACGTGATCTGTATGAGGGCGGTATCCGGGTACCTGCAATTGCCTGGGGACCCGGGATCATTCCCGAAGGCGTTGTGAGTGACCATCCCTGGGGAGTCTGGGATTTCCCTGCCACCCTCGCAGACTTTGCAGATGTACCTGCACCACCTACCAATGGACTCTCGATGCAAAATCTGCTGCGTGATGACGGACCGGTAACCCAGCATGAGTATTTTTACTGGGAATTCAATAACCGTTGGGGCGGGCATTTTGTGCAGGCCATCCGTCAGGATGATTGGAAATTCCTGCGTTTTGTTGAGCCCGAACGGACCTGGATTGAGTTGTACAACCTGCGTACAGATATCGGGGAATTCAACAACATTGCCGCACACTATCCAGAGATAACGACGCGGTTGAGTAACTTGATTGATAAGGTTCGTGTGGATCACTAACTGCCAATCATCAGAAGATGTTGATGACTTTTGCGTAGTATCCGCACTCAGGTCAACACAGGATTCTCGCGGATACCTGAGTTTATCCATTCCATTAACGCATCGCCGTGGGTTACGTCCTTGTGGATGGAGCTGTAGAATTCCATTATAGCCGCTGCACGCGACTGTCTCGTCGGTGTATCCATTAGGCCGGAGCTATGCATGAGCGGGAGCTTGGACCACATATTGTGATCTGGTGCAGCGTAGCGGAAGTTTCACCTTCCAGAACAATAATCTCCGATGATGTGCTGTGAGTGGCCAATGCCTCCCTTGCCTATGACGAATTCCTCAAATTTCGCCAGAAATCCCTCGGCTGAATTGTATCTGCAAATTGAATTCTCCAGATCTCCCTGATTACCGCGGCCTCATCTCCACCGTATTCACACCATATCTTCTTTATTCACCCAAAACGGTCCAATCACCAGGATATCCATGTGCGTATCCTGGAAACATCTTATCGCATCTTCAGGTGTGCAGACGATAGGCTCTCCGCGGACATTGAAGCTTGTGTTGACCAGCACCGGACATCCAGTCAAAGCTTCAAATTTCTGAAGTAACCTGTAAATAAGAGGGTTACCCTGCTCACTTACCGTCTGAACACGGGCAGAGCCGTCTACATGTGTCACCGCCGCTATTGGCGAAACTATGTTCTCCTGCCGCTCCAAACCTTCCCCCTTGATAAATGCGTCCCGAACCTGCGCAGTTAGCAACATGTATAGACTCTCATGAGTCATGTCGAACCAGTCAGACGCTTTTTCGGCCAACACAGCCGGGGCAAAGGGACGAAAACTTTCTCTGAACTTAATGGACTGGTTCACATGCTGCTGCATACGGAGTTGACGAGGGTCTGCAAGAATGCTGCGATTACCTAATGCACGCGGACCATATTCCATGCGTCCCTGAAACCAACCAATTACCTTCTGAGCCGACAAGGACTCTGCTGTTCGCTTACACAGCATTTCCTCACTGAGTTCTTCGTAGCGGATCGAAACTGCGTCCAGTGCAGCACGAATCTCGTCCGCGTCGTATGAAGGACCAAGTTTGGCACCCTCCATTGCATCCGGCGCACAAAGTTCACGTGGGGCCTGGACATGGTCATGCCAAGCCATCAATGCTGCTCCGAGCGCACCGCCTGCATCGCCTGCTGCCGGCTGAATCCATATTTCATCAAAAAGCCCCGATCGTAAGAGTTTGCCGTTGGCAACGCAATTAAGAGCTACGCCACCGGCCATACAAAGCTTACGCTCACCCGACTCCCCGGCAGCGTGCCGAGCCATTCGTTGAACAACTTCTTCTGTAACTACCTGAATTGATCGCGCGAGGTCAAGCTCTCTGCGTGTGATAGCGGATTCTGGGCTGCGCGCCCGTCCTCCGAAGAGATCCTCGAAAGCGCGGGAATACATCCGAAGACCCCAGGGAAAAGAGAAATAGCGAAGGTTCAATCGGTACGAGCCGTCCTCCTTCAGGTCAATAAGCTCGTCCAGAATCGCTTGCACAAATCTTGGCTCACCGTACGGCGCCAGCCCCATGAGCTTGTACTCACCAGAGTTGACCCGAAAACCGCAATACCCCGTGAAGGTGCTATATAATAATCCCAGTGAATGCGGAAAATGAATTTCTTCATTGAGCACGATCCTGGCCCGATTCCCCACCCCCACGGAGGTGGTAGCCCACTCCCCTACACCATCTGTCGTTATGATTGCCGCCTGTTCGAATGGCGACGGAAAAAAAGCACTGGCTGCATGGCTCTCGTGGTGTTCACAGAACAGTAGCGTACCACGAAAGCCGATCTCCTTGCGGAGAATTTCTGGAATCCAAAGACTCCGCTTCAGCCATACCGGCATTGCCTTGAGGAAGGAGGGGATTCCCTGTGGCACACCGGCGAGGTACGTCTCCAGGAGCCGCTCAAACTTCAGGAACGGCTTGTCATAGTAGGATACGATACTCAGGTCCTTGGCCGTGATACCTGCATGCCTGAGGCACCAGGCTATTGCATTAACGGGAAAAGACGCGTCATGCTTGATTCTTGTAAAACGTTCCTCCTGAGCAGCCGCAACGATGATGCCATCCCTTAGCAGGCAGGCGGCAGAATCATGGTACCAGCAACTAATACCAAGAATATATGTCACGCTTCCATCCACGCTGCAAGGCTGGTTCTCAGCTGTTCGATTTCAGCCTTGGCATCCAGCTCCTTCTGACGCTCACGTTCAACCACATTCGCTGGTGCACGGTTGATAAATTTCTCGTTCTGCAGCTTCTTCTGCACCCGAAGAAGAAAGGCTTCTCGCTGGGCTAGGCTCTTGCCAAGCCGCTGTCGCTCCTCTGCCGGATCAACCAGACCCTGCACATAAATCAGCGCAGCCCCCACAACGGTGGACGCACATTGCGGCGGTTTGGGGATGTTTATCCCGGCGCGCAAATGCGTCACGCGCGCAAGCTTCTCAAAATACCCCTTACATGCCAACATCTTGTCAGCCAGTTCTGATTGCTCCTCCGATAAGCTCAGCGTAACCTCTATGCCTTTGGCTGGCGCTACACCGTATTTGCTACGCAGATGCCTGATTGCGGTCACCGTTTCCTGCAGGAACGCAAACTGTTTCGCACCTGCTGTATCACGCTCATCCGTCGCGGTCGGCCATCTGGATACCATACATGCTTCTCCCTCTGCACGGGGACGGAGGCGATGCCACAACTCCTCTGTAATGAAGGGCATAAACGGGTGGAGTAACTGGATTAGCTGCTCATAGATTTCGATGGAAAGAGCCACGCGCTCCTCTGACATGGCCAAATCACGCTGTGGCTTGACCAACTCCAGATACCAGTCGCAGTAATCGTTGCGAAAAGTGGTATATAGCAGGTTCGCAGCTTCATTCAATCTGTACTTGGTCAATGCCTCCTCCACGTCCTCAATGCATTCTGCAAGACGTGTGAGCATCCAGCGCTCAACCAACTCAAGCTCGTCAATGGATCTTGTGCGCCGATAGTTTTTGTCCGATTGGATAAATCGACCGAACACATTGAACGCATTCCAGATTTTGTTGGAGAAATTTCGTCCCATTTCAAAACCCGCAGGATCCAGACGGATATCCTGGCCCTGCGCGCATAAGATCGTGAGATAGAATCGCACTGCGTCTGCGCCGTACTGTTCAATTAATTCCAGCGGATCAATCCCATTGCCGAGACTCTTGGACATCCACCGACCAAGTTTGTCCTTGATCATGCCGGTAATGAAAATATCCCGGTACGGCACTTCCCCCATAAAATAGAGTGAGGCCATGATCATGCGAGCAATCCAAAAGAACAGGATGTCATAGCCGGACACCAGCACATTTGTTGGATGGAAATACTTGAGATCAGCCCGTGTATCAGCGTCCTTGCTCGGCCATCCAAGCGTAGCAAAGGGAAAAAGCCAGGACGAAAACCATGTATCCAACACATCTTCATCCTGTATCATGCCCGGTTCGGGCGGCTCTACTGCAACCACAAAACCGCGGGTTTCATCAACTGCTCCACTTGAATCCGTGTAATACCAGACCGGAATGCGATGGCCCCACCATAGCTGCCGACTGATACACCAGTCGCGAATCTCTTCCAGCCAGCGGAAATATTCGTTTTCCCAACGCTTTGGGTAAAATTTTACAGTACCGTCCCTGACTGCCGTGATTGCCGGTTCCGCCAGCGGCTTCATGCGAACAAACCATTGACGGGATAATAGCGGCTCCACGACCGCCTTGGAGCGTTGTGAAACCGGCACCGTACTTTTGTATGGCTCTACTTTCTCGAGAAGTCCATCAGCTTCCAGGTCTTTGACGATGATCTTTCGTGCCTCAAAGCGCTCAATGCCTGCATAGATGCCTGCCTGCTCGTTCAGCGTCCCATCTTCCGCAATAACACTCAAAGATTCCAGTCCATGGCGCTTTCCGACTTCAAAATCATTCTTGTCATGGCCAGGCGTAATTTTTAGTGCTCCTGTTCCAAATTCTGGTTGCACATAGTCGTCAGCAATTACTGGAATATGGCGCTGGGTAAGTGGTAATCTGACGCGCTTACCTACTAATTCTGTGTAGCGTTCGTCATTGGAATTAACGGCCACCGCCACATCACCTAGCATGGTTTCTGGTCGGGTCGTTGCTACCGTGACGTGACCAGTCCCATCCTCTATTGGGTATCGGATGTACCATAGATGGCCATCCTGTTCAACATTGTCCACTTCCTCATCGGAAAGTGCGGTCTGGTCCACTGGACACCAGTTCACGAGATAATGCCCACGATAGATGAGGTCAGCTTCGTAGAGCTTTACAAAAACATGCTGCACTGCCCTCACATATCCAGGATCCATGGTGAACCGCTCTCGCACCCAGTCACATGAGTCCCCCAGACGTCGTTTTTGTTGCAGGATTCGATCACCATATTCGTTTACCCACTCCCAAACCCTCTCAACGAAGGCTTCACGGCCTAAGTCAAACCGATTCCTTCCCTCGGTTTCCTTCAATGTGCGCTCTACAACATTTTGTGTCGCGATCCCCGCATGATCTTTGCCAGGCATCCACAGCGCCTCCCTACCCTGCATACGGCGCATACGTGTCAGAGCATCCTGGATCGTATCCTGTAGTGCATGCCCCATGTGCAGTGCTCCTGTCACATTGGGAGGAGGCATCATTATCGTATGGGGAGAGCGCCCATGTACACGATCAGCCCGAAAGAAACCATTTGACTCCCAGTATTCATACCAGCGAGCTTCGGTCGCCTTTGGATCATAGGCCGCCGAGCGGCCCCTCGTATCGCTCATTTATATGATGGTACCTGTTGTGACAAGCTATACCCGGGAGGTGGCAGAGAAGCGCACTACCATTTCTTCAAGGCTATCCGCACCATATCTCTCAAGGAATGCATTGGCTATCACCCAGGCTACGGTCGCTTCGGCTACCGTCGAAGCGGCCGGCACACTGGTCACATCGCTGCGCTCGTAGCGCGTAGGTTGCGTCTCGCCAGTTATCATATCTGCAGTTTCCAGTGGTTTGATGAGGGTGGGAATTGGCTTCATGTAACCCCGTACAATTATTGGCATCCCATTTGTCATGCCACCTTCCAGTCCACCCGCACGATTAGATCTCCGTCGAAATACAGCCTCATTATCCCGGAAAATCTCGTCGTGCACCTGGGAACCCGGACGACGGCTATTTGCCGTTCCATCACCAATTTCAACACCTTTCTGTGCCTGTATGGAAAGAATCGCCTGAGCTAATTGTCCAGTCAAACGCCGATCCCAGTGCACATAAGATCCAAGGCCAGGTGGTACGCCGGTGACCACAACTTCATAAACCCCGCCGAGAGAATCTCCCGATCTTTTGGCCTCTTTGATGTGATCAACACACGCACGACTGAGTCCTTCGTCCAGCATGCGTACTTCACTCCGATCCGCCAAATCATTGATGTTCTCAGCCCCCTCAACTATGAGCGCTTCCCTCCGCTCACGCCAGTCGGCCTCGTGTTCCCATCCGACTTCACCAATTTGAACAACATGACTGCCGACCTCAATCCCGAACTGTCTGAGCAATTGGCGTGCAACTGAACAACAGGCTACACGCATAGCCGTCTCGCGCGCACTTGCACGATCAATAACGGGTCGAAGGTCATTGAAACCATATTTTTGTGCGCCGACTAAATCCGCATGGCCCGGCCGTGGTAGGGTCACCCGTGTGATATCCTCTCCTTCTCCATCAACAGACATCACCTCCGGCCACCCACTCTTGTCTTTCCTGTAGGCCGCATTGTCCAATCGCAGTCCAATTGGGCCGGCAATCGTTTTCGAAAAACGTACCCCTGAGTAAATGTGGATTTTGTCACGCTCAAGCTTCGCACGCCCACCTCGACCAAACCCCAACCAGCGCCGGGCCAAATGACGGTTGATATCTTTAGCGGTGAGCGGAACGCCTGCCGGCATCCCTTCAACAATTCCCACCAGCGCCTCACCATGAGATTCGCCAGCTGTCAAGTATCGCAGCATCCGATGCCCGTTACTCCTTAAGCTCACTCATATCTACAATCCGCGGAACGTTCCACTTATCACGAATGGAGAGTCTTACATGCCCATCTGCACTATTGAGCTCTCTGATCGCCTGTTCGACCGTTTTGACCGCCTTCCCATTGATGCGCTCCACAAGTACATTTGCTTGGAGATGCTCTATCTCCTCGTGACGCATCTCGCGTTGTATAATAACACCCTCAAAATTACCGAACTGTCTATCATCTTCCTCTCCCCATTTGTCCCGCAGCACAAGACCCCATTGATCTAAATATCTGGCTGTGCTAACCTCTCTGCGGGGATGGTATCCCATTTCAGCTAACCAGGAGGCAACCTTTGGATGGTCTCGTCCAAGCAGTGTTAGCTGTAGGCTGTCAACTTGACCTTCACGCCAATATGCAACCTCTATTTGGGAATCAGGACGCTGCAGCAGAATTATACTTTGCAGCTCATTAGGTTCATTGACCGGCTGCCCATTGATCGCAACGATCACATCCCCCGGCTGCAATCCAGCGATTTCCGCTGCACTCCCGCCATAAATCTGATCTAAAAATACACCCTGGATCTTAGCCATCCCCAGTACCTGTGCCAGTTTTGCATGTACATTGGTTGGTACCACTCCCATGTAGCCCCGCCGAAATTCCCCAAACTCGATCAGATCACTGGCAACACGAATCATTAAATTAACCGGTACCGCAAAACCATACCCCTCATAGAATCCGCTATCCGTCGCGATCGCTGTATTGATACCAATGAGTTCGCCGCTGATGTTGACGAGTGCACCACCGGAGCTACCAGGGTTGATGGCCGCATCCGTCTGAATAAATGTTTCTATCCCAAAGCTCTCGTCAATGATGTTCATTGAACGACCTAGAGCGCTCACGATACCCGCTGTAACAGTTGAACTGAGTTGCAATGGATTACCGACCGCTAAAACCCAGTCTCCCGGCTGCACAGTTTCCGAGTCTCCAATTGTGATAGGCTCAACACGTTCTCCCGGGCGAAGGACAATCTGTATCACGGCCAAATCTGTCGAAGGATCTACCCCCACAGTATAGGCCTCGTACTCCCGCTTGTCTGCAAACTTAACCTGCAGTTTACCCGCACCCTCAACGAGATGATAGCTGGTTACAATGTGTCCTTGCGGGGTAATTACAACTCCACTACCCTCGTTTTCAGGAAACATCTGCGAATCAGAACCGGACGAAGGCCAAAAACGTGAAGACCAACTGGATTCGACATTAATGGAAACAACAGACTGGACTGTACGGCGGGCAACATCCCGGAATGCACTTCCGGGAACAGGGAAACCCGACATCTCCGACTCCATGACTTCCTCATCTGGACCTGCCCGCTCGACAAGACGGATCTCCGCCAATTGGGAGCCTCGGGGCGCCGGAGGATAGGCCAGCAGCATGAAGAGTATCCCCGCCAACAACCCTAAACTGACCAATCCGACTCCAATCAGAAGCCGAAATTGCTTGCGCCTGGATTCAAACCGATATGTTTCAATTTCCTGCATTGTGTTCGCTACTATGCGTCGCAGGTATTGTTTCGGCAAGTGCCAAGATAGCCTCTCTGACCACTTTCGAGATTGCTTTACGATCCATGCCCTGGGTTTCAATAAATGGACCGATCCGCAACTCTATGTCCAGTCGCTTGAAACCCGCCAGATAGTGCACATCTCCGACAAACGTATCGTGATGTACATTGGAAACTTTTTCCCGTCCTTCGCTACCCTGCATGGCACGCCCGTCAAGACCGATCACATTTACAAATATTGGTTGTACGCGCCCCTCGTCCCAGTCTCTGATGCTTTCGAAAGCGCCCGTCTTGAATGGCAACAATGCCTTGCCGTCGCCCGTCGTACCTTCGGGGAACACCATAACCGAACCGCGTTCCATGAGGCGAGTCCGGACTTGAGAGGCAAACGCTTTAGCCTGTCCCCTACGGGATCGATCAACCAACAGCATGGCATAGGTACGACAAATCCACCCGACTATTGGCCAACGTGTAATCTCTGCCTTGCCCGCAAAACAGACATCCAGTTTGGATGCGAGGAATATTGGATCAAGTACCGTCAAATGGTTGCTTACCCGCAATACACCTGGCGCCAATCTTGCTTTGCTGGATGCCTGCACATGAATATTTAGAACACGACAAAATAGCCGACCTGCCATACCTTGACGTTTCATCCTGTAGGCAAGGCGCTCATCGCTAGGACGTAACGATGCCCCAATACTCGTATGAATACTGCCAATTATGGTTAAGACCAAGGCGCACACAAGACGTAACCAGACCCGCATTGCTGCCTACACTTTGTTTATAGTTAGTATTTGAATTTCAATAGACGCGAGCATTATACTGCGCTTTCCCATGGAGTTACACGAACACTCAGACCTGAGTAAATCTGTTCATCATTCAGTGGACATTGCGTTCGCCCTAACAGGGGATCCAAGGGCTAATTCGCGTGCGCTCCGGCAGCTGGGTCTGCTGTCCGAATTGGGACTCAAAGTTCTCGTATTGGGACTTGGTACCCCGGTGGGTATGACCAGGATGAACATCAAGGACGTAACCCTCATCTGCCTCCCCAGACCACCTGGATCTGGCCCCCGCTTTTTCTGGCGTAATCATCGACAATTCAAGTCTGCTCTGAAATACATAAAGTCTACGGTCTACCACGCAAGTGATCTGTATACCCTGCCTGCAATGCGCCAGGCCGCAGACCGCCATCATGCCCGACTGGTCTTTGACGCACGCGAACTTTATACACACGTCCCCTCAACTACCCGGCGTCCATGGGTACGTACCACTTGGGAGGTTATACAACACTTGCACATCCATCGTGCCAATTGCGTCTACACAGTAAGTGAAAGCATTGCCCGCCATTTACAGAAAACACACAATGTTCAAGACATCTGCCTGATGCGCAATATCCCTGCACCACAGGCAGCCACTTCCTCGCGCTCCCTGCGTGAGCGCCTTGCATTACCTCCAAACGTCACGATCATACTCCATCAGGGTAATCTGCAGAAGCACCGGGGAGCCACAATGATGGTTGAGGCAATGCTGCATACAGACAACGCTGTCCTGGTTTTCATGGGGCGTGGACCATTGCGATCTGATATAGAACATTTGGTTCAAAATCTTGAGCTACAATCGAAAGTCCGATTTATTGACCCTGTACCGCCCGAAAAACTACTTGCAGTTACAGCATCGGCCGACCTCGGGCTTACATTCCTGGAAGACTGTTGCCTGAATCACAGATATGCACTACCCAACAAACTTTTTGAATATCTGGCAGCCGGCGTACCGGTCATTGCCTGTGATCTCCCTGAAATATCACAGATCATACAACGTTTCAGTGTAGGCTGCGTAGTACCTCCCGGCAACACAAAAGCTCTAGCCACTGCCTTAAACCGCGCGGTCAGCAATACCGAGTTACGCCAAAAATGGGTCACGAATACGCATGATGTCCAAAAAGTTTTTAACTTTGCTGCAGAATCTGAACGTTTTATTGCCGCCTACCTCCCCCTCCTGAACGGATGATGTTGCGTCGCACATTACCACTCGTGGTGCTCCTGATCTTCGGGTGCACGCGTGACGATATAACGGAGACTACCACACCCGAACCTGAAGTATTGCCGGCTCCCATGAGTTGGCCCACCTTCGATGAAGCTGTTGCAACCGCTGCTAGAACAGGCCAACCCATCCTTATTGACATCTATGCTCCGTGGTGTGGATGGTGTCGAAAAATGCAGCAGGAGGTCTATACGGATGCCGCTCTGGTTGCCTACGTTCAGGACAATTTTGCCTATGGACGGCTAAATATTGACGATGCCGAAACTCGCCATGACTTTTGGGGGCATAATCTTTCATCCATGGAGCTGGGATATCACCTGGGAGCCGAAGGCACACCTACTACCGTGTTCCTCGGGAGCGATGGCAGCTACATCACAAAATGTCCAGGATATTGGGCAAAGGATGATTTTAGCATTGCCCTGCGTTACGTGGCTACAGGAGCCTGGCAGCACACGCCATACTCCGAATTCTCGCAATTCTGAAAACAAACCGCTCCACCCGAATAGATATCTGGGCGGCGGTGCTTAAGAAATAATTGTCGAGCGTGGGATTCCTCACAGCGCTTCATATCCAGGTCAGCATAAAGAATAGCCTCGGATATCGTGGGCGCCTGGGCCACAACGCTACCTGCCGGATCAACCACAAAAGATCCTCCACCGAAGGTCAGGATGTCTTCCTGCCCCACACGGTTGGCGAGAGCCATGTAGTAGCCATTCTGGAATGCTCCCACCCTCAACTCCGCTTCAAATAATCCCTTCGGCCACTCATCAAGTGCACCTGCCTGGGGGACAACCACCACATCCGCTCGCTGCAGAGCGAGTGCACGCAGATATTCTCCATAATGTCGGTCGTAGCAAATAGCTACACCAACCCGACCAGCAGCAGTATTGTACACCGGGGCCCGGCTACCTGCAGCTGTGTAGTAGTCTTGCTCATAGAATCCTTCGTACTGCGTAATGTGCATCATTCTTGTTACGCCCAGGAGCGTACCGTCCGCATCAATCACCGGTGAAGCATCAAAAGCAGTATCGCCTTCCCGTGCGTACAGATTGAGAACCACAACCACTCCCAACCTTTTGGCCGCTGCGCAGAAAGCGTCTGTTGTACGGCCGGGGATCTCTTCAGCAAGCGATAATGGTGGCAAATCATTTCCTCTGCACTCGGGATAGCGCACCTTTCGGTGTTGAGGATAAAACGGTGTAAAAGCAAGCTCTGGGTACACAACCAGGTTTGCCCCCGCCTGTGCTGCAGTCTCCAAGGAATCCAGTCCCTTGATCAGGTTGCTATCCACATCGTTTGATGCTGAGCATTGGATAAGCGCAAGCTTCATTGATTCAAGTTGCTATGGTTTGCATCCTACCGCTGACCGGATGGTTTTCTCCAGAATATTTTGCGAGCACGAATCTGGACAATCCTGCCAAATCCGGCCTGATCTGAACCTGTGAGATATCTTTTTTTTGCTGTAACAGCATACCGACAGAGCTTGCATAATCAACGTGCGTTTCCAGCACAAGCGTCCCCCCTTGGCGTAGCAGGCCACTCACGAGTTTATCAGCTATGGCCCGGTAAAATGCAAGAGGATCATCACCGCAGAAAAGAGCAATTCCCGGCTCGTAATTCCGCACCATCCGGGGCAGCTGTGAACGTTCGCTGTCCGGTATGTAAGGAGGATTAGCGATAACCAAGTTGTATTCCGTACCAACTGTATGCACAAAATCACAACTCATTAAATCTGCCATGATGAACCTGATATCAAGCCCATTTTTCTTGGCATTATTCCTGGCAATCTGGAGTGCGGGCGCACTGATATCACAAGCCGTTACCTGGGATGCAGGCAAAGCGTGCTTCATGCTCAGTGCAATGCAGCCACTGCCGGTACCAATGTCCAACACTTCTAATGTACCGTCTGGCCCAACAGCATCAAGAGCAATCTCGATCATTTGCTCTGTTTCCGGTCGTGGTATTAGAACTTCAGGAGAGACACGCAGATGTAACTCGCAAAATTCCGCGTACCCTAATACGTACTGCACAGGTTCATGAGCAGCACAGCGCTGGGCTGCCTCCCGGATTCTGATGACCTGATTCCTCCCAAGTCGATCACCTTCACGACTGATCAAATGTGTCGGGCTACATCTGATTATATCGCAAAGAATCCATACTGCCGTACGTCGGGGAGATGGGACACTCGCCTGCTCCAACATTTTTTCCACTTCCCGAAGTATGGTTTTTACATGCATCCTTTGCGTGGATATTCAGATGTGAACTCCCATGCCCCGTGTCGCACAGAATTCGGCTGAGATTGACTTCAATCAAAGTTTTAACTTTGAGAAAGGTATTTTATCCCGGTTGGCAAGGCACATATCCGCCGGGAGTTGTGTCTGGAGAATTTTCAGGCAAGATTGCGTTCGACGGCAAAGATTGAACAGGCTTTGGTATTATGCTGCCCCGAAATTGCGGTAAATTTGTGTTCCTCCGATATAAACTCTCCGGTCATTATTGAACATCCCATTTGCTCCTCCAATCACAATCCGGTCAGTTACCGTCTTCCGTGACTCGCCCCCGTCCAAAAACGCTTCCGTTTGAATCCAGTTCAATGTACTAGCTTGATTATGCTCAAACGAACTGCAGTAATAATCAAAATCGCCGAATGGCTATTATATTGCGCGTTTATTTCACCTGAATACTAGATGGTCCCCCTTCTTTACGCTCTAAGTGCGCCAGTAATAGGAGCTCTTCTATACTCGGTACTGCATGACCATCCCAGGCTTACGCGTGTCTTCGACCGAAGTATGTATGTGGTGGTGCCCCTGTTAGTGCTGATACAGGTTCTCGGGCATCAGATTACACATAAAGGTTGGGAGCTGGTTAGCATTGCGTCTCTCACGGGAACCATGGCTTTAGGGCTTTTGATGCCCCTTGCAATCACGCATATCTCCCACGGTATTGCAAAAAAGACTGAAGCATTATCCATAATTGCAGGATTTACTGGACTTTTTCTGCATGCTCTTTTGGAAGGTGCAAGCCTGAACACAGATCAGCCTATCGCCACGCTCCCCATAGCGATCCATCGCATCGCCGTAGGACTTATGATCTGGTGGCTTTTGCAACCTCGCTATGGTACAATCACCGCTATGGCCGGCATTGCAGGACTTTTGCTGGCAACTGCTACCGGGTTCTTTCTTTCCGGTATATTGGCCAATGAATTTGTGGGGAGCAGCTACTTTCAAGCATTCGTGGCTGGCTCTTTATTGCATGTTATCTTTCACGAGGGCCGTCATGGAGGTCCACACTCGCACAATACGCAAGAAAGTATGGATATACACGACCATCACGGATACAACCATTAGGTTGATGTCATGACGACCCTTCTTTGACCAGTGAACAATAAGCCAATTAACAACTCCCAAAGCCGATCGGCCCTCCTGATTGATCCATGCAAACCCGAATACAGAAACTTACAGGGAGCAGACGGGGCTTCCAGTATTATTAACTGATTTGCATCACCAGTCGCTATGTCTACTCTCAAGATCCTCCTCTTGCAAATACGCAAACTGGATGACCCGATGCGCATCAGTGAAGTGACCGCGTTCGCTGAGGCACTGGACGCTTCTCCAGAACAGATTTCTGCCGCAGATTTGGTCAATGACCCGCCTTCTCCCGAAATGCTCCGCAGCACAGACCTGGTGTTAATCGGAGGAGCTGGAGACTACTCTGTACCAGAGGGAGGACCTTGGCTAGATAGAGCGCTGGACGCAATGCGCTCACTTTATGCAAAACGCAAACCGGTATTTGCGTCTTGTTGGGGTTTTCAAGCTATGGCAGCCGCCCTAGGCGGGCTGGTAATAACTGATCCACTACTGGCAGAACTGGGCACGCTTGAACTTTCTTTGACAGAAGAGGGAAAGAAGGATCCCATCTTCGGTGAATTAGGAAACCCGTTCTTGGCCCATGTGGGGCATCAGGATACCGTTGTTCGACTCCCTGAGGGCGCTGTTCGACTGGCCGGTACCCCCCTTGTAGAAAACCACGCGTTCTGTATGCCGGATGCCCCGCTCTACTGCACGCAGTTTCATTCTGAACTCAAAGTGCCTCTGTTGAAACAACGACTGCGTGCCTACCCTCAATACACCGAGCAAATTGCCGGCATGCCGGTGGACGACCTTATTGAAACACTACAGGAAACACCGGAAGCCAATAATCTCATTCGGCGGTTCATGAAGCACGTATTTGGAATTAGAGATGCTGTTAAGAGCTAGACACGCCAAGATTGCGTAGAACGGCGTTTGTGCACAAGAATGGGGGTTTAGCCTACATAGGGGGTTGATCGATTTAAGGAGGTTATATGGGCTTATATGGCAAAGATTGGGAATTATACTTAGCCCGACTTTGACATAAAAACTGTTTTTGTTGCAGCCACAGGCCGATTTTGGC
>CAZCYQ010000041.1:0-32175 GCA_964503085.1 uncultured Rhodothermaceae bacterium | reverse complement strand
ATGCATCACAACTTCGTCAGCCCCCAAGGCAAACAGCGTTGCAGCACTAAAAGCAGTGTGTGGCACAAGCACATATACTTTGTCAAACCGTTCCCGCAGAATAGACATCAACTTCCATGCAGCAAGGGCATCACCCCCAGTGCTATGTATCATAACATCCACTTCCGAGGATGCTTTGATGGCGTCAATCTGATCAATGAATTCCCTGACTGCGTCTCCAGATAATTGAGCGTCAACACCTTGACGCGTGCTGGTCACATTGACTTTTAGTGGTCGTTCGCTGTACTCTTATATCGCCTTATAGGCCTTACGTCTTTCGCTAAGATTCATGCAATTACAAAATGGGGAAAATGATAACCCGACAACACTCTTACAAAGCCCCCAAATTTAGTGTTTTATTGAACTTCACCGGCCCTACTTTCCGGCTGGTACAACGGGAGCTTGGGCTAAGTTGCAGGCGATGATGTTCGAAAAATTTCTCCCTGTAACATGCATCCCACAGGAAAATTCCCTGCCCAGAATCGAAGCAGGGACTTAGAGCATCATAGGGTTGACGTTCTTTCAGTCGAGCGCAAACTAAATTGGGACATTTTCCCGTGGGCATCAAATGCTATCCTGTAACCGACTTGCAGATTTGGTAATTCCCTCCTCCAATTATTCGCTGCATTGTGGATAGTATTCGGCCTCTCGAGCGTTACGCCATTGCGAGCATTACTGCTCGCAGGCAATACTATCTCCGTCCCCGTCAAGGCGCAGCGGATCATTTTCTATTACGGAGAAATTGCGATAGGGAATCGCTCCACAGCCATTTCTCGGATATGCAGGAAGACATACATACCAGTCTGGATAACTCGGATCGCATCTTTTCGGTCGCATCATCGGATAGTCGCGATTCAGATTTTCATACTCCTTTTGTGTGATAATCTGGTGAGGGGGAAGGTCCGGCAGCGACGGACGATCCGGCATGCATCCGGGATCATTCGCGTCGACAAGGTCATCAAAATCGTTGTCAACCCCATCATTGCAGGATGATCCAGAATCAGGCGACTCAGGATCTGGGCGTGCTTTCTTCTTCTGCCATGTCTCCGGGATGCTCTGCCAGATACCATCGTAATAGGCGTCGAATTGATGGACTAACCTCCGTGAATCAATCAAGAGCGTATTCTCATCATTGGTGTTCTCACCGGCAGATGTCCAGTTCATAGAACCCAGCACAAGGTGCTGGCCGTCTATTGAGGCAGCCTTCATGTGCATTTTGCTTCCCCAGTTCTCGATCCGGACCGGTATGCCGGCTTCTCTCAGCACTTCGTGCTTGGAATATCCATTTTTGGCAGCTGTGGCATCAATGATTACGCGGACATCTACACCGCGCTTGTGTGCAGCAATCAGGTCAGCAGTCAAATATTTGGCGGTAAGGAAAAAACGGCGACGTTGATGCGCTTTTTCGCCTTAGCGATAAGGCCGCCCACGCCGTAGCGGAGCGAAGCGTCCTGCGGAGAAAACCAAGTTGATACCTTTTCTGATCCAAAATCAAATTCCTCAATACCATCTCGTGACTTCAAGCACTTGCCCTGCCTGTTCCACAGTTGTTCAAATTCGGCGGTGTAGACGGCTGCAATCTGTTTGGAACGCAGGATCACCACCGCATTGGCATTGTAGCCGCCAGTACCAGAATCAGACAAATTCGCTGAGCCTGTCCAAACACGCTCACCATCCACCACAAAGAATTTGTTGTGCATGATCTTGTTTGTAGCGGGAAACGGATCGCGTGAAGCGTGACCTGCTACGAGAATATGATCTTCACTCAGATCGTACGCTAGGCATTGTAGCGGCCCTTCAAATCCGTGTGGACGGTTGCACGGAGGCTTTTCGGTGTATTCATGGGTACACCCCTGCTCCCGTTCGAGATCATCCCTCACACCTCCTATCTCGCGCATCCACGTATCTGAGGAGCTATAGTAGTTTCTATTGTGGATATCCTTGTCCATATAGCCTCGCACAATGACACCCCGTTCACGCGCTTTCAGCAGTGCTTCCAGGATTTTGGGCTGATTCCGCGCGCCATACACAGCAAAGTCAATCGTTGAGTCAGCATGGTCAAGCAATTCTACGAGCGATGTGCATAGGGCACTGTCACACCTGTCAGCAGGTGCATCAAACTCGCTGGGATCTTGGAGCAAGAGTCGGATGTCTCCCTCCTCGGTACACCCAGCCATAGTGAGAGCAATTAGGATGATATATCTAGACAGCGTTCGGATCATAGGGACGGAGTTGAAGCCATAAAAGAGCCACCAAGTGCGCAATCGTCTCCGCCATTCAACTGTGATCAACGAGGTGGGATGCTTCGGCTAGATGCACCCCGTAGGACTTGTATTTTGGGTTGCTGTCGTACAATAAAGGGCGGAAGATGGTTGGAACCAAGGAATGACGGCAAAGCAGGAGAATAGTACGAAAGTGTTTCTGTAATGTGTAGCGGAAATGGTCTTCAAGGATACTTTGACGCTACACGCCCATCTATCTGAGTCCAGACAGGCCTGCGGAGTGAACTCAGTTTGTAAGCTGACAATGCGGAGATGTCAAGCACACCTACTCGGGCTCAGGTCAATATGGAGGGACCTTGTGTGGCGAGAGCCCGTAGGGTCGCATATCGCATGCACGAACAACCCGGTTTGTCCTGTCAAACAGGCAAGTCGGGTTGATGCCCTGGTGCGATACGTGCGCAACGTATCGTGCATGATCCCCGTATTTTTGATAGAATGAGGATCTGGCCTTAATTTAATCTGCATTGACGGCACACGAGTAGTATTGGTAAAGTATCAGGTACGCCATTTGGATGACAGAGCCCTACTTTAATGACAGCATCCATAAATAACAGCGCCTGCGGCGTTGGGACCCGTGGCATGGAAAAACCGGATGGACTGGCGACGAGCGCTTTGCAGCGTGTTGACAGCTGGCAGCGCCTTAACTCCCTTTGGTCAGTCTTCGTACTCGTGTTTCTCGTACCCCTTGCGACATCATGCCAGAGAGGGCCCGATCTCGTAAGAATTATTGATTCCGAAGTCATTGATTCGTTGCTGGCCGCAGTGCCGCAGTCATTGATCGACACAGATGCCATGGACGCACAGACTTGGTATCTGGACAAAGCAGTGGCCCAAGCGCAGGATTCGCTCGCTCTGGGTCCCTATTTTTCTTTCACGATTGTACAGGACAGTTTCTACATTAACGACGTCATTAACAATCACATTTTTGTAGCCGGACTGGATGGTCCGCTGCAACGGCGCGTGGGTAATAAAGGTGAAGGACCCTTGGAGTTTTCCTACCTGCGTGGCATTCTCTTCAACGGCGATCATTTTTTTGCCATCGAGCCGTCCCGAATCCAGTTGTTGTCCAGAGAGCTGTCGTACGTGGCTACTCTGCCAAAGGGAGGAGATCAGGATCTGGCTACTGGAAGCGGAGTCAATCTGGCCGCTTCCCGTACCCATCTATATGCCCAGTGTGCTTGGGGGCACGCGTACCGTATATGTCCGCGCCGCAGCGAAGCGCCGTTTGAGGAGGATGCACCGTTCCTGCGCTCACTGGAACTTGGTAGTATGCAGCCCCCGCTGAATAACACGATTCCTATGGCCTCCACTGTAGACGGGCGGTACGTGTTGGCGGCGTTTGCGGGCCTGCCGTATATCTTCGTATTCAATAGAGCCCATGAACATGTGCACACGATTCGCTTTTACGGATCAGTCATAGATGAGCATGCCCAAAACTATGCTATACGAGAAGGTGGTCCCCCCGGGGCTGGGGTCGGGCTTAGGCTTTTGTGGAAAAGCGTAGCAATTTCTGGGACGGACATGATAATGGCTTCGATTGGTAAACGAGTCTATTTTGTTCGCATACTTGAGGAGCAGCGATTCGAGCACGTAGCCACCGTGCAGTTTAGCACGATGCCGTCCGCTGATGGCGACGGGTCGGAGGTCGAGCCGGTCTATCCTGAGAAGTTGTTCTTGCACAAGGACTACCTGTATATGAGTGCGTTCAGAGTTCCGCACATACTACGATATCGGGCAGATTTATAGGGCGGTGCAAATATGCGGATGTCCGAACATTACCTCCTTTGAGGTTGCGTCGCATCGTTGGATATCCCCTTCCTCGGCACCCCTAGTCACAGTGTGAGCAAATAGGAGTATATATCCAGACAGGATATGGATCTTGGGGGCGGAGTTGAAGCCAAAAAGGAGTCATGAAATGCAGCCATCGCTTGCACCATTTTGCTGCGGTCAATGAGACGGGATACTCCGGCCAAACGCGCCCAATCGACCTTGCATTTGGGCTACTGCTGTGCAGAAATGGACAGAATGATATTCGGGTCAAGAAATAACGGTGACGTAGAGAATAGTACCGAAGTAGTCCTATAATGAGCAGCGGAGATGGTCTTCAAGGATACCTAGACACTGCACACCCAGCTATCTGAGTCCGGACAGGTCTGCGGATCGAACTCAGTTTGTTAGCTGACAATGCGGAGGGGGAGGGATTCGAACCCCCGGTACCCTGCGGTACGCTGGTTTTCAAGACCAGTGCATTCGACCACTCTGCCACCCCTCCAGGGTTCCGTGTATACCATCGTGAAAGCCGAACGACCGTTCGACCTAGAGCGGAGAGGGTGGGATTCGAACCCACGATGAGCTGTTAACCCATACTCCCTTAGCAGGGGAGCGCCTTCAGCCACTCGGCCACCTCTCCCAAGGATCGTATCCAAGCCACGTATATTACACATGCCACGGAAATCATGTGCCCTCCTCTAACGCGTTGGCACCGCTAATGATCTCAAGGATTTCCGTAGTGATGGCACTCTGACGTGCACGGTTATACTGAAGGCGCAATGCCCGCAGGAGCTCCGTTGCATTTGATGTGGCGTTATCCATCGCAACCATGCGTGCCCCGTGTTCGGCAGCACAGGATTCCAGTAATGCACGCCAGATCGTGAAATTCACGAATCGTGGAACCAGTGTGTCCAGAATCTTTGCCGAATCCGGCTCAAACAGGTAATCAGCCCGGTAACGCTCCTTTATCTCCGGCGTGGCGACATCTTCCTGCTGCATCACCGGTGTCTGAAACCGCTCTGGGGGAATCGGAATCAGGGGTTCAACAATTCGGTTTTGGGCGATCGTGTTCCTGAACTCGTTATAGACGAGCTTGACCTCGTCCCATCGGCCCGCCATGAATCCTTCTCTGGCGAGCGTGCCGATACTCTGAGCTGTTTCGTAGCTCAATTCCCTGAATACACCGCTCAGATCCGCAACCACATTATAGTCGCGCTTGGTAAAATACTCGGCCCCCTTACGACCCACGCCAACTATGTGTAACGAGCCGTTCGTGTGGAGTTCTGAATACTCGGAAGCAATCAAGGCCTCAGCAGTCTTGATCGCATTACTGTTAAAAGCCCCGGCTAATCCGCGATCCCCGGTAACGACAACGATGAGCGCGGCTTTGACCTCTTTTCGTTCCCGCAGCAAGGGGTGCGCGTCCACAGCTCCCTGGCGCTTCAAATGCTCAATGATCTCGCCAATCTTGTAAGCATAGGGACGCGTCTTGAAAATATTCTCCTGAGCCCGGCGCAGTTTCGCTGCCGCAACCATTTTCATGGCACGGGTAACTTGCTGCGTATTCTGGACAGACCCAATACGCGTACGTATGTCACGCAGGGTCGCCATTAGGCCTGGTTAACGTAAAGGTCAACGAGTCGCTTGGCCTCCTCACGAAAGGCGTCCTTCGCTTCGTCCAACAGCTTCCCAGTCTCTACTATACTGGCTAATGCTTCGGGAACGCGTACACGAAGATTTTCGAGCAGCTCTTCCTCAAAACTGGGGATGTCCGATACTGCCACAGCATCCAGCAGACCTTCACTGCCGATAAAAATGACGGCTATCTGCTCTTCGACGGGAACCGGTGCAAATTGGCCCTGCTTGAGTAACTCAACGAGTCGTTCGCCGCGCCGCAGCTGTCGCTGCGTGGCAGGATCCAGATCTGAACCGAACTTGGAGAATGCCTCAAGCTCGCGGTACTGGGCAAGGTCCAAACGCAACATCCCCGCAGCTGATTTCATGGCTTTGATCTGCGCGTTGCCTCCTACACGACTGACGGAAATTCCTACGTTGATGGCCGGACGCACGCCTGCATTGAATAGATCCGGTTCCAAGTAAATCTGTCCGTCGGTAATCGAAATAACGTTGGTCGGAATGTAAGCATCCACCGCACCGGCTTGGGTCTCAATGACCGGCAGTGCCGTGAGTGAACCTCCCCCCTTGATACGACCCTTCAATGAATCGGGCAGATCGTTCATCTGGGCAGCGATCTCTTCGCTCGCAGTGATCTTGGCTGCACGCTCCAGTAGGCGACTGTGCAGATAGAATACATCCCCTGGATAGGCCTCTCGTCCGGGTGGACGGCGAAGGAGAAGCGAAACCTGCCGATAAGCCACGGCCTGTTTGGACAGATCGTCGTATATGACGAGGGCGTGCCTGCCGGTATCACGGAAATACTCACCTATACAGGCACCGGCAAAAGGAGCAATAAACTGGAGCGGCGCGGCAACGGATGCCGGAGCGTTCACGATCACCGTATAATCCATTGCACCGTTGTCTTCCAGTGCGCGTGCCACCTGTGCGACCGTTGAGGCCTTTTGTCCGATAGCTACGTAGATGCAGTAGACGGGAGTGTCGGTCTCATGGGTTGAGCGCTGGCTGATGATTGTGTCGATCAGCACAGCGGTCTTACCGGTCTGGCGGTCACCAATCACAAGCTCACGCTGTCCACGACCGATAGGGATCATAGAGTCAATGGCCTTGATCCCGGTTACCAATGGTTCGGATACCGGTTGTCGGTAAATTACGCTTGGTGCTTTGCGCTCGAGAGGCATCTCACAGGTCTCGCCCGTGAGTGCGCCTTTGCCATCAAGCACCCTCCCAAGCGGATCAATAACGCGTCCCAACATGCTCTCCGTCACCTGAATGGATGCAATGCGGCGTGTACGACGCGCGCGATCCCCCTCTTTGACTTCCTGAACTTCTCCGAAAAGGACTACACCTACATTGTCCTCTTCCAGGTTCAAGACCATGCCAGTAACACCGCGTTCAGGAAACACAATAAGTTCACCTGCCTGCACCCGGGACAAGCCGTAGAGACGGGCAATACCATCCCCCACCTGCAGGACGGTGCCCACTTCGTACATGTCTGTTGCGGACTCAAAGCCACCCAGTTCCTGTCTGAGAAGAGTTGTGACTTCATCCGGTCGTATAGCCGTTGTCATTTCGTAATTATCAATAATATTTAGGACTGTGCGTGCAGACGGCTTCGGAGCAGTGAGAGCTGGTGTCGAACGCTGCCATCATATACCGTATCGCCAATTTCTAACACGATACCGCCCATAAGTGCAGGATCTGCGACCACATCAAGTCGGACAGTTTTGTTCAGCTGCTCCCCCAACACACCGCGCAGGTGTTCCTGCTCGCGCTCGGATAACGCTGAATGCGCTCGGACACGCACTTCTATAGCCCCCTGTGCCTTATCCGTTAACGCCAGAAATCGGGCAGCAATCGTACGAAGTAACGATTCTCTGCCACGCTCAACCAGCATCAGCAAAAAGCGCAATGTGAGTTCCTGTACCCGTCCAGCAAACAGGCCTCGCAGTACAGCAGATTTTTTACGCCTTGGTACGACGGGGCTTTTCAGGCATTGATCCAACTCAACAGAGCTTTCAAGCGTATCGCTCAACAGCTTCACATCAGCTGCAACCGAGGGCATTCCTTCCGCCTCGTCGTATAGCGCCTGCGCATATCGTTGCGCAACCACTGAAGAAATCATGCCTGATAAGGAAACTGGTTGTGCTTCTGGGTAGACAGTTCGTCTATGAACCGGTCCACAAGCACACGCTGACGCGATCCGTCCAGGTTCTCCTGCAGAACTTTCTCCGCTGCAAGGATAGCCAGGTCAGCTACCTCACCGCGCAGGGCTTGCAGGGCTTTTTCTTTGTCCCGTGCAATGTCCTCCTGGGCCTGTTTTCGGAGTGCATTGATTTCTTCGCGGGTACGCTGTACTTCGCGCTCCCGGAATTGCTCTGCTTCCTCCCTCGCGTTTCGAAGCAGTCGTTGCGCCTGCTGCTCATTCTCACGACGAGCCTGGGCATTGCTTTCCTGCAATCGCTTACTTTCCTTCAGAGCCGCTTCAGCCCGATTGAGTGAACCCGCGATAGTTTCCTCCCGCTCATTCAGAGCCGAGGTGATCGGTCCCCAGGCGAACCGCCGAAGCAAGTACAGTAATCCCAGAAACACCACCGTCATCCAGACGACCAGCCCAAGATTGGCACTCAGTAAGTCTGCGGCAAAAAACATCCTGGTCGCCTATTTGAAAGCCAGGATAAAAGAAATCACCAGACCGAACAGGGCAACCCCTTCAATGAGTGCAGCCGCGATAATCATTGATGTTCGAATATCGTTGGTTGCCTCCGGTTGGCGGGCAGTGCCCTCCATGGCGGGTCCGGCCAATCGGCCGATGCCGAGTCCAGTTCCAATGGCGACGAGTCCAGTGCCGAGTCCAGCACCGAGATATGCAAGAGCTTGTGGGTCCATGAGTAAAAAGTTTCCTCGTTATACGCTTAGTGTGCCTCACTGTGCGAATGGTCGGCAATAGCCATCCCAATGAACAATGCGGACAGGATAGTGAAGATGTAAGCCTGGATGAAGGCAATAAGCACCTCCAGGCACATCACGAATAAAGTAAAGCCCAAGCTTACCGGCACCACGCCGTAGCCTACGACTTCACCAAAGAGCAGAGTGAAAGTAAAGATCATACCAATGAGGCTCAGAATCACCAGATGCCCTGCAGTCAAGTTGGCAAAAAGCCGGATTGCAAGGGCAATGGGTTTGGTGAAGAGCCCCATGATTTCTGTCGGAATCAAGAGAATTTTAACGGGGATGGGCATGTTGGGGGGCCAAAAGACATGCCGCCAGTGATCTTTTGATCCATTAAACTGCGTCAGTACGAATGTAAAGGCAGCCAATACTGCGGTAACGTTCAGATTCGAGGTGGCGGTTGCACCAAACGGTACAAGCCCCAACAGATTACAGGTCAAAATGAAGAAGAATGCTGTCAGCAGGTACGGCAGGTAACGCTGGTACTTATCCTGGCCTAAATTCGGGATCGCGATATCATCTCGTACGAAAATGACCAGTGTTTCGAACAGGTTTTGAAAGAGTCCCTGAGGGGCACTCGTCCGCCCAATGCCACGCTTATACTTTTCTGCAAGTTGAAGAAATATCGTCAGCAAAATACCCGACGCAAGTAACGCAAACATCAGATGCCGCGTCATGGATAAATCCAGCACAACTTCTCCATCATTCGGTACCAGTGTCGCATCCAGATGGTCACCGCTTGCAATCAATGCTTCGGCATCCAGCTCCTCTTCTGCATGTGCGTCTTCTTCGGTCTCTTCGCTGTGAAGAGAGGCATGCATCTCACCAGATCGAAGCGCGCTCTTGGTTGTCCAGTAGGTGCGCAGACTGTAGCCGGTAATCTCGCTGCGGACAATAAAAATCCGGGGCAACTCAATTTTACCGATGGGTGAGAAATCCAGATAATATCCGTCAGCAGTATGATGCACTGCATCAAACTCTTCGTCATCGGCAGCCATGACAGCCGTCGGAGCCAAAAAAATCAGCATGCACCACAGGCAAAGCAAACGGCGCACTGACGGCATCAAACTTTTCGGCGAATTACCCATGTGAGTTCAGCAAATAACCCGATCAATACCACAATCAAAAATGCCGCCGTAAGGGCCAAAAGTGCGATCTGAAAAGGAAAAATGGGAAACTGAATAATTATGACCAAGGCTACCAGAGCCCCAAACATGCGCAGCACCATGCCGCCCAATACTATTGGCACGAACCGCGATGACTGCTGTGCGAGCGAAACCACAAATACACTAGTTAATACGTAACACAACCCCAGAAGCACACCCACTACAGCACTCCACAACACACTCTCATCCATGGCGACGCTTTAACTACGAATTTACGAAATGGGTCTCGAATGAGAGCAATGGCGCATGCAAAGGCCGGTAAACCCGCATGGCTACTGTTTGTTGACTTCCCCGTTAGTGTTCGCGATGTGAATCAGGCGCACGAAGATACAAACCATTCCGAGAATAGCACCCGCCAGAATGAACCACGGCATCGTTCCCAGAAACCGGTCCAGAAAATATCCACCGACCACAAAGGCAACCATGGTCATCGCTACCTGGGTACCGAGACTCAGATAGGGAGAAGCCTCACGTATGCTCTTCTGCCAGTTGCTCATTGCTGTTATTCACGCGCTCACCGTCTGTGATGGGGGGTTGAGCAAAGTTCGGTAGGTTAGGTTTGCCCTTGTGTCCCATCTGACACTCGCCATTGAAGGCGGCCCCTTCTTCTATAACCAGACGATCCGTGTATATATGTCCTTGAATGTTGGCCGAGCTGGTCAGCAGTACCTTTTTTACAATACTGATCTCTCCATTTACAGTACCTGCAATGTTAGCACTGTCAGCCCGTACGGATCCGGTAACTACGCCTGATTCGGTGATGAGCAGGAGGCCGTCAACCCTGATATCCCCCTCAATTCTACCTCCCAAGCGGGTATCAGAACTCGTGCTGAATGTGCCCTCAACAACTGATCCATCTGCGATGATATTCACGTTGGTAGCACCTGGTGAGTCCTTTGAGTTACGTATGAGGGTCGCTTGCTGATTTTTTTTCGCCATGAGAGCCATGTGAGGTTAAGACCTGAGTTTATGTTACACAACAAAAGATATTCAAGTTTCAGTATCCGAGCAGATAGGCGATTGGATCCTGTGCTAAGCCGTTGTTCCACAACTCGAAATGGAGATGTGGTCCTGATGTATACTCACCGGAATCTCCACTGACTGCGATACTTTCACGAGCGCCAACCCGGTCGCCTACCCGTTTCAGTAAGCGCTGGTTATGCTTATAGACCGAAACATATCCATCGGCGTGCTGAACGACTATGGTATGTCCCCCTTCGTAAGTCCAATCTGCGAAAACAACATAGCCGTCACCGATACAACGAACCACTGTGCCCTCACTGACTGCGATATCTATAGCATAATGCTCTTCTTGAGCGTCAAACCCTCGCGTGATCAAGCCTTGTACCGGTGGTAACGCCGGAAATGCAAGACTCGATAGGTAATTGATAGGAGCCGGTGACGACATAGATGCGGGGGAATCATCAATTGAGAAGCGGAAAAGCGGAAGAGCTGGCTGTACATCGCCCTCCTGCTGAACCGATAAAGTGGCCGGAACTGGTGCGGTCGGCTCAATGGATACGGTTGTATCCGACAAGATACCCGTGTGTGAAGGATCCAAATCCCTGACCATTAAACGCCGGATATTGGCTATATACTGGGTCTGCACGTCAATAGAATCCTCCAGTGCCTGGAGGCGCAAGGAGAACAACATCGTACTTTGCCGGAGTTCGCGAATATCCAAGCCAGGGATTAACCCATGATATAGCGTGAAGCCCGTGGCGCCGCAAATGAGGACGGTGTATATCGCGATTATAGTAAATAATGCTGTACGCGCGTGCATCCGTTTCGGAGAATACTCGCTGTACAGTTCGTCCTGATCCCCACTCTGGTCACCCTTCCAGACCATAACACGTCGTCCATGGCCTGACCGCCAGAAAACCTCGATCCAGAAGTTTACAAGTTCACGCCACGCACGCATCATTCTGTTTCAGTCTTTGACTCACAGATTAATACAATTGTCTGAGAGACTTGGGATAGCTATCGAAAAACGATCTCATTAATAATACGTTTGCCAAGTTTTTCGTTCAGGCGATCACGCCACAGGATGCGATGCATGTGCAGTTCCTGACGCCAGGTTCCGGAGTTTAACTCCACATACATTTTGCCGCGGCGCACCCAGACCCGTTCGGTAACTTTCGCGATAATTGGACCCGCAATATCATGCCAGACTTCAATGGCCCGCGACTGATCTACACCAACTCTTACGCCGAGGTCGTCAATGGCGGCATCAACCAGATCACCGAGGGCAAGCGGCGCACTTTGTCTTTGCGAATTCATGTACGCTGTGTGTTCAGGTCAATTTACTCACGCAACAAGGCTCAAATTTAGGGGAAAACTCGCCTCGCAATAATTCGCAGAAAGGTAGGAATATGACCCAAATCCTACTGGAAATATTGGAGCATACCTAAATTTATGACTCGGTTCAAGGTTAAGGCGGAAGCTCCGGCAGCGTAGATCACTGTTGGTGACGGAAAACATTAAGTACATAGTCCCCCAAGTCTTCAATTAAGTTTCGTCAATCTGGTAGACAACTACACTGAAGTTGTCCATTGTAGCGTACGCTCGTTCCGACATAACTGCCTCTATAATTACGGACGAAGGGAGGGTCAACTCCCCAACCACCCGGCTTTCAGCATTCAGGACCAGCCAACGTGAAGTTTCAGCCTCCGCGTCCTCGGACGTGAGCCGAACCCAAGTTCGCCCTTTTTCATCTACTTGAAACGTAGAATACGCAGGCCTGCTCTCGTATCGCATGGCCCTTCGGATTTGGTTTGGCAAGTCTCCCCAATAGTTCTTCACATACTCGTCAATGTCCCTACTGGTCACCGGTGCGCCTCTATACGGATGCGTAATGTGCCCGCGCGACATCCCGTTTGCAGTCGTAATGGCTATGTCTATCGTGCCAGTTGAGCCAGCGTAGATTTGCTCTGCGGGACCCAAGCGGAAAATCGGATAACGACCAAAAGGCATATGCGTACCCATTTCCCTGATTGGACCCTTCAAGGTAATCCACTCTATCGCAGGCAAACGCAATGATGGGTTTTGGATAACGCCTCCTTCCCAGTCTACAATTTTGGCGTGAACTGATCGTACCGAATCCGTTCCCTGTGAAGATTCTTCAAACACTACCAGAAAACCGCTATCAGTTGCTCCGAAGAAACCAGAAGGATAGTTGCCCATTGAATCGTTGGAAACCGTGAACGCGTAGGCCAGCTCAAGTGAGCCAGGTGCAAACGCCGATATTCTTCTAAGGAGAGAATCGAATGTGTACAATGTATCGCCTGGGCCCGTGTGTATGGCTTGTAGCGATCTGAATTCACCTGGAGCTTCGCCTTCCTGGCCGATTTCGCTGATCAGATCACCTTCATCGGTGAACGCGTAGATCTTCGGACTCTGCTTTTCGCCCACAAAAATGCGGCCTGCATCGTCGATGGTTACCAGGCTGCCGATATTTCCGAAAAAGACTCCATCCGTCCCTGTGTCGCCACCGATGGCAAATAGCTGGCGAAGTTCAATCTCGGCTGCGTGATCACCGAGAGGTTGTATTCCTGTGATACTCAGGGAAGTAACAGTGAACAGGCATCCCACAAGTATTAGGTTTAGGCTCTTCATTGAAGCTTCCAGGCTAGTTAGAAAACGCTTCCATCCTAGGCAATTATGTGACAACTACACTATCCACATGTATCTCATGTTCCTCAGAAGCTTCAAGATATGCCCCCACCCGCTCAAAGAGTTTACCAAAACGGAGATGGTGCTTTGGAGAAACCTCCTGATATGCGGATTCAGCGGGCGTATCAGTTGCCATTGGAGGAGCGTTCCAATTCCATAAATGCCCGTAGATCGGTCTTATTCTACCTGATCCTGAAGGAGGAACCCGGGCCTTATCGGTATGACCGATTGGTAGTCCGGGTACCAAGCAAACGTGTACGGCGCAAGCCATTGGGCTCGCCAGGCAAATCAACTAATTGAAATCATTGAAGAGTGGCAAACAATTCGCCGGAAAATATCGTATCGGAACAGGTCTCAACGATTTGATGCACGGAACACGAAATACAATGCGTCGATCGGGATTCTGTCAGCACTTATTATTGCAGCGATAGTCGACTGTTTTGTAGGTGGGGCTTCCGTGGCCTGAACGTTGCAGATTGAGATGCTGTCTATAATTTTCCTCACCAAGTACCGCCGATGCAAAACAGCTTCTTAAAGCGTTTGTTTTATGTTCTCTTAGGGGCGCTCTTCATTTCCATATCCATCTTTCTGATAGTAACTGCGGTCCGAAGGCTTCCTGACTCAAATGTCGCTGTTCTTCACCCAACTCCCCAAAATATTCCCGATGCTACTGTCCTCGTGACGGGAAAGGACGATTCGGCATATTTCGATATGTCTTACTGGCTGTCAAAACAGCCCAGTACGCGAATTGGCGTGGCGGAAGGTCCTCAACATGCCATGCTGGGAAGCGTTCGGTCGGTTTCTGTGGATGCTAATCAGCATGTGTTCATATTGGACAGAGAAAACACTGTAGTACGTATCTACAGTACGGAAGGAGATTACATTGGTTCTTTTGGAAAGGCGGGTGATGGACCTGGGGAATTATGGGATCCCAGTTCCATTGATTTGCTTGAATCTGACAGTCTTGCCGTGATCATCGGGCGCGACGAAAGGATCACAATATATCGAAGATCGGACTCATTGGAGTATGTTTTTGGGCATTCATTTATTCAGCCTGATGATGTAGTCAGTGTGGTTGGTTGTGGCATGAATGGTCACATATATGTTCTTGGATATAGTCCAATAACAGATGGGGTGATTCACAAATATGACTTAGCCGGTCGCTTTGAAACAGCATTTGGCGACAAATACGCGGACCCTGACCCGTGGGTCGCAGCATCATTATCACGGCGCGGTCTCCTGGCATGTAGCGACACACATGACATGGTTGCATGGATACGGCATAATGTGCCAGTAGTACATGTATATACAGGAAATGGAGATTTGCTGGAACGGTATAAATTGCAGAATTTTGTACCGGCAGAAGTCACGCAGCGACTGACTGAAGACGGGCGTCCATCGTTATCTTATAGTCCTCCGAAAAGGGGAGAGAGTTGGTTTTCTAATCTATTTGCAGATGATGATGGAGCCTTCATTGTGAGTCACATTACGATAATAGATCCTACCTCCACACATGGACATTATCCGCCGGAAAAGTATCATGCATATCGCCTCGATCCTCATTTGGGGACGGAAACCTACCTTGGAAGCATTCCTGGAATCGTGGCTATATCAGGCAACAAGATTGTCTTGAGGACAGAAACCCCCTTCCCGCAAGTGTTAATCTACGAGGAGGTGATTCCGTGACAAATAAATTTGATTCTCTATAAGCGGGCATTTATGCACTCATATTCACGCCCTGCGTGTGTATGGACTGATGGGGTTGTGTACGTACCGACAGTTACTGTGGATAGGCAGGATCGTGCAAGCAATTTGGAGGACATTCCGAGGTATACCGTACTGGCAGGAACCTCATTGGTAATGGTTTAAATGGGATCAAATGCTTGTGTTTTTTCGACTGACAAAGAACTTCAATTTTTTGGGTCGTGCAAAACTTGCTCAGAAGAAGAAAACTAAGACACACAATAATGGACTTAGTGCGATCGGAGTGTCAACCGATTGGAGTTTATTCGTACTAGCATCAAAACCCACACCCATACTGGCAACGACTAGCCCTGGTAATAGGCTGGGTTTTCGATCTAATGGGGGCATCCAGGAGAGAAAACAAGTACGAGGCCAGGAGCTCCAATTATGGCTATAGCTCCCCGCAGCGTGTCACGTAAAACACCATCACCTAGACCTATGCGATATACTGGCCATTGACTAGGTTGACGTTGGAAGGAGAATCTACCAATGACCGCAGCGGCGAACGCAGGATACGACAACCATCCCAATATCCAAAGAATCGTCAGGCGTCGGTTGCAGGGTGTTGATCTACGACGAAACAGGAGTTCTGGGTGCCGATACTTCGAGTCCACAGAACACTTCACAGACGTATCGTCAATCGAGACCCGTACCCTCCGTGAGGTTTAGGTTTCGCGGACCCTTGTCAGCTCCTCAAAATGTGAAAGGTAAGGATCCTTACTGCAGATTTCTGTCAGCGCACCGCATCCGGCAGCCTGCGCACCACGATCCTGGCCACGTCGAGCTCGCCATACTCAATGAAAGCTATCAGACCATTGGGGCCAAATGCATCCGGCATTGCTGTCGCGCCAGCGCGATACGTTCCGACATATTCACCGTAAGCGGTCAACACGTCAATGGGACCATCCTCAAAAAACTCTTCAGCCCTGCGCTGTACCCAGATCCGCCCCTCCCAGGTGGTCTGCAATCGTTCAACTACGGGAATTACGTTGTAGAAGGATTTATCGTCTTCCTCCATTCCGAGCACCGCCTCCACTAGTGCTGGATTCTGACCCACACCCTTGCCCCGAACCGAGAGCGAGGTTCGGAGCCCGCTTCGAGTCCGCCTTCTACCCTCCGCGTCTCTCGCTTCTTTTCGCCTCGTATACTCTTTTTCGATACGCGGAGTAACGGGCTTGGGATGAAACGGACGTGTGATCGTTCTCAAAATGTCGCCCTGTCCCGCCGACGCGATATTCAGCGCGTAGGCCGAAGAATCGGAGTATATGATCTGCCCGTCCGGTAGCAGATCGTACAGGAGACGTGGTTCGAATATACTGGGCTTGCTCATACTTACGATATCCTGCTCGCTTTCGGACCCATTGGCGCGTGGAGGTCGCCAAGTCTCCACCACGGTTTCGATCTGTGCTTGATTGCCGGCAAGAGCATGCCGATCGATCGTTCGGAGGTTGGCCGGAATCCCATTGCTGCCCTGAATGTCAATGGTAGCTTCGCCCGTTATAGTAAGTACGGCGTCTCCGCTACGATCTGCCACGATGGGCATCACCACCGTACCCTTGATTGTCATGGCATCTCCACCTCCGCCGCTCTCTATCGTTCCAGTCCTATTCCTGACCATCCGCTTGAATCGTCCCGATGCGTCGAAGAGATGGTAGACCAAGCGACCTCCGTCCCGCACTATTGTGGTACCGTCGCGAGTAACCGCGTACCCGTTGGGCTTCATGAATTCGCCCGGTCCCTCGCCCCTGGTGCCAAACTCGTGGACGAATGCTCCGGAAGCATCGAATACCAGAATGCGTAGATCTGGAAACAGGCGACTTCCTGCATCGTCGAACACATAGAGGTTGCCCCGCTCGTCAAAGCCGACTTTCTGCACCGTGCTGAACATTTCCCAGGAATCGCCGTCTGGGACTCCGATACGGTATACGTCTTCAAAGTCCGGATCGATGTGCCGATCTTGACCGGAGATCTCGACCATCTCTTGGGCGTGGACAGCAGGAGCACCGACAAGTCCAATGGCCAGAGGAATGAAGAGCGAAAGTCGGAAATATGGTGCAAGAATGAAACGTGACCACATGAGAATAGTCTTCTCCATATTATTGGGGACTACGTAGCTAATAGTTAGTTGTGAGATTGTCCCCATAATTCATGCGACTGGTTCTACCGCGAATATTGCTGGACAGAGGTCTAGACAACTATGAAAAAATAGGATCGCACTGCGGAAGTTATCGAATTTTCTGTACCCTCTTCCAACGGTCTTGACTTCGCGGCTATTGCCCTTGATTCATTCTACTCTGGCATTGGGAGGGAGCCGGACTCGGAGCAGTATACGTAATCAGTTGACCAAAGGCAAGCGCAAACCCCGAATATCAGATTACACGGCATTTTCGTGAGCCCACGAATACGTACGTTCCGTCCACCAACTCATCTTTGCCTCACCCGAAAACCCGCGCTTAGCCGTTGAACGCTTCTTGCAACGTTCGCGCTCAGAAGAGACAAACCCGGCGTTCTTTTCCACGTTTTGCTAAACGCGAGATAGGATAAGGCTCGGCTTCAAAACCTGCCCACGCTACCATATCCGGCGTGATCATTCCGAACTCGTAAATACTGCCGGACTGCAATCTTGAAATCTGCCCGATGGTCTCCATCCGCATAGTAGACAGAATTCAATTCACCCAACCGAAGTAAGTGAAATAGCTCGATGATACCGGTAAGGCCACGTTTGTAATCACCACGACCGATCCTTTTATTGTGTAAGGGATAACGCACGATCACCTCGGTTACATACGGGTGTAGAACCTTGGCAATCCAACCCAAGAGAGAAGACTCCTCCAAGGCTACGTACTTGTGTTACCTAGGTAGACTGACCTCATGAGCAATCAGCACAAACTCCGAAGCTTGAAATACCTCGGTAGAGACCACAAGACCCGACCCCAATCAATTGCTGCCTGAACCCAGGTGCGCAATGGATATCCAGCCCCAGAGAAAGAGTGTTGTACATGACAATGTAGATCTAATGAATGAGTGCTGCGAAGAGGCAAAAATAGCATCCGGTCTTTTGATTAGACCTGGGTGAATGTTACTCTCACGCGTCGCAGTGCGACATAAAATTGGGGATTTATATACCAAATTGAGCTTGGGGAAAAATCTCTGGGTTAATTGAGGCCGCGTGGCCGATTGAGTCAGCGTATTTGAACATTGGGCAATGACGTTAATGGCCTATAGATCCCTGAGCAAAAGCGATGACGACCTTTGTTTGGCCCATTATTTGTTTGGTTTATTAAAGGATGAGCAACTCGCGTAGATAGCTCTACATTCACATGAACGATCATGATCAGAAACACTAAAACCGCACTCATTGCAATTATCATTACTTCCGGCGTATTGGCGTCCTGTGCCCCAAGTCAAATTCTTGTTGAGACAAATTACGAGTTTGACCAACCCCTCATCGCCCGTGTAGGTAGCGAAATGTTAGTTATCGAAAAAACTCATCAAACATCTGGGGTACACCGGTTTCTGCAACACGCATCCAATATCATCGAGACATTCAACTTTCACGCTATTTGTGCTATGCCGTGGTGTATCCTTGTTCCGCTGCACGAGACACCGAGTGTAATCGAATCATATGACTTCATCGGCACGCTTACATACACCGGCAAATCGGGATCAAATATCAAGATTGCGTATCGAGAGTTTTCAGGAGTTAACAACCGAGCAATTGCTCAGCCCGCATTTTACCTTGATTTAGAATATCCTCTTGAAGATGAAGGACCCACAATCATCACATATCGAGACATTCAGATAGAAGTGATCGAGGCAACTGGTAGCTACATTCAGTTCAAAGTTCTCGGCGACCATGGCTTGAACTGGCTTCTGGAAGTTGATTTACCTTGATTTCAGGGGGATTGGCTGTTCCCTATTGGTTCCGCCACATTTAATCCCCTTGGTAAATTTAGGTATATAGACCCCCGAAATAAATATGAAAAAAATTTTCTTGGTTATCGGATTCTGGTACTTCCTTGCGTTGCCTGCAGCCGCGCAGTTCCACAGTGACACATTGCGCGTTGACCTGAGGTCAGTCCTTGAACAAACACTCTCAGTCAGCCCTGACGTTCGTGCTGCCCGGTCAGAGTCTGCCAGGGCCAGCGCCAGATACGACCTAGCGCGAAGCAGCCGCTTCTTGCCGAACGCAACAGTAACCAGCGCGATGGCCGTAGTGCCGGGGATAGAGAACCCTAACGATACACCGCGTGATCAACTCTACCTGGATCCAGCTGTACGCAACGACTACAGCAATCTTCGCCCCTATGCCCAGGCAGAAGTGTTGTTCATCCAACCCGTTTACACTTGGGGAGCTCTAGGAAATGCAATTAGGGCAGCTGGTGCAGGAGCGGATCTCGAAGATGCTCGTGCGCAGGGGACGGGGATCATGGCCTCCCTGCGGGCGGCTTCCCTTTATTATGATGTTCTGCTTACCAATGAATTGTACCGGCTGACTGATCGGGCGGGCGATGTGGTGCGTATGGCTATGCAGGAAATTAACCGCCTCCTGGAGGACGGAGATCCAGAAGTGGATGATGCTGATCGCTACCAGGTTCTTATTACCGAACAGGAATACGCGCGCCGTGTTGTGCAAGTGACCCAGGAACGTCAAACCGTGCACGCCGCACTTCGGCGGCAACTCATGGCGGCTGATTCCGTCATCATTGTTCCAGTACGCGATGCCCTTGAACCACTGACCTTCATTTTGGAGAACCTGTTGACTTATCAGCAAAAAGCACTCATGTATCGCCCAGAGATTCTTCAGGCACAGGCCGGCCTGGCGGCCACAGATGCATTGATTCGTGTGGCAAAGGCAGACTACTATCCTCAGGCTGTCTTCGGGCTTACGTTAAGTGCCAGCGGTGCTTCCAACCGGTACCGCCAACCCAACCCGTATATCAGCGATGGCTTCCGAAGAACCAGCGCCCGCACAGGCTTTGGATTGATTCAGAGATTGAACTTCCCGCAGACACGAGCACGTGTTGCGCAGGCGCAGGCACAACACGCTTCCGCTGGACATCTGTCTGTCGCCGCGGAGCAACTGGTTTTGGCGGAGGTTGAACAGGCATGGCGTCGGGTGATCACAGAAGAGGCAGCGCTCGCCGCAGAAGATAGCTCGCTGGCAATCAGCAAGGAGTGGCTTCGTGTAGAGCAGATCAACTTTGATCTGGATCTGGGCGACACGGAAAATCTCGTAAAAGCAGTCCAGACCAACCTCGAGACTGAAGCCCGGTACTATGAAGCGATCCGCCGGTATAACATGTCCATCCTGGAACTCCTGGCAGCCGCTGGACTGCTGACGCGCGAAATGAATCTAGTCATTGAATAACCGAACCTGATGAAACAGGCCCTTCTAATTGTCATAGCTGGCGCGTCACTGTGGATGCCCTCTGTCACAGCCCAGGATGCAGAGAGCGAAGTGCGTACGCTGATCATGCAGCGGGACCGCGATATAAAGGCAGCTGTCCGCGCAATGGAAAATGATCCCTCCCAGCGTGAAGTGGCACGGTCACTGATCAATGATCGAATTGACTTTGAGGAAATGGGCCGGCTTGCGCTCGGACGTTACTATGAGGACTTATCGTCTGATGAGCGGTCGGATTTTATCGAAACCTTCGGCGCGATTGTGCGCGCACAGTCGCTGGGAGACTTATCAGTTTATGAGGCCCCGGTCACGGTCAAGTCGGTGACGGTCACCGGTGAACAAGCATCGGTAAGCACAACCTCAAGAGTGCGTGAGGCTGACCTTGATGTGGTTTACCTGCTGCACAGAAAAGATGGAGTCTGGTGGTTGTATGATATCATTATTGATGATGTAGGTACCGTAGAGGGATATTCAGTGTCCTTTCAGACTTTTCTGCGTAAGCGGGGATTTGAGGCATTCATGCAGAGTTTACGTAAGAGGCTTGCATCAGAGGAGGGCTGATCAGATAGGTCGAACGGCGTATCTTTATTGTCGATCAAGCGCCAAATATTTTTGCTCCAGGAAGGATACGTTCTGCATACCTACGGAGAGGAGACCTATCTGCGGCACGCAGTTGCCTCGGTTGTTACGCTTCGACGGTACGACAAAGTTCGCCCCGTAGCTCTCTACTGCCCAGCTTCACACGCTGAGGTTTGCTATCGTTATGGATTAACTGATCTATTTACGACCATTGAGCTGCTGCCGGATGAGAACTGTTCAATTAACGGGTTCAAGCATCATCTGCATAAATTCAAACCCTGGGAGCGAAGTCTGTACATAGATTGTGACATGGTCTGGTGCAGAAACCCGGATGCACTCTGGACACAACTGTCTGTGTACCCCTTTACAATTACGGGACTGGAGCGGGCAGACTTTTATTTTGGCGGCCCGAAGAATGCCGTGGTGATCCTGGAATTTTTGCGTGATCGCCGCCGTCGCACACTGAAACGGTTCGGATTAACACATTTACCGCGCGTACAGGCCGGGATGATTTATGCTGCAGATCCCGAGGTGACGAAATCTGTCTGTGACGCGGCGGGGCGTTTTCGGACCCGTGTGTCTGAGACACACTTCAGAACACGCTTACTGGAAGGGCGATCCGAAGAATCCTGCGAATGGAGTCTCGCAATGGCAATGAGCCACCTGGAACTGCCAGTATACCACTGGTACCAAGGCGTGAACAGTCCGCAACTGGATTATATACCCGGCATGACCGAGCACACGCCAGACTTTGAAAATGTGGTTTGTGACTACTACACTGATCGTTTTGTGTACGAAATCCGGGGCCTCAAGAATGCCAAGGCTCGTCAGTTCTGTTTGTGGTTGGCGGGCGAACTGCTTCGCAAGCGGGATTATCTGAGGGTTACACCGTTTGCACTGCATTTCAGTTGGCTCCACGCAAAGCAGCCATTCCACGACTTTGCAGACCGGATATGGGCACAGGTGACCGATTCCTCTAGCCCCTGAAAATGAGGTGCCAGTAAAAAGTCAGGTAGTCTCTCGTATCCGGCAGCGCAAGTATAGCTAAAACAGTCACCGCAAACAGGAGAGGCAGAACCAGGATTCCCAGGCTGCTTCCGCGGGCCGGTCCCCGTCCAAAAGCTGCACAGTCCACGGCACTGCCGACAATACAATATACTTTTACCGCAATCCAGGTCAATGCAAGGACGAGGGCCAGATGTCCAAACCGATCGGGGCTCAGGCTTGGGGCAATCATTACCATTGGTATTAATAATGCCATGGGAATATAGGCCATGCCACTGATGACAAAAAACTGCTCCATGGACGTTTTGATTGCTTTACGCGCGCCCAGTGCCCCGAAGGTGGCAGACAAAAGCTGGAGCATCAGGTAGGCAGCGACCGTGACGAGTATCAAGAGACTTGGACTGGCGGCCAAGTTCGCCACGCGACCCCGTATATATGGATTTAGTGGAGCTGCTATAGCCTCGGTCAGCCGGAGCTCTGCGAATGCCTCAATAAATATCAGTATTGCAGCAGCAGCAAGAAGACCTTGTGCGACAACAAAAACAAAGGATGCGGCCCCTAGGAGTGCACATTCACGGTACAGAGTTTCCCTGTACAAAACCCGGCTCAAAAAATATCGTCGCAGGATTTCGAAGAACCGTCTGAACCAGAAGCACAGAATGACAACCAGAAAGCAGACGATCCAGGCCAGAATCAGGCTCCACGCGGGCTTCACGCGAGGATGGCGACCCATGTCAAACGCAAAGATATCCTGGGTATTCGTATAGATGCCCTGCAGGACACTGTACGCAGGTCGTTCCCGATCCGCCGCATCAATCAGTCCCCATTGGGGACCGGTATCCGCAAAATCCTGCCACCGATAAACAAAGATTACCTCTAGGGTACTCTCAAGCAGTGGAGGCAAATGGTTTTCCAGGTAACGTGCCTGGGACTCGGGAGAATATTTTCGACGCAAGCCGAGAGTTTCATCATCAACCATTTGCCCAATGCTTGCGAACCCAATCGGGGTTGATCCCGCCCAGTTTTCCAACACTGACGCCGGCGTATATCCTTTGCGCACATCCACCAAGACAAGATCAACATGATCGGAACACTGATCCTGTTCCAGGAAAGCGGTGGTGTAGTACAGGACAAGCTCGGAAGCCTCTTCAGCTAGCTGTTCAAAATACTCGCAGGCGCGTGGGGTGCTGGTATCACTTTTGGTTGATACGCCAAAGTGCTGTGCAGACGGATGACGCAGGCTCACCAGCGTGGCTTGCCACACCAGGCGCTTCGCATAATCCAGGGAGTCCAACAGTATATCAGCGGGCAAAAACTCGAGGGGCATATCCTGAAACAATCGCAATCCAAGCGTGTCTGCAACCTCGAGCAGTGCGTTATCTGTAACCCAGGGCAGCCGAACCGCCTCTACACCGGCTTGGTGCATTTCCAGAAGATGCCGGACAGTGGGGGGCTCAGGTGCATCCCAGACTACACCCTTGAGGGGCTGCGACTGGCTGTGAGCATGCTGAGTCCAGGCACATAGTAGAACCAGACTCAGAATCACATATGTGCGGTTCATGATGGATCAATACGTCGCCACGCTTCGTTGTCCTGCGAGGAAAACAGCATTTGCCAGCAGAAGTCGGCCGCTGTAGTAAAAGCCCCGATAGATCGGGTTATCAACAAAATAGATGACTTCGCCCCGTCCGATCGATTCCATGCCCAGAACCAGCGAGTTGCTCAGGGCATCCAGTGCTTCCATACCTGCGAACCCCGCAACGCGGCTGCCCTCCTCAAGTACACCAACGTTCCATCCATCCTCCAGCCACGCGTAAGCTCGGCTGCTGCTCTTGAGTGTAAAGTAGTCCTGTTCATAGCCAAATGCCAGGGGATGCGTAGTATCCAGTTTCGTACGAAAGATAGCTCCGGTGACATCTTCGGTGATTCCATGGCGATAGCGGTCGGCGTAGGGTCGAAGTCGTACACTCAGTGAATCTTCATCCTTATTGTCTTCGTCCGGCTTGATTTGTAGGCCGAAGCCTTCCTTGCCCGCCAGAAAGCGGGTTGCGTTGCCGAGTGAGATCAGGCGACCACCCTCCCGAAGCCAGTTCTGAACCTCTTCCAGTCGGCGCTCGCTCAAGACATCACTGTAGGTGCCGGAGGGTAATATGATCACATCATAGCGAAACAGCGGCAGGCTACCAAAATCGTCGCTGTTAACCAGCGTTGTACTGTACTCGAGTTGTTCATCAAAGAAATGCCATAACTCCCCGAGATTGTACGAACTGACGGCGGGCCCCGCGACAATGGCAATACGTGGTGCACGCATAAAGACCACATCGCCTGAGCCAAAGTCAACACCTTCGGTGACGCGTGTTGTATTGACAGCGTCAACGTGCTGATTTGTGTGGCGGGCTGCCTGGATGACGAGGGAATCGAAGGCTGCCCCTGCTCCCCCACGTGTCATTATGAGCGTACCCTCGTCGTAGGATTTATTGTTGATTTTGAAGGGTACTTCTGCGTAGCGCACCTTCACACCCTTCCGCATGAGTGCTGCAAGGAATCGGGCATCCTCAAAACTCTTCCACTCGGCCAGATAGGCGACGGGGCGTGATGGAAGCGTTTTTGGTTCAGAAATAGCGGCGGCGGGGGTCCATGTTACCTCATCTTCCATCGCATACGCTTCCAGACCGTATACGTAGGGCAGGGCCCAGGCAGTAATGTCGTAGCTGAGCGAGTCTTCCAATTCAGCCTCGGGTTCAAAAAGTACATTGGCCAGCACACCCTTCGGCTGTGCAGCCGGAACAACAAGGTCCCCAGATTCAATACTTACACGGTCTGTGGAACCCGATTGATAGGCAAACCCATCTCCTGCGCTAGCCGTGGTTGCGAAACCGTAAGTAATTCCGAGGAGATCCAAATGATTGGCGAGTACACGAACCTTATCCTCCTGACCTATGTTGCGAACAACATAGGCAGCATGTGCTCCACTTGGTTGGGATGCAGCATTCTGGAAGTATTCGGCAAACTCGGTGGTGAGACGACCCCGCTGGTTTGCAGCAACCTCAATGGTGGACAGACTGGTCGTATAGTGATGCTCGATACGATCGGAGAGTGTCAGTGTATCCCCTTCGGCTGTAATAATACCTAGTCCTGCACGTCCTGAGCCAGCCTGTTCATAGGTCATCCCAATTGCCCCATTGAATGTGGGCCAGGTATCGCCATAACCCGGATAGAAGAGGTCAAAAATCTGTCTGGTAAAGAACAACCAGCCTTCTTCATCGAAATAGTGTGCATGATTGGCTCCTATGAGCTCCTGAAACTCACGCTGCCATGACGTGATGTACGCATGGTAGGGCACCGCCGCCGGAGCAAAAAAGTAGGGACTGTTCACGCTCTGCTCATGAAAATCCACATGGACATGAGGCATCCACCGATTATAGTGTGGAAGGCGCTGACGCGTTTCGAGTTGTGTCCCCCAGGCCCAATCCCGATTCAGGTCAAAGTAATAGTGATTAGTTCTTCCCCCTGGCCAGGGCTCTGAGTGCTCACGCGCCTCCCCTTGTACATTTTGCGTGCGCCCCCGTGTTTGGTGATAAAAATGAACATAGCGGTCACGCCCATCCGGATTAAGGCACGGATCGATGATTACGACGGTATTTTCAAGCCATGCCTGTACGTTGGTATCCGTACTGCTTACCAGTGTATGAATTACTGCCAATGCGGCCTCAGTGCCCACAGATTCATTACCATGAACATTATAGCTGAGCCAAACAAGGGCTGGGGTGTCTTCTACTGGAACTCCTTCCTGGAGGCCGGCCCGCTGCAGGTTGGCAGTACGAATTTCCTCTAGTCTCGCCATATTATCGGGCGAAGAGATGATCAGATACTGCAACACCCGGCCCTCGTAGGTGTGGCCGTACTCAACGCGATCCACATTCCCTGCATTTTCCGCAACATGGCGGACATATTCAGTTACGCGGTGATGGTGTGTGAAACGTTCACCGAGTTCATAGCCGAGGAAGTCGGCCGGGCTGCGGAGTTGTGCTTCTGCATTGTGAACAAGGGGAATAAGTAAAAGGAAACAAGCGAGGTAGCTTTTCATGATCCGTTGTTTTTCGAGCTATGTTCACGTAGCGCCTCAATGCGAAGTTGTCTGGTTACTCGACCGTTCCACCTGTTCTCCTCCACATAGCATAGGATATCCAGTCCAGTCTGCTGTGCGCGGGCTTTCTCAGCTATGGCATGGTGTCGGCCCTGCCAGAAACCGATGGCATCCATGACCATATTAGATTGTGGCTCTTTCAAGAGCATTTTCAGGTGCTGTCCTCTGCTGAGCAGACGCACGGATACAGGCTGCAGTCCTTGTACAAAAAAGAGTGGAGCTTCATTCTCTTTGCCGAAGGGCTCGCAGGATTTGAGCACACGTTCAAATTTTCCTGGGATCATGGCGAGGTTCAACTGAGCATCATACTCTAGCTGCGGCTCAACCATCTGTCTGCCTACCTGTGAGAATACCTCGGCATTCAGTTTCTCTTTGAAAAGGGGAAGGTCTTCTTTTTTTAAGGTAAGTCCGGCCGCCTTTTCATGGCCTCCGAATCGGATCAACATATCCGCACAGCCTCTTATGGCATCAAGAATATGAATATCACCATTTGTACGCACACTACCGAACACTTCTTCTCCGTCCGAATTTGGAACATCGGTCAGCATTACGGCCGGGCGCCCAAACTCCCCGACCATCTGTGATGCAGCTGAGCCCAGGATGCCAGGATGCCAATCCGAATGGTGGAGTACAAGCGCACTCGTATGGGATCCAGCCAGCTGTGTTTGCGCGAGCTTCTTTGCAGTTGGGCGTAGCCGTGCTGCCTGTTTTTTTCTGTCTATGTTGAGTTCATTTAGCCGTTTGGCACAAGCCGCGGCTTCGCTCTCCGATTTTGCCATTAACAGCAAGAGTGCCTCGTCTGCATGGGCGAGCCGGCCCGCAGCATTCAGGCGGGGACCAAGCTGCATAGCGATATTATTCGCCGTCAGGTGTTCCTGCTCACAGCCGGAAACAGACGTGAGCGCCCGAAGGCCTGGGGACGGTGCTGCGCGCAGCTTTTCTAATCCCTCGCGTACCAGGATGCGGTTCTCGTCCACCAGAGGCATGATATCGCATACAGTAGAGATTGCCACGAGATCAAGGTAATCGTCCGCCAGACTGACAGGTTGACCAAGCTCTTCCAGCGCGACCTGGACCAGTTTATAGGCAAGCGCGCAGGCGGATACATCTTTCAACGGGTAATCGCAACCTTCCCGTTTGGGATTAACGTGCGCACAGCAGAACGGGCTTTTGCCTTCGTTCTGATGGTGATCACAGATAATGAGATCTATACCGGCCTCCTTTGCCAATGCGGCAGTTTCCTCATCATTCGTGCCACAATCCACAACGATGATCAGGGAGCTTTCCCGGGAACGCGCAAGCTCAACACCGCTGGCGTGAAAACCGTGATTCTCCTTCTGACGATGAGGGATATATGATGACGTCGTCAGTCCATTGGACTGCAGAAACTGCAGTATCAGGGCTGTGGAGGTGACGCCATCCGCGTCAAAATCTCCATAGACGAGTACTTTTTCCTTCGTCTTAATAGCCTGTGCGATTCGCCGGGCAGCAACTTCAACATCAGCCAACAAATGCGGATCATGTAGGGACGCCCGCGTTGCCCGGAAATAATGACGCGCGGTGTCCAATGAGTCAATACCTCGCAGTATCAGGAAGCGTGTCAGTGGCTTGGGTAGTGAATTCAACTCATCGCTGAGTGCCTGCACGGCAGCTTCATCCCCTACGGAACGCTCGGTCCATAGCATATTTGTAGTAATATCCTAAACTTGAAAGTCGCAATATACATCCAGTTTGGCAGGTGTCAGGGAGATTGCGCAATAAGTGCAGTTTGCGAAACGCGCAAAGCGGCCATTCAGGGGCTGAGCGCGTCTTTTTCACTACAGTCCCTCAAGTCCAGAGCAAATGCACCTTGAAATTAGTGCCTTGCGTGGATAGGGGTTGACCGGATAACCGGGATGATGGTCTACACTACCTGTGATAAATACTATGACGAACTGAACGCAATCAGCAAAATTCATGCTCTGTTGCGAAGTTATTGTGATAATGGAAAAACGGTCTATGCTAATTAATCCGATATTGTGTTCGCCTTGGATAAGATCCTCGCTCCGCCGACTCGTCGTTCGGATGACACTCATAACCTTGCACTAGCGTTAGCCATTGGGCCTACCGTTCTTGCTCATGTGACAAAAAAGGAGATTATATGCGGTAGTAGCCAATCGTCCATTGCCTTTGCATTTGGCTGAAAGAACTAATCGCCTGCAATTAAGCCTGAGCTAGCAGCCACGATACGCGGTCACGCAGCTTGTCCTGTAGGTTGTAAATGTCGTTAATTGAATCAATAGGAATTTTTTCCCAAGAAGCGGCCCCGGATTGTATGGCTACCGCTTTCTTCTTAGAACCGAAGTAAAACCGACAAATGGCCCTCCGAGGATCGTTGTCAAGCAAGATATTGCAATACGTAACCCTGTCCATCATAACCACTCTGTCCAAGTCAACATGGCCCAGCAACACGGACTTTACAACATGATAGCCCATGATTTCATCTTCCGTAGTCACGATATCGGACTCCTGCTCAGTGCCCACAGCTTCATCAGGAACAACCTCAACTTCGTTACTATCTTCCGATTCACTATCCAAGGCTAACTTTAGTCGCTTTTGAACGCGATCATTGATGAATTCACGAAAAGCATCTTGGGCAATACCTACGAAAGACTCTCTAACTTTCTTGGTACGTGTACCCTTGTATACTTGACTGAGTATGAACAAGACAAAATCATTGCTCGGCCGCTTCAGTTGGTCAGCCAATACCTGCTTAATGGATGTAATGTATTTTACGTTGGTTGCAACATGAATTGACGATTCCAAGTCGAAGGCCGACTTTGTGAAGATTTTTAGACTCTTGGCAGCCCTCTCTGTCACGTCCTCAAGGAGACTGAATTCCATGAAGGGACTACCATCCATCCTGTTCGGTTCATCAAGGTCGGAATAAAAGCGGTAGAGCAAGCCATTTGTCAAAATACCAAATCTAGCTTCCGTCGCAGTGAAGTAGCGGTACAATTGAGTCGCATTTTCCTGAGATAATTCCGAGTCAGACGGCTTGCACTCAATGAGTAGGATTGGTGCTCCATCCTTGATGATGGCGTAATCAACCTTCTCTCCCTTCCGTTGACCAACGTCAGCATGAAATTCAGGAACTACTTCGGTAGGGTCAAACACGTCATATCCTAACGCGCCAATAAACGGCAGCACAAGAGCGGTCTTGGTGGCTTCCTCGGATTGTGCGTGACCGGCAATTGATTCCGCACGGGAACCAAGCGTGCGAAGTCTGTCAATGAAGTCCATGGTTAGTCTCAGTTTGAGTGATCCAGAATGCGTGTTACCGACTCTTAACCTTCTGCTCCTGGTTCAAAACGGAAGGTCGTTTATTGGTGATTGGTATTTCTCCGACTCTGCAAATAAGATTCCGTGTACCGGAGTCGCTTGCCTTCCATACCCGAAGCGACACGCCACATTTGGTGAACAGTGTCAAACGGGTGTTGGTTGTGACGGCTCGCAAACTCGGTAACGTAACGGTCTGGATGCCTACGCGACATGTGGTGGTACGTTCCGTGATTGCCCCGCATCACCCTCGCCCACAAGCTCTCATTGCCGTTCGTGTATGCAGGCTCCCGGATGTACTCCCCGACACGATACTTGACCGATTCGTGATTCTCAAGGCCCGTGTATGCTTTGGCATCGCCGACATACACCTTCACGCACTCCTCGGCATTTTCATTCAGAGACCCCTTGCGCGTAGCTGCTCCCGTGCTGTCCGCTACCTTGCTCCGAATCTCCTTAAACCCCTGATCCTATACTCCTGCAAAAGCCACCTCGCCAACGGTGCCGCGTCCAGCATCGAGCTTTTTGCTAGCATGCTCGTTCTTCTCACGGCCGCCGATCTACGTCTCATCAACCTCTACCGGGCCACGAAAGAACTCCTGACCACGCTTGCACTCGCACGCCATGCGAGTGGGGTGCGCCAGATGCCACGCCGACTTCTACGTGATGTTCAGGTCGCGGTGCTGCTTCATACTGGACACACCCTTGTTGCCGGTGATGATCTGGCAAATGGCAATCCCCCACACCTAGTAGCCCAGGCTTGATCCCTCCATCACCGTTCCCGCCTTGACCGAAAAGTACTTGCAGCAGCGGTGGCGAATCGTCGAATGGTTCGTATTGACGTTGATGTTGTCCGATCCGCAACGTGGGCATGTAATACTCTCGCCCAACACCGCACTTCAAACCATGCCTCCGCCGTCTTGTCGTCTGGAAACATGCGGAATATCTCAATCAACGAAATCCCCTCGCGGAAAAACTTTCCCGGTGCACTGTTGGCCATGGCCACTAGAGTTGTAAGTACGGAAGTCTAGTAGCCATCACGAGGCTGCGAGGCAACAGCCCCAGCCATCCTCTGTCTCAAAGTTGAATCCCTAGTGAACACGGTTATCATAGGGTGTCCATTCGTATATTCGTCCTTGCAGTTACTCATCATTCGTCACAATAACAATTCCCCATCTTACTGATAACATTTCAATGCTGGATTCAATCGCGGCTATATCAAAGTTGGCCGAAATTGCATGGAGCGGTTTAAGCGCGATACTTCCCTTGATAAAGCGACACCGAAATGATGATTCGCCAGCAAGAATCAATTCGGGAACCGCCATTGATACTCAAGAGACTGCCCTGATTACTGGAACAACAGTTGCAGGTAATCTCACGGTAGATAACGTACAAGTCTTGGTTAACAACTTCAACTTTCAGGCCACAAAAAGGGCCGAAAATACGAAGTCGGTGATTGAACAGGCATCTGCCTTGTTGCAGGACAAAAACGTGAGCGACGCACCTGTTGACCACGATTGGACATCACGGTTCTTCAGTTACATACAAAATGTTTCCTCGGCGGAATTACAAGAACTATGGGCGCGGGTTCTAGCGGGGGTAGTTGAACGCCCTCAGGGGGTTTCCATCAGGACATTGTCCATTTTGCGGGATCTTAACCAAGCAACTGCTGGCCTGTTTGCACGCTTTTGTTCTTGTTGTATGTTTGTAAACCCCATGCGCGAGTTCGACATTTCCCTTCCCGCCAGTCTGAATATTTGACCTAATTTCGGGTTTTTCGGGGTAAAAACCTCTGATTTTGGGGTTAAATCGGTCAATTTTGGACAAATTACGCCCTTTTTCGGATTATTTTGTCGAAAACCCCCAATGTAGTGGGATTTTATGGGATCTTTCCGTCAAGCCCACCGTTCAACTCCCAAATTAACCCCGACCCGACTATGTATGTCTATGCCAAACCCCGTACCCTCAAATCCGGCAGAGAGGTCGTCTACTATTCCATCGTTGAATCCTATCGCGTCCACGGAGACCCCCGGCAGCGAACCCTGCTCAACCTCGGCAAAGAATTCAACGTCCCCAAAGAACAGTGGCCGACGCTCATGCAACTCGTGCGCGACGGCTTGCACGGACATGCGCGCTTGCCGTTTGAAGATGAAGCCCTTTGCCAGGCCAGTCAGGACATCATGGAAAAGCTCAAACGCAAGGGCTATGATGTCCATGATCCGCGCGATGACCGGGATGCCATCCTCACCAACGAGATCCATCATCCCGATACGCGAACCATTGGCGGCGAGCGCGTGGCGCTCAAAGCGCTGCAGCTGTTGGGGTTCACCCAGATCCTGCAAACCTTGAACTTCAACCGGGATCAGATTCACTGGGCCCTCGCACTGGTCGTGGGGCGGATGCTCTCTCCCGGGAGTGAACGGCAAACCTATGACTGGATGTGCGAACGGTCCGGGATCC
>CAZCYQ010000040.1:0-33127 GCA_964503085.1 uncultured Rhodothermaceae bacterium | reverse complement strand
CCTGAGCCCCAGAATTTGAAAATATCAACCTCTCACAAAAATAGCCGAAGAGCCTCTTTTTCATTGTATGCCTGTTTGGTTCGGTTATTATCCTCGGTATGACGACCAGATACCCATCGAATACTATCCCATAACATGACCGCCTTATCCCGAATTTTCCTAAATTTACAGATCCGATCATAATATTGGGTGAAGCCCCGAATTTTTTACTGTGGCGGACCAGTAAAAAACAGATTGAACTCGTAGCACGGGCGGCTTCAGACAAGATGGCAACACCAAGCATTAAGTCAATGGCCAGGGCCGATAGCTCCTATCGAGGTGATTAGCGCAGGAGCGAAGTCAGTCACGGTGTGAATATAGCCACAACCAAGCTAATGAAACAGGGTTCAATGCGAGGCGCATGTATGAGTAGCCGCCAATAAAGCATCAGATAATGGAAACTAAATCAAGTTATGGGGTACGGGGAGTTGCGAGCAAGGTGGTGGAGGCAGGGAACCAAGTCAAACGCGGCGTACAGGTCGCTAAAGAAAAGTTGGTGGATGCAGGCAGTGAGGCCAAGCACGGCGAACTGGTTGCTGCAGATAAAACCGATGAAATTGGTCATGATGTGAAGCGCACTGCACAGATTGCCGTAGACAAGGTCATCAGTACAGGAAGTAGGGCTGCCCATAGCGCACAGGGCACTCTGGTCAAAATGGTATATGCTGGTAAGGAAAAACTACTTGATGCCAAGACTTTTAAAGATGGGCACTGGCAAAAATTTACAACCGAGGTTGAGGATGCGTCAAAACGATATGCCGACAAGGTGTCTGAGGCATTGGTGCTCACAGACAACAAACTCAAGGAATCAGTCACCGCAATAGAACCTGATGGGACGGTACGTAACAGGGCTAAAAAAGCAGCTGTAGCCGCTGTTGCTGCAACAGCAGCGGCCTATAACCAAATCCTGGCGGCATCACCGTCTTTTGGTGAATTGCCTTTGTCTCTTAAGCTGAAGCTTGCTACTGCTGGATTAAGAGATTCGTGGCGCATTATGCCAGTTGCTGAGAGCTTTTATGAGTCCTCCATCCCCCAGGTAGTCAGAAATTTTGGAAAAGATGCCGTGGTGGAATTCCTGGACGGCAAGCATGCCAGTCACATAAAGTCTGTGCGCAACCATCCAGAGTTGGCCATAGAAAACAGCAACATCGTGTGGGAAGTTGCTAGGGACAATATTGCGCGAGGAAGCAGGGATATGACTGGCTTCGAACTCGCCAAGGCGAATGCGGCCAATATTATTGATGCTGCTGGCATTGTTGCTGGGCAAACCTTGCAGATTGCAGCGAAAGCGGGATGCATTGGCATGGCTCTTGAAGGGGTCGTGAGTTTGGGAGAGAACCTGATTTATGTGTACGCAGGAGAACGTACTGCAAAAGAGGCCGTCCTTGATGTATCACAGAATATGGTACAAAAGGGAGTGCTATCTGCTGTGAGTGGAGTTGTCGTATCCGTGGCCATCGCATTTGGAGCAGGCCCAGCACTTGCGTCCATGTCACCAGTCCTGGTTACGATTGGGGGAACTGTTTATTTGCTTGGGGCAGTAAATCGGATAGCAGGAGCATATCAAGCGGTGAATTCCGGGGCAGTGAGTGCTGTCCAAACATAAAACGATCGCGATAACCTGATCAATTGGACTTATCTGCCTCCTCCCTTTCTCTATGGGAGCTACTTCGTCCACAAAACAGTTAGCTACGCACCGTTAACGGTATACAGAAACCTACCCCAGGCTGGGAGCGAGATTTCTATTGTTATGGAAAGTGTCAAATCACGCAGTTAGTCAGGCTCAATATCGGGATCTCCGAGGCATTGTCGGAGTCACATCACTGAGATAGCTGAGACATCCTCGGATTCGATGGGCTCTGTTGGATCCGCTATTGAAGATATTCTCGGGATCTACAGCACTCCCGAATTGAGCGACGAAATTGGGTTTAACAGAAAGTTCATGCAATGCAATCAGGTGACCCTCCTCAGGTGCATATCGGTCTTGGGGTTCTTCCCAAAATCTTCCAGTAGTTTTCTGCAACAGCGCCTGATCTCTTTGGCACTCAGATGGAGGTTCATATGGAGGGGAGATTCAGGGAGGGACCAAGAGCTCTTGAAGGGGGTATCGTTGCTGTGTCGAGGTTCTGTATTAATGAGGTACCTTTTACCACCGAAGGGGTTATAGGGCAGGTTAGATTCCGTCAGAAAATTGGCTTCATAAAGTACCTTTACCGTCACTTTAACCATACCCCTCCAAGAAGTTAGTTCCTTCTTTGTCCCATCCCAAAAAAAGAGCCTCTGGCGATACTGGTGCTTTGCTCGGAGGCTCACAGTCTGCAAGGCTGCCCCATTCTTTTGGATCTAGGTTAAGGTTACGTCGGCGTTCAACACGTCCAATAATCGGCATCTTCGCGTGGGTCACATTTCCCGAGACCAGGTTTGGTCGCCAAAGACATAGAAGTTGGAGTGCAGCATGATAGGCTGGGCTTTTTTCAATGGATAGGTCAAGTATTTTACTGTCACTTAAAGCAGCCTGCTTGAAGACATCATGAAGTTCCCAGGCATCGCCATTACTGAGCCCGGCGTACGCTGTACCCTGTGAATTGGCATAAGTTAGCATCTGCATGCGATGATTATCGGAGGGATCACTTCCCAGCTTTTTGGTTTCTAGTATCGCCACCGGTTTGCCGTCCTTCTACAACTGTTCAGAGAAAGGCTGCTTAAACGTTGGTGAAAACAAATAGGGATACCCTAAAAAAGTGATTCCGAGGCCATACTGATGCCAATTGGGCGGATCTATCCCCCCGAAGGTCTCTCTCGTTACCCACACCCAGTGTGGTTTGCAATAAAAGTCTCAGGTTAAGAGCCGCTTCCTATAAGACCTTCCACTTCATAATACATATACACGCACATGACCATTAACTTTGACTACCGGTACGTCCTGTCTATTCTACCATGCAGTATATTCGGCAAAGGTTTGAATGGCGACACGCGAGAATTTATCCTTACTTTAGGATGTGCTAGGTATTGCGATTCAGGCCAAGGTTTTCTCCGAAAATTGATTGGGTCCGGCCATTCCAAGACTGTACATTCTTGCCAACACTGTTTTTCACATTTTCTTCTCGCCCTTATGTGAGTTGTTAACGGGTTGAGTCGCAATCTAGACACAGGAACGCCCAACTATTTCGCCAGATCAAATCAATCTCTCTATTGAGATGGTCAAGTGAGTTTTTTCTGACGGGGGGTAATTGGAAAACCGGATCAACTGATGTTAGCGTTTCTTTTTCTGAATCTCGCAATGGCCCCTTTTAATCAGGCACATTTTAGGTCCCGGGCAGTACTCAGGCCGGGATGGAGTTTCTGGACGGATACATGTTCTCCTGAGTAGATATGATTGTAATTAACAGTTGAAAAACATACCAGATACAATGACCAAAGAATTACTCGAACGGATTGACGTTGAGGGCATGTATGAGGCCGTTCGAAGCTTTCCAGAACTGCTTAGGGAAGGTCGAAGGCGTGCAGAGCAGGCAGAAACCCGTGGTTGGCCAGGTACTGACGTAAATGGCATAGTTGTCGCTGGAATGGGCGGGAGTGCTATTGGTGGGGATATCTTGTCGGCGCTGGCAGCGGATCAAGCGACCGTTCCAATTGTGGTGTCACGTAGTTATTCACTGCCGGCCTGGGTCGGATCCGACACAGCCGTGGTGGCTTCAAGTTATTCAGGTAACACAGAGGAGACGCTTGCGGCCTTTGATGACGCTTGTGCGCGGGGAGCCAGAGTCTTGGTTATTTCGACTGGCGGAGAACTTGCGGCCAAGGCCGAAGATCAGAATATTCCACTGGTTAATCTGCCGGCTGGAATTCAGCCACGTGCAGCGCTGCCACACTCACTGTCAGCATTACTGACGGTCACTGAACCGCTCCGGCTTACTGGTGTCAGGCCTGACCATTGGGCAGAGGCCGCCTCTATTACGGCTACGCAGTCGGAGGCGATGGCTAACATAGCTGACCCGGAAAACCCTGCAATAGCGCTGGCCAGAGCATTATATGGCTATTTCCCAGTTATCTATAGCGGTGAGCAGTTCGCTGCTGCGAATACCCGGTGGCGTAATCAAATACATGAGAACGCAAAAAGCCTGGCGGTTGGGAATCTGCTTCCAGAAATGAACCACAATGAGGTCATGGGATGGGCACGGTTCCAGCCGGAGTTGAAGCAGCTTGCCGTGGTGGCTCTTCGGGATATAGAAGATCATCCACGTACGCAGCGCAGGATGGATGTAACCCGGTCGTTGCTGGAGCCACATGCGCAGAGCTGGCTTGAAGTATGGAGTGAGGGTAGCAGTCGACTGGCACGCCTGCTTTCAATCATGTATATCAGTGATTGGGTGAGCTTATACCTTGCAATTATGAATAACACGGACCCATCTCCTGTAGGATTGATCTCGCGTCTTAAGGCGGCGCTGGTTGAGGGATAGATCGTTTATTGGGAACGGTATACTTGTAATAGCGTTGCGCATACGAACCACCATTGCTCATGCGCCATACAGCTGCTGCATGGGGCTTGTTCGCTGTATTGGGGTTTGCTGTATTGCCGGTATCGGCGCAGTATAACTTTCATTTTGGGCGAAACAAGATCCAGTACGAGAATTTCGACTGGAATGTGCTCAAGACTGAGCACTTCGACGTCTATTTCTATCCAGAAATGCAGGCGCTCGCCGAGCACGGGGCAGCTTTTGCGGAAGAAGCATACGCCGAGCTGCAGAACCGATTCAACTTTTCGGTTACACGGCGTGTACCCATTGTCTTTTACTCGTCACAGTTGCACTTTAAGCAGACCAACATCACCGATGGGTTTATTCCAGATGGCGTAGGCGGGTTTTATGAGTTTCTTAAAGGACGGGTTGTAATCCCTGCGAACGGCAATCTGCATCGGTTCAGACGTGTCGTTCGTCACGAGATGGTGCATGTTTTCACCATGCACAAGTTAGCTCGTGTGTACAGGGACTATCGTATTCCAATCGATCGTTACCTGCCGTTATGGTATACCGAAGGCCTAGCGGAGTATTGGTCTGGTCCACAGGATTACCAACATGAGATGATTATGCGGGATGCGATCTTCTCGAACTATCTGGTGCCGCTGGAGAATATCTACAGAATTAATGGTACCTACGTAATGTACAAGGAGGGAGAAGCGCTGTGTCGTTTTATTGCAGAGACGTACGGCGAGGATAAGCTATTACAGTTGATTGAGAATGCCTGGGTTAGTCGGGATTTCCGCAAGGTTATGGAGTTCACTTTGCAGGAGTCTTTAAGTGACATTGCCACGGGTTGGCAGGAATGGTTACGCCAAACCTATTATGCTCGGCTGGATGTGGCGGAGAGCCCAACGTTAATAACCGAAGGAATCTCCGTAAGGGGGTTCAACTCAAAGCCGGTTTTTTACCAAATGCAGGATGGGCGGCGGCGCGTCTTGTTTACCGGCAATCATGGTGGGTACAGTAATGTCTACTACGTTGACGTTGATTCAATGTATTCTCCGCTTGATAAACCCCGCGTTCTTATTCGTGGTGAGCGCAATAATCAGTTTGAGTCATTTCACCTTTTGGATAGCAGAATGGGGGTTTCGAAGGATGGTCGATTGGCATTTGTTACCAAGAGCGGAGAGACGGACGTTATTCATACTTACGATTTAGAGTCTGGTGCAAATGGTCGTATGTTTAGTTTTGATGAGATCATTGCTCTGTACTCACCGACGTGGAGCCCTGATGGTTTGCGTATAGCCTTTGTTGCTATAGACGAGAGTGGCTTTATTGATTTGTATGTCTACGACACGGAGCATAATCGTCTGGAGCGATTAACAGATGACAGTTATGACGAACGTGATCCGGCTTGGAGCCCGGATGGACGCTTTCTCGTGTTCTCTTCCGATCGTACTTCGAAAGGCTTTGATAATGCCTACAATCTATTTACGTATGAACTGGAAACAGGAGCCATAGACTACGTGACGTTTGGTACACAGCACGATTTCTCGCCAAACTGGAGTCCAGACGGGAATCAGATCATATACACGAGTACCAGGAAGGACAGCACAGGACGTTATGGCGGTCAGGATATTTATGTGATTGACGCAGCGCTACGTCCCCCCGTCATCGCTTCCACCGATTTGGGGACTCGCGAAGGAGAAGATCCAGAGCCCAGTGTACGCTGGAAAAAACGTTTAACGGAGCTAACCACCGCAGCCTACGATCCGGTGTGGACACGTGATGGAAAGATGGTTTTCTCAACCTTCGAAAATTACCGATTCACCGTGCGCAGTCTGGGAGGTTTGGATACGCTATTGAATCAACCTGTATCGGAGCAGCCTGAATATCTGGCAGTAGCGTCTGACGGGACCTGGGAGTTTCCGCGCATTGAGGCCGGCACTGCAACTGACCGCCTGCGGTATCGACGGCGCTATGGATTGGATATTGCACAGGGGCAGATATCAAGCAGCGCGGTCTGGGGGACGAGTGGAGCAGCTGTTCTCGCCTTTTCCGATCTCATGGGCAACGACAGGTTTTTCGTAACCCTGTACAGCACGAGTCAGTACACCGGAGATTTTCTGAGGGGCCTCAATGTGAATATATCCAGGATTCATCTCAACCGCAGGGCGAATGTTGGTTATGGAGTTTATCGGTATGGTGGGTTGAGGTACGACCTGACAGACCCGGATGCTCCCACAGAATTTCCACGATTTTGGGAGGAAGTGTGGGGCGGGTTTGGAGCCGTGAGTTATCCGCTCTCCATGTTTCGACGCGTAGAGGTTGCGACCTCCTTGAGTTGGGATGACAAACAGATTCCTCAGCGACGGATCGATCGTCAAGCGTTGCTATTAACGAATCAGATCAGTCTGGTCCATGATAATGCTTTGTTTGGTGCCAATGGCCCCATGGTTGGCTGGCGTGGAAGAATTTCGGCGGCTTATACAACAGACCTGCTTTACTCCAACGTCAATTACATCACACTGGAGGCAGACTTTCGGCATTACCTGAGATTAAGCCGCAGGGTGGCATTTGCATCGCGCGTTCTGGGTCGTATGAATCATGGCCGGGAAGCCCGCCTGTGGTTTATGGGTGGAAGTTGGGATCTGCGAGGGTATCCATTATTTGATGTGCGTGGGAAGAAAGCCTGGTTCACATCCCACGAGTTACGGTTCCCGCTGGTTGACAACCCATCTGTCTATGTTCCTCCCTTGGCTATTCTAGGAATTGTCAACTTACGTGGCGCACTATTTTTTGATGCTGCGCATACATGGAATGACAAGTACGACCGCCGGATTTATCAAATTTATGCCGGAGAAACACTGGGAGCTGCAGGCCTCGGTTTTCGTCTCAATCTGTTCGGTGGGCTGGTTCTTCGGTATGACTTAGGTTACCGGTTCCGTGACTCATTCAAGTCACGGGATCCATCTCTCTTCCGTCAATTCTTCTTCGGGTTTGATTTTTAGAGGTTCAATTCTATTATTGCTCCTGTGCATCGGTTGCAGCGGGCTGACAATGGACATTCGCCCGTTACCCAGAGTGGAGTTTGGACCGGTTCCGCCCTTGGAAATTGCCTGGACCTATAATGCCCGGGCCGGGTTTGGCCCAGACGCTCCGTTACTGTTTGAAGACAATGTCTTGGTTGCTACTAGACAGGGGGAGCTCCATGTCATTGATTTGGCCACGGGTAAGCGCGGGGGAACGAAACGATTTGGTGATGCAGTCAATGGATCCCCGGCCGTGATAGGTAAGACGGTTGTGGTACCGATTGCAATGGGGCGTCGAGCCCTGACAGCTTATGATCTGGATGCCTCCGATATACGCTGGCGTGCCCGAGGCGCTTCCGTCCATGTAGGTGTTGCATCAGTTGAGGACGGCGGTGTTTTTGTTAACACCGTCGGCGAGGTTCAGCGCTTTGATGTAGAGGGCGGTACAGTGGCCTGGATGCACCAATTACCGGAGGCCATGCGTGTTCACGCAAAACCCTTGGTTCATGACGGATTGGTGATAGTTGCGGGAGATAATGGGATAGTGATGGCTTTATCTCTTGACGACGGTACGCTCCAGTGGTCCGCGGATATTAACCTACCGATTTATGTTGCTCCAGTTGCATATAACAAAAAACTACTGGTATCTACCACACATGGGTCTTTGTTGTCTATGAACCTGGATACGGGTGAGATTGCATGGAGCGTAGTGCTAGAGGATGAAACAGTTCACTTTTCGTCACCAGCTGTGGACGGTGAACTTGTGATTGCAGGGGCCTCAGATGGAGTATTGCGAGCTTTTAATAGTGATACAGGGAGCATTGAATGGATCGTACAATGCTCTGATGCATTAGCAGCTCAGCCACTGATTGTAGGGGAGACAGTGTATGTCGGTAGCATGGGTAATTGGTTTTATGCATTTGATCGCGCCAGCGGAGAACTACTCCAGGAAATTGAGCTCAGAGGCCGGGTAAAGAGCGCAATTGGACTGGTCTCCGAAGGGCTAATCGTTCTAACGGAGCCACGTTATGTTGTCCGCCTCAGCCCTGTAAAAACAGATGATGAAGTTTAGTAGTCGATGGATTATGGTGTTATGGGGCGGACTGTTTGCCGCTCTTCCCGGAATCAGCGTGGCGCAGCCCCAAGTACTCGTCCATATCGAAACCAATGATGCTAGTGCGGCGGTCTATGCTGATTCTGTGTACCTGGGGTTGGCGAGCGGCAGCCCGTACTGGGTAGATCATGATACCGATGTTATTCGGCTTTCAACACTTCGAGCGGCCGCCTGGAGCGTGTCGCCGTTACGTGAGCACTTGATTGCAACTCCGGGGGATACCGTACTGGTTACGTTGAACTTTCCAATGTATCATCGAATCGAATCTCATCCCTTTGGGGCCGAGGCATGGCTCCAGGAGGGTTCTGAGCGTAGACTATTGGGGCGGACTCCCGTAGTATTTGCGTCTCCCGGCATTCAGAGCGGGATGTTCCGTATTGAAATGGAAGGTTATTCGCCAGGTATACTTGCGCCCAGGCAAGATCTATGGAATCGTTACGAGGTCTCGCTCATAGCTTTGAGCGAAACGGGGGATGCAGCAGGGTTTACCCATAGCGTGAGACGTGGTCGAGTCTGGATTGATTGGAGTGCAGCAGCTCTGGCTATGGTTGCGGGTGCAGTAGCTGTACACTATAAGTTTCGGGCAGATAGGATCAATGATGATTATTTAGCGACAGGAGATCCGTCGTTGCGTCCACGCGTGGCCAGATTGGACGACCGTTCCGGGATTGCATTGGGAGTAATGCAGGTCGGCCTGGTTACACTGGCCGTACGGTTTGCCTTTAAATGATGAATCGTATAATTTCCGTAACCTCTCTGAAGTCTCATCGTAACGGCTAGTATGAATTGGCTTGATATAGTAATTTTCGTTGTTCTGGGCATAGGTTTGCTAGTGGGTGCTAGGCGCGGACTCGTCCGCCAGGTGTTCGGGTTGGCAGGTTTGTTGATTGCGATCGCATTGGGATATTCCTTCATGGAAGGGGTTGGAGGATCGCTGGAAACCAGAATAGGTGTACCCGCAGATTATTCTTCAATTGCAGGTTTTGGCCTAGTGTTCTTGGGCGCTCAATTGTTTTTCATGATTATTTCACGTGGAGTTGACAAGTTTATAAGGAATATCATTTTTGTCGGCACGGTAAATAGGATTTTGGGGGGAGCATTTGGTGTAGTTACCGCTTGCCTGGCATTTAGCCTGGTATTATACGTATTGGCTTCAGTTGGATTGCCGCCGAGTGAAGTTCGTGGAGATTCTGCGCTGTACGAAGTCGTGTACCAGTTTTTCCCCCAAACCTGGAGTTTAGCGACAGCACAGTTCCCGGAGTTGGCAGAGTTGTCCGAGCGATTCAACACCGGATTATAAGTAGATGTGGTAATCTCGCTTTAAGCGACAAGACCCTCTTAGTTTTCCTTATGTTCGCAACAACATAGAGGGGCAATTCAGAGTCCCGATTCCACTTCATTTATTCTTGCAGGGGCGCGTTCATGCTCTGAAGGGGGATGCACATGGAAGTTATCTCTTGGCACGGGATGGCAGGGCAGAAGTTCAGCTATGAATCTTGAGGCCGGAGCCCCAGCTGCAGACGCCGTAAGGACGGATCGTGTCTAGCGTCAATTATTAAATATGGTTCTACCGAGAAAGTTGTGGATCGAATCCTCCCTAAAGATTAATCGTTAACCATAAATTCCTTACATTTAGCTTTACCAAAAGTAAGGAAGTGCCATGGCTACCGCAATTATCTCATCGAAAGGTCAATTGACCCTGCCAAAACAGATTCGGGTCGCCTTGGGGCTCAGCCCTGGCGATCGGGTCAATTTTGTCAGGATGGAAGATGGTAACTATGCGGTGCTACCCGCGACGCATTCAGTCCAGACACTAAAAGGTTTATTGCGGCGGCCAAAGCAAAAACCTATTTCGATCGAGGATATGAATCAAGCGATTGCCAAGGGCGCGGCAGGCAATGATTGGTCTTGATACAAATGTTCTGGTGCGCTATCTCGTCCAGGATGATGAGGTGCAAAGTTCCATCGCCTCTAAATTCATTGATGGGCTCACGCGGGATGATCCAGGCTTTATCAGTTCGGTAGTCTTGGCTGAGACAAGTTGGGTGCTGGCCATCTCATATAAATTGGGTCGCAGGGAAGTTGGCGAAGTGATTGAGGCGCTGCTACGCTCGCATGAACTCGTCTTTGAGAATGCCGAAGCAAAATACCGTGCCTTGGCGGTCTATCGTGATGGATCTTCGGTTGATTTTGCCGACACGTTGATTGCTGAAACGGCCAAACTATCAGGTGCGCGGGAAACGGTGACGTTTGACCGGAAAGCAGCGCGCGAAGGCGGTATGCGCTTGCTCTATAGCGTGTGATCTCACGAGAAAGCCCACGTGTACACTGATGGGCAAAAAGCTGCCAATAACTACGATCCGCAGTGCACCGACTTTTCGTGGTCAGGTATCGGGGGCCTATGGATCCTTCAGACCGATTGGGACAGAACGATTACTGGATCAGTTTGGTGAGCGCACATTTCTGCCCGCCAACAAAGTCTGTCATTATGAGATGCGGTTTACACTGGACCAGGAAGTCCAGGTAGAAAAGCTAGAGTTTCCTGAGTCGGGACTGGCGCCCCTGCGCAATGCGGGATTGCAGTGGTGCGCTGAGCGCATTGTTCATAATGGCAAAGGCACATTCCAGAAGTGTAGCGTTTCCTGACGGGTCAAACGGTGATCGGTACGAGAATAGTACTGTTGCGGAGAAGATCCGTAGTTAGGTACATGTCTCTTGCGCATTGATTACGCAGCTGAAATAATTGTAATGGATAGGAATCTGTTCAGTAAGTTTTCGGATCTGTTAGAATCAATCTTCCTGAAGATGGGATATTTTTCGGCAAGGCGACATGATCTGAGATATTCCGCCATGTGGATAGGATTATTGGTTTGTGTTGCCACAACAGTGGATGTGGGGGCTCAGGAGGTTACTCGTTTTGGATTCACGAGGTATCAAATGGGCACGGAAGCGAAGGTTGTACTCTATGCTGCCGATTCAACAGAAGCAGCTAGTGCTGCTGGGCGAGCGTTCGAACATATTGACGAACTCAATGAGCAACTGAGTGACTACCTGATAGACAGTGAAGTGAGTAGATTATCCAAGACCCGCGGACAACCCATCGCCGTTGGTGAGAACCTTTGGGACGTACTTGTCACGGGGCAGAGGATCGCTTATGCATCAGAAGGAAGCTTCGATGTAACCGTGGGGCCTCTCACACTACTGTGGCGTAAAGCAATGCGCCGAGCAACAATACCGGATGCCGTCGAAATTACAAATGCTTTGGATGCGGTGGGGTACCGTTTTCTGGAGTTGGACGCAAATAGTCGTACGGTTCAATTGAACGGAGAAAATATGCGGCTTGATCTTGGAGGAATTGCGAAGGGGTACGCAGCCGATAAGGCACTTAAAACCCTTGCAAATGCGGGTTTTGCGAGCGCCGCTGTCGACATTGGAGGAGATATAGCTTTGGGGAACGCTCCACCTGGTTCGGCTGGATGGTCCGTAGAAGTCTTTGACCTGAATACAGAAGGTGAATTGGGAACAGAAAAACTGACTCTGGAAAACTGTGGTATTGCAGTCTCTGGCGATACGTACCGATATTTGGAGTATGACGGGATAAAGTATTCTCACATAATTAATCCCCGTACCGGATATGGCGTAGAGCATGAGCGTAGGGTTGCCGTGGTTGCTCCAAGTGCAATGATTGCTGATGCATGGGCGTCTGCATACAGTGTTATGATATGGGAAGCGGCTATCTCGGATGCAAATGATCGGGCGAATTTCAGCACAAGGTTTGTAGAGCGCAGAGAAGCGGGTTTGCAGGAGGTGAATACGGGGAAGTTTCTGCGTGATTGAAAGTTTGAATGCAGAATAACGGTATATTCTAGGGGAATTAAACTTTGGGTTCATATGCAAGAGAATGAAATTACGAGGCGTGACTTCGCGAAGGTCACGGCCGCGGGTACACTTGGCTTAATGGTCTCGGGAAACTTCGCGTACGCCGGTGCCAGTGATACACTGCGTGTAGGTGTCATCGGATGCGGAGGGCGTGGCACAGGCGCGGCGAGGGATGCTGTTGTATCCAGTGAGGGTGTGGAGATAGTTGCCATGGGCGATCTATTTGAAGATCGACTGGATGCCTCCAGGCAGGCACTGGAGCAGGAGATTGGAGAGGCATTCAAGGTAGATGACCGGCATGCGTTTGTTGGTTTTGATGCCTATCAGCGTGTGATCGACAGCGATGTCGATATGGTAATTCTCGCTGCACCGCCTGGATTCAGGCCCGCTCATTTCGCGGCGGCAGTAGATGCAGGTAAGCACGTATTTATGGAAAAGCCGGTCAGCGTAGATGTAGCGGGAGCAATTGAGATCATGGCGGCGGGGGAGATCGCCACTCAGAAAGGATTGTCGGTTGTTGCGGGAACACTGTATCGGCGACAGCCGAGTTTTGTGGAGTCGATCAAGCGGATCCATGACGGCATGATTGGCGAGATAGTCGGTGCGCAGGAATACTACCTGACAGGCCCCATTTGGCTGCGTGAGCGCAAAAGTGGGATGAGCGATATGGAATGGCAGTGTCGCAACTGGTACTACTTCACATGGTTGAGTGGAGATCATATCGTGGAGCAGTTTGTGCATAACATTGATGTAATCAACTGGGTATTCCAGGGACATCCAGACAGCGCAATTGCAATGGGAGGGCGGATCGTGAGAACCAGCCCAGATTACGGCCATATCTATGACCACTTCAGTGTGGAGTATGTCTATCCTGGAGACGTGGTTGTTGAAGCCAAATGCAGGCAGTTCCATGGTGCGACCAACAGGGTCACCAATCGAATAGTTGGTACCCGAGGTGTGGCCGAGTTGCATCCCCGCTTCTCAGTTCTGAAATCTCACGACGGAGGTACACTCTATGAAATGCCTGAGCCGGGAGGCAACGGGTATGTCCAGGAGCATGCAGATCTCATTGCATCGATCCGTGAAGGTAAGCCGATCAACGAGGCAGTTCAGATAGCCCACAGCACGCTCACGGCCGTTTTGGGACGTGAGAGTGCGTATACAGGCCAACAGTTGAGTTGGGACGAGCTTATGGCCTCAGGCCTCAATCTCGTGCCAAAAACACTTGCTTTTGGGCAGCTTGCAGCTCCAGAAGTAGCAATGCCGGGCATAACAAAGCTTTCGCGCACATCTTCTACTTCGGCCCAAAAAATGTAGGTGACAACAATGGAACGAAGGGATTTTCTGTTTACCAGTGCATTGGGCGCGGCTGGGCTTGCCTTTTCGGGGCGCGGTTTTGCGCGCTCCCGTATCTCTGTCCAGAAGGCGGTCAAGTTTGGGATGATCCAGGAACCGGAGCTTTCTATTGCCGAGAAATTCCAGTTACTCAAGGATCTGGGGTATGATGGAGTAGAAATGGATAGCCCGAATGACTTGGATAACGATGAAATAATAGCCGCGCGGGATGCTACGGGGTTGCCGATCCACGGTGTGGTTGATTCGGTTCACTGGCGCCAAACTCTTTCCGATCCTGATGCGGCTGTCAGGGAAGCCGGACTGAATGGATTGAGGACTGCAATTCAGGATGCACATGCTTATGGAGCCTCAACGGTCCTTCTTGTACCAGCGGTGGTTAACAAACAGGTGTCTTATGCAGATGCTTACACACGATCGCAATCGGAAATTCGCAAAGCGCTTCCCATAGCGGCTGAGCATGGTATCAAGATTGCATTTGAAAATGTTTGGAATAAGTTTCTTCTGAGTCCATTAGAGTGCGCCAGATATGTCGATGAGTTCGAGAGTGATTCCGTGGGCTGGTATTTTGATGTAGGTAACGTAGTTGCCTACGGCTGGCCGGAGCATTGGATTCGTACATTGGGTCATCGCATTCTGAAGTTGGATATTAAGGAGTACAGTCGGTCAAAAGCTGATACGGAGGGACCGTATGCGGGCTTTAGAGTGCCCTTGGGGGACGGTGATTGTGATTGGCCGGCTGTTAATGAGGCCCTTGCAGGAATCGGTTATCAGGGATGGGCAACTGCTGAGGTATCAGGGGGCGACCGACTTTATCTCGAAGGATTAGCCGCACGAATGGATAATATTCTGCCTACGGGCTAGATTCTGGTCTGTCAGAAACAACGAAAAATGCAACGTAGAAATTTTATTGAAACCGGACTGGCCGGACTTGCAGGTGCCAGTTTGCTAGGTGCTACTTCGGAACCCCCTCTACGGGGGCGCGTGAATCATAGTGTATGCAAATGGTGCTACCCGGATCATTCCGTTGAAGAACTTGCGCAGGCAGCAGCTACGATAGGACTAAAGTCTGTAGAACTACTCGAGCCCAATGAATGGCCGATCATTGAGAAGTATGGATTGGTTTGTGCCATGCCCTTTGGGCCGGGAGTAGAGGGCAAGAACCGCCTGACAGATGGGTTTAACGAGCCTTCCAATCATGAATGGTTGGTACCGCTGTATCAGGAACGAATCAAAGAGGTTGCTGAAGCCGGTTATGATCGTGTAATATGTTTTTCGGGAAACAGGCGGGGAATGGAAGATACCAAGGGGCTTGAGAACTGCGTGACCGGTCTCAGAGGTATTATTCAGGCTGCAGAAGAATATGGGGTAACGGTATGTATGGAGCTATTGAACAGCAAGGTCAACCATCCGGATTATATGTGTGATCGAACAGCCTGGGGGGTTGAGCTATGCAAACAGGTGGGTTCTGAGCGCTTCAAATTACTCTACGACATCTACCACATGCAGATCATGGAGGGAGATGTCATTCGCACTATTCGAGACAATCATCAGTTCATTGGTCATTATCACACTGGCGGTAACCCCGGACGTAATGAAATTGATGATTCACAGGAACTGAATTACTCAGCCATCATGCTTGCGATTGTAGAAACAGGCTACGATGGATTTGTAGGTCAGGAGTTCATTCCTACGAGAACGCCCTTGGTATCCCTGCGTGAAGCAGTTCGCATCTGCGACGTATAGATTATGCAGTCCCGATTTGACAATCCTATAATACCACGAAAAATATGACTCGTCGAGAATTTGTGCCTTCTGCAGCCCTTATGACTGCGGCTGCAAGTTTAGGTTGTGCTCCATTAGCGACAGATGCTGGAAATGGAGTGCAGGATGCTTTCTCAATGCACTATGCGCCACATTTTGGCATGTTTAAGAACAGTGCAGGTGATGATCTGGTTGATCAGTTGAATTTTGCAGCAGATCAAGGCTTCACGGCCTGGGAGGACAATGGTATGAAGGGACGAAATACAGACACACAAGAGCGCATAGCTAGGACGATGTCTCAACGCAATATGCGGATGGGAGTCTTTGTGGCACATCAGATCCACTGGCGCGAGCCCAATCTTGCCGGTGGTGATGCGGACCTCAGAGCACAGTTTTTGAGTGAAATTGAGGATTCTGTCGAGGTAGCGAAGCGCGTCAATGCAACCTGGATGACCGTGGTGCCCGGCTTTGTGGATCTCAGGCTTGATATGGGCTACCAGACCGCTAATGTTGTGGAGAGTCTGCGGCGTGCCTGTGACATCTTGGAGCCGCATGATCTAGTTATGGTACTGGAGCCGCTCAACCCGCGCAATCATCCTGGGCTTTTTCTGACGAAAATCCCCCAAGCCTATGAAATTTGCCGCGCAGTGGACAGTCCCGCTTGCAAGATACTGAATGACCTGTATCATCAGCAAATCACAGAAGGTAACCTGATCCCCAATATTGATGCTGCCTGGGATGAAATTGGATACTTCCAGATTGGCGATAATCCCGGCCGCAAGGAACCGACAACTGGCGAGATCAACTACGCGAATGTTTTTGACCACATCCGAAAAAAAGATTTTGAGGGCATATTAGGGATGGAGCACGGCAACATGCATCCCGGCAAGGAGGGGGAGGTTGCGCTAATTGAAGCGTATCGGAGTGTAGACGGAGGCGGCGGTTGATTTCAGGTTTTGCGGCAGATTAGGTGGTTGCGTTATCTAGGCGAGCAGCATTATATATTGCCTTGGGCGACTAGATCCATCCCGAGTACCAAACAAGACAAGTATGCGATGGTCTGTGGATAGAGGCGATAGTGACGCCATGTGAACCGTGGGCGTTGAAACAACGCTGCCGTCAAACATAGATCAGTGCTTTTCGCCAGGAAGGAGCATCACTTCAACGTACCATTTGGTAGCTCTTTGGCGGACATGTCGGTACATAGAATTTCACTAATCATTCAATTTTCTCGGTGATATGGGGTTATCAGCTTTGCTATTTGCATTTATTTTGCAGGTATCACCTGCTTCGGTTTCTTCCGATGCACCCGATCCGGTGCGAATTGGTGTGGCAGGGCTTGTGCATGGACATGTAGGCTGGATACTTGGTCGTGAAGATCGTGGGGATATAGAGATTGTCGGGATTGCAGAGGCCGACCAGGCTTTGGTTGAGCGTCATGCCGCCCGGTTCGGGTTTGATACGGGGTTGGTGTATCCATCTGTAGAAGAGATGATTGAGGCGACCAAACCAGAAGCTGTGACGGTGTTTTCAAACATATATGACCATTTGGCTATAACAGAAGCGGCTGCTGCACGCGGCGTACATGTGATGGTTGAAAAGCCGTTGGCGATCTCACTGGACCATGCAGAGCGGATGAAGATGGTTGCAGATTCTGCGGGGATCCACCTGTTGACCAACTATGAAACCACTTGGTACCCTAGCGTCCACTACGCAAAGGAGGCACTTCCTTCACTTGGAGACTTAAGAAAGATGGTTGTACGGGATGGGCATCCTGGTCCTATTGAGATTGGCGTAGGTAAAGAATTTTCATCCTGGTTACTGACGGAAGAAAAGAACGGAGGAGGTGCGATCACAGATTTTGGTTGTTACGGTGCCAATCTAATTACCTGGTTTATGGATGGCCAGCGACCGGAGAGTGTCACGGCAGTAACGCAGATATTCAAGCCAGATGCTCCCTATGGTCGGGTAGATGATGAGGCAACAATCATCGTAACCTATCCGTCCGCGCAAGGGATTATCCAAGCGTCCTGGAATTGGCCGTTCAATCGGAAGGATATGGATGTGTACGGAACTGAGGGATTTGTTTATGCCTTGAACGCGACCGAGGGCGTGCTTGGGCTTCCGGATACCCCGTCTAGACCCTTTGAGGCACCTGCCAGAGTTATCCCCCATAATGATCCCTTTGCGTTTTTGGCGGCCGTCGTGCGCGGCGATACAGATCCAGCGGGAAGCCTATCATCGCTCCCGATCAATATGGTCGCAATGGAGATTTTGGATGCTGCTGTTCGGTCTGCCAAGTCAGGAGAAACTGTGCGGTTGGATCAGTAATCATAGGCATATGGCCTCCCATAAGCCTTATCCCGCCCTCGCTACAGGCTACAACTAGGGCATTTGGATGCGGTTCGACCAGTGTCTGATGAAAAAACAATTTCCTTGGCATGAGGTCACCAAGGTGCAACATTATTGGTTGGATGTTGAGGCTGTGACACAGTCACTTGACCTCGCATAGCATACAACCTAATTTCGTAGAATTGATTAGTCATGACAAAGACTGCAAAGAAATCGGATTCGCTGGATAAGCGATACCAATCGATTTACGACGATGTGTCCGGTGTCGTGGATGTAGCCCGTGGACATGCCGCTCGATCAATAAATTCAATTATGACAGCAGCCTATTGGCTGATTGGCCAATATATCGTCGAATTTGAGCAGGAAGGCAGGGAGCGTGCCAAATACGGCGAGGAGATTATTATACGCCTTTCTGTAGATCTTTCTGCCCGTTTTGGTAGAGGGTTTTCGGTTCGAAATCTCAGGCTTATGCGATCCTTTTTTCTCTCGCATCAAAAACGGCAGACAGTGTCTGCCGAATCTGGTAGTCGGCAAAAATGGCCTACAGCGTCGGCCGGATTTTGGGATCATCAAAAATGGCAGACAGTGTCTGCAGAATCTTCGTTGAATCATCTTGCTCCGCATTTTCCACTGCCGTGGTCGGCATATGTGCGCCTACTTTCGGTCAAGAGCTCCCGTGCGCGCGAATTTTACGAGATGGAGGCATTGCGCGGAGGATGGACGGTTCGACAACTTGACCGTCAGATTAATTCTCAGTTCTACGAGCGCACGGCACTTTCGAAGGATAAGGCTGCAATGCTCAAAAAAGGGATGAGCGTCCAATACAATGATACTCCCCTGCCTGAAGAGGAAATCAAGGATCCATTCATCCTTGAATTTCTAAATCTGAAAGACGAATACTCCGAGAGCGACCTTGAGGAAGCGTTGGTTAATCATCTGGAGACCTTTCTCCTGGAGTTGGGTAATGATTTTTGCTTTATGGGACGCCAGAGGCGCCTCCGTGTCGGTGATGAATGGTATCGGATGGACTTGGTATTCTATCACAGACGACTCCGGTGTATGATAATTATTGACTTGAAACTTGGCAAATTTACACATGCTGATGCCGGACAAATGCATCTCTATCTCAATTATGCATTGCAAAATTGGGTCCAGGATGGAGAAAACCCACCGGTAGGATTGATTCTGTGCACTCAGAAGAACGAAGCGGTTGCACGATACGCACTTGAAGGGCTTCCAAATAAAGTAATGGCTGCGGAATACCGTACAGCCTTGCCGGACGAGGAACTCCTTGCATCTGAGATTGACCGCGCTCGGAAAGCGATAGATGCGTCCAATTTACTACCGGGGGATAAGTTGTCCCCCAAAGATGTCAATAGGGAACTAGGGGACAGTTCTGGGGGGATTTCATGATTCCAAGAGAGTGTAAGCGAATCGCAGAGGTGGATTTCCCGATTGCCGAGGTTTCAAAGCATGCTGCAAAAGGGAAGTCAATTGGACATAGCCGTACATCCACGCTACATTTATGGTGGGCCCGACGTCCGCTGGCATCGTGTCGGGCTCTGCTGAGGGGATGCCCCAATTTTAGTTGGGGCATCCCCTGATAAGGCACAGAGTTTCTGGGGCTGAAAGGCTCGGGCCTCTTTGAAGCGACATCAATGCCTCCGTTACGAAAACTGATGATGATCATTTCCGGGGCTGAATGGTCTGGGCCTCGCTGTAGCGAAGCAGTCATCAGACCGAAAAAGTTATAGTCGGTCATCGTCACCTATTTCCCGGGCTAAAAGGCTTCGGTCTCTTTCAAGCTTTCTTTTGGTGGCAGGCTCAGTCTTCTTTTTCGTGCATTTCCCGGGTTGAAAGTCTTGGATCTGATTGAAGCACTAAAATGCCATTCTCCGACTGTTTTACACGGCTAAATTTCTAGTCTGAGGCTTAGACCATTGTGGAGCATTTTGCTGTACTACTGCATACGAGGGTATGTACAATATGCCGTGCTGAAGACCGCCTGAATTCCCAACCACGGATTGGAGGAGGTGGCCGGTGCCGAAAATCTATTGCAGTCTTAGGAATCCAAAGAATTATTGTGGAGGTTCTGTTTATTGATCTAACTGCGCTAGTTCATAGCACTATAAAATGGTAAAGCTAGGATACGCTATTAGTATCCACCTGGGCAGTCAGAATAAGTGATGGTAGCGGCTCTCATTACTTGTGGTTGCGTAGTGCACTGTCCAGTGTTAGGTACGCGCCTGCGGCAAGAAATACATAGTACCCAAGCACGCGCCAGATAAGAGCAGCGGGGGAGACCAAGGCTTGAGGCAGTAGTGGTCCAACGAGTAGTGCGAATAAACCCTCTGCACCGCCAGCTCCTCCTGGAGTAGGCACAACAAGCGCGCCGAGCATCGTTACAATTGAACGCAAACCCGCGAGGATATAGTCGATTTCGGGGGCAGTAGCTGCTACAATAAGCACTACCAGTGCATAACGGCTTGCCCAGGCCAATAGGGTCAACCCAAAACCGTTCAAGAAAAACACCGGACGCTGGGATCGAAGGATGGTTGCACGTTCTTGCAGGTCCTGTAGGATTGAATCAGCCTTACTGCTGAAACGCCTGAGCCCAGGCAACATAAACACTCGTTGAACCACCCATGACAGTACCTCCGGCTTCTTCAGTGCGCCGTACGCGAAAATGATAATCCACGCAAGGTACCCTAAAAAGTATGTGATTAATGTGAGCACACCGATATTCCCTAGGGAGTCAGGGATAACGTCAACTGAAGCTGTACTCAGCAGGACTAGCACAATGGCGCAGGCAAACCATATCTGATCCAGCAGCATAGCAAATAGCATGATTGCGGACGAGTCTCCCAGCGAGACTCGTGAATCTTTTGCAATGTAGGCAGGAGCGATTGGACCTCCTCCAATTGAAGAGGGCGTAATGCAGGAAAAGAAGTCCCACGCCAGTTGTGCACGAAGTGCGCCACTGAATTTCAAAAATCCTTTTGCAATGTAATGGAGGCGCCATGCCCCCAAGATCACGCGCAAACCAACAACGAATGGCGCCAACGCCAAAAGCCCCCAGCGGGTTTGCCCAAGTAGTGGTAGCGTGTCGGGTTCCACTGTGAATAATGCGATCGCCACTAAGACAGCGAAGCTGAGCACAATTGGAACCCAAATTTGGAGTCTAGCCTTTTGCAAATCAAGGTTTTTTGATATAATGATACATCATATCTCGCTATTCTTAGAGCGCTATGATTGCCCTTATGGTTGCCATCTTCATCGTCTTCCAGGCAGTCAATGATAAGATTGACGGACATCGCCATTACTTGTTGCGTGGAAGCCCCCTTCTTTTGTGTACAAAGAAAACGGATGTATAGAAATTTGGCAAGTTAGTCTCACTCTGTCTGCAATGAGAGATGATTGCGATCCTATTTTATCAGTGGTCAGCACTAACAGGACGATTTTGCGTATCACTTGGTTAGGTCGGGATAGACTGTTTTTCATGAAAGATAGTGAGCATCTCTCATTACATGCCTCATTGCACCGACAGCAGGGATACCGACACAAGTATTCAGACATATCGGTACGGTAATTCAGCAAAGGAGATTTTATGCGAATTGATCCTGTAAAGTCAGAAGAGGAGCGTGACGGACGCGTGAGCGAAGATCAGAGGATACCTTCAGGTGGTGAGACGAGCGTTATATCAGAGTTCAAAGGAGCACCGATTGGGTCCACAGATGTTCAGTTTGGGGTTGTCGTGAGCCGATTCAACAAATCTATCACCCAGGACTTACTGAAAGGCTGTCTGGAAACGCTTTCCTCATATAATGTTACCAAGATTAACGTTGTATGGTGTCCTGGGGCCTTTGAGTTGCCGCTTGCAGTCGAGCGTATGATCAATGCCGATCACTATGATGCCATCATCGCTTTGGGGGCCGTGATTCGGGGGGAAACGTACCATTTTGAGGCAATAAGCAATGCGGCGATCAATGGGTTGCAAGAGGTGGCACTAAGGACGGGAGTCCCAGTCGCACTTGGAGTCATCACCACTGAAACTCTTGAGCAAGCAAGGAAACGTTCGACGCCTGGTCCGAACCACAAGGGAACAGAAGCAGCGTTAGCTGCTCTGGAAATGAGCGATCTATTGCACAAACTCCCCCATAACTCCAAGGATATTCCCGATTATGAGTCCATTTAAGTGCACTAGTGCGTTCTTTTGTGTTCTTTTGTTCGCCCAGTTGGCTCATGCTCAGAATTCCCGCTCCTGGACAGCCCACACTAGCTTTCGTGAGGTTACAGAACTTTCAACTGCAGACGGTGGAGTAATCTGGGTGGCTTCAACAGGCGGAGTATTCAGCTATGATCCAGGCAACGGTGAGATCAATCGCTATACTGCTGCCGAGGGCTTGTATGATGTAAATGTGCAGGCCCTTGCATGGGATACGGAGCGGCAAGTGTTGTGGATTGGCTATGTGAACGGTGTATTCGACCGGCTTGATGTATCCACAGGCGGGGTAATCACTTTTTTCGATATATATCGTAGCGAGCGATTCCCTACAAAGACAATCAATGCTATGGAGGTGCTGGGGGATAGCCTGCTCATTGCAACGGGTTTTGGGCTGGTTGTATTTGATCCTGTAGACAACGAAGTCCGAGACACATACAGCAGACTAGGGTCATTTACGGCTGCTACGGCCGTCAATGATGTTATCGTGAACACCATTCCCGGTGGCGAAAGGGGGTTATGGCTTGGTACCGATGCAGGGGTAGCATTTGCACCACTTGCGGGGCAAAGCCTACAGGATCCAAGTTCGTGGACATCAGAACGGAATTTCTTTCCCGGTATCAGGATTACACATCTCGTTTACCAGCATGATCGCCTGTACGTTGGCACGACTTCTGGATTGAATAAACGGGCAGAAAACGGAGGGTATGAGCGTGTTGGCACGAATACCCGTCCTATCCTAGATCTGGACAAACTGGGTGATCAGGTTCTGGCGGTAACACAGTTCCGCTTACGCGCTTATGATATCAATGGTGTGGAGTCAATTCCGGTCGGTGGGTTTGAAGATCTACAGTCAGTGGGAGTTGATGCTTCAGGGAATGTGTGGATCGGGGACGCCGATAGTGGACTGAGTCACTACGTCAGGGCAGGAAGTGCTACTTCACTTGATCTTGTCAGCCGTGAGCTTTATCCTGCGGGCCCATTTGATTCCCCCTTTGGAGATCTGGCTATCAGCCCCGACGGTAATCTTTGGGCGGCTGCCCAATTGGGTATTCCGAGGTCTGGCTTCTATCGTATGAGGTCTGGGGACGACTGGACGAACTTCACGGGACGCTTCGTAGAGGAATTAAACGGAAGAGGCAGTTATTGGCGCGTTCACGTAGACGGGCAGGGCAATGCCTGGGCGGCATCTCGCGGCGCCGGCTTGGCTCAGGTATCGCCAGAGGATGTAGTTACGGTTTATGATCAGTCTAATTCGACTTTGCTTCCTGCCGCTGGAACGCAGGATTATATCATTGTAGGTGGAGTTGCAAGCGAGCAGGACGGGACGTTGTGGGTAACCAATACCATTTCACCCTACCCGTTACATGTTCGCACGGTGGACGGAACATGGTCGCGGCTTTTGCCGCCCCAGTGTAGCGGTATGTCCCAAACGACTGCGTTGGGAGATATCCTGGTGGATTCAAATGGTATAAAGTGGATTGTCCTTCTGGATCAAGGCAACTTGACGATAACGATGGGGGTACTTGTGCTGGATACGAACGACACGCCAGGGGACGGATCGGACGATGTATGCACCTATTACTCCGAACCGGGTTCAAATGGAATTGGGTTTCCTGGCACTCAGATTCATTCGTTGACCGAAGATCTGTCCGGGAGGATTTGGGTCGGCACGAACGAAGGTCCGGCCTATTTCCGAAGCACGGCCTTTTCGGCAAATGATCCTTCCTTAGCCGCCGTTTGGCCCATTTGGCTGGATCGAACATTAGGGTCCTATGTACTGAATGGCTTGGCGGTAAATGATATTGCGGTCGATCCATCGAACAGGTTGTGGATGGCCACACCTGAGGGCGCGTACTTGCTTTCGGAGGGGGTAGGGTTTGAATTGGTTGAGCACCATAGGGCTAACAACTCCCCGCTTTTTTCTGATGTCGTGATCACTGTAGCGGTTGAAGCGTTAACCGGGCGGGTTTTCTTAGGCACGGATAGAGGATTAGTTAGTTTATTGGGTGATGCGATACAGCCTGCCGACGAAGCGCAGAACCTGTTTGTGTATCCGAATCCGGTTGAAATCCATGGGCAGGCAGACGTTCAAATCTACATTGAGGGTTTGGTAGCAGAAACAGAAATATCAATTGTTGCTGTGCACGGTGAACTTATTCGGCGAATGCAAGCCCGTGGGGGGCGCATCAGTTGGGATGGTCGGGACCATAATGGTCAACTGGTTCCTTCCGGTATGTATTTAATTGTTGCTCAGGGCAAAAACGATGAGGGGACTTCGTATGGCAAGGTTGCGATCATCCGTTGATTCTATTTTAATTATTATCCATCATTCTTGTGTAAATTTCGAGTTGGGCGAGAAATGGTGACCGTAGCTCAGGTGGTTAGAGCGCCAGGTTGTGGCCCTGGAGGTCGGGGGTTCAAGTCCCCTCGGTCACCCTTTTATAGATTTCTGCCGCGTTCGTCTAGGGGTTAGGACGCCGGCCTTTCACGCCGGTAACACGGGTTCAAATCCCGTACGCGGTACTCTTGCTAGATTAATGCATCGCACAGCTACTGCCAGTGCAAGAGGAAGTGCTACAGCTGGTGAAGCCTGTGGCCACCATGCCGAGCCCAGCGCGAAAACCACGGCGCTGGCGGCGGCGCACCACCAGTAAATGGTCACAAGGGGACGACGGGAGAGGTAGAGCGGGATTATGTGCAGCGGCCAAGCCCACATAATGTGCAGATTTGGTCGTGTGATTGTGTGCAGAGATACAAGCCAGAAGAAGGTAACCAAGAGTCCTACAAGGGTTACCGTGGAGAGCAATACCACATCAAATTTGCGTTGACGGGGTTCGCGAAAATCACGCAGAAAGTATACAAATGCCGCAACGAATATAAGCCAAGCTGCGCCGGTCGGGAGAGACATTGAGCGACGAGTCTCAGGAGTCACAGGATCGCCATGTAGCGTATCAGACGCTATAACCAGTGGAGCACCAGTTGCGGTTTGTGCATTTTGCAGCAAGGCTTGCAACTCAATTGGCAAGAAGGCCAAATCTCTTTGTGATGCATAACGATCTACAGGGAGTCCCATGGCAAGATTAATGGCCATATCCAGATCCGGGCGCGCATGCACATAGGGCCTGACTAGTTCACGAAATGACATTCCCGTTGAAATCGAATCGGCCAGAGGAGTTTGTAAAGTGTACTCCAGTGCATCGCGAATCCGTGTAGCACAATTGTCAAAGAGAAAGTCGTAGCGATATGTGCGGTTTTCTGTAAGAGCATTGGCCGACAGGTACTGATAGAGCACTCGTCTTTCCGACGGCGTGAGGTTCAACTGTTGCTCCACAACTCCGCGTTTTTCTGAAAACCAGGAGTATTCAACCAAGGCGGGCGAGTTTTGCAGGGACAACTGATAGTCTAGTTTCCCATATGCAAATCGGGCAATGAACGACAGTCGATTCCCGAAGTCGAAGGTGCCGTAGTTGTATGAGATATCAATTCCAGTGACTGGATCCCAGATTCTAAGCGCACTGTGTCCCCATAGAGAGTGAAGGGCCTCCCCTGGATAGATAGTGAATACCGATACACGCGCCGAGTCTGATATCTGAGCACGTGTGGGAGTGACCAGTGCGAGCGAGAACAGGCTCAATAATGTGAACAGGGTCAGTATTCTATGAGTTAACCGCATGTCGCTCAGGAGGTCAATGGACATAGGCAGAAAGAGGCGTGCTCAAATCATACTTGACGCGCTCGCAAAAGTAATTCCGCGCCCAGAGAGTGAGCTCAATTTCTCGGAAGAGTATGAGCTCATAGTCGCTGTTATTCTTTCCGCACAGTGCACGGATGCACGTGTTAACCTAGTCACGCCATCGCTGTTCAATACCTGGCCGACATTTGCGGCGCTTGCCCGCGCTGCTCCAGAGGATGTAACTAAGATAATTGCATCCATCTCATATCCCAACAACAAAGCCAAGCATTTGGTGGGTATGGCTCGCAAGGTTATGTCGGACCATGATGGCCAGCTCCCCAGGAGTCAGGAAGGTTTGATGAAATTACCAGGTGTTGGAAGAAAAACAGCACAGGTAGTTTCGTCTGTCGCATTTGATGATCAGGATGCGTTGCCTGTGGATACGCATGTTTTCCGTGTTGCCAATCGGACTGGCCTAGTACACCAGGCAGACACGCCATTAAAGGTTGAGCGGGGTCTTAAACGAGTGATACCTCGGGGAAAGTGGGGGCTGGCGCATCATCTCCTGATCCTGCATGGCAGGTACACCTGTACGGCACGTAATCCTGGCTGCGAGGACTGCGTGGTAGCAGAGGCGTGCAAATACTACGAGGCGGTCCAACGCCTCCCAAAACCCATCGCGGGGCTGGATCCGGCAAAGGGGGCGTACTATTGCGCAACCCGGCGCTACTACTTTGATGAGCCCGCCTCACGTACCGACCGCACCGGAGTTGCTCAGCTAAGCTGCCCGAAGTGTGATTCGATGAACGTGTACGTCTCCAAAACAGGACAAACATCAAAAGTTGTGCGTGATTATCGCATTGATAAACCAAGTCGGAAAACAAACAAGAATGCCCAGTAAACATATCCTGATTATACTGGATGGTTACGGTATAGCCGTAAACCCGGCAGTAAGTGCCATACACAAGGCACGAAAGCCATTTTTGGATAGCTTGTTTGCCAAGTATCCGCATGGGACCTTGGAAGCATCGGGAAGGCCAGTTGGACTTCCGCCCGGACAGATGGGCAATAGCGAGGTGGGGCACATGAACCTGGGTGCCGGACGTGTAGTGAATCAGGAGATTACACGCATTGATTTAGCCATTGAGGATGGCTCAATCTTTAGGAATCAAGTACTGATCAACGCCGCACATCATGCACGCAATACGCGGTTGCATTTTATGGGGTTGTTTTCTGATGGTGGAGTACACAGTCATTTAAATCATCTTATAGCGCTCTGCCAGTTGGCGCAGCGTGAGGGGCTCTCCCGTGAGCAGGTATGCGTACACGCATTCACCGATGGCAGGGACGCTGATCCACACGGCGCTGTTCGTTATGTACGGGAGTTTGAGCGGAGGGCAGGGCATTTGGCGCGAATCACCACCGTAGTTGGTCGCTACGATGCAATGGACCGGGATCGGAGATGGGGGCGTACCCGGAAAGCCTATCGCATGCTTACAATGGGAGAGGGACAGCTTTCCGCTAGCGCAGTAGAGGCTCTCGAGGCCAGTTATGCGGCCGGTGTTACGGACGAATTTGTTGAACCACACGTCATTGAAGAGGCCCCGATTACCGATGGAGACGCAGTCGTGTTTTTCAACTTCAGAGCCGACCGGGGTCGTCAGTTAGTCAATGCATTTACGCAGAGACCTACGGATGCCGAATTTGAAGTAGAGACTTTTGAGCAACTTTATTTTGCAACGCTCACACCGTACGACAAGAAATTTGGCCTGCCGGTTGCCTTTGATAAGCTGGACCTTGCAGAAACCCTGGGCGAGGTCATATCCAAGGCAGGTTTGCGTCAATTACGGGTGGCAGAGACTGAAAAATATCCGCATGTAACTTATTTCTTTAGCGGTGGTCGGGAAAAACCATTTAAGGGGGAGGAGCGTGTTCTCGTTGCTTCGCCAAAGGTAGCCACCTATGACTTGCAGCCCGAGATGAGTGCGCCCGAAGTTGCCAAGCGCTGTGTGGAAGCGTTGAGACGGGATAGGTTTGATTTCATATGCCTGAACTTCGCCAATCCCGACATGGTTGGTCATACGGGCGTTTTTGAAGCAGCGGTACAGGCAGTGGAGGCTGTTGATGAGGCAGCGCGTATGGTAGTTGAGGCCGCACGCGAGGCCAACTACAGTATTAGTATTATTGCCGACCACGGGAACGCAGACTGCATGCGCAATGCGGACGGCTCGCCCCATACAGCCCACACCACCGCACTTGTACCTCATCTGATCATCAGAGATGGATTCCTTGGCCCTATACGGCTGGGGAAACTTGGGGATGTGGCGCCGACGATCTTGAACCTTATGGGGTTGCCAATCCCGGAAACCATGACGGGGAGAGTACTGGTGGATATTTAACACTGATTGGCCCTCCAGACTCTCCTTGCAGATTAAATTAGCAGACGGGTCAGCGGGGAGATGGTCACGCAACGACGCAGGAAAACTGCCCCGTACGATTAGTCAATTGTAGCGATGACAAAAAAAGGAACTGGGCGCAATAAACCATGCTGGTGCGGATCTGGGAAAAAATTCAAGTACTGTCATTTAGGTCGTGAGGACCAGCAACCATTGGCATCTTGGGATCGCGTGGCTAGATTCAATAAGTCATTTTCCCTAAAGACATGTCTAGCCCCAAGCGCGTGGCACGACGGGTGCCACGGGGGCATCGTCAGAGCCCATACTGTATCAAGGTCAGGAAGCCTTAAACAGATCGCCCGGAAAGGACACGTGTACTCCTATGTCCGAAATCTAAATCCCAATGATATTAGCGAGGACACGCTTGAGCCAGTCCTGCGGGGTATAAAGCGGGCCTCTACGTTTACAGGATTTTGTGCGAAGCACGATAATAACATATTCAGCCCGTTGGAAAACAAAGCGTTCACTGGTACGCCGGAACAATGTTTTCTAATCGGTTACCGGGCCATTGCCCGAGAGCTGTATAACAAGATTTCCGCGGATAAGGCAATACCTCTTCACCGAGAGGGGGATAGAGGACTAGGACTTGCATATCAGCGCGAGCTTCAGGAACTCATTCAGGAATACGAGGATGGGACAAGACTCGCCATTCGGGATTTTCGTCACTATAAGGCTCTTTATGATTCAATTCTTCAAAGCCAGTGCTTTGAAGGAATCCGCGGGTATGTTATTGAATTCACGACTCCACCACCAGTAATGTGCAGTGGGGCTATATTTCCGCATCAGGATTACAATGGAGTCAAACTCCAGAATTTCGAAGATTCACAGGTAATTCTTGATCAACTCAGTTTCGCGTCATTTTATGGAGGAGAGCGTGGAGTAGTCGCTTTCACTTGGCTGGCCGAACATGGCCGCGCCAGCCAGGCATTCGTGGATAGCTTGGTGGCGATACCGGATGATTCCGTCACCAAGGCACTCTTGCGTTTTTTCTTTACTTACTGCGAAAATATTCACTTTGCGCCTGATTGGTGGGAAAGACAAACTGTCCAAGCAAAGGATGCGGTCATTAAACGGATCCATTACTACCAAGGAATCACTGAGACACCTTTGGATAATGTACTTACGGGTGACCACGAGCTTCACGCTCCACTGACCGTTGTAAAGCGTTACGGAATTAATCGAGCTCAATAGCTGTGTATTCTGACTAAACACGCATCCACACCACCTTGTATTTGACCGCTTCAAAAACCGTCTGTGCAAGGCACTGCGGTTCACGGGGTCGGTTGGGAGCCTTTGAAACCGCCTGGAACCATTCGAGGTGCTGCGGGCAGTGCTGGATCACAGCCTCCGCACATTCGTCTTGAATTGCACTGGCACGGACGCCCGTTAGTGTCAGGGGCCTCATTCACTACGAGCGGCGAGAACGGCACCAGCATCAGTTGCAGGTGGGGGCACGCAGATGTCGGTGTTCTGGATCCAAAACGCTCGCCGCCAGACCCATTCCGACCTGTTAATGCGAATTCGCAATTTCCCTTCCGTCCTAATATCTACAGTATGGGCAAGGATGTGAACGGTTGGACCTCCGCTCTCCACGCATAGGAACTCTGCGTACCAGAAGTTTACAAAGGCAAGATGACCATAAGCGCAAGATCTATAGCGACCAGTGCTCCTTCAACAGCATTCAAAATTGGAGTGAGTTTTTGCCATCGGATAGTAGACTGGAATCACTCAGTGTCTTAGTCCTGCCCAATGAGGGATCTGGTCATCTCTCTCTTTCCCGGTTGATCATGTTTCCAAGGGCCGTGGGTCACAATTCGTTGCGAGTATCGTTACTTTGCTTGTGATCCAGCTCTGGGAGTTTGTCTAGGGCGATAGGAGAAAAACAGGTTCTTTTGCAGAGGTCGAGACCTTTGTCCACAACATTCGCGGTAGAACTTATGATTTTTGACGCTATGGAACTTCGCGCCTCATCATCTTAAACGAGATAGCGCACCGGAACTTTTGTATCAAGACCAATCATTGCCTGCCACGCCCTTGGCAATCGCTTGATTCATATCCTCGACCGAAACAGGTTTTTGCCTTGGCCGCCGCAGTAAACCCTTTAGTGTCTGGACTGAATGCGTCGCGGGTAGCACCGCATAGTTACCATCTTCCATCCTGACAAAATTGACCCGATCACCGGAGCTGAGCCCCAAGGCGCCCCGAATCTCTTTGGGCAGGATCAGTTGGCCTTTCGATGAAATAATTGCCGTGGCCATGGCGCTTCCTTACTCTTGGAAAAGCAAAATGTAAGGAATATGAGGTTAAAGATTGATCTTTACCGTTCTATCGCGAATATTATGGGTAGAAGTCTAACTCTTCGCAGAAGGAAAGAATTGCAGATCTGAAAATTTCAAATTACTTCACCCTCTGCCAATTGTATAATCCCTTGGATTTCCCCATTGCATGCTCTGACGTTGGAAGGTAGCCTCCATCCCCACCTGCGTGGGGCAGCCTCGAGGGAGACCCCACGGTTCGAAAAGAAAGGAGCCGATGGACGAAGCGTTGCCTGTCATGACGTCTGAGCGGTTTGTCTGTTTCCCCAACGATTGGTTTATTGTTAAACCGTCTATTCTAAATCTGTACTTTCGATTTGAAACTGCGGATCAATAGCGAGGATAAAGATACCATATAAAGAGCCAATCACTTCTGGGCAGGACTCCACATACAAATGCGGTTCCCGGTGGAACACAACGGGATTTCATGACAGCTATCTACTGTCGGAGCCACTTCGTGTTGATAGTTTTGCAAAGTTACCAAAAGTCTCAGGGTCTCGTCTAACTAGTGGTGCGATAATACAAAGTAGGCACGCCTTGAGGTCGTCTGTTCGTACCTCTGGTACATCACTTGGTTTGTAGTACCGAGTATTGGAAAAATCGTTTGCATGCGCAATTAGAAAATCATCCAAGCTTCCAGAGTCTTTTGGCAAAATTCCATTCAACTGGAGTTTGGTCCAGAATCTGCGAGCTTCCTGCTGAGCCTCCTTTGCGTCGTCCTCATTATTTGCGTTTCGGTGCAATGAACTGAATAGTTCTGCCAAGTTATGAGTCTTTTCGTAGCTGCCTTTAGGATGCAAATAATTCCACAAGGATTTCAACGCGAGTTCAATGGCTAGTGGATACATAACCAAGAGAATTTGCGATATACCTATTATTTCTTGATCTTCAAGAGACCGGACACTGATTGTTGACACGGTTCGTGAACCTGTGGGGCCCAGGCGTTTGACCAATTGATCCGAGAGCCAGATTAGGGCGGCAGTCAACTCTAAAGTTCTTAATCCATTGAGACGGTCCAAGGTATTAGCGGTGGTCATCATGCAGTTCTCAATCAAGCACAAGTAGTATTATGGAATCTTTGCTGTGGTTGTTGTTCAATCAGTATCTGTATTGCATTAGAGAGCTCCCCGCCCCAACTCCTACGGCTGTCGTTTAGCCAACAATCTTTGGGAGTAAAAAGATCCTACGGATGACACCCACTCCCACGAAATTTGCTTCGCATTAGCCACGAGATTACGTCGAGAGCGGCACGTTAGTCAACTAGAGGTATATCCCCACCTGTGTGGGGCAGCCAGGCTAGATAAGCTCCTGAAAAGTTGTTCGGTACGAGCACTTTCCGCCTCACCAGTATCAATCTAGCGGGCATCCGTTCCCGCGGTCTGATCTGCCAATACCTGTCCGTAGGTCGGATAGCATGACCGCTCAATATGGGCTTCCAGATCCCAGAGCCGCGCCCGAATCAGAGCCTTGGCACAGTGAAGGAATATTTCCTCAACCGTGACATTAAGGACTGATATAGGCAGCTTGCCATTGATCGCAAGCGGCTCACGCAGGGACGGATCAGTGGAGATCTTCGCGCGACCGTTGACGCGCAGCGTCTCGGTGAAGCCGGGTATGAAGAAGAGTAAGCCCACATAGGGGCGTTCGACGAGATTTGTCAGTGTGTTTACTTGACGGTTCCCCGGTCGGGCAACAGCAATGTCTTGTCGTCTTGAATATGCGCCAATGAGCCCGGCGGATCGCCACGTGGTGAGACATCTAGTCGGCCATCAGCGCGTGTGGAGCTAATGACGTAGAACGGAGAGTGTGCGATAAACTTCCTGCAGTGGATATCCAAATGATCCAAGATCTTGAGCTCGGTCTTTGGCGCAGGCGGACGATATGCCGTACGCAGTTCTTCCGGAGTATTAATGGCTATGTGTACCTCCACGGGAGGATATAGTGTAAACCAAACTTACGGTCTGCGTGTGCTATTAAGGGTTGAGGTAAATCTTCCGAATTGACTTTCAGAAATTCACGTGACCCATCGACGAAATAAGATACTACTATGCACAAATAGATTCTCTTCTGTACCGTCGATCTTGCAGACTGCTCCCAAACCGAGCAATTGAGTGCGCAGGACGCTCCACTACTACGAGCGGTTTCACCCGTGAGCTCTGCCATACCATCAGCAGCCATTGAGCCTGAATTGCGTGCAATTACAGCATCCTGGAAGGAAGTCCCGCACTTGGAAGATGGAAACTCCCAGCAGGAATAGATATCCTTAGACTTGTAGTGGTGGCTGCTGGGCAGATCCTAGGACTTTCTCTTCCACATTCAACCGCACGGCAACTAGCCTGACTGTGACATGAATCACTGCAATTCAGGTCCAAGCGGAGAATAGTGTCCAAAGATCTGTGTATCCATCTAACAACTGAACTTCCCCCCTTTTTTGTTTCCCCAATATACGATATTTCCCACCAGCT